>PNOH01000017.1 GCA_013824715.1 Odoribacter sp. | reverse complement strand
GTGTACATTTATGAGCCATATTCTTCACATATCGGGCAACTATTCAGTTTTTTTTAGAGTCGCTTTTATTAAAGATTTCCCTACTTCCCCACAATAATATCATTTGATCCGTTTTTTTTATTTACAGACTGGTCAGAGTACTTAAATACTCCTTTGCCAATGCTATTTTAGGTTTTGAGCATTCGTAAAACCGATAAAAAGCAATTCGCTTATTCAACCCAAAACAGGAACATTTTACATGATGATAAAAATAACTCAGTACCTTTTCAATTTCATCAGCGGTATTTACATGTTCATAATTCATTAAAATACTGTAATCCAATCCATACTTGATTTTGAACTCAATACCTGTGGTAAGTTTATAGCCCAGTTTCCAGAGAAAAGTCCCTTCATTAGGGATTGAAACGCGCAAGGTACCCGGATCATTCAAATGAATACAGGTTTTAGCTACCACTTTTGGCAAATCGGTGATATGCTCAAAGGTTGCAATGGAAGTGATCCGGTCATATTTTTTAAACTCATCCACTTCATCAATATCCTTGAATACTTTATTGATCCGGTCTTTAAATCTGGAATTTAGATAAAGTTCAGTAAAAGGCTCAATAATATCATAGGGTTTAGTCTGTTCGTACTTTAACTGGTTTAAGGTTCCTGCACCAATCTCCAAAGTCGATTTATTAAAATCAACCAGAACATCTTCTGCTACCTTTTTGTGCATCCATGCTTCCATTTTTTGCGCCACCGATGAGGCAGACGTTTCGCCTTCCCTGTTTTTTTTGTAATGTTCAGAATAGATTTCCTGAAACTCCAAAGGCAGTTCAGTTCTTATTTTTGGATAGTTTTCAAACATAGACCTCTTAAATTATAGATGTTTATTGGCGATTGCCAACATCAAAAGCAACAAAAAAACCTGTTACAAAATTATTCAACACCTTTCAGATCAAATACGGCTACAGACTTATATACTCCGATTTGATGCTTTACAAACGGGCTCAGATATGCTGCTTTAAGCAAAGTAGTATCGGATACAAACAAGTATTTGGCGCCTCTTGCAATATTTTTCCGGTAAAAGTCTTCATTTTCATAACTTGTACCGTATGTTGACCACCCTTTCTGATCCATTAAATATAAACTTGCATTAATGGTACCGTCAGGAATGCTTATTACCAGATCATCGCGCCCGATTCCCAATTTCCGGTTATACTCCTTCATTGAACTGAAATCCTTCATGTAAAGATTATAATAGTCCATGTATGCTCCATGATATCTTTCATCAATCTTGTTTTTTGTATAAACCACATTAAATATCAACAGCGCTGCAAAAACGATCTTTCCCCATTTAAACACCAGCGGAAGATTGGTTTTCAGGAAATACCCAAAAGAAACTGTAGTCATCAGCAATAAAATGTACAGGTTTATCCAGTAATAATCGTGTCCGGCAACAACCTGAAAAAACAAAAGCAAATACATCACCACGCCTATGGCCAAAACAATATTCAAATAATAGAAGACCCTGTTATTCCTTTTTGGTAAGACAAGCATGGCTACCCAAAAAAGAACAATCAGCAATTGAAAATATCCGGGGAAATTATGGAATATCCAATGCGTGGCAATTTCGTGCAGCTTAAACTGAATTTCAGCAGTAGTCATTTCCCAAATCGGAAGGATGCCAACTAAAAAGAAATCGCGGTTATGTGCATTATTGTATGTTGTTACAAAAACAAACCAGGCCGAAATTACAGCAACGACGGTCAGGAAAGGCAAAATCGCTTTCCGTTGTTCAGGAAAAACCGGACGATCTTTACGAAATGTAAAAAGATGCAGCCATTCAAAAACGAACAAACCAAGTAATGCAAAATAACTGAGTAATGCCGATACTTTTAAAAGTCCGGCAAAAGTAAAGATGATCATGGTAACCCATAGCCATTTATTTTGACCTGTTCGATAAAACCTGAAGAAAAAATACCATCCGATAAGTACAATGGATAGAGCTGGTATTTCCATCAGGAAACTGCTGCTGTAATAAGTCAGTACCGGCGATGTAAACATCATGATTGGTATTAACATGGCCCAAATCCGGTCTTCGAGGAGTTTGATCAGGGTACGGTAGAGAAAAAACAAGCCGGTAAAAAAGATAAGCAACACAGTTCCCCTGAAAATAACCTCGTGTTGACCGGTAAACTGCCATATTTTCCCAACAATAAAATAAATCAATGGAAAATCGCTAATCGTTTGGCCATTTCCTTTTACACCAATGTAATTAATCGCCGGCTCGAAAAAGCCTCGGTGTTCCATGCAGTAATTTAAGGCAAACGACAGGCAATCAGACTGTCGCCACATGTGAACACTTTGCGGTTCGAGAAAAAGTATGTGGTTAAAATCGTAAACGCAGGCAAGAATTAACAGGAAGATTATAAAAAATAAATCAGAAGTACGAGAAAAAACAGAATTAAGATACTTTGTATTTATCATGAATGACTATTTTTGGGCAACTATTCCACAAACATACATAAATGTTAAACAAAAAGAAAGTAGTCGTAGTTCTTCCCGCCTACAATGCTGCCAAAACCCTTGAGATCACATACAACGAAATTGACTTTTCGATCGTTGACGAAGTGATCCTTGTTGACGACAAAAGCAAGGACGAAACAATTAAAGAAGCCCACAGACTTGGAATTCATCACATTATCAGCCACGAAAAAAATAAAGGCTACGGTGGAAATCAAAAAACCTGCTATAACAAAGCGCTCGAATTGAATGCCGATATCGTAATCATGCTTCATCCCGATTACCAATATACGCCAAAATTAATTCCATCAATGACCCATTTAATTGCGAACGATGTATATCAGGTGGTACTTGGTTCCCGGATTCTGGGGAAAGGCGCCCTGGCAGGAGGAATGCCCTGGTATAAATATGTGGCCAACCGTTTACTGACCTTGTTTCAGAATATATTAATGAATGCCAAACTTTCGGAATATCATACCGGTTACCGGGCCTTTTCGCGCGAAGTGCTTGAAAAAGTGAACTACAACGCCAACTCCGACAATTTTGTGTTCGACAACCAAATGCTTGCTCAGATATGGTTTGCAGGTTATGAAATAGCCGAAATTACCTGCCCTACCAAATATTTCAACGATGCGTCGAGCATTAATATTAAGAACAGTTCGATTTATGGAATGGGAGTTCTGAAAACTTCGATTCAATTCCGGCTTCACAAGTGGGGTATTAAAAAATACCGAATTTATGCAAACAATTAAACATATCGTACAGGAAAAAATTCAACTTTTCCTGTTCATCATTCCTGCACTTTATTTTATTATTGGAAGTTATTTCCGTTATATTCTCGGAGACCTGTCATTGCGCTCTCTTGATCCGGATTATATTTATTTCATAACCGGTTTGGGCATTTCCGAAGGGCACATCAATGTTCTCCACGTTGATAATCCGGGAACTCCTCTTCAATACCTGATGGGATTGACCTACAGGCTTGTTTATCTGTTAAGGCCCGGAAATGGCTCCTATCTGGAAGATGTACTGAAAAATTCTGATCTGTATATGGCCGTCTCCAATTCAGTAATTACCGGTCTAATAACGGCTTTATTGTTTTATGCCGGAAGACGTATTTACAAATCAACCGGTTCTGTTTTTTACGGACTTTTAATACAAACAACACCCTTTCTTGCTGTAATCTGGTACGATATCATTGGACGGATTGTGCCTGAATTACTAATGCCCTTGCCGGTTATTTTACTTGAAATTTTTCTGATCGAAATTATTTACTCCGGGAAAAAGGTGGAGGACAACATGCAAATTATTGTTCTTGCGGCCATTTCGGCAATCGGATTATCCGTAAAGCTCACATATCTCCCACTATGGTTTATCCCGTTGATCATTATCCGGAATTGGAAAAGGAAAGCGCTGTTCGCAGGTTTATCTATTTTGTTTTTCCTCCTTTTTGCAATTCCGGTAACCCTCCGGCTTGGCGTATTTACCGGCTGGATTAAGTCCCTGTTCATACACAGCGGGCAGTATGGTGGTGGCGAAGCCAATTTTATTAACTGGACAGAATTTGGGGCCAATCTTAAATTTCTATGGGGTTACGAAAAATGGTTTCTGATTACGACTTTCCTTACTTTGGGTACTGCTTTGGGATATTTTTTATTCCGCAGAAAAGAAGCTGATTCTAAATTATTGCTGGTTGCCGCATCAGTAATAACAACCATATTACTTCAAACCATAATGGTTGGTAAACATTTTGAGCACCGCTATTACATCCCTTCTTTATTGTTGTTTCCGGTACTTGTTTTTTTGATTGCAGAAATGGCAAAAAGAATGTTAAAAGGCAAATTTCAAATCCTCGTTTCTATGGCCTTGCTTATCTTCCTCATTGCATTTTTCGTCCATCAGCAACCCTGGATAAAACTGAAAGCTGAAACAATGAGTACCGATATGGCACAGCGGCAAGAAACGCGAAACTTTGTTGCGGCAATGAACCCCAATAGTATCAAGATTATTACCACTCAAAATTACGGAAGCCCATTCAAGGAATATGCGTTAATGATTAGTTATGCCTGGTCAGGTGGCCATCAAAAGTATTATACTGAAACATTGGCAAAACTTTATCCTGACTCTTATCTCTTTTTCACCTGGGACAATACGTTTAGATTTTGGGGAACTGAATTAAATATGACGAAGATTAACGACAGCAAAAAACCGGTTTTCGTTTATCTTGAAAACGATAATCCAGAGCTTTATAAAAAAACAATCGAAAGGTTAACTTTTGTTCCTGATTCAATAAAAGTTACGCCGGAATTGCTGTTTCAGAATGAAAAAACCAAAGAAACGATCTACCGGCTTAACTTTAATGCAAAAGCTGACAGTATCTCAACACAATGACCAAAACTCTATAGATGTCGTTACGGCTTATTCTTTTTCACCTTTGAGCGCTTTTTCGTAATCCGGAACTTTGATCATTTTATCATACCCATCAGGCCAGTTCTTTTTCAGGAAAATTGCACGGTAAGCTTTCGGTGTCATGCTGTCCCAATGAAGCAACGAAGTTCGGTACTGCGACATCTGAAACTGATTCAGATAAACAAAAAACAAAAGCAGCAAGCCAACAACTCCCTTTTTCCACCAAGTTGATTTAAGAATTACCGATAAAAAAGTCGCCAATGGAATCGAGAGAATGCCATAAGTATCAATCATTGGGCGGGCACCATAACTTCCGCCATACCACCAGCACCACCAACTAAAAACAACAAAAAGAAATAAGCCCACAAAAACAGTAGTTGACAGTAGCACATCTTTTGCATATCTCTTTAGAAAAAGCAAACCCACAATTGGAAACAGCATAATTGGGGTATAAATGAGCCACCCTTTTCGGAAACCAAACAAACCGTCGATAAGATGGGGATTTGCAAAATAGAACCGTCCCGAATCCATATAAGAATTAAAAACAAAATGGCCAGTCTGAACTTTCCAGTAGATCATTTGTGGCAATACCATCAAAAAAGCTGCAACTCCTGCCAACAAAATAAGCTTCCACCGGGCAAACAAGCGTTGTTTGAAGTCTACAACTGATGATATGGCAACTAATACTGGAAATGCCAGCACGAGTCCATTAACAGGTCTAATCAATACGATTAGCCCGGCCAAGCTTCCCAATACTAAAGTTGAAGAAATTTCCGGCTTCTCAATCCACTTCATGGTAAAGTGTAAAAACACCGTAATTAATGCGAAACTGAATACATGCGACATACCCGGTTCCGAAATCACGTAATACATCAGATTGGTTGCTAATACAATCAGCAATAAAGTGATCCCGGTTACAATATCAGAAAAATACCTGAGCAGAATTTTCCGAAGAAAGACTAGTCCAAGAAATAAATAAAAAATGGCAGCAACAAAAATAGACAAACTGTATGGCCACGAATAACCAAACGCTGAAATGCCCATTACTTTCGCATATAAATGAGCAATGACAAAAAATGGCATCCATAAAATGGCCAATCCCATGGTCATCCGCAAGATGGGCTTACCGTTTGGAGCTGTCCCCAACCATATCTTTCCATCAAAATCAGCGGGAAGTTCTTTCATAAAAGAAAAGCTCAGGTCGTGAAAGATCAATCCGGCAGGCAGGTAGGCATAATAGGAAACCACATCGTTATCGATAATACGGTTTCTTCCCCAGGAATCAATGTTTTTGCCATACCACATGCAGGCAATAAGCAAAAACCCAATAACAAGCTTTGAGAAATACTTATTCAAAAACATATTACATTTTTTGTGCTACGCAAATTACCGACAAACCAAGCAAAGGTTTTAAGAACCAATCTACCACTTTCCATAACGGAACCAACTGATCGTAAAGCTTCATTTGTCCGCCGGGGATAGCATTTTTACCCATAAGTTTGCCAGAAACAAACCAACCTAAAATTCCTATAGAATTGAAATACCGACAATGAATTATATTAAACCCCGGAACCGACATCACTTTTTTAAGTGTTTTTGGTGTATAGCGTCGTTGATGCTCCAAAGCCACATCAAATTGATTAAATAACGATTGAAAGGCTGGAACCAGGATCACCAATTTTCCTCCGGGCTTTAGCAACTTATAACAGTTTCTGATGGATTGTTCGTGATCAGGAACATGCTCCAACACATTCAGCGCAAATACAGTATCAAACTTTCCTATCAAATGCGGATACTTTTGTTCCAGTTCTTTTTCTGCAAAATCGAGGGTAAAGAGACCTTTCAAATTGGGGAAACTACCAAATTTACTTTCAAGTATTTTGAAATAATCGGTACTCAAATCGCTCAACGAAATTTCCAGGTTATCGGCCAAAAAGAATTGAGAAATATTACCAATTCCGCTACCCACCTCAAGAATGTTTCCTGTGCAATGAGGCTTAATGGTCTGGAACATCCACCGATTAAAGTTATCCGCTACAGAAATAACCTCAAGGGTTTCTGGACCACTATCTTTTACTTGTATTTTATCCATTTCATTTTAATATAATCCTTTAAATAAACCATATTCCAAGGGAATAAACAATTCTACTCCAACGATAGTTCCAATTTACTTAAAGTCAATGTTTCTTTGTTCTTATTCCAGATATAGGCCGCAATAGTTGAATTAAACGGAAGCGGTACCGGCAACCAGAATTCACCAACAACAGTTTTATTCTTATGGAGAAGATTATCTGGCACTTGGTCTTTTAACTTAAACGCATTCCAGTAAATTGTTGAATCAGGAGTATCGACAGAAAGAACCAGTGAAGCCTCAGAATTCAGAATCTCTAACTTAACCCTTGTCTTGACCACAGCTTTCTTATATTCGATTTGAGGAATATCTTTGACTGGCAAATAGATTGTTTTCGAATACTCATTTTCAGGCAACATCTTTTCAGAACCTTTTAAATCTACTGATCGATGATATTTTTCTAATTTCCAAATAAAAGACCGATATAGTTGGAAATCCCAATCGTTTCCCTCAAAACAACGGGGATAAGAATTAACCAGTCTGAGGTTAAAAAGAGTAACAACAACCAATAGTGCGATAACCAGATATCTTTTAACTATGCTGAATTCAGGAATTTTTGTAAACAAATAGCCCAGTGGAAGAGAGAACAGAACTGTATATTCCACAAAGTTCCGACTTCCAAAACTGCAACCAAAAGAAAATACGAACCAGGATGCATAAACATAAGTAGCCACCAGAAATGTGATTAAGATTACCCATCCGTTAATTAGCTTGCGCCTGATCATTAAAAACAAACCTGCAATGGCTGCCAGGTACAATGGGCTATACAGAAATAATCCATTGTTTGGAGAAAACCACAGTTCCAGAATTTTTGGCGATTTCCAGTTCGAAAAGCCAAAACCTTCATACGAATCGTTGATGTAGTTTCCTGAAGCATATTTCCAGTATAAAAACTGCGGTAAAAATACAAACAGGAAAGAACCGGACAAAACCAGTAATACCCTGAAGGTTAAAAACCGCTTTATCCGTAGCCAAAATTCATCTCGCGTATTACAATCGAGGCAGAACAAAAATGGAAATAACAAAACATTAGTTGGCCTGATTAGTACAATCAGCGCAAACAGAAAACTCCAGCCAATAAAATAAATTCCCGGTCGTTTAAGTTCTCCTGAAATAATCATTTTGCTAAGCCAGGCAATAAACGCAAATAATGCAAACGAATAAACATGAGACATTCCGGTACTTTCCACCGCATAATAATACAGATTGGTACCTGAAAAAAGTGTAAGAACAGTGAGCCACACTGTGCGCTGGCGATAATAAAACATCAAAAATTTACGAAGAAAGTAAAGTCCAAGAATGCAATAAAATAATGCGGACAGATCGGGAACCTTGTGATATATTCCGGAGAAACCATCCTGTGGCTGATCCAAGATGCCCGCTACACCATGAATAATTAAAAAAAATGGAGCCTGAAGGATTGCTATTCCACATGTATAACGGGTTACGACCTTATTCTTTTCAAGATCGAACGAGAATCCGTATCCGGTTTTTTCTTCAATCTTTTCAGGAAAACGTTTGGCATCAAAATCATAAATAAATAAGCTCGGAAGATATACATAATAGCCAGCCTGATCGGCCCACATTGGGGTCGTCCAGTTAAAAGTTCCGGTTTCTTGATGACGTTTATTAATCTGCCAAGCCACTATTAATGTGAATAAAATCCACACGAATAAACTCTTCCATGACTTTACTATAGATCCGGTTTTCTGCATAAGATTTCAATCACATTTACTTTGAATACGCCTGAACTCTAAAATTATCAATCTTCAGGTTTTTCTTTTGAATATCCCAAATATAAAGTTTGACTTTTGTATCTTTTTTCACCTCTTCAGGCATATAAAAATGATAGCGCGCATGATTCCATTTTGCAGAATCAACAGCAAGAACATCTTGTCCCTGATAAAAATAGGGTTTATCCTCCTTCTCCACCGAAAAAACCATCAAAACTTCATTATTGCCCAATTGATCTTCCGCCAAAAAATCAAATTCGACACCGACACTTACTTCGTTGGATATCTTTAACTGGCTATCGGTCAACAGAACCGACGGACTAAATTCACTGTCTTTTCCTAAAACATAACATTTGTTGCTAAAAGTATCACTCTCCTGAACTACAAATTGATCAGGCACTTTACCGGGTTCAGCATGTTCAAAATCAAAAAATTCTGAATAAACCAGATTTCCTTTTAATTGCTCATCTTTTAATTTGATCATCAACTGATTATTATCCACATTCAGGTTTTCCATTTTCCGAAATACCAAAACGCAATAATCGTGACCACCCAAAACTTTTAAAGGTACTTTTGGCTCAAAATAAGCTACGAGTTCAAACTTCGGATTATCCAGAATTTCTTTTTGCGGAATATGTCCTTCGTTTTGAGAAAAATGAGCGTCCCATATTAACAAAGTACTGTCAGCAATATTGAGTTCAGGTTTAGTAAAGTCAGCAAAACCGTACTGAATACGACGGGAATCCCAGGCATCTACTTTTGAAGAAAAAGCAAAATATGGATCGTGAGCAACAAAACGATGATCAAAATTTCTTGATTCGCGAAGCCATTTTACTACTTCATCCATCACCACTTCCCGCGTATCTGCTTTAAATTCTGATTTATACTTTAATACACCGGGCAAAACAATAAACAAAATTGTTAAGCCAAGAAATATCGCTTTTCCTATTTTAGATTTGATGGTTTTATCCATCTCCGACCAGCCTACCAGTGCAATCAATCCGGCAACAGGGGTAACTCCGGCCATTACGCGTGTCAATCCCAGCGACATTTCGCCCACCCACCATATATAAGAGTGGGCGGCCAAATATCCCCAGAAACAGCCTGCCACGATCAGTAAACGGGTAAATATTTCTGATCGCAACTTTAACCCGGATGAAAACCATTTTTTCAGCCAAACAAACATTCCTAAAATGAGAAATAAGAATATCAGGATTCCTATATAATCAGGAGCTTTTTCCAGAAAATGATACCAAGAACCCCGACCATAATTGGCACCAATCCCACCAACATAGGGTAATTTGGTTATCAACCACCAGAAATTATGGTAATAATACAATTGCCCAATTAAGCTGAACAACAAGAATCCGGTTAACAAAAATGGGACAGCAACGTATTTTCTTTTAAAAAGAAGGGCTGTCAAAAAAATAGGAAGGAATATTGCTCCTTCTGAACGGGCAAGAAAGATAAACGAAATAACTACTGCCGATAGAACAAAGCGGTCGTAGAAAAACAGAAAGATGGCCAGCATCAAAACCAGACTGAATAAAATTTCAGTCATTCCGGAAAACATTAGAATAAAATAGATGGGAACAAAAATGACAAAAACTGGCGCTAACCATGCTTTTGAGAGTTTCCACCCCGAAGCCAAAAGATAACAAATCCAGGCTGTGGTCAAACCGGCCAGTATATTAAAAAGCCGTGCGCCAAAAAATCCGATTTGCGTAAATGGAGCAATTAAAATCGTAAAAAGTGGTTTCCCCCAATGATCAAGAAATAGGTTAGGGTAGTGAAAAGCCCAGCGGGCTATATTGTAATGAGCGTAATTATCAGCACCTCCGGCAGAACAATCTGTAAAAGCAGCGATTATTGAAAACAGAACTCCCAGAGTAATTAAACTACCCGCAACGATTTTCTTCTCGCTAAATCTCGCCATATCATTTTTGCAAAAAATTCGTTATTTTTTTGACCACAAGTTGTATTTCAACACGACATATAAAGCACGCATCCCGTCTTTCCAGTTAATTTTTTTCCCTTCGGCATACGTTCGGCCATAATAGGAAACGCCCACTTCATAAATCCTGACATCAGGTATTCTGGCAACTTTGGCAGTAACTTCCGGCTCAAAACCGAACCTTTTTTCCTTCAAATGAATCGATTTAATAATATCGGTTCTGAACAGTTTATAACAGGTTTCCATGTCAGTCAGGTTCAGGTTCGAGAACATGTTGGAGAAAAAGGTGAGCATCTTGTTACCAAGTGAATGCCAGAAAAACAAGATGCGGTGCGGATTTCCTCCTGAAAAACGTGATCCGAAAACAACATCGGCAAATCCTTCCAGAACAGGCTTAAGCAAATTGTTGTATTCGCGGGGATCATATTCCAGGTCGGCATCCTGAATAATCAGATATTCACCCGTTGCTTCCGCAATTCCACGATGGATTGCCGCACCCTTCCCCATGTTCACGGGCTGATGAATCAAGCGAATCCTTATATCCGGATTTGAAGACTGAAACTGCTCAACCGCAGCAACGGTCTGGTCTTTGGAGCAATCATTAACCACAATGATTTCTTTTAGGATGTTTCCGATTAATTCAACTTCTGAAACTTTGGAGAGAATCGAAAAAATAGTTTTTTCCTCGTTGTAGGCAGGGATAATAATTGAAAGTAAATTTTCACTCATTCGCTGTAATTTATTTCGGGTAGATTCCGACATCAAATAAACTTAAAACAGTCGGGATTATTGTCAGTCAAACTTCCTATTTTCTCCTTTAATCCTGAATAATTTCTATTTAAAATGAATTATTTGTTTTGCACAAGCAATTTCACAACCTCTGTTTTTCCTGAAGTAGTGATTTTACAAATATAGATACCTTCCACTGGTTTTAAAAACCCTTTCTGCTTCGAAGACCATTGAATTTGGTGTTGACCTTGAGTTTGGTTCTCATCAGCCAAAACTGAAACCTTTCTTCCGTTCATATCCGGAGGTTATCGAACCAGAATTTCTTGCCGGTGAGGGCCATGTTTTCAGAAACAATCTGAAACCGGTCAACGGCTTTCCAATCGAACGAATTGGTCGGGTTAAACCAGCTTCCGTCCCAGGAACCGGGATCGCGGAAGTTCTTGAGTGGGATCTGAACATGGTGCCAGTTTCCATCGAAAGCTGCAACTGAGGTGTTTATGGTATAATCTTTCCGCCAGGGATGATCTTTGGCATCAGTGGTTTTGGTATCGAGAAAACGCAGAACTACGCTTGAGCCCGGAGAATCGGCTTTCATCCAGAAATCGATGGTATAATTGGCTGCAACGAGTTTCGATAAATCCTTATTGAATTTAAAATCAAAATCGAGGGCATTGTACTGGAGCAGATCGGTCATATAAATTCCAAAATTACCCTGATAGGCCGAAGTCGAGAAAATATCAGCAATTCCAGTTCCGGGAGCGCCACCCTGAATAACACCTTCGCCGGGGAAATCGGTATAAATATCGAATGGGACAGAGTCAGCCCTCATTATTATTCAAATTATACACACCAAATTCGCCGCAGAATATTTTCACCCCATTTGCAGTTGCATAATTGACCACCCCATCAATCGTACTTTTCAATTTAGTGATTGTTCCATCGGTCTTGTACGATGTACTCAGGCTACCCTCAACCCAGGTTCCCTTCAGGGAAACCGGACAAGCCGGCATTCGGGTTGCGTCGTAAGGAAAAGGGACATTCTTTAAATCGATGAGCGATGGGCTTGCCCAACTCGCTCCCTGATGGGTAAATAAAAACGGGTCGTAAAAATGAAACGAATAAATCAGGTTGGTGTCTTTCAGTTTCTTCAATTGTGTTAATCCGTAAATACCACCCCAATCGGCGCCGGTTACAACAATCGTATGTTTGCTGTCATATACCCTGATGGAGTCAACAACTTTGGCCTGAATGGCAGCCCAGGCTTTTTATGTCCTGAAAATCTTTTTTGGTAAACTTGGTAAACGGAATGGACCGGGCACTTCCAGAAGAAAACCAACCCGTTAAGTTTACTCCTTTGGTAAAAAGTAGTTGAGCTGATAGTACAGAAAAGGTTGAAAAGAAGAATAGAAAAATTGCTGGTTTCAGTATGTTCTTCATAAGTAAGTTTTTGAAATCAGGACTATTAACCTTCGATATAGGATAAATGGTAACACTGTGTAAATAAGGTAATAAGGTTGTTGTCTTGGGTTAATGAATCTCTACTAAGGTTCAAAAGTGCATGATAAGGTTTTAAAACCTTATTTTTCAAACCAAACCTTAGTAAAAATTCTATCCACAAGTCCAAAAAACCTTATTAACTTGTTGTTTTTCAATTGTTATCTATTCAATTTTATATCGAACTCAGAGCTATTATAACAAAAAAAAAGAAATTGGTAACCCGAATACGATCAGATTACCAATTCAGTTTATCCATTTAAAACCTGATTAGTCAAAGATATTGATGTACCAGTTCTTTTCATTGAGTAATTTGTTATAGATAGTTTGTTTCATGCTTCCCGAATATTTAGCTGAAACCTTTTTAGCCAGGAACGACGGGTCGTTTCTGCGTTTGGCCACGCGGATCAAATCATAAAAACGTTCACCTTCAAAAGCCAATTCACGGGCGCGTTCGTCAAGAATCAGCTCTTCAAGGTACAACTGTTTGGCAGGTAAATTTCCGGTAAGGTTGGTATATCCAATAACCTCGTTGGTGAAAGGATTGTGGATGTAATTAATATTCCCAACTTGTATGCCCCCATATTCGCCTGTAAATCCTACACGTCCGCGAATCCCTAATTGCCTGCGGTCGGCCTGGATGTCGTAATTACTGCCATCATTCACAATATTAATTGCGTTTGTGGTAAATGTTTTAATCAGTCCATTCTGGTCATAAGCCCACCAGGTATAAATCTCAGCAAGATAAAGCTGAATGCCACCGGCGCGGTAAACGATAAAATTCGCATCCTGATCGTATCTTTCTTTATTGATCGAATATTTAAAAACGATCGTATCAACACCTTCCATTAAAGAGGTATAACTGCGCACATCGTTATCCATTTTAAAAGACAACATCATGAAGTAGTTACTTTGAGGAAGAGCACCTCCATTTTGCACATACAGGTACGACGATCCAAAACCCCTGTAAAAATCGCTGGGGATTCCTTTTTGAAATGGGTTCAGTTTGGTAAGCTCAGGTTTGGCCTGATTAAGGTTCAGACTATATCCGCGCCAGGTAGTTTCCCAAAGATGTATGGCGGCTTTGGTAGGTTTGAGCATGTAATCATGTGGCTCAAATGGCTCAAATAAGCGTTGAAAATCGTTCTGTTGCTGGCTGGCTTTATTAAACCAGAGTGTAAAGATATGCTCACGTCCATCAATGCCATCAAAAATATTTCGCCATTGACCATTCGAAAAACTTCGATCGAGCTGATAGCGGTAATTATCGGAAGTAGTAAAAGCAACAGCATTAAAGTGTTTGGCAGCCTTTGTGTAATCTCCCTGAGTCAGGAACATTTGACCAAGCAGCGCATTCCAGGCAAAAGTATTCCAAACGGAGACTTCCCACGATTTATCGTTATTATCGATGTAATGGTTCACCCCGACAGCTTTTACTTCGTCAATTAACTGCTTGCTAAAAACACGGATTACCATATCGAGATCATAAAACTGCTTCTCCAGGGTAATCTTTTTGTTGTAGGTCGTATCATTACGGAAACCATCAGTTCCAAAAACTACATTGACTTTATCAACGTAAGTAGATGATGATTTGAGATATTCCTCAATTTCGGCAACCGAAGTCAGTGATTCATGGATTACCGGAACTTTTCCGTAAATCCTGACTGCATTAAAATAAGCCCAGGCTCGCATACATAGCGCTTCGCCATAAAGTTTATCGTAGTTGGTAACTGCAACCTTTTTATCCAAAACTTCAGGATGCTTTTCCTTCATGACCCTGATAAAACTGTTACTGGCAGAGATGAGCTTATAAAAGTTGGTCGGATCGGCATACTTGTTATTCTTTGAGGGCTGAAAGTTGTTAATTTCAATCAAATCAGCATCGGCATTCTGGGTAACGGTCAGCAAGTCGCCACGCAGTTCGCCCAAAACAACAAGTTGTTCGGCCAATTTCTGTTGCAGGCCATATAATCCCATCGCTACTGAACGATATTCATACCAGTCATCGTAAAGTTGTTCCTGAGTAACATTCAAATCCTGATCAGGATTGAGAAAATCACTACATGAAGGAAGAAATACCATCGATGACAAAACGGTAATGATAATGACGGAATATTTCAGATTTCTTAGCATGGTTAGTAATTCTATATTATTTTATAATCCAAGTTTAATTCCCAGAACAAATTGCCTTGCCTGAGGTGTTTGTCCATAGTCAACTCCTTGTTCTGCATGTGAGTATGATGTCGCAAATTCAGGATCGTAACCCAAATATTTCGAAAGGGTAAGCACATTATTGGCCGAGATATAAAACTCTGCATTCCTGAATTGCAGCCACTTGGTTGGTATGCGGTAACTTAAGGAAATGTTCTGAACTCTCAGGTATGATCCATCTTCAATCCAACGCGAAGAAAAGGCTGAATTTCCAACCGGATCGTTCCAAAGTGCGCGAGGAACATCGGTTTTTTGGCCGTCGTACTGCCACCTGTTTAACACGTTGGCGCTCTGGTTTTCAAGGCCGGTCATCGCCTCATTTTTGTACCTCACATAGTTGAATATTTCATTACCAGTTACGATATTGATATAGGAATCCAAACTCCAGCGTTTGTAGGTAAATGTATTCTGGATACCTCCAAATAATTCGGGCATGGATGAACCAATGGTCGTTTTATCATATTGGTTGATCATTCCGTCAGGTTTTCCAAGTGGGCCTGACAAATCAACAAAACGGGCATCCCCGGCTTTATACATGATTGATTTGGCATTCACCAGATTTGCTTTTTGAGCCTCAGTTGTGGATGAGTAAACTCCATCAAAAAGGAATCCATAAAAACTGTTAGCGGCAGAGCCAACTTTATTTACAACTTCCCCACCAGTAATTTCGGTAATTAACATATCGCCCATTAATGCCGAAATTTCGTTTGAAACTTTAGTGACATTAGCCTGCAAATCCCATTTAAATGATTTTCCATCAACTATGCGGTAAAAGGCGCTTAATTCTATTCCTTTATTTTTCATTTCTCCGGCATTTTCGGGCCGGAAGCTATAACCCATGTATGATTTTAATGGAGTTAAAATCAACATATCGCTGGTGGTCGAATTAAAAACATCAATGGTAGCACGGAAACGGCTTCCCCACAAAGCTAAATCAACACCGGCATTCATCTGTGAAACAGTTTCGTAACTCAATTCTTTATTGGCAATAACTGCCGGATAGAGTCCAACTGTTTCGCGGAACCGTACAGACTGGTAATAATCTGACGCATTGGATTCGCCGATGTCGTCATTTCCGGATTTCCCATAAGTAGCCCTAAGTTTCAATTCGTCCAGCCAGCCCAGATCGTTCAGGAAAGGCTCGCTCGATAAACGCCAGCCAATACCTCCTGAATAAAAAAGCCCAAAAGGATTATCTCCAATTTTTATAGTATGGATGGCCTCATCGCCAACTTTGGAGGAACCATCCAGTGAAACGCTTGCCGTTACCAGGTATTTGTCCTTATAAGCATAGTTTAGGTTTTCGTAGATTGAAACCCAGTTCCATGATTTGTTTGCCCCACCAATCCGGCGAAGGTTATTCGTACCATCCTGCAACGACTGATATTCATCATTTTCGTGAGCATTCATGGTTAAACCCCAGTCGAGCTGAAACCTATTGGTTAAAATGTTGAGACCCGTGTTCGATGTAAGGCTGTGTACTTTGTTAAAAATCTTTTTATACGACAAATATGTATTGTTATAAAACGAAAGAAGGTAATTGTTGGTGGCTTTGGCTACATTGTGCGCTTCATTGTTGTAATAGTGTGCCATACCATGATTAGGCATGAAAACCATTTCTTTCATAGCATTATAGGTCAACCCAAAATTGGTATTCAACATGAGGTCCTTTTTAAGGGTAACCTCAAAACCCATCGTTGAAATAAAGTGGTAATTGGTATTATTTGCTTTGTACCGGTTAACAATAGCCACAGGATTACTCACACCCAATTCGTCCACTTCACTCAAAGCAGTAATCATGTTCCCATCCAAATCGTACTGATACGGGTTCAAAAGAGGCGATTTATTCAGGGCTGCCAAAATAGGGTTGGTCTCCTGAACTTTTGCTGATTCTTTCATGTTCGATGTGTTGTAATTCAAAGACACACCGGCATTCATCCTTAACCAGGTAAAAATATTCAGGCGACTGGCAAAACGAAGGTTATAACTATCGTAATCAGTTGCTTTGATAACCCCTTCACTGTTTGTGTATCCAAACGATAAGCCGTATCGTGCAATAGCATCACCACCTTTAACCCGCAAATTAATATTGGTAAACATGGCATCATCAAATATTTCATTTTGCCAATTGGTATTGTGCTGATAATCTATATATCTGGGATCATTTTTACTGAGAAACAAATTCGGATATTTTGCCCTGATTACTTCTTCGAACAATCCGGAAGTAAACAAGACTTCATTGACTAAACTCTTATGCTGCAAGGCATTCAATTGTGGGATAAAATTGGAAGGAGCTAATGAATAACCTGAGCGTAAATCAACATCAATGGATGTTTGAGTAGAACTGGGATCAAGAGTTTCGATAAAAACCACGCCATTCGATGCCTTTGAACCATAGGAGGTAGTAACCGTTGGATCTTTAACGATAGTCACCGTAGAAATATCGGGCATATTAACCGCCATCAAAGGATCGTAGGAAGAACCTTCCACATTCGAGGTGAACAGTCCCGGATTTTCCATAGGAATACCATCAACAACGTATAATGGCTGATTATTCGCAATCAGGGAGTTTACACCCCGAATAGAAAGTACGGCCCCTGAGCCGGGCGAACCATTCCGTCTGACAATATTTACTCCGGCAGCTTTACCCTGTAAATATTCATCTAAAGAGAAGGCGGATGTCTTGTAATTTCCGGAGGTCTTTGTTTCAAAATAAGCCGGCACAACGTCCTTTTTGATTTTCTTCTGGGAAAGGATGTTTAAAGGATCGTCGCCTGAAGACAAATCATTCGATGTTAAAAACACCTTCAGTTCCTTCCGGTCGCTCAGGAATACCCTTTTTGTTTTATAATCACTAACCGGGGAAATGATTAACCAATTATTGCCGGAATTTGATTTTATAGTGAACTCTCCCGCTTCGTTTGTAACCACTGGCATTTGCCTTGATCCTTCAACACTAATGGTAATGTTCGGCAAGGGAGTATCTGTTTCGGAAACAATAACTCCTTTAACTGGAATTGAGTCTTGCGCATTCGTATTTTGTGCATGCGTAGTCATAAAACTAAGCAAAATCACAGGAATAATCAGCGCAGCACTTTTCCAGGTTGCAATTGTAAATGGATTATTAATCATTGTATCAATTTTATTTCTCAGTAAATCACATTTAGTTAGCTGGTTAATTCTTAATTTAATGGCGCAGGAATGAATTCAATGGCATCAATCACCAGCCCGTTATTTGGGGCGCTTCCCGGTCCTTTGTATTCGAAACGAATGCTTGGCCTTCCGTATTCGGTAATGTTTTCAACCCAGCAATCAAATCTATTGTATCGTCCGGTTGGAATAAAAGTCTTTCCGGTTACGCTCTTAATCAGTCCTTTTGACTTCACAAAGTCGTACCAGTCGAATGTTTTGACTAATTGGTTATTCACATAAATATCATAGATACCCCCGATATCCATGTGGGTACTGATAACCATCTGGTATTTTCGTGGAAACATGTTTTTAACATTAAACTCGACCTTGTATGTTCCTTTGTACCCTTTCGTAAAATTCGAAAGCAATATCGTATCGTTTGAGGCCCCTTTGATGTAATTTTTAGCCACATCAAAAAACGAGGAACTGGTAACTTTTACATTTTTCCGCCAGGCATATTTATTAACCCCGGTTTGTATGGCCAGCCATTCGCCTTCAAATTTTTCGGTACCGGAAAACAGGGAGTCAGGAATTACGAAGTTGGTATAATCGTAAACTACACCGTTACTGCACAAATACTTTGTATCTGGCCGATAATCGGCAACAATGCTGTCGCCCTGAATATTGAGCATGTTAAATACCTGCCTGTTTTTCTTAATCCTGACTGGTTTAAATTCTGATGGTTCCAGCATATTCAGGAAGGTACCATGTTTGAGCAAATGAGGAATGAGAATATCTTCCTGCCATTTTACCGGAATATCATCGTAGGAATCATAGTTTCCTCCAAGTTTTAAGGCCATCGCGGTAAGTCCGGTCTGAAGGGTTTCCTTTTGCGGATATACAAAAGTTGCAGTCCAGGCCCTGAATTCGCGTGAAACAGGGAAGAACCGCATTTCGAACAAATTAACTTTTATCGAAACGGTATCGTAAACCGTATTTCCCTTGGCATCAAAACCAATCGGACGACTTCTCTCTTTGTCAATGATGATGGAGTCTTGTTTCCTGATATAATTTTTTAGCTCAATTGAATTTTTCTGGAAGTATTCAAATAAGTTTGGACGCGGTATGGCAACTTCGCCCATAACAAAAAATTTCCCGTTGAGGTATAAGGGGCTTTCTTCCTTCAGAGTAATTCCATCGTAAGTTGGTTTGGACCCCAGGTTTTCAAAGGTTGAAAACTTCTCGGCCAGGGTCTGCAATTTTCGTTTGCCCTGAATATCAACCGGCTGTATAAAGTGAGGGGAAATGTGATAATTCAGTATAGTTGTATCAACTTTTACCGTGCTCATAACCTTATCAAAAGCCGCGTTATCAGGGATAAAAAGTGTATAGGTATCGTTTTTTTCGAACAGTGTATCGTATTTGTTCTTTACTATCAATTCTACAAAACGCGACAGATCGCTTCTTCCCTTTATGGCCTCCCAAACATTGATATTTACTGTTTCGGGTTGCTTATTGTAGTGTTCATCCCAGATTTTGGTACAACCGATTACCGACAGGATGAATGCTGTGAATATGATGCCAATTTTAAGTCTCATTATGTCATAAGTTTATAAAGGTTCGAATCTGATGTAATCCCACCTAAACCGGCCTGGAATGAGGGATTTGATTGTAATAGTATGCGCTGCATACTTTTTAAAGTCTATACTGCCAACTCTATACTGTACGTATGGCCAGTTTGAACTTCCACCTCTGGTCAGGTCAATCAAACCACCTAATTTGTTTCCGTCCACATAAAGTTCAACCAGTGCATTTGCTGAACTAAAGCCGTCAGCGCCCAGGAATACATTATATTTACCCTTTATGATTTTAGGTATCTGATAGGAAATAGTAAAATCCCCGTCCATCTGCAGGTAATCTTTACTCCAAGCACGTTCTGACTGATCGAAGGATTTGACGTAATATAGTTTTGCTCCAGTCCATTTGACGTTATACATCAAATTTTCATTCTCAATGAGGTAACTTCCCCCTTTACGTCGGTATTCCTCCAATGCAGGTTCATCCCAGAACTCATAGGTAACAATGGCCCTTGATGGTTCTTGCGGTTTAAGAATCTGATCAATAAAATGGATGGCGCCACTCTGCGTGATCACATTACTGGCGTCGTAATCAATCCCTACAAAATTGATAATGGTAGTATCCCCTTTATTGATGATCTTATCAAAAACCTCTTTGCCTTTATTGATTACAATATCCAGTCCCAGCCCGTTGATGTTAAGCGGAATATCGGCGAAGGTATTGTAATTGGTTGAACGGCCTTGAAGATCGTCGAGGAACCTGCTTTCGTTAAGGATGTGGTAGCCTACAAACAAATTCAACGGATTGGTACTACTGGTATAGTCGGTACGGTCAGGGCTGATGAGTTTGGCCAGGTCCTGAAAATTATTCACATTTCGTTTTTTGTAGATGGTATTGGGTTCGGCCAGAACGGTAAAAGGACGTAATGTTACTTTTTCGTCCTTCATGTTTTTATCTATAATAGCTTTATATCCGGTAGCTTCAATAGCCTGTGTTAATATCGTAAACGAAGGATTTTGTTTCAACCAGCCATAACTATTCTGGGTAATAGGAGTCAACATGGTACTTATTACATGAATATAGCCGTTCGACAATTCGATGTTGGCCTTACTAACTGGCGCCTGATTGTTAATTTTATAGTATGTGGTATCTTTTGCCAGAATAAAATTAACGTTCAGAAAATCGCCGGATAGGGTTGGTTCCGAAAAAGTACCGAAAGGAAATTCATAAGTACTGGTACCCATATTGACTACATGGTAGCGGGCCAGCGCCGAAACGAAAACTTTATCTTTCAGGAGTGCATCTAAGGTAGAATATGGCCCCCCTGATTTAAGAAATGCATCAACAGCCTTATTGTCAGGAGCGAATAAGGTATAATTGATGCCATTGGGATTATATGCGCTCAGGGTTTTATCCAATTCTCCCGCTTTCAGAATGGAAAGGAAGCTTGAAAAGTCCTTTTCATTCAGCTTGAGGTAATCATATATCGTAAATTGCTCCATGTCCTCAAACCCTGCAATGACCGGTGTTTTTTTGCACGAATACTGCAGCGACAGGACAACCAACAAACTTAACAGAATTGAAATTCGTTTCATGGTTTAGAATTTATAATATGGATTTTGAACCAGATTTTTGTTTCGCTCAATTTCCCCTTTGTAGATTGGTAAATACCAACCAAGAGGATTAGACAGTTTAGCCGATAAGATTCGTTTTTGGGTGGATGGAACATTCTTGATGATGGTTTCCACTAACTTATCTTTACGGCTGTAATTATTGCGCCGACCCATCCGGAGCAGGTCGAACCATCGTTTTCCTTCAAAGGCCAGTTCAAGGGCACGTTCTTCCATAACAGCATCTTCAAACGCAATTGTTGAATTTCCCACAACGATGGGAACCACATTGGCCCGTTCACGAATGAAGTTAATAATGGCCAGGGCTTCGCCGAACCGGTTTAGCTGCGATAAAGCTTCAGCTTTCATCAGGTGGATTTCGGCCAGGCGATATACGATCCAGTTGCAACCGTTTTGATCGGATCCCGTGCGTTCTGTTTTTCCATCAGGCGCACGGCCCACGTACTTCCAGATCAGGTAATCGTCTTCACTCAATTTGGTAATCGAAGCATCTTCGCCACGGGTAATCTCAACAGCGTATTTGCGGGCAAATAATTCAACCGCGCGCGTACTTGGGTCATAATTGTTACTGTACCTGTTGGTTTTTCCGTACATAGCGTTTTTCTGGTTGTACTTGTCTTCAAATTGCAATTCATAAATACTTTCCAGTGAATTTCCGGGATAGTACAACTCGAACCAGCGTGTTCCGGGCATCATCACAAATTCCTTTTTCGAGAGTATCCGGTCACAGTATTCGATCGTTTTGTTGTAATCGAAATTCCAGAGCGAAATGTCGGCCAGCAAAGCATCGAAAGCAGCTTTGGTGGCACGGCCTTTCACTTCTTCCAACGATTTATAACCATCGGTGGCAAATGGCCTGTATTCGTTCAGGTCTTTCAATATGGCCTGTAAAACTTCCTCCCCTTTCAGGTTAGGTAAGTAAAAATCCACGTTATCACTTTCAGAGGGTTCAAGCACCAAAGGGACATCGTTAAACAGGCGCACCAGGTAGAAATAATTCAGGCTGCGAAGCCAGATAGCCTCGGACATCAGTCCTTTCAGGTGAAACTCAGTAAAAGTGTTATCTTTCTTCTGAACAATGGGGGCATTTTTCAATACATCGTTGCAGTAATTAATCACCCTGTAAAACTTATCCCAGTTGCTAAGCCAATTGTCGGGGTAAATGTTGCTTTCCATCAGGTTCCGCTCAGCCGAGCCCAGGTTATAATCTGCTTTAACCATATCCCCACGGGCCTCTCCGTAAGTGAATAAATCGCCATCAAGCGAGGCAAACGACTGGTAAGCTCCCATCAACACGGCTTCAACATCTTCTTTTGTTTTCCAGAACTCTTCCCGGACCAATCCTCCCGGAGGAATAAGTTCCAGGAAATTGTTACACGAAAATTGCATGCTTAAGGCCAGGAAAAGCAGAATAAAACGTATTTTGAATATCTTTTTCATGTTCATAAATATTAAAATCCAACAGCTAAACTGATCGTTACCATGCGTGGCGGAGGTGTATTGGCATAATCGGCGCCAATCCAGAACGGATCGCTTGCATTCTGGCTTACCTCAGGATCTTGTCCGGAATAGTTGGTAAATGTGTATAATTTACGTGCGCTAATCGTAAAGCTGGCGCTTTGCAGGTTTAGTTTGCGGCAAAGATCCTGGCTAAGCTGATATCCGAATTTGACGTTGTTTAAGCGTATAAAATCTCCTTTCTCCACATACCGGTCAGAGCCCAGGTTATTGGCCGGATGGTCCATATAGGCACGGGGAAGTATGCCGGGATAATCCTGATCCTGAGTTCTCCACCGCTTCAAAACAGCTTTACTTTGATTGTTCCTGCCGTTCATACCTTCGGTTTGTAATGCGATCATATTGATGATATCAAAACCGATACGGTAGTGGAAGCTGAAAGAAAGGTCCCAGTTTTTATACCGGAGTGTGGTTCCCATTCCTCCAATAAAATTGGGATTTGAGTCGCCAATATACACCACGTCGTTCAGGTCAATTTTACCGTCTTTGTTAACATCTTCATATATGGCATCGCCCCCTCTGAAGATATAGGTTCCTTTGTAAGTCAGGGGAATAGGATTTCCTTCATTATCCCTGATATCTTTTCCTTCAGCGTCTTTGGCGATGGCAGCCTTGTCGTTGGCAAAAACGCCTTTGTAACGGAACCCGAAGAATGAACCAATGGGTTCCCCTGCTACTACGCGCCTTGGATATTCGCCATTTCCGATTGAAGTAGAACGCTCTGTATTGAAATTTTCGGGTAATTGGGTAAAAGCGTTAACGTTTTGAGAAGTATTGAAATCAATTGACCACAACCAGTTTTTGGTTTTAACCGCTTTTACATTGGTCATTAACTCCCATCCAAAATTTTCCATTTCTCCACCGTTAAGAAATCGTAACTGGTTATAACCAGATGATGTAGGAATATCGTAATAATTGAATAACAGGTCGGATGTCAGTTTGCGGTAAACTTCGGCTTCAACAAAGAAACGGTCCTTAAATAAGTTTAATTCGAGACCCAAATCAGTTTGTGAAACAGATTCCCATTTCAGGTTATCCAACTGAATACGGGTTGGCACAATGGCCGGATTTTTAATGTAATTACCGGTATAGGTAGTTTCGTACGTGGCAAACCGGGCATAGGCATCACTGGGTGGACGACCTGTAACCCCCCAACTGGCACGCAACATACAGTCATTGATCAATTCGCTTTCCTTGAGCGATTTTAAAAACGGCTCATCGGAGAAACGCCATCCCACTGATATCCCTTTGAACAAACCCCAGCGGTTATTGGCCCCAAATGCAGAGTTGGCATCAGCCCTCAGGATAGTCTGAAGCATGTAACGGTCTTTGTATTTATAATTCCAGTTAAAAACGGCGCCTAAATCACTGTTCTGGCCCGAGCCTGAACCTATCCAGTTGATTTGAGCCCCAACTGAGGGGTCCTGAATATCGGTACTTGGGGTACGGTTACTCTGGATATTCATCCATTGATAACCCGATTGATTGGTAATCCACGAAGCTGCCCCCGACATGACATGATCTTCGGTTTTGAAAGGTATATCAAATACAAGTTGAGTTTCGGTTTTGATGGAAGAGTACTGACTATTGCCTTCTTCCGCCTTATTCACCGTCCATGCCAGCCAGTCTGATCCAATGGCATTGTAGGGTAAATAGTTATTTTCTTTGGTTCCGCCATATTGAAAAGAAACTGTTTCTTTATAAATCAGCCAATCTGTAATATTGTATTTCAGGCGAAATGTGTTCTCCAGGCTATTTTCGTTCTGGTCCCTTTTACCCAAACGGGCAACTGCAACAGGATTAAAATAGGAATAACCATTCCCCTGATAACTGTTAATTGGGGTAAAATATTCACCGGTAAGTTTACCTTTAGCATCATACTCCATAATGCTCATATTTGGCGCTTTCAGGTAGGCCATTTCACGAATATTCCGGTCTTCAATTTCAATATTTCCATCAATCTGGTTGTTCGAATAGTTAAATTGAACGGTGAACAATAACTTCTTGGAAAGGAAATAGTCGAGATTGACACGGGTTGAAAACCTGCGGGCGCCGGTATTAATGGTCGTACCCCCTTCGTTCACATAACTGAACGAAGTAAAATACCTGGTTTTTTCGCCCCCACCCGAAATTTTAAAATAATGGTCATGAGTCACCGAATTCTGGGTAATAGCTCCCAACCAATCGGTATTGGCCGAATAATTATAGAAATCTACATAATCCTTGTCGTAGGCAATTTCCCTTGGGATACTAAAAACGCCCTTGCTGTTGTGCCACTGTTCAAGCTGCAGCATGACATACTCGTCTCCATTCAGCATGGGTATTGCCGGTGGCTGAAAGTTCATACTGTTTTTGTACTGATAATCGAACTGCACTTTTCCCATTCGCCCGCGATGGGTTTCAATAAGCAATACCCCATCGGCGCCTTTCGAGCCATAGATAGCCGATGAAGCGGCATCCTTCAGGACTTCAATGGATTTTATGTCCTGAAGTGCGATATTGATCATGTTACTGATATCTTCAGAGTCGGCTGAACTAAGGTCAAAGCTTGATGGTACACTATACTGGGGAACGCCGTCAATAACGATCAGTGGTTTGTTGTTTCCCATGGAGCTCAATCCGCGGATTACGATCTGCGAACCGGAACCCGGGTCACCCGATTGGCTGATAATGTCCAATCCCGAAACTTTACCCTGAAGGGCATCGGCAGCCGAAGTGATACCCTCGTTTTTCATTTCCATAAGGTCAATCTTCACACGCGATGAGGCATTATCGCGTTCTTCTATATTGGTAAGCTGATTATCTGATTTTGCTTTAGCTGTAATGGTTACCGATCCAAGTTCAATTTCTGAAGAAACAAGTTCGATAACCATTGATTTTCCCGGCGTTGGTTTGAACGGTTTGGTCTGGTAGCCAATTACAGTGGCTTTCATGCTATTCGCCGGATTCCTCATTTCGTAAACAAAGTTTCCGTCAATATCGGTAATGGTTCCGTTTACCACACGGTTTTCCTTATCCGACTCCACGATTGTTGCACCAACAACCGCCGATTTATCATTCTGATCAATTACCTTCCCGCGAATGGTCACTTTAGTCTGAGAATAAGCTCCGACAAAACTGAAAAGCGCCAGGATCAGAATTATGGTTTTTTTGATTTTTTTCATGTGTTCAAAAACCTAAGGTTTAAAATATTCTTTTTAGCTGGTTGTTTATTTGGTATCAAGCTGATCGTAAAACAGTGCACTCTTTATTTCGTGAACCACACCCGTGCTCACTATATTGGGATATGCCTCAGTACCTGTCGTACTCACGCTACGCCCGGTTATCTGGTTTGTTTTGGCAGATTCACTGATCACTAAATAATTACTTCCGTTCTTCGTTGGTATGGTAATTTTATCAACTCCCGGAATGATTTTTATAAAAGAATTAATTGTACTGAATGGAGTTGAGCTTGCGTCAATGCGGGCGGTTTCATAATAAGCTGCCTGACGGTTCCCATCGGTAAAAATGATATCGCCCTGAATAAAGTGCATCAAAAGGAAATTCCTTAATTCACTTGTGCTCATGACATCGGTTTTAGCGGTAATTGAATTCACAACCGAATCATTGGGAATCAAGGCAGTATAAACCTGATTGTCGGAAATGAAGGAGTACCGGCTGAGCTTATCCTCACTTAATCCGGCCTTTTTCATCAGGTTATGAAATTTCAGATAATTCGACGAAATAACGTTAAACAATGAATTTCCGCTAAAGTTAAACCAGTTATCAATTTCGAAAGTGGTTCCATTATCGGCGTTTTCACTGATTTTCCGGGGCACAACTTTTACAAATCTAGTACCACGGTAACCATACGATGTTGGTGAATTACCTCTAACTTCCTTTGTTTCATTATTAAATATCAAATAGTTACCTGCCAGATTTTTAATAAATTCACGTTTTGCAACTCCCTTTGGCACTTCAACTCCAATATGGTTCAATAACAGAATCCGCAGATCCTCATTGTTCAGTGGGATGGATCGGATAGAAGGATATAAAGTTATTGCAGAGAACCTGCTACCATCGAAAACCAGGGACGAGTCAACTGAAGTATTAATATCACTCTCAACAAAGAATGAATAGTTGGCATCTTTCCGTTTCAATGCCGAAAGTAAACCAGATCTTTCGATGGCATACATGACTTTCGAATATCCTTTTCGGGTATATATCGGTCCGGCGACACTACTGAAAGCCCTGGGAATAATAGGTTTGTTGACGCCTATAAAAGTACAGTTGCTGCCATATTCCTTCTGTACGATTGAATTTTCATCAATTTGAATATAATCGGATTCCCCGTTAAAAAATCCTTTTGTAAAATCAGTCGGGTAAACCGGATTGATCGAAAGGCAGGAATTGGCAATAATTCGTTTGATGATTTCAGGCGAGGACTCCAGGCTTCCCCAATTGTTCCCGCCTGCCAGATATTTACTGATTAACAGGTTCATAGCTTCGTTGGTGGGGGCTACAACACCATGATGATAACGGATTGTTACGTTGCTTGGAAGTCCGAAAACCCCTCTGGGTGGTTTTGTTTTTTCACTGTTGATGTCAAATACCAATTGAGGATACCTCAGGTTGAAGAGTGAATCCACTTTTAATCCCTGGTCTGCTCCTGGTTGACGGTTGGTTTCCCCTTCATTAAAATCCATCTCAGCAAACTGGTTCACCAGTTCGTAATAGGAATAGTATGAATTAGTTTTTGTTTTATCGCTTAAAATCTCCATGGCATTCCTTAGCGGAACGGCTACACGGTCTATGGTATAAATAAATCCGTTTTCGGCAAAAATCTCATCACTTACAATGCGTCCGTTGGTAAAATAAAGATCGGTTACATTTTCAAACTGCCGGCCAAAATAAAAGCCATAATCAGAAGTGGAGAGGTCGTAAATATCAAAATACTGCTTAAAGAAAATGGGTGAATATTTTCGTGAATCGGTAAATACACGCCTGCGCCAGCTTGTTTGTGTGGTATCAATTACATTGGTCCGTTTTAAAGAGCTGCCTTGTTTTAAATATTTACTGTAAGCAACGCCATGCTTCATGTTTTTGCCCAGTAAAAGAGTTTCCCTTTTATAGCCCCTGGGCAAATTATTTCGTAAGTCAAGCGTATCAATCCACCCGAAAATATCGAGTGACTGGAGTTGCTTTTTGCTCCATGGATTTTGTACCAGATGGTATTTTACGAGTTTAACCGCCTCGGCCTTCGGAATATCAGCAATTGATTTATATTTGGTGTTTTCCTGAAAATACTTAGTGAAAGCTTCGTCGGAAGGTGCAAAGACCGTGTAGCTACCTGAGACATCAATGATTGTATCGTAGCCCGAAATGTGCAGTAATTCTGCAAACCTGGAAAGTCCGGGCTGAGTCTTTAATTGCGTGTAAAGTTTTCCGGCAAGCCATTCAGGACGGGCATATTTATCATCCAGTTCCTTTTTACAGCCAAAAAATACAAGCAGAAATAAAGCAATTAAGATTAGTTGTTTATTCTTTGTCATTTTTTTAAATCATAAATATTGAATAAAACAAGGTGAAATTTATTTATCAACGCAACAAATGTATCAAAAATCGAAATTCACATGTAAAACATAAATCGCAGTTCGGCTCGTTTGGGCCATATAGATGGCAATATGTGTTAAAATAGGTTAATATATTACATAGCTGATTGATTTGTGCTATCATTTACAGACTGATTTGGCAGCCCTTTTTGCCTGTAAATAGAAGGGGTAACACCAAACTGTTCCCTGAAACATTTAACGAAATAGGATAAATTATTAAAACCAAGGCCATATCCGATTTCTTTGACCGAATAGCCTGTATTGGAAAGCATTTCGCAAGCCTTTTGTAACTTAAATATCCGGATAAACTCAACAGGCGAAAGTCCTGTTAAGGATTTCAATTTGCGGTATAAATGAGTGGTGCTGATATTCAAATCTTCGGAAAGCTTCTTGACATTAAAATCGCTTTCAGATAGGTTTTCTTCGAGCAACTGCCTGAGTTTTATAATGAATTCATCATCTTTTGAAAGGCTTGTGTTAGAGATTTCGACCATAAAGTTTTGTGTCATGTATTTTTCCCTGATCAGCTCACGGTTTCTGATTAACCTTGAAATCTGGGCTTTGATGATGTTCATATCAAACGGCTTGGTTACGTATGCATCTGCGCCTTTCTGATAACCCGCAACTACATGGTCAGATGCATTATTGGCAGTCAGCAGAATGATCGGGATATGGCAGGTTTTGCTGTTTTCCTTGATTTTTTCACATAATTCATAACCATCCATTTTAGGCATAATGACATCAGAAATAACAATATCGGGTAGAATTTTGGTAATGATGTCGTAGCCTTCTTTTCCGTCGCCGGCTTCATAACAATTAAACCCAACCGATAAGGTGCTTCTAAGGAAAGTGCGTAAATCAATATTGTCTTCAACTATTACAATAGTAAGTTCTTTCCCTATATTCTCCAGTTCGTTCATCTGCTCCCTGTTATAAACATCCTCGTGCCACCACATACCAGAATTACCCATATTAGCTGGCGAATCAGTTACTTCAATCTGATCGAAAGGTAAATCCACATGGAAAGCCACTCCGGCGCCATCAACCGACTCGACCGAAATGGTTCCGTTATGCATTTCGATAAGCGATTTGGAGAATGAAAGGCCTATTCCGGCGCCCTCAACCTTTTCGTTCACCTTATAAAAACGTTCAAATATTTTGACTTTATCTTCATCCGAAATATCTTTCCCTTCGTTAAATACAGTTATCCTGACCTGCTTTTTTCCATCAGGGCTGTTTAAAAGTTCGAGTGAAACTTCAATGGAATGGTTTTCGTTTGTATGTTTGAAGGCATTAGATAATAAGTTATACATAACCTCTTCTATTTTCTGGCTGTCAATATCAACGAGGATTGCCTGATCAGGAGTCATAAGGTGAAGATTGGTTTTTCTACGGCTTTCAAGCCCTTTAAAATTAGCCACGACCTCCCTTATCAATCCGACAATATCAACAGTTTGTCGGTTTAACTGCAATTTTCCCGCGTTCAACTTTCGGAAATCTATGATCTGATTTATAAGGGTAAGCAGATAATTTGAATTCCTATAGATCAGTCTCAGGTGATTTTTCCACTTTGGATCAATGGTGGTATAATTCTGCTGCATGTCTTCGATGGGTGCAATTACCAAGCTCAGCGGGGTGCGGAGTTCATGGGCAATGTTTGTCAAAAACCTCATCTTCTTTTCGTTGTTTTCAAACGAAATGGCATCAATCTTTTTCTGAAAAGAAACCCGCTGCCGCTTCGTCAGCCAGAATATAAAATATCCGACCAAAGAAATCAGAAGCAGCAATATAAAAGACCGTACGTACCAGGTTTGGTACCAGGGAGGCAGAATCCTGATTTCAAGTGTTCTTTCCGATTCTGATTCAATATTATCGGCACTTACCGCTGATATCCGAAGCGTATATTTACCGAATGGCAATTTCGAGAAATAAATATTCGGGATTAAAGCCGGTATGGTTACCCACCGATCACTAAATCCATCGAGCTTATACCGGATCTGGTTTCCCTCAGGATGCTGATAATGATGTATTCCTACCCCGATACTGAATGTATTTTTCGAATAAGGCAAGTCAATTTTATCCATCTCGTTGAGTGTGCGGGTCATCATATTCCCATTGCTTATCTTTTCTCCTATGTTGACTACCTTATTCAGGATACGGAGATAAGTAAGTCCAATTCGTGGAGGAATCGGATTATATTTAATCTGATTGGGATAAAACCGGGTAAATCCGTTATCGCCCCCGAAAAAAAGTTCTCCATCAGCCGACTGAAAATAGGAATTCACTTTGAAAGTCTCTCCCTGTAAGCCGTCGGTGTGACTGTAATAGGTAAATGGTTTGGTTTTATTGTCAGGGTCAAATGACATAATTCCCTTGTTGGTACTGATCCATTTTATTCCCGACTGGTCGGCAAGAATGCCAAGCACATCATTTCCTGATAATCCATTTTCAGTATCAATATGCGAAAACTTTAACGAATCGGACTCCATAATATTGATTCCACCCCCCTGAGTTGCAATCCATAGCTTTCCATCCAAATTTTCATAGATGCAATTGATTTCGTTGGCGCTCAGAAAATCTTTGCTGGGCCTGGTGGCAACAAACCGGGTGAATCTGACATCCGGCTTTGTTTTTCCCGTCAAATCCAAATTGACGTACGGGGATTTCAAAAGATTTAATCCTTTGTTTGTACCAACCCAAAACCGATCTTTACTGTCGATATACATAGATAAAATAGTTTTGTCTGATAGGCTTTCCGGATTCGTCGGATCAAAGGGATAGACAAAAAACTTCTTGTCAGGATTTTTTCGTAATGCCGGATAAAAACGGAGTCCTTCATTGGATGTCCCAAACCAGATATTACGGTCTTTATCAACCAATATTTTTCTGACTATGCCCTGAAAAAGTGGTTGTTCAATACGACTACCATAGCTCCAGCCCTGATCTGTTTTTTTCAATTTGGCCAGACCACCATCAGAAGCCACCCAAAACACGGAATCAGATTCGCGGGCAATGTCCCATATATTATCGAAGAGCGAAACTGGTTCAGGGTTTTGCCGATAAGCCAGTATCTTGAATTCTGAAGATCCGTCCTTAGCTATCTTTTTAGAGGTAAGGTTAATACCTCCTTGTCGGAGTCCTATAAAAATTTCATCATCAGTTCCGTTAAAACACATGACAATATTCCCATTCAGCGATTTTGAATTGGAAGGGTCGCGTTTAAAGGTATTAAAAGCCTTGCGGTTCAAATTCAATATACTTAATCCCAATCCCTGATGGCCAACCCATAAATTTCCTGAAAAATCTTCGAACAAACACATGATGTTATTATCAAGGAGTGAACCGATCTTAAGCGGATCGGGCAGGTACTGACCAGTTTGGGATGTATTGAGGTCAACAAATAACAATGATGGGTTGGTGGAATAGCAATAGATTTTTTGATCGCTTGCCAGATAAAGGTTTTGAATATTCTGGCCTTTAAAATAGACAGGTTCGGAAACTGAAAACTGACTTAATGATAAAATTGAAATTCCATCGGTCGTTCCCAAATACAGAATATTGTCATCCTTCAAATGAGCGGTCGCATTAATTTGGTGGTGGTATGTAACTCTGTTTTGAATTCTCAAAAGGGTGTCTTTCCCATCCAGGTTCAATTCGCAGAGAAGTATCCGATGCGGGTTGTACATGTCAGCATTTGATATCAGCACCAACCGGTCGTTATAGGTATTCATATAATGTACATATTCACCGGTCACAGCGTTCCCAAACATTAGGTCCAGCCTCTTGGTGTGTATATCAATACTGGAATTATTCTTATAATAAACCAGATAAACTCCTGCATTGGTATGAATCAATACATTTCCTTTGGTCTCATAAATACCAAAAACATAAAAGTTGTAGGAGGAAAGTCCGGAAAGGCTTACAGGATTAAAAGTCTGGCTTTCTTTACGAAAAACAGAAATACCTGACAAGGAAGCTACCCAAAGGTTATCTTTCGAATCAATAAATATTTTGTTTGTCTTTTTATCAGTCAGGCTCAAAGGATTTCCAAGTTCAGGTTTAAAAAACTGAAAATCGTAACCATTATAGCTGGCCAATCCCGTCCAGGTGGCGAACCACATCTTTCCTGATTTATCCTGGGCAATGGAATTGATTTCTCCATTATAAAGGCCTTCATTTGTTCTCAAATACCTGAAATCGGCACTAAAGCAAAACTTGACGGATATAAGTATAAATAAAATACAAGTTAAGGTTAATTTCATCGTTGCTCGTTGGTTAAATCCAGGTCAGGCCATCCATCTTTTCAGGGGTTCAAGGTATAAAAAGTATTGCAAAAATTCATAAATTCGGTAAAATTTGAAATATACGCTCCAGAAAATATCCTGAAGTACATGACAAAAACCATCATTTTTTAAGAACCAAAGAGGAGTGTCTTTCTCCGAAATGTAGAATTGTCAATAAAAATTACCTGCTCATGTATGATTTCTTTCATATTTGAAAGATACGTTATATTCTTACACATCGAATAAATAATGAAACATGCTTTTAATACGTAATTTTGAAAAGAACCACTTAATTAAAATTCAGACATTATGAAATTAAAACTTTTACTTTTATTTCTGGTAGTTGTTGGTTGTGGTGTAGTGCTAAACGCACAAACTCAAAAACCTTACAACAAATTAATTATTACGGAGGCCCGTATTAGCGGAACCCCTGATAATTACATTGAGGTCACTAACATGGGAACGGAAACCATAGACCTCGCTGATTTTGAAATTGGCAGAATTACCCCCTGGCCTTCGGCTCCTGGTACCTGGTTAACTTTTCCTGCTGACCATTTCAGATTGCATGATCCAAAGATGTACCCTAAAAATTCGCCATTATTACAGAAACGGTATTTGGCCCCGGGTAAATCATTTCTGATTGCAATTGGTTCGGAGTTTGAAGAAGAAATGTGGGCTATAGACCCGCTTCACTGGCAGCAAAGATCAACCAAGAAAGAGTTCTGGAAGCTTGCCGATTTGGTTTTGCACCGTGCCGAAAGAAACTCTAATGCTAGCGACAGCATAACTCCTAACTGGAATCTTTTAGATGCGTGGCATGGATACAATTGCATGTTTCTTCGTCATCACTTCCGCAATGCTCAGGGAGCCAAAGACTCCATGATCATTGACCAGTTCAACGGGAATTTTGATGAAGCTGATGGTACTAACTCACAGGAAAACGACAGAGGTTATGATGTGGCCGGGGTTACTCAGGCAACCAAGTTCGCCACCTTAATCCGTAAATTCTCAGTAAAACAAGGTATAAGTGATTTTTCCAGTCACGATGCCAACATAGCTGCTGCCAATCTTCAGTTCAACCAGGCCAAAGGTATTGACCTGAACGACTCCGAATGGATCCCTGTTCCTAATCAGGGTGGAGATGAACCCTGGAAGGGCGTTTACTGGACTGCCGGAAACCATTCTGATCAGAAACTGGATGCCAACCTGTTGGAATCAAAAACCGGTAAAGTAAAAGTTGACCTTGCAAAAATGACCATTACAGTTCCCTGGGGAGTACGTGGATACGACTCGTTAATGTACCAATTCAAAAAGAAACCTGCTTTGGCCTGGAAGTACTCCTTATCTGCAGCTTCACAGGAAGACTCTGCTACCATTTCGGTTACCAAAGGCGACACACTTACCCTTTACATTTGCGGCGCCAAGCCTGAAATTAAGAAATTTGCCCTAGATGTGCTTCCTCCAACTGCTGACGACAACATTGTTATGCCCAAAAACGGGTTTGACTGGACCAATATGAGATATGATCCTGTTTGGATGAATGCCTATAATTCAGGATGGGGACGGCTTGGTCTGGAAGTAACTGATAAAGTGCCCGGTATGGACACCATTCGTGGTTTGGATTTTGCCACACGTGTTGACACCATGTTAAGATATTTGGAAAAAGCGCCGAAAGCCAGTTGGAAAATTGTACCAAAAGGTGGTGTCGATCGTCCTGATCTTCAGACAGGAGATATCCTTCGGGTGACTTCTGAAAGCGGAAAAGTAAAAGACTATTCCATTAAACTTTTCAAATTCTATCCTGAATCAAATTCATATTTAGGTTCAATTACCTGGCCTGATATCCCAAACTGGTTCAAAGGCGATGTTGCAGAATCTTACGGATGGGCAGGCGATACCATACCTGGATTCAATCCGTCGAATTTAAACTATGTGGTAAAAGTTCCGGCCGATTACGATGGAATACCTGCATTGGCATACACCAAACAGCAACTCGACTCCAAAGTTACGGTTAAACGTGCTACCACCTACAGCGGAACACCGGAAGAACGTACGGTTACTTTCACTGTTGTTGCTGAAGATGGTATAACAAAATCAGTTTATACCGTTAGGTTCGAAAAAGAAAAAAACCCGGATTACGTGCAACCATGGAAAGGCGAACCATTTATTTCGCAGTGGGTTTATAAGGACGATTGGGCCAATGACTGGATGGAAATTGTTAACCCCGGAACCGAACCTTTGGACCTTAGCCATTACATGTTTGTTTTTGCTTGGGGACCTGAAGACGGAAGCTGGAACTGGAACAACGGCCCTACAGAATATGGTAATGCTTACCTGAAATATGTTCCCGGCAAAAAATGGGTTGATGCAGCAAACTGGCAGGTTACACCGCGAGTACTGGTTCCCGATTTGGCTACCAACGCCATTGTATATCCGGGTGATGTGTTCGTTATGTATAATTTGTCATTCAACCGCTATGGCAAAGTTTATGATGCTTACCGCAAAGAAGTTGACATTGATTTCAGGAACAACCCCTGGGGTGTAAAGGTTGGTGGTAATAATATCCTTAACCAATGGCAGGGAAGCTGGGGCGGAAATATTTTTATGTATAAAATATTAAACGATTCTGTTGTAAACGGTTTGAAACCTGCGACCAACAGAAATGATTTTGAACTGCTCGAAATGTTGGGAAATAACAACACTGGTGGAGCCTTCTCCTTTGGTGGCCGTAACCATGCTGCTATTACAAGTTATTACAGAAAACCCAATATCTATAAACCAAATCCTGAAATCAAAAATGGTATTTATGGAACAACCAAAGAGAATTCGGAATGGTATTGGAGAGACTGGGCTTATTTCCAGAAATTAAACTATGGCTGGCCACAGCAGATTACTGCCATCATTGATGGAATTGGCTCGCATGTGATGGACGAAGTAACCATTTACAAATCAACGGTATCTTCCAAAGCTTACAAGGTTAGCCCCGGATATTCGAAGAAAGAAACAATTAAAGGTTTAACTACCGGAACAACTGTAACAGGTTTCTATCAAAACATCCTGAAAGCTAATCCGCTGCAATCTTTGACCGTAAAATCCGGGACCAAAAAATTGGCTGCTGCCGATGCCATTTCCAAAGGCGATAGTTTGATCGTGCTTTCAGCCGACAGTGTAAATACATCCAAATACATCCTTGATGTTACTGCTAACGGATTAAGCTCAAATGCATTGCTGACTTCAGCCAAATATACGGTTGCTGTTACTGGTGCAACCGGTACAATCAGCGGAATCAGACAAAGAGAATTACTTAAGAATGTTTATGCCGCTGTTATTGTTCCAGCAGGCGCGACCATGACCATGGTTGATGCCAATGATGCATATATGACCTTAACCAAACTGAACTATGACTCAGCTTATGTGAACGTAATTGCAACCGACAAAGTTTTCTTCGAAGTGGTTGCCGAAAACGGCACTACCAAGGTGCTGTATCAGTTGAAGCCTAATGTTAATGCCAGCGACGCATATATTACATCTGACGTTTATAGTATTGATCAGTTTGCTTCTTTGATCCAGTTTGTACCTGGTGGAACTTCGGTTAAGAGTTTAATCAGCAATGTTACTCCTTCAGCAGGCGCTTCCGTTGTTGTTTACGACAAAGCTGGTTTTGAGCGAACTTTAGGCGATATTTACAAAGATGATAAGCTAATTGTGACTTCTGCTGATGGTAAAGTTACCAAAGCATATTATTTCTCGATGCTTAACTTCTATGTAAACAAATATCTGGCTTATGTAATTTCTGACGATTACCCCATTGACCAGGTAAAACGTTTGATTACTGCTCCGGTCGCTGGTACAGATATGGGTACATTTATAAATAAATTGTATCCTTCATTTGGCGCTACTTTACAAGTTCTCGACAAAACCGGTAAGCCAAGTAAACTTACTACCCTTGCAAGTGGCGATCAGCTTTTGGTAACTGCTGCCGATGGCGTAACTACTGCACTTTATTCAATTAAGTTCTTTACCGGACTTATTGACACTGGCATGGAATCTATCAAAATGTACCCAAATCCAACTACCGGCAGAGTAGTTATCAACGGACTTACTGCTGGTAACCGTGTTCAGGTATTTAATGCAGTTGGCCTTACTCTTCGCGATGTGATCGTTGACAATGCAACTGAATACGTTTCGCTTGCAGCTCAGCCCGCTGGTATTTATGTATTTGTTATTTCTTCCGGAGAAAAATTCATCAATATCCAGAAGATTGTAAAACAATAACCAACTAAATGATTCGATAAATAAGGGCCTTTAACCGGGCCCTTATTTTTTTGTCTTATCCTGAAATTTGGTCTATGACGTTTGGCGTGGGTAAGAATTTTTATTGACGCAAAGGAAATAAATGTCGTGCTAAGAAAAACCTTATTTTAATCTAATTAACCTCTGTAGAAAGCATAATCCTCCTTTTTTCAAACCTTATTAATCGATCTGTAATTCAATTAGGGAATAAGGTTAAATATTCTTTCACCTCATAGTACTACTCAGGTTTCCCTTCCAAATAAGGGTTCAAAAAAATTCATCTTGCCATAACCCAGATTTTAGAAGTTGTGCAATGATAAATTTTAATGCCCAACCCATCCGTTATAGAACCTGAATCTCATTAATTATCCGGCTCATTGGTCGAATTCTTTCACTCTTGAAGGAATCGTTACATTCTTCTTTCCGCTATAAATAGCCATTGCACGAATTTGAAAGTAAATTTGAAGGATAAAACCTGAATATGTACAAATACAAAAAACCAATCCTTTTCCTGTTCACTTTACTATTTTCAATTCCAGCATTTGTTTCGGCACAGTTAAGCCCTAAAGATGCAATCAGCCAGATGAAGAAAGGCATTAACCTGGGAAATACCCTTGAACCACCCCGCGAAGGAGAATGGGGCAACCCATCAACTCAGGAGTACATGTTCGATATGTACAAAAAAGAAGGATTCGACTGCATCCGGATTCCGGTAAGATGGGATAAACACACCGGAACTACTTCTCCATATAAAATTGATGAAACCTGGTTCACACGGGTTGAACAAATCCTCGACTGGGGACTATCGAAAGGACTTTACATCGTAGTCAACTCACATCACGACGACTGGATCAAAACCGGTTATACCAGCGCCGTCAACCGGGCCAGGTTTGATAGTATCTGGAGCCAGGTGGCAACAAAGTTTAAAAATAAACCCGACAGGTTAATCTTCGAGGTTATGAACGAACCGGTTGAAATGACCAAAGCCCAATCCGACGATGTTCACCAGCGCATCCTGTCCATTATCCGTAAATCCAATCCTACCCGGCTGGTTATTTTTCAGGGTATCAATTGGGGCGGCTCCGATGGCCTGCTTGGAGCAGCCATACCAAACGACAAATACATCATCGGTTCCTTTCACTCCTACGACCCTTATACGTTTGGCCTGCTAGGACAGGGAATCTGGGGCAGCTTTTCCGACATCAACGCACTAAAATCGAAATTTCAGACCGTTAAAGATTGGTCAATTAAGAATGACATTCCGGTTTTCCTCGGAGAATTTGGCTCGATAAAAAAATGCGATTACAATTCGCGGATGAAGCACTATAAAACTTACGTGGAATTGTCGCACAGTTTCGGATTCTCCTCGTGTGCCTGGGACGATGGCGGCGATTTCCGTATCATGAACCGTTCAGCAAGAACCTGGGACGATGACATCAAAGACATATTGACCCATTCCTCAGAACTTTCGCCTAAAATGCCCAGGTTGTCCATCTTTCAGGATACCATCGTAAAGCTTTTCTGGACTAATCAGGCAACTGATTACGACAGCATATATGTTGAACGGCGGCTTTCATCCACAACTTTTAAAAGAATTGCATCTTATAAAGGTGATGCTATTTCATACAGTGATTTCAACCTTCCCCAAAACAAGGAATATTTTTACCGGGTAATTGCACATTACAACAACGGTCTTGACTTGTTTTCATATCCTCAAAAGATTCTTCTGCCAACTTATGTCCCAAAACCACCGGTATTAAGGGAACTATTCACTGGAAAGGCACTCGAAATACCCGGAAGGATTGAAGCCGAATATTTTGATATCGGCGAAGAAGGCCTGACCTACCATGACTCCGACCTGAAAAACATTTCCGGCGCCCTTAGGCCAAACGAGCCCGTTGACATTTATAACCTGGGAAACGAAAAGTATTTTGTGATAGACAATTATCCCGGTGAATGGCTCGAATACACCGTCAATGTAGCCAGAAAAGGAACGTACGATATAAGTGCCAGCATTGCGGCATTTGCTGGTGAAGGAACTTTTAGAGTTAAAATTGGTGCCGTTGAATCAGAAATTATTAAAGCTCCAACCACCTACAGTTGGGTGAATACCAAAACGGTCAGTTTTTCAATGGACCTGGAGACCGGCACTCAAATTATGCGGCTGACATTTATCGACAAACCATTGTTTTACATTGATTATCTGGAATTTCAAAGAATCATTCCGGTTGGAAATCAGGCTATCCTTTCAGAAAATCCAATCACCATCATGCAAACCGGACAGGAGTGGATCATAAATTCCAACGTGGATAAACCTGTTGAAACTTGTACCATTTATAATATTCTTGGTTCAGTAGTTAAAATAGTCAGGAATCCTGAACTCAATTTCAAAATTTCAACCCAGGATATTCGCTCCGGCATATATATCGTTCAGGTAATTTCAGGAGATCAAAAATTCAGTCAAAAAATCGTCATTCAATAAAGTATGAAGCTCACTTCGGTAATTAGAATATTAGTTCTGCTCCTGACTGCAGGAAACACAGGAATCGCACAAACTCCGGTGCGCATTGATATTGACCTGACCAAAGGCCAAAAACCGGTTTCGCCTTTCATATATGGTAAAAATAATGTTCTGCAAAGTACCTATTTAAGTTCAGGCACAACAGCCGAAATCACCAGGGCAAAGGAAGCCGGAGTGCGTTTCGTCAGGCAAGGCGGAGGTAATAACAGCACCAAATATAATTGGAGAAACAGACTTTCAAGCCACCCCGACTGGTATAACAATGTTTACCTGAACGACTGGGATACAGCGGCCAAAAACTTGATGGATAAAATGCCGGGAGTACAGGGTATGTGGTCGTTTCAGTTGCTGGGAAAGACTGCTGCAAATACTAAAAATAATTTCAACGATTGGGCTTACAACAGTTCAAAATGGTGGACAGGTGTAAATCAAAACCTGGCCGGCGGCGGACAAGTCAATACTGCCGGGGGAAGCAAAGCATTGGTTGAAGGCAATCCAAACTTATACCTGTTGGACTGGCCGGCTGATTCAACCGTTAGCATTCTGGATAAGTGGTTTGGCCCGAAAGGACTGGGTTACGACAAAACTAATATCCGCTATTGGAACATGGACAATGAGCCTGAAATCTGGTCGGGAACGCACGATGATGTAATGAAAACCCAATGTACCGCCGAAGAATTTATGCAATTGTATTTTAAGGTTGCCAAGGCTGCCCGCGCTAAATTTCCCGACATCAAACTCGTTGGACCAGTGCCTGCCAACGAATGGCAATGGTACCGTTGGGGAGATGGAAGCACTACAGGAGGTAAACCATGGCTTGAGTTTTTCATCAAGCGGATCGCCGAAGAAGAAAAAGCTTCAGGAATAAAATTGCTTGATGTTCTCGACATCCATTTTTATCCGGGTGAAACCGATGCCACCAATTGCGTTCAATTGCACCGGGTTTATTTCGACCGGAACTACGTTTATCCGGGAGCCAATGGAGTGCGTACCGTTAATGGAGGATGGGATACCAGCATCAACAAGGAATATATTTTGGGCCGCTGCTCCGATTGGCTGGTTAAGTACAAAGGAGCTAATCACGGAGTTACTTTCGGAGTTACCGAAACAGACATCGGTTCGACAAATCCAAACGTACAGGCCATTTGGTATGCTTCAACGATGGGTGAATTTATGAAACAAGGTGTGGCAATATTCACCCCCTGGAGTTGGAAAGTTGGAATGTGGGAAGCGCTTCACTTGTTCAGCCGCTACAATCAGGAAAACTTTGTGCAGGCCGCTTCACAAAATGAAGTGTTGATTTCGGCCTACCCAACAGTTAACGAAACCGCCGATTCGATGACCGTTGTGCTTGTAAACCGGTCTCAGACAGCAAAGAGTACCGTAAACCTGAATTTCGCCGGATATCTTCTGCAAAACCGCACTTACAGTATGTACTCACTTTCAAATCTGACAACAACCGAAACTTTTACTTCGCATACTAAAAATGCCCTGATTAAAACCGAAGTAACCGCAGCATTGAACCAAATTAATGTCGAGCTGGCGCCACTTTCAGTCAACAGCATCATTCTTAAAGCCGCACCAACATCAGCAGAAACCAAATTACAGAATGGCAGATTTAAAGCAAAAATATATCCCAATCCGGCAACCGATCAGGTTAACCTAGATTTTACCCTTCCTGAAAAAAGCCCGGTTGACATTACTATTAACAAGTCAAATGGACAATTGATGAAGACAATCAGCAACACCATATTTGATGCCGGAAATCATAGCATCGAAATAGATTTGGACAGATATCCGGTTAGCTTTTACATCATCAAACTCATAACAAACAGCCATACACAAACCATTAAATTGATTAAATACTAACTGGAATTTAAAAACAAACATATCACACAAGGTGCAGAGCACTGTTAATATTTGTAGCGAATGAGAAGAATTACGGAAGGAGGTGCAGAGCACCGAAATATTGGCACAATTGATCGTTCTGTAACGGTGCGCTGCACCTTAATAGCCTCAGTTCGATTTTTATCTACAAATATATTACGGCTCTGCCGCTATAAAGTATTCAGCACCAGATTAAATCCGAACCTATGAAACTAACCTTTTCCCTTTTAATTCTCTTTTTTTCAATACAAAGTTTTGCCCAAACCCCGGCTTTCGAATTCAATAAAAAGTTGGGTATTGGTGTCAACATGGGCAACATGTTTGAAGCCCCAACCGAAACAGAGTGGGGCAATCCGTGGAAACCTGAATATTTTGGCATTATTAGTCAAATGGGCTTCAAACATGTGCGAATTCCAATCCGCTGGGAACCTGCCGCCCGAAGTTCGGCCACCCCACCCTACCTCATCACTCAAACCTTTTTCACCCGAATTAAACAAGTGGTTGACGATGCGTTGAAAAATCATCTGATCGCCATCATCAACATGCACCATCACGATGCCCTGATTGCAGATGTTTCCGGACAAAAAGCACGTTTCCTCAGCCAGTGGACACAAATAGCCGAATACTTTAAAAATTATTCCGACAGCCTGATCTTTGAAGTCCTGAACGAGCCCAACAGTTCAATTACTGCTGAAGTATGGAATACTTTATTTCCGGAAGCCCTGCAAAAAATAAGGCTGACCAATCCCAAACGTTACGTGATGATTGGCGCTGCCGAATGGGGAGGGCTTGGCGGTTTATCGAAACTGGTATTGCCCGCTGACCCATATATTTTTCCTACCATTCATTACTATAATCCCTTCACGTTTACCCATCAGGGTGCAAGCTGGGTCGGCACTGAGGCCAACAACTGGCTGGGAACCCAATGGTTGAATACGGAAGGCGAACGTCAGACCATGCAAAATGATTTTGCCCCCCTGGTTGCCTTCAGTAAAAAATACAATGTGCCGGTTCATATTGGCGAATTCGGGGCTTACGAAAAAGCGGATATGCCTTCACGCATCCGGTGGACCAATTATCTGGCACGCTATTTTGGGGAGTTGGGCTTCAGTTATGCCTATTGGGAGTTTAGCGCAGGCTTCGGGATTTATGACCCTGTAACTAAAACTGCCCGTCAGGATTTGCTGGATGCGCTTGTAACCGACCCGATGTATCCGGTCAGCGAAACCATCTTAAGTCCGGTTTACAAGGATGAATTTAAACTAAGCACCACCGATTGGCAGCTTTACACCCAACAAACCGGAAATGCAACCAAAACGATGGCCAGCGACGAAGTGCAAATCATCATTAACAATGGCAGCGCCGAAACCTGGCACGTTCAACTGGTAAAAAACAATGTTAAGATTGAAAAAGATAAAATGTACCTGCTCAGTTTTAAGGCAAGGTCAACTGCTGAACGAACTATAAACGCGTATATCGGAAAGAGCATTTCGCCTTATACCGGTTACAGCGGAGGCAATTCGTTCACCCTGGGAACCGAAGGAAAGTCCTTTTCATTCACATTTCAAATGAAAGAACCAACTGATTTATCCTCACGGATTGTATTCGACCTCGGCAAATCAACCGAAGATTTTTTTCTGGACGAAGTGATCCTGAATGAAGTGACCGTCAAAATCAATTCAGGTGAAAATACAATTGCCGGAACCCTGAAAGACAAAAACGGTAATATCATGCGTGGAACTCCGATGGTTTTGGGCAAATCGCTCAGCCAATCGGTGGCTTATGCCGAAAACATCGAAAACTGGAAGACCATTCAGAACAACGGATTCAATACTATTCGCGTTTGCTGGGTTGATCCGTATTACAAAAACAGGGGTATCAACAACTGGACGGTGAGCGAAGTATTGCCTCACCTCGACAAAGTGGTGGCCAATGCCAACACAACTGGAATGAACCTGATCATCAATTTTCACAATGTCGGCGCCCAGCAGGAATACGATAAAACCTACCAGTTTGCCCTTGAAAAAGAATTCTGGACTGCAGTGGCCCCTCGTTACAAAGACAACGATTTGGTTTACTACGAACCGGCCAACGAACCCACCTTTACCATGACCGATTACCTCAAACCGGCTTTTAAAACTTCCTACCTCGAACTTTATAACATTATCAGGACAGCCGCGCCAAACCGGCAGGTACTGTTGTTCAGTTTTAACGGAATAACTTCTGAAATTGTGAATGTAGTGGAAAACTACAAAGACCAAATTGACTGGAAACATACCACTGTGGCTTACCACATGTACAATTCGACCAGCAGTTCGGCGGTTAAAACATTAATGGCCAAATACCCCGTATTGTGTACGGAATGGTTCTACAACCATAAATCCAAATTGCCGGGCAATGAGTTCATCAAGGAGGTGGATGGGTTCAAGGAAAATGCCCAGACCCTTGAAAATATTGGTTCGGGTTGGGTTGACTGGCGCGACTGGGACGACATTACACTGAATGAGACGATTGATACCCTGATTACCGATGCACGCGCCAAAAACTACTGGTGGGGAAAACCTGTTATCGGGCTAAAAGCAACAGGCATAGTTATTTCTGATAAAAAACTGAACCTGATTTCAGGAAAAACAAAAAAACTGATTGCTTTTCCGCTTCCGGCATTGGCCGAAGATCAGAAGATAATCTGGACATCAGAAGATGCCAAAATAGCCACTGTAGATGCCAACGGGCTGGTTACCGCTGTTTCGTCAAGAAGCGGAACGGTCGAAATTACAGCAAAAACCAACGACGGAGGTTTCACGGTTACCTGCCAGGTCACGATTTCAGCTTCGGAAGCCAAAGTGGCTTATCCTGATGGAAATCCGGCTAAAATACCCGGTACGATCAACCCGACTTACTATGATTTGGGCGGCGAAGGAGTGGGTTACCACGATCAGACCAAGACTAACGATGGCAACGGGATCAGGCCGGAACAGGGAGTTGATACTGAATTCAGGCTTCCGGAGGGAACTATTGGCGGAATTGCCACCGACGAATGGCTCGAATATACCGTTGAAGTGCTTCAGGATGGAAACTACACCTTCGAAATCCTGTTTGCCACAGCAGGCCGGTTAGGAAAATTTCACCTCGAATTTGACGGAATGGATAAAACCGGTCAGCAATCGGTTGCCTCCACCGGAAGCTATTCTAAATTTGTTGCTAAAAAAACAACCGGGATTGCACTATCTAAAGGCGTTCAGGTGATGCGCATTTACTTCGACTATGCCGAATATAATTTGGGAACTATTTCTGTTACCCGCGAAATTCCTTCAGGAATATATCAGTCGGAATCCGTAAACAGGGTGAATATCTATCCTACCCCAACCCGCGACAAACTCTTTATTTCCGGTATAAATCAGGTTCGGAAATACACCATTATTTCCATGCCCGGACAAATACTAAAACACGATCAGATCAATGACAATCAATCGATTGATTTAATATTTCTGGCTAATGGCCAATACATTATCCGTCTGGAGGGCGACAACTTCATTCAAAACGAAAAACTGATCAAACTATAAAATAAAACCTAAACATGAAACAAATTCTTTTATTAAGCGCTTTTATTTTCCTGTTGTTTGTGGTAACCACAATGGCGCAGCCAGTAAAGAAACACGGCAACCTATCGGTCAAAGGGACCAGGTTAACCGACCAGCATGGAAACATTACAGTTTTGAATGGTGTAAGCTACGGATGGCACAACTGGTGGCCACGATTTTACAACAAAGAATCGGTCAAATGGCTGGCAACCGACTGGAAATGTACGGCAGTTAGGGCTGCAATGGGAATTGATCCGAAAAGCGGTTACATTGATAAACCCGACTGGTCGAAAGAAAAGATGTAAGCTGTGATTCAGGGCGCCATCGAAAGCAACATTTACGTGCTGATTGACTGGCACAGCCACACTCTGAAATTGGATGCTGCCAAAGTATTTTTTACTGAAATGGCACAGAAGTACGGTAAAAACCCACATATCATTTATGAGCTCTATAACGAACCGGTAAAGGATACCTGGCAACAGGTAAAAGACTATTCCATCGAACTGATCAAAACCATCCGTGCCATTGATCCGGATAATGTCATTCTGGTTGGAAGCCCACATTGGGACCAGGATATTCACCTGGTGGCCGACGATCCCATTCAGGGTTTCAATAACATCATGTACACTTGTCATTTTTACGCCGGAACACACGGTAAATTCCTTCGCGACCGCTGTGATTACGCCATAGGGAAAGGTATTCCGGTTTTCATTTCCGAATCTGCCGGTATGGAAGCTTCAGGAAATGGCCCGATCAATTACACCGAATGGCAAAATTGGATTGATTGGTGTTCGGCAAACGATGTCAGCCTGATTTCGTGGTCGGTTTCAGACAAAAATGAGACCTGCTCAATGCTCAAAACCACCGCTTCCTCCGAAGGAAACTGGAAAGAAGAAGACCTGAAGGAATCGGGCATTAAAACCCGTGAATTGCTGCGGAAACAGGCAGAGAAGGAGAAATAGGCATGATCATTTGGATGTCATTCAATAGTCATTAGGTTGTCATTGTTGTCTTGAAGTTGTCATTGTTATCAATTATTTTGGGTTAACTTGCATTCTTTTAACAGATTAAATTTATGGCCTTAAGCTGGAATGAAATAAAGGAACGCGCAGTAACTTTTTCAAAAGAATGGGCAGGCACATCAAACGAAGAAGCAGATGCAAAACCATTTTTGGTTGAATTTTTTAACGTGTTTGGAATCAGCCGTAAACGGGTTTCGACGTTTGAACATCGGATCAAAAAGCTTGACGAAAAAGATGGTTACATTGATCTGCTTTGGAAAGGCACGATCTTAGTTGAAATGAAAAGCCGGGGCAAAAATCTTGATAAAGCCTACCAGCAAGCAATTGATTATACCTACGGACTAAAACAACACGAATTACCGAAATACATTCTTATTTCTGATTTTGAGAATTTCAGGCTTTATGACCTTGAAGACAATAAAACTGAAGAGTTTAAACTGAATGAATTAGTAAAAAACGTTCGTCTTTTCAGTTATCTTTTAGGGTATCAAAAAAAGGTTTACAAAGAGCAAGACCCTGCTAACATTAAAGCAGCGGAGTTAATGGGTAAACTTCACGACCGGTTGAAAGAAATTGGTTATGAAGGGCACCCATTGGAAGTTTACCTTGTACGCATACTTTTCTGTTTATTTGCCGAAGACACTACCATTTTTGAGAAACAACAATTCCAGGACTATATTGAACAGCGTACCAGTGAGGACGGTAGCGACCTTGCGGCCAGGTTACAGGAACTTTTTCAGGTATTGAACACGGCTAATGAAAACCGCTTTAAAAACCTCGACGAACAACTTGCCGACTTTCCGTATGTAAACGGGAAGCTTTTTGAAGAAATATTGCCAACTGCAAGTTTCGACAGCAAAATGCGGCAGGCTTTGTTAGACTGTTGTTACACGGACTGGACGAAGATTTCGCCCGCCATTTTTGGTTCCATGTTTCAAAGTGTAATGAACCCAAAAGAACGCAGAAACCTTGGCGCACATTACACCAGCGAAACCAACATCTTGAAACTCATCAAACCACTTTTTCTGGATGAACTTTGGAAGGAATTTGAAAGCATCAAAGACAACAAAAATAAACTCACCGAATTTCATAAAAGAATAAGTAAGCTCAAATTCCTTGACCCAGCCTGTGGCTGCGGAAATTTCCTTGTTATTACTTACCGTGAATTACGTTTGTTGGAACTTGAAATTTTAAGGGCTCTGAATAAAACCGGACAAATGGTTTTAAATGTTCAGGATATTATTTGGCTTGATGTTGATATGATGTATGGCATTGAATCCGAAGAATTTCCGGCTCGAATAGCAGAAGTTGCAATGTGGTTAATTGATCACCAAATGAACTTGCAAATCAGCAACGAGTTTGGGCAATACTTTGTTCGTTTACCACTAAAAAAGGCGCCAAAGATTGTCCATGGTAACGCATTGCAAATTGACTGGAAAAATTTGATTACAGATGAATCAATTGATTTACATGCAAAAAACACAACTGTAATTTTAAATGAACCTCAGGCTAATTACAGAAATGTAAATATCAAAACAGAAAATCTAACCATAATTGACGAACGTAATGTTCAACCAATATTGTATGAGGTTAAAAACACTTTCGATTATATTATGGGAAACCCGCCTTTTATCGGTAAGAAAGAACAAAACATTGCTCAAAAAGCCGATTTAGAGTTGGTTTTTAAAGGAATAAAAGGAACAGGCGTTTTAGATTATGTGACCTGCTGGTACATAAAAACAGCACAAATTATTCAAAACACCCAAACAAAGGGCGCATTTGTTTCAACTAACTCCATTTCGCAAGGTGAGCAAGTTGGAATACTTTGGAATATACTTTTTAATCTGTACAAAATAAAGATTCACTTTGCCCACAGAACTTTTAGATGGAGCAACGAAGCCCGGGGGAAGGCTGCTGTTCATTGTGTTATTATCGGCTTTTCCAATTACGACACGAATAACAAAAAAATTTATGAATACGAAGACATTAAAGGTGAACCGCACGAAATTAAAGTTAAAAACATCAATCCATTTTTAGTTGAAGGGAAAGACATAACGGTGGAGAATAGAAAATCACCAATTTGTAAAGTTCCTGAGATGAATTATGGCAGTATGCCAATTGACGACGGACATTTAATTTTAACAGATGACGAAAAGGAACTTGCTTTGCAGAAAGAACCTTTTATTGATGTTGCAATTAAGCATTATACTGGTGGCGATGAATTTATAAATAATAAAAAACGCTGGTGTTTATGGCTACAAGATATTGAACCGGATTTGCTAAATAAATCAAGTTTCATACTTGACAGAATTGAAAAAACAAGGATATTTCGATTAGGAAGCAATAGGGAAGCAACAAGAAAGTTGGCTGAAAAGCCTATGCTTTTCGGTGAGATAAGACAGCCGGTTACAAATTACATTATCATTCCAAAAGTATCATCCGAAAACAGGAGATATATTCCTGTCGGCATTTTAGAACCTTCAACTATTACTAGCGGCAGTGCTTTAATTATTCCAAATGCAAACTTGTATATGTTTGGCATAATGTCATCAATAATCCACATGTGTTGGATGAAAACTACTTGTGGAAGAATGAAAAGCGATTATCAATATTCAGCAAGTATTGTTTATAATAACTTTCCATTTCCTGAAAATCCAACTGACAAACAAATCAAAATCATCGAAGAAAAGGCACAAAAAGTATTGGAAACCAGGGCAACATTTCAAAATAAGGGAGCTTGTTCCCTTGCGGATTTGTACAATTCTTTGACCATGCCACCTGCAATGGTAAAAGCACACAACGAACTTGACAAAGCAGTTGACCTGGCTTACCGTTCACAACCATTTACAAGCGAAGCGAACCGAATGGTGTTTTTATTTGAACTCTACGAAAAATATACGGCTGACCTTTTTACAAAAACAAAAAATAAAATCAAATAGCAATCTCATAATCCAAATTCAACGGTCAAATGTCAGTTGCAAAACAATCACCTATTATAAGAATAAACATGCACATTATGAGTTATTTCAATTTCAAATATCATCTGTTTATCGTTGGAATTCTACTGCTTTTAGCTATTCCGCAGCACCTTTCTGCGCAGGTAACCGTGTCAAACATGTTTACCAACGGCATGGTTTTGCAGCAAAACAGCGATGTAAATCTATGGGGTTGGGCCAATCCGGGCGATACCATTGCCGTTACCGGAAGCTGGAACAACAAAACGGTAAAAACAGCAACCGCTGCAACTAAAAAGTGGATTCTGAAACTCAGCACTCCCGCAGCTAAAACTGATGGCACTTCATATACGATAACCATCAAAGGCGCCAATACCATTCTGCTGAAAGATGTTTTGATTGGTGAAGTGTGGTTACTGTCGGGCCAGTCGAACATGGAAATGCAGCTCGAGGGCTGGACTGGCGCACCGGTTGAAGGCAGCGCCCAGGCCATTGCTGCTGCCAACTATCCCCACATCCGGCTACTGATTGCCGGAAAGAAATCATCAGCATTACCAATGGCAAACATGGAGAAAAACTGGACGACCAGCGCCTGGACTGCATGTTCTCCTGCTTCAGCAAAATCGTTCAGTGCCGTAGGCTATTTCTTCGGAAAAGAACTTTTTGCACAATTAAAAATACCAATCGGGTTGGTACTGAGCGCATGGGGAGGATCAAGTTGTGAAACCTGGGCCAATCCAACATCGCTTCAACTGGTAACCGATTTCAAAAATAAAGGTCCCTGGACACCCACAAAAACTGACGACAATTTTACACCCACAGTGCTATACAACGGCATGATTGCCCCGGTTGTTCCGTTCACTTTTGCCGGTGTACTTTGGTATCAGGGCGAAACAAACGTGGGCAGGGCCCAACAGCTCACCGAACTTTTCCCGGCCATGATTGAAGGCTGGAGGAATGATTTTAAGCAGGAATTGCCATTTTATTTCGTACAACTGGCCCCATTTGGTGGTTATGGAGGTGCATTGCCCGAAACCTGGGAGGCTCAGGCTTATGCACAGAAGTTGAAAAATACAGGGATGGCCGGAACTTTGGATCTTGGTGATGCAGCAAACATTCACCCCGCAAAAAAAGAACCTATCGGACACCGGCTTGCGTTACTGGCATTGGCAAAAAACTACGGGCAGCCGAACCTGGTTTTCTCCGGACCTCAGTACAAATCCATGCAGATTGAGGCAAATAAAATCAGGCTAAATTTCGACTACTCCGGCTCCGGATTAAAAGCTGAAAACAATGCTCCCAACCAGTTCGAAATTGCAGGCGACAACCTGGTATTTTCCCCGGCAAAAACGTTGATTGATGGTCATACTTTGTTGGTGTGGAATGATCAGATAAGCTCTCCAAAACAGGTCAGGTATGCCTGGGCCGATGCCGCGTCAGCCAGTTTGTACAACAACGAAGGATTACCGGCAACACCTTTCCGAACCAACATGCCTGCCTATATTCATCCTGTAAAAGCAAGTGTACAGATCGGTTCAAAAGCGATTATACGTGGCGAAACATGCCGGATTGACTGGACAAGCTTTGGCGCTTCGGAAGTTAGCCTGAATGGCGAATTAATTCCGATAAACGGATCTTTGGAGCTGAAACCTGATATTACGACCATCTATACCTTTATTGCGAAAGGTGAAAGCATGTCGGTAACAAAAAGCTTTACGGTTGTTGTAAATTCAGGAATCCAATCGGCCTACCCCAATGGAGTTCCTGTATTGATACCCGGAATAATTAATCCAACTTATTACGATGAAGGCGGCGAAGGTGTTAGCTACCACGACCTGACCGCAAATAATGATGGCGACGGTATCCGAAAGGAACAGGGTGTTGATACCGAGTTCAGGCTTCCGGAGGGGACAATCGGTGGAATTGCAAGTGGCGAATGGCTGGAATTTACAGTAGATGTGCTTCAGGATGGAAATTATACCTTCGAAATCCTTTTTGCCACCGCTGGCCGATACGGTAAGTTTCACATCGAATTGGATGGCGTGGACAAAACCGGACAAGTTTCAGTTGCATCAACCGGAAGTTATTCGAATTTTTCGGCAAAAACAGTATCAGGAATCGCATTGAAAAAGGGCGTTCAGGTCATGCGGATTTATTTCGATTATGCCGAATATAACCTCGGAACGATAACGGTTACACGCGAAATCCCTTCAGAAACAACTGAACTGGAAAAGCAGAAAAAACTTACAGTCTTCCCCACTCCTACCCACGATAAATTGTATCTTTCAGGCATTGAATACTTTTACAGGTATTCCATTCTCAGCGTAATTGGACAGGTTCTGAAACAAGGACGTATTGCTGAGAACCAAACTTTAGATGTCAAATTTCTGAGCGCTGGAAAATACCTGATCCGCTTTGAAGGCGACAAAAGAGTTCAAACCGAAAAAATTATCAAACTTTAAACCTTACCAATATGCAAAAAAAGAACATTTCCTTTCTTTTGATCCTCCTACTGGCAGTAGGATTATCGCTTTCGGCCAGAGACAAAGCGATTCAGTTAAAAAAATTTAAACATGCCGATATAGGTAATCCTGAACTTCGTGGGGTGCTTGGTAGTTTAAAGGATGGCATCGGAATTACCGCAGGTGGAGCCGATGTATGGGGAACACGTGACGAATTTGGATTTGCTTATTTCGAACAGACCGGCGATTTTGATCTGGTTGCACGAATCGAAAGCCTGACTGCTCCGCACCTGTACACCAAAGCTGGCATCATGGCCCGTGAAGAACTTTCGAACAACAGCCGACACATCTTTTTTCAGGTTTTCCCGAACAACAACCCACGAAACAAGAACAATGGCGGTTACGAATTTCAGTACCGAAAAGAGAAAGGGGGCGAAATGAAAGCCATTTATCCGAAAAAATTTGATGGAACTCCGGAATTCCCGGTGAACTATCCAAACACCTGGATCAGGTTAAAACGGGCAGGAAACGAATTCACAGGCTATTACAGCGCCGACGGAAAATCATGGAAGGCATTCACCACATTCACGATGGAATTAGCTCAAAAAGTATATCTGGGTCTGGCAGTAACTTCGCACAACGTCAAAGAAACTGCAACTGCCATTTTCCGGAATATTTCAACAATGAAGTGATCAGTGGTCAGTCACAGTAAGCAGCCTTTTCAATCCTTCAGTAAATCAGTCCTTCAATCCATTTTATGAATAAAAAAATCTATTTGCTCCTCATTTTTCTGATGCCGGCTTTCATTGGTTTCGGTCAAAAGTATGAAGCCGAATCTGCAACCCTTTCGGGCGGGGCTTCCAAACAAGCCAGTAGCGCAATTTCCGGAGGTTATTATGTAGCTCAGGGAGAAGGAAACCTAACCTTTAACCTGAATTTTACATCAGAAGGGATATACAACATTTACATTCAGGTTTCATCGCCAAGCGGATTTAAGGCCAACTACCTGTTTGTAGATGGAACTTCAATAACGTTTTCAACTTACCAGAATGCCAGTTATACCAAAGTGAAGATGGCAAGTGAGGTGAAACTGGTTGCCGGAAACCATAAAGTTGAAATTATCAAATCATGGGGTTGGATCAACATTGATTACATCGAACTGGAGAAAATTGATCACGCAACCCTCATCACCACGAATCAAACACTGGTTACCCCAAATCCGACTGACGAGACTAAGCGGTTATACCAGTTTCTGATCGACAATTACGGCAAAAAAATAATCTCAGGGGTATCAGAAGTATCAGAAGCCACCTGGTTAAAAACCAACGCCGGAAAGAGTCCGGCATTGGTAGGACTTGACTTTCTGTTTTGTGGCCGGAATTATACCTGGTACAACGAGAACGATCCTTTTAATCAGGGCAAAGCCTGGTACGACAAGAACGGGATTGTGAATTTTCACTGGCACTGGCGCGACCCTTCACGTGTAACAGAGGAGTTTTATACTGCTAAAACCAGCTTCGACATTTCCAAAATATTTGATGAAACCTCAGCCGAGTACAAGGCAATGATCAAGGACATTGATTACACTTCAGGATTGTTAAAACGGTTTCAGGACAACAAAATACCCATTATCTGGCGGCCTCTGCACGAAGCGGCCGGCGGCTGGTTCTGGTGGGGCGCCAAAGGCGCTGCGCCCTGCAAAAAATTGTGGCAGCTCATGTTCGACCGAATGGTAAATGTGAACGGCCTGCACAACCTGATCTGGGTATGGACACGCGAACCCAACGACGATGACTGGTATCCGGGCGACGATTATGTGGACATTGTTGGGCGCGACATTTATAAAGAAGGGGACCATAGTTCACAAATACTCGAATTTAATGACCTGACCAGCCGGTATTCAGGAAAGAAAATGGTCACTATCAGCGAAAGTGGTTCATTCCCTGATGTCGATAATCTGATCAAAGATGGAGCCGGCTGGTCATGGTTTATGCCATGGAACGGAGAGTTTACGCGCCTTTCCAAACACAATCCACTCGATTTATGGAAGAAAATGTTTGCCAGCGATTATGTGCTGACACTCGATGAAATGCCTAACCTGAAAACGTATGTAACCCCGCCGGTAACAGGGATGAGGAATTCTGAAAAGAACAACTACAAGGTGTTCCCGACTTTTTTCAACAATCAGTTCAATGTTCAGACTGAAGGAATTTCAAAAGCGATAATTGTTTACAATTTACTCGGAAATATCATAAAAACGATTAAACCCGAATCGAACACGACAGAAATTTCAATGGTAGGTTTTGCTTCAGGAATGTATTTGATAAAAGCTGACAGTGAGGACGCAGTAAAAGTTTTTAAGAGGTAAAGAAATATTGAATATTCAAATACCCAATATTCAAATACCCAATATCCAATATCCAAATAAGAAACAAAAGAATCCAGAAATAAAACCATGTAATTATTTGGGAACTGATCCTGATCTGGGCGTTGAAGATAATTCCTGAAGGGATGTTACCTTCGGATGACAACTTAATGACTATCAAATGACGTGAAACAAATGACAACCAAATAACTATAAAATGAAAAAACTACTAACCATTCTTCTCATCATCACAAGTTACGCTATGTTCGCCGCCAGGCCCCATCCTTCCGACCCGAAAGCGACTCCTGACGCCGCAAAATTGTATCAAAAAATGCTGAAACTTCAGCAAAAAGGACTGATGTTCGGTCATCAGGATGCCTTCGCCTACGGAACGGGCTGGTATGCCGAAGAAGGCCGTTCCGATGTGAAAGACGTTTGTGGCGACCATCCGGCCATTTTTGGTTGGGAACTGGGACATCTGGAACTTGGAGATAAATACAGCCTCGACTCTGTATATTTCGATAATATCAGAAAAGGTATCCAGGATGCTAACAAAATGGGTGGAATCAATACGATCAGTTGGCATTTCCGCAATGTGCTGACTGGCGGTACAGCCTGGGATGTAACTTCAAAAAAGACCGTAGCATCTATGCTTCCGGGCGGCGAAAAACACCAGGTATATTTACAATACCTCGATAAACTGGCCACATTTATGCTTAGCCTGAAAACTGAAAAAGGCACATTAATTCCGGTTTTTTTCCGTCCTTTCCATGAGCATACCGGAAGTTGGTTCTGGTGGGGAAAAAACCTTTGCACAGTTGACGAATATAAAACACTTTGGCGCTTCACTGTAAACTATCTACGGAACGAAAAGAACCTCCATCATTTGCTTTATGCCTATTCAACCGACCGCTTTGCAACTGAAGAAGAATATCTGGATCGCTACCCCGGTGACGACCTGATTGATTTGCTCGGGTTCGACTTGTATGACCGAGGCCCGGAATATGCGTCAACACTTGGTAATTGCGCAATGATGCTTACCAAAATTGGCGCTGAAAAAGGAAAAATAGTAGCAGTGACCGAAGCTGGTGGCCCAATTTCGAAAAATACGGAATGGTGGACAAAAACAGTACTCGAAACTTTGCGCTCCTATCATATTTCGTATGCTTTGGTATGGAGGAATCCATTTAATCAACCACCACGCGTGGCATTCGGCCCCTACAAAGGCTGCCCCAGCGAGCAGGATTTTGTAAAATTCTATAACGACCCGAAAACGATGTTTTTGAAGGATATCAAATAAGCTGAAAGTCAAGGTTTCACTTGAAGTAAAGCCTTGACTAATAACTGGATATTACTGATCCGATGAACTCGAAGTCATCGGATCAGTCTTGAAACAAACAAAGGTTGGTAAACCGGCCCGCCGGGAGTGGAGATGCTTTCGTACAGAATCACCCGGTCAATCGTAACCGAACCGAAATCGAAATATTGATATTGGCCAATCAACGAATCAATCGCAATGCGGTTTGCCGAGTTTTTTATCCGGGCCAGAGTCAGGTGAGGTTTGAGTGGTTTATTTTCCAGTAAAAACCCATTTTGCTTAAGCGCATCAACTAAACGGATTTGTGCAGGCATCAGCGGTTGTAAGTTTTCAATACCCAACCAAAGAACTTTGGGATTGTTTGAATTTGGGAAAACACCGGTCCCTCTCAAATTGGTACTGAAAGACTGAATTCCGGCAAAAAATTGCGTTATTAGTTCCTGAAGTTTGGGGATCGTAGTTTCAGGAGTATCTCCCAGAAAAATAAGGGTGACGTGCCAGTTTTCGAAATTCAGCCACTTCAACACATGGCCGTTCAACTCCGGACTGTTTTTCCAGTTTTTAGCTTGAATTGCGGCACTTTCCGATTCAATAGGAATACCAATAAAGAGTCGTTTCATCTGGTAAATTTATCACTAATATCAGGAAGAATTTTGTATTTGTCAATCATGAAATTCATAGTAATGTTTTAAAAATTCAGGTTTTTAGAACAATTGGGTTACGAATTGGTTTTATACCCAAATTCAACTTTATTCGAAAAATAAATCATGGCAGGCGAAGCATTTGTGATAGAACGCACTTTCGAGGTGGCTACTGACAGAATCTGGAAAGCCATCACCGACAAAGATGAAATGAAACTTTGGTATTTTGACCTTCCGGAATTCAGGCCTGAAGTGGGTTTCACATTCCGCTTTACAGGAGGACCGGCTGAAGACAGGCAATACCTGCATATTTGTAAAATTACTGAAGTGATTCCAGATAAGAAACTTGCTTATACCTGGAAATATGAAGGTTATGAAGGGAATACGCGGGTCACTTTTGAACTTTTTGAAGAAGGGAAACAATCGAGGTTGAAACTTAGGCATGAAGGTTTGAAAACTTTTCCGGCGAGCAATCCCGATTTTGCAGAAGAAAACTTTGCTGAAGGTTGGACCTGGATAATTGGCACTGCACTGAAAGAATTCCTTGAAAAATCAATAAACGAAATTTAAAATTTACTTCCATGAAAATCGCAGTTATTATCGTTCGCATCTTGCTGGGATTGATGTTTGCATTTGCATCCATCGCATTTTTCTTTAAACTAATGCCTGAACCGGAAACAACCGGGAGTATTAAAACCTTTACTGACGGGATTGTGGCTTCCATCTATTTAATGCCAACAGTAAAAACCTTTGAACTCCTTTGTGCCATTGCTTTGCTTTCCGGAAGGTTTGTTCCGCTTGCCACGGTGGTCATCTTTCCTATTACCCTGAATATTCTGCTGTTCCATGTATTTCTGGCACCCGAAGGCATGGTTGTTGCCATCCTGTTAATGATTGGGAACCTTTTTCTGGGATATTACTACCGCGATAAATACATTGCTTTATTCTCCGCAAAATAATCTCAATCGAATTACCACCTCAATGTTAAAAAGCTTAAATTAACATTTCCTGATTAGTTTTTTAGTTAGTTTTAGGTGTCCAAAATACACCGGGCCATGAAAACGCTAAGATTCATTTTAATCGTTGTGTTATTGATTTCCGTTTCTGCAACGGCACAGACCAGGCTAAATCTAAAAATTGATTCGCTGGTCATCAGTAATGATACGGTACTTCCCAAACTTCAGAACCAACTGAAACTAAAAAATCCTTTCGGCAGTGAAAATCACCGCTTTGTTTTGCCTGGAAACAAACAATTTCAGTTGAATCCGAACCTGGCAGTCATTCCGAATCAAAAATCCCGGGTTTATGCCGATCCCAATTTCAAAATGCCAATTCTAAAACCTTTCTATTATTCAGATATGCCGGTTGTGAAGCCCGATTCATCCATCCATTATCATTTGCGGATCAAGCGATTAGGAAAATGACAATGATCAAAGGAAGGATTGATAATATCAGAAAATTTAACTTTTTTTCGATTTTTTAAGAAGCTTTGTTCTCAGTTTTCGTTTTTTAGCGCTTTAATCCTGGAAACCAGCAAAGTAATGCCAATTCCGAAAACCCCGATCACTGCGAAGGAATAGCGCAAGCCAGCTATTTCAGAAATGTAGCCAATTAGCGGCGGCCCCATTAAAAAACCCAGAAAACTGACACTTGAAACAGTTGCCAAAGCAATTCCCGGGGGTACTTTACTGTGCCTTCCGGCAGCGCTGTACACCGTTGGTACGATGCTCGAAACGCCCAGTCCGACCAGCATGAAAGCTATGGTTGAAGGAATCAGGTATGGAAAAATGACTGCCATAAACAATCCTGATGAAATCATGACGCCACAGATTTGTAACAGGTTTTTCCGGCCTATTTTTGAAATAAAATAATCGGCCACGAACCGCCCGGTAGCCATCATGATCATGAATGAAGTATAGCCTAGAATAACCAGCGAAGCCGGTGCTTTGACCACATCTTTGAAATAAATACCGCTCCAGTCGAACATGGCCCCCTCGCTGGCCATGCTGCAAAAACCAATGATTCCGAGCTGAAGGAGTACACTGTCGGGTTTGGAAAAGAATTTGCGTTTGGGTTCATCCGGATTTGTTCCTGATTTTCCTCTGATGAGAAATGGCTGATTAAGCCAGACTATCGTCCAAACAATAAGGATTACAGTAACAAAATGCCAATAGGGAGGAACTTTCAGGTTGATCATGCCCAACCCGATAATCGCGCCGGTAAACCCGGCAAGGCTCCATCCGCCATGAAACGATGCCATAATAGGCCGTCCATACAATCGCTCGGCAGCAACACCCTGAGTGTTGATGGAAATGTTGCACAGGTTTCCGGCCAAACCAAACAAAAACAAGGCAATAGCCAGTTGCCAGCCTTCCTTAACCAAACCCACGTTACTTAGGAAAACAGTATATACAGGAAGCGCAAAAAGTAAAATCTTCCGGCTACCGAAACGGGTCACCAACTTTCCGGAAAAAGTCATCATCAGGAATTGTCCGACTGGCAATGCAAACAGAATACTCCCAAACAATGCATCATTGAGGTGAAGGGCAGTTTTAATATCCGGAATACGGCTGGCCCACGACGAAAAGCAAAGCCCCATGCTGAAATAAACCAGCGCTACAGCAAGGCGAATGCGTTTCTTATCGGGAACGATTTCGGATTGTCCATTTATGATTGGAGTAGGATTTATCAATAGTCTGATTTTTTTCGTACAAAAATGTGCTCCGGATATTCAATATCTTTCAGAAACAACCCATGTGCCGGAACCGACAGACCCGCAGCGCTGCGGTCTTTCTGTTCAATGATCATTCGAAATTCATCCAGACTGATTTTGCCAATTCCGACTTCGAGCATTGTACCAACCAATGCCCGAACCATATTCCGGAGGAAACGGTCGGCCTTGATTGTAAAAATGATATTTGTACCGGATTGAGTCCATTCGGCCAGATAAATTTTGCAATTATTGGTTTTTACCTCCGTATGCAACTTGCTGAAACTGGTAAAATCAATGTATTCAAATAAAATCCGGCTTGCTGCGTTCATTAGTTCAATATCTGGCTGCTTAAAAAAATGCCAGGAAGTTTCCAGAGAAAAAGGATCTTTCTGCAAGTTCATGTGATACTGATAGGTCCTCGAAATAGCATCAAACCGCGCATGCGCATCGGATTGAACTTTCGAAATACTGAAAATGACCACATCCTTATTCAGAAAGCTGTTCAGTTTGTGGGCAAAATCCGGATGGTCCAGATTCAGTTTTTCAGAATCGAAATGTGCGATAAAATAGCTGGCATGGACTCCGGTATCTGTTCGTCCGGCGCCGGTCACACCAATAGTTTCACGGGTAATGGTTGACAATGCAGTTTCCAGGCATTCCTGAACCGAAACAGCATTTGGCTGAACCTGCCATCCGTGGAAATTCGTGCCTTTGAAGGCGAGTTCTATGAAATACCTTTGTAGCAATGTATTGATTTTTGGCAAAAATAAAAAAGTGAAATCATATTCTGTTAGAGATCGCTTAAAATATTAATTTTGCAGCCTCCTAAGCAGAAAATAGCTTAACAAAATTTAACGAAATTTTATCCTTTTTCAGGCATGTATAGTTTATTTTCGTGTTCTCAAAAAAACAGCAATTAATAATTTATCTTAAAAAATATGAATCAAACAGTTGATATCCGTGAATTGAACGAAAGAATTCAAAAGGAAAGTTCGTTTGTCGACATCATCAGCATGGAGATGAACAAAGTGATCGTAGGTCAAAAACATCTGATTGAGAGTCTTTTGGTTGGACTTTTATCTGGTGGACACATCCTATTGGAAGGGGTTCCCGGCCTGGCAAAAACGCTGGCTATCCATACCCTAGCTACCAGTATCGATGCCAAATATGCCCGTATCCAGTTCACTCCCGATTTGTTGCCGGCCGACTTGCTTGGAACCATGATTTACAGCCAGAAGAAAGAAGAATTTGTAGTGAAAAAAGGCCCGATATTTACCAATTTCGTTTTGGCAGATGAGATCAACCGTGCGCCCGCCAAAGTACAATCGGCATTGCTCGAAGCCATGCAGGAACGCCAGATTACGATTGGCGAAACTACCTATAAATTACAGGAACCTTTCCTGGTCATGGCTACCCAAAACCCGATTGAGCAGGAAGGGACCTATCCGCTGCCTGAAGCACAGGTTGACCGTTTTATGTTGAAAGTAGTGATTAAATACCCATCGAAAGACGAAGAAAAACTCATTATACAGCTAAACCTGCTGAAACAATTCCCGGTTGCCTCAAAAGTTATGCGTCCCGAAGACATCCTCAAAGCCCGCGAAGTGGTGAAAGATGTTTATATGGACGAAAAAATCCAGAAATACATTGTCGATATCGTATTTGCCACCCGCGATCCGAAAGCCTACAAACTTGACAAATATGTTGACATGATTTCGTACGGAGGTTCGCCACGGGCAAGTATCAGTCTGGCGCAGGCAGCCAAAGCTTTCGCCTTCATCAAACGGCGTGGTTATGTCATTCCTGAAGATGTCCGTGCAGTTTGCATGGATGTGATGCGTCACCGCATCGGGTTAAGCTACGAAGCCGAAGCCAACAACATAACTTCCGAAGATATTATTGCTGAAATTTTAAATACGGTTGAAGTGCCATAGCAAAACGATGCGAGTTGCGTGTTACGGGTTGCGTGTTAAACCCGAAACCCGGAACTCGGAACCCGTAACAAATTTGGAACTTGGAATTTGGAATTTGGAACTTGGAACTTTTAAGAAATGGAAACAAGCGAACTAATAAAACGAGTCCGGAGAATTGAAATTAAAACACGTGGATTGAGCCGCAATATTTTTGCCGGCGAATACCACAGTGCGTTCAAAGGACGTGGGATGGCTTTCAGCGAAGTTCGTGAATACCAGTTTGGCGACGACATCCGTAACATTGACTGGAATGTGACTGCCCGTTACAACAAACCTTTTATTAAAATATACGAAGAAGAGCGCGAACTGACGGTAATGCTGCTGATTGATATGAGCGGTTCGCGCGAATTTGGTTCGATGGATAAACTGAAAAAGAATATCGTTACCGAAATCGCTGCAGTTCTGGCATTTTCGGCCATTCAGAACAACGATAAAATCGGGGTCATTTTCTTTTCCGAAAAAATTGAAAAGTTTATTCCACCTAAGAAAGGACGGAGCCACATTTTGCGGATCATCAGCGAATTAATTGATTTTGAACCCGAAGCCCGCGGAACAGATATTTCGGGCGCAATACGGTACCTGACCAATGCCATCAAGAAACGGTGTACTGCCTTTGTGATTTCCGATTTTATTCAGAATGACCCATCGCTTGAAAGTGCACTTTCGATAGCCAATAACCGGCACGATGTGGTTGCTTTGCGCATCTACGATGAAAGGGAAGCCGAATTGCCCAATATTGGCATGATCAAACTGAAAGATGCTGAAACCGGAAACTACACCTGGGTTGATACCTCCGACCGGAATGCCAGGGAAATTTACCGGAAATGGTGGACTGATTTATCCAATCAACTCGACAATAGTTTCAAAAAGAGCCGGGTTGATTATGTAAGCATCAGCACTAACCACGACTATGTCAGATCGTTGATCAGCCTGTTTAAAAAACGTGGATAAAACTAATTGAAAAGAACCACATAGGCACATAGAACACAATAGGAATAAGAAATAAGGAAAAAAGAATAAAGAAAGAAACTATGTGACCTATGTGTCTATGTGGTTAAAACAAAATTTAAACAGATGAAGCGAAGAATGTTATACGTCGTATTAGCCGTTTTGCTTTCCGGTAGCCTGCACAAAATTCATGCACAGCAGGTTACGGTTAAGGCAAGTATTGACTCAACGCATATTCTCATTGGCGACCAACTGAAATTACTGCTCGAAATTGAAAAACCGAAAGATCTTGACATTCAGTTTCCTCAAGTTCCCGATTCCTTCAGTTCTAACTTAGAAGTGGTTGAACGATCAAAAATCGATACATCAAAACTCGATGACAAAAAACGTGAAAAGCTAACCCAAAGTCTTTTCATTACTTCGTTCGACAGTGGCATGCACGTGATCCCACCATTCTATTTCAAATTGAAAGACGGAACACGCCTGGATTCAGCAGCAACCAGAGCCCTGGCTTTTCAGGTTCACGGAATGAAAATAGATACAGCCAAAGGGCCGGTTGATATTAAAATCCCTTACAGTGCACCGGTTACCCTAAAAGAAGTAACCCCATACATCCTGGGAATCATCCTGATTGCGGCCATCATCTTTTTTATTTTCTATTACATCAGATGGAAGAAAAAGAATGTGCCATTATTCACAAAACCAGAGAAACCGGCTGAACCAGCACACATCATTGCCTTGCGTGAACTCGATCGGATCAAAAATCAGAAGTTGTGGCAGCAGGAAAAACTCAAACAATATTATTCTGAGGTAGCCGACACCATCCGTATCTATATCGAAAACAGGTTTGACATTCCGGCCATGGAACTTACCTCGGCAGAAACGATTGGCACGTTCAAACAAAACAAGAACAGGATTGACGAAAATTCGCTCGATCAGCTTCAACACATCCTTAGCCTGGCCGATTTGGTAAAATTTGCGAAATACACACCTCTGCCCGACGACAATAATCTAACCCTTATGAATGCCTATTTCTTCGTGAATCAAACTAAGAAAGAAGAACTGAAAGTTCCGGGAAAACCGGCTGAAGAAAAAACTGAAAATGAAGTAGTAGCCGAAAAATAACCGAACAAAAATGATGAATGGAATAAGTTTTAAAAACCCGGAATTTTTCTACCTGTTCCTGCTGCTTGTGCCCATGATTACATGGTACATCTGGCGGCAGAAAAAAGCAGGCGCCAGCATCCAGTTTTCGTCGGATATGGGTTTTGCCAAAATTCCGAAGAGCTGGAAATATTACCTCCGGCACAGCGTGTTTGTGCTTGTTTTGGGGAGTTTGTCAATGCTGATTGCAGCTTTAGCGCGTCCGCAATCGTCGAACAACTGGCAGAATGTAACCACAGAGGGCATCGACATAGTAATTGCCCTTGATATTTCGAGTTCGATGCTCGCTATGGATTTCCAGCCCAACCGGCTCGAAGCCGCGAAAGATGTGGCTACCCAGTTTATTGCCGGCCGAACAAACGATAAAATCGGGCTGGTCGTATTCTCAGGCGAAAGTTTTACGCAATGTCCGTTAACTACCGATCATGCTACGGTTATCAATCTTTTCAGGAACATTGAAAGCGGAATGATTGAAGACGGTACAGCCATTGGCAACGGACTGGCAACTGCTGTTTCGCGGCTAAAGGAAAGTAACGCCATAAGCAAAGTAATTATTTTGCTTACTGACGGAGAAAATAACCGTGGGGAAATTGCTCCTGTTACCGCAGCCGAACTGGCCAAAACCTTCGGGATCCGGGTTTATACGGTAGGTGTCGGAACCATAGGTACGGCCCCCTACCCCATGCAAACTCCTTTTGGCGTTCAAGTCCGCGATGTAGAGGTAAAAATTGATGAAGGAACCTTGCAGAAAATTGCATCAACGACTGATGGAGAATATTTCCGTGCAACCAACAATAACAAGCTGGCCGAAATTTATAAGGAAATTGACAAACTTGAAAAATCAAAAATTGATGTAAAAGAATTCAGTAAAAAAGAAGAAGAATACCTGAAATACGCAATGAGTGGAGCTCTTTTTCTTTTACTGGCGTTATTTCTGAAAACAACCATTTTCAGGAATATACCTTAAAACTCAGGAAAGAGGAAAAAAGAAAAGGAAAAAAGTTAACTGATAATATTGTTCCGAATTGCATGTTACGGGTTTCGGGTTACGCGAAACACGCAACCCGGAACCCGGAACTTAAAATTTGGAACTTGGAATTTGGAACCTGAAACTTGAAACTGTTATTGAGATGTTTAGAATAGCAAATCCTGAATATTTATATGCACTGCTGGTCATACCGGCCCTGATTGCTTTTTTCTGGTATTCCAGAATTCAGCGAAGAAAAGCGCTGGCGCTGTTCGGGCAAAAAGAAATTTTGTCGGTATTAATGCCCAATGTGAGTGCAAGCCGGCCAGTATTGAAATTTATTGTGCTTATGCTTGCTTTGGCCAGCATTATTGCCGGTATTTCACGCCCGCAATTCGGATCGAAACTGAAAACTGAAAAACGTAAGGGAATAGAGCTGATTATTGCTCTTGATGTGTCGAACAGTATGATGGCCGAAGATATTCAGCCCAACCGGCTGGAAAGGGCCAAGCGGGCTATTTCGCAACTGGTTGACAAGTTGAGCAACGATAAAATCGGGCTGATTGTTTTTGCCGGTGACGCGTATATCCAACTACCCATCACTGCCGATTACGTTTCAGCTAAATTGTTCCTGAATTCAATCAGCCCGAATATTGTTCCTACACAGGGAACTGCCATTGGAGCAGCCATTGAACTTGGAATGAAATCGTTTAACCCGCAATTCCCCGGGAGCAAAGCTATGATTATCATCACCGATGGAGAAAACCATGAAGACGATGCTGTTGGGGCTGCAAAAGCGGCTGCTGAAAAGGGAATTTTTGTTTATACCATCGGAATGGGATTACCACAGGGAGGTCCGATTCCTGATTTTTCAAACGGAATGCGGAATTATCGTAAAGATAAAAATGGAAACACAATTGTTACCAAACTTGATGAACCCATGCTTCAGAAAATTGCCGAAGCAGGAAAAGGCGCTTATGTAAGGGCAAACAATGCACAGGTTGGCCTGAATAATTTATTCAACGAGGTGGATAAAATGGAAAAATCGGAATTGGAAACGCAAATTTATGCCGATTACGACGATAAGTTTCAATATTTTATCGGATTGGGATTGTTCCTTATTTTACTTGATTTTCTCATACTTGAACGTAAAAATAAGTACCTGAAAAATTACAAACTGTTTGCTGATAGAAAATAACAAAACTATGAAACGAAAGTATATTCTGATCCTGTTTTTGTTGGTTTGGGTTACTGCAATCCAGGCACAAAACGAACGAAAATTTGTCAGACAGGGAAATAAATACTATGATAAGGCTATGGCGGATACTACACGTCTCGACACTGCTCAATTCAGCCAGGCAGAAATAGAATACCGCAAAGCTTTGGATAAAAAACCAGAAAACCCGAAATGGAATTTCAATCTGGCAGATGCGCTTTATAAACAAATGAAGTTTGAGGAATCGGCTGATAAATTTAAGGATATAGCCGACCGCACTACTGATAAAACTGAAAAAAGCCGTGCCTTGCATAATCTCGGCAATTCGCTGCTGATGAACAACAAACTGGACGAAAGTATTGCCGCTTATAAAGATGCCTTACGAAATAATCCAAACGATCTGGAAACCAAATATAACCTGTTGTATGCCATGAACATGAAGAAAAAACAGCAGGAGCAGCAGAAAAATCAGGATAAAAATAAAGACCAGAACAAAGATAAAGAGAAGGATCAGGACAAGAAAAAAGAACAGCAAAAACAGGATCAGAATAAGGACCAGAAACAGCAGCCACAGCAAAGCAAAATCTCGAAACAGAACGCCGAGCAAATGCTGCAGGCCCTTGAAAACAGCGAGAAAAAGACCCAGGAAAAAGTAAAAAAGATACAGGCGCTGAGAGCACAGTCAAGAAAAGTGGAGAAGGATTGGTAGAAAAAAGAAAGTTGTGAGTTTCGGGATACGGGTTTCGAGACAAAACTCGCAACCCGAAACACGCAACCCTGCATACTTGCAACTTCCAGTTGAGAACTTTAAATTTGGCACAATTTTGAACCAGGAATATCGGAGAAAACTATGATCAAAAAATTTAAAATACTCTTGATTTTTATGCTTATTGGCTATCTGGCTGTGGCCGACAATGTTCGGTTTACGATGGAAGGCCCTGAAGTCGTTGAAGCCGGGGAACAATTCAGGCTTGGATTTACCCTGAACAAAAGAGGCACCGATTTGCAGTTGCCCGATCTTTCAAATTTCGATGTTTTAATGGGGCCATCCACTTCACAAAGCTCAAGCATTCAAATTATAAATGGAAAAACTACCCAAACATCCAGTTTTTCCTACATATTTATTCTTCGCGCCAAAAAAGAAGGAAATTTTACGATCCGCCCTGCTTCAATCAAGGTTGACGGTAAAACTTACGAATCAAATACCCTCGCAATTCAGGTAGTAAAAGGCCAGCCGCAACAGGCTGTCGGACAGCAAAATAATCAACAGGATAATCAGGAACAGGAACAAACACCTACCGGAAATATCAGTAAAGAAAACCTGTTTGTACGAATTGCCGTTGATAAAACCAATGTTTCGAAAGGCGAACAAATTATTTCGACCATAAAATTGTATATCAGTCAAAATGTGCCGCTAAATGGTTTCGATGAGGTAAAACTGCCTACTTACGAAGGTTTCTGGACCAAAGATATAGAAGTACCCACTCAGGTTAACTTTACCAGGGAAGTTTATAACGGAAAAATTTATCAGGTTGGAGTGCTCAAAAAAACCATCCTGTTTCCGCAGCAGACTGGCGCTATACGGATCAATCCTTTCGAAATAACCTGTGTGGTGCGCCAAAGAGTACGGCAGCAACAAAGCTTTTTCGACGACTTCTTCGACAATTACCAGATGGTCAAGGCTAAAGTGGTAAGCGAACCGGTTACCATCAACGTGAAAGATTTACCCAATCAACCGGCTGATTTTTCAGGAGCTGTTGGTAATTTCAACCTTAGTTCTTCGGTTGATAAAACCAATGCAAAATCGAACGAAGCAGTTACCCTGAAGTTAACAGTAAACGGAAGCGGAAACCTCACTCTCATTAATCCGCCAAAAATTGAATTACCTCAGGATTTCGAAGCTTACGAGCCCAAGACCAGCGACCGGGTAATTGCCAGCGACAATGGCCTGAATGGTTCTATAACATTCGAGTACCTGTTTATCCCCCGTTTTGCCGGGAACTTTACCATTCCATCGGTCAGGTTTGTATTCTTCAATCCAGCTTCCCGTCAGTTCGAAACCCAAACTACGGATGCTTACAACATCAATGTAGTTAAAGGGAGTGACGATACGAATTTATCAGTTGTCAGTTCGTTTTCAAAAGAAAACGTGAAAATGATCGGGAAAGACATCCGGTTCATCAAACAAAACAAATCGAAATTAAAACCCAGGGACAGTTCATTTTACGGAACATTTGAGTTTTACGGCCTTTACATTTTGAGTTTGCTTGCTTTTGCAGTGGTTTTTGTACTGAACCGAAAAAAGATAAAAGAAAACGCGAATATTGCCTTGATGCGGAACAAGCGTGCCAACAAGATAGCCAATAAACGACTCAGGGAAGCCTCTGTTTTCCTGAAAAACAATAATGCAGAAAAGTTCTTCGAATCAGTGATCAAAGCGCTGTGGGGATATCTGAGCGATAAACTGTCTATTCCTGTAGCCGAGCTTAACCGGCAGAAAGCATCTGAAAGCCTTTTAAATAAAGGAATTGATCAGGAAACAGTAGCCGAATTACTTAAAATTATCGATGACTGTGAGTTTGCCCGATACGCACCGGCAGCATTTTCAGGAACAATGAAAGATATTTATGATGGAGCTGCCAGGATAATGGGTATTTTTGAAAAGCAAATAAAATAAACTACTGTAACAAAACTGGAATGAAACAATATTTTATTACCATACTGGCTATCATGTTCACTGCTACAGTTTTGGCTCAGGGCGATCTGATTCAGAAGGCAAATGAGCATTATACCAAAGAGGAGTTTACAAAGGCCATTGATGGTTACAATCAGATTCTGATGGCCGGAATAGAATCGCCTGAATTATATTATAATCTGGGAAATGCTTATTATAAAACGAATCAGTTTACACTTGCAATTCTCAATTTCGAAAGGGCAAAACTGCTGGCTCCCAACGACGAAGATATTGAATTCAACCTACTCGTAGCCAACCAAAAAGTGGTGGATTCTATTCAGGAATTACCCGGAATATTTATTGTACGCTGGTGGAACTCACTCATTAATAGCCAGACGACTGACACCTGGGCTGTTCTGAGCATCGTTGGGTTTATCTTGTTTCTAACAATGACTGGACTCTACTTTTTTGCCCGGACAGGAGAAGTCAAACGGGTTTCATTCTGGGCAGGCTGTTTTGTAATTGTGTTCACCATTTTCAGTTGGTCGTTTGCTGCACGGCAAAAAAGCCGGTTGGTTAACCATTCGTATGCCATCGTGATGCAACCCACGGTGACTGTAAAAAGTTCCCCATCTGAAAAAGGGACAAATCTTTTTGTTATCCATGAAGGTTTGAAAGTCAGAATTACCGATAAGCTGGGCGATTGGGTGGAAATCAGACTGGCCGATGGAAATAAAGGCTGGTTACTGATGGAATCGATCGAACGGATTTAAAAAATTATCATTATGGATAAAGTAGCCACTCAGGTTTCAAGAATCGGTGTGGCAATTTGCTTTAATTTGCGACCCATTTACAACCATTTACAACCATTTACAAGTATGGTTGTTATCTATTAAAAAAACCAAAACTATGGCTTATAATTTACTGAAAGGCAAAAAAGGAATTATTTTTGGGGCATTGAATGCCGATTCAATTGCCTGGAAAGTTGCTCAAAGAGCTTTCGAAGAAGGCGCTTCGTTTACCTTGTCTAACACCGGAGTGGCCATGCGGATGGGCGATACCGCGCAGCTTGCAGAAGCGTGCAATACGATTGCTATTGCAGCGGATGCAACCAGTGTGGAAGATTTGGAAAATCTTTTCAAACAATCAATGGAAGTTCTGGGAGGCAAAATAGACTTCATCCTGCATTCAATCGGGATGTCGCCAAATGTGCGAAAAGGTCGCCACTACAGCGACCTCGACTATGGCTACTTCACAAAAACCCTCGACATTTCGGCAGTTTCGTTTCACAAAGTATTGCAGGTTGCCCGTAAACTGGATGCAATCAAACCCTGGGGTTCGGTAGTAGCCTTATCGTATGTAGCTGCACAACGCACCTTCTATGGCTATAACGACATGGCCGATGCCAAGGCATTATTGGAATCAATCGCCCGTAGTTTCGGATACATTTACGGCCGCGAACGCAATGTACGCATCAACACGATTTCGCAATCTCCAACCTTAACCACTGCCGGAAGTGGAGTCAAGGGAATCGGTCAGTTACTTGATTTCTCAGAGCGTATGTCACCATTGGGCAATGCCACCGGGGACGAATGTGCCGATTATTGCATCACCCTGTTCTCCGATCTGACAAAAAAAGTGACCATGCAGAACCTGTTCCACGACGGAGGGTTCTCCTCCATGGGAATGAGTTTAAGAGCTCTGCAACAGTATGAAAAAGGACTGGGATGTAACTGCGAATGCGGCAAAGATGAACCTTGTGACAACCACATTTACGATTAAGTTGTACATACATAACAACAAAAAACCGGCCAGTCGCCGGTTTTTTGTTTTGTTACAAAATTAATTACCCCTGAAGTCTTCATCCCATCGGTCCATCGGATCACTTGGGAAAGAAAAGGCCTTCCAGGAGAATTTAAAAATTCGTGGATTTACCAGACGATTGTAATCTGCGTAGCTTAACCTGATTAATTCGGTATGTGATCCGGCATTGAAGGCTATTTCCTTATTTTGTGCCAGCGAATCAGCGACGAAAACAGACATACCGTATAGATTGCCAAAAGGTGGCATAGCCCCCAATTCACAATCCGGAAAACGATCCATAAATTCAGGCTCAGTTGCCAGGGTCACATTTTTTGTTCCAAGAATTTCTCTAAGGCTATCAAAATCGACGTGACAAGAAGCCGGCAACACAGCCATTGCCATCTCTCCATCAATTTTAATCATAACCGTTTTAGCAAACTCCCGTCCCAAAACATGTGCCGATGCAGCAACCTCCTGAGAAGTGAAGGCACGGGAATGGCTAATTGTCACATATCTGACATTAGCCTCATCCAAAAAGGCTTTAAGTTTTTTAACTGGCATAAGTGTTTTTTTTAAGTTAAAACTATTGTTGCATGAGATAAACAAGAAATCGAGTTCTGATAAATATTACCCATTTCCAGAAAGAAAGTTTCAAAAATCAACCACTAAATGAAATTTTTCGGACAATTTGGTATTCTATCTCTACAAATCTTGCAAAAGATAGTGCTAATCGCCCATTTTACTTCAAACCTGACAGACTCTCAATAGGTTTGTTAATTTTGTTACCACATAACTAAAACTAACTCTTCACTATCTATGAAGTTTCTCCTCGCGGGTATTTGCCTGGCCTTCGCTGCTTTTTTTTCATCTGCCCAACCTTTCAGGATTAATGAGGTGATGTCGTCGAATGGTGGTGTCATTACCGATGTTGATGGCGACACTCCCGACTGGATCGAGTTTTATAATGCAGGAACCGTTCCTCTCAGTCTTAACGGTTATGGCCTGTCGGATAAAAAAGATCAGCCTTTCCAATGGATCTTTCCCGATTTTCAGGTTCGTCCGGGCGAATATCTGGTGGTTTATGCCTCAGGGAAAGATCGTCGTCAGGCTCCTGCATACTGGAACACTATTATTTCGAAAGGCGATGAATGGAAATACCTTGTACCCAAAGCAGAACCTGCAACAAACTGGAGGTTCAACGATTTTAACGATGCTTCATGGCTAAGCGGGAAAAGTGGCTTTGGCTACGGCGATGACGACGATGCAACCAAATTTACGGACGCCACCAGTGTGTTTTTGCGGAAAAAATTTAATGTGGCAAATCCATCTGAAATTGCTCAATTGATCCTTCACATGGATTACGACGATGGTTTTGTGGCTTACCTGAACGGAAAAGAAATTGCCCGTGCCAACATGGTTGGACGTGGCGAATTTCCGGCTTTTAACGCTTTGGCTACCGATCAGCATGAAGCGCTGATTTACCAGGGACTAACACCCGAAAAATTTGTGATTGATAATCCATCAAGCTTACTCAAAGCTGGTGAAAACGTGCTTGCTATTCAGGCCCACAATATTTTTTCTACTTCAACCGACTTTTCTGCGATCCCATTTCTCACAGTCGGCACAACCGATACACCTGCTAATCCACGCATCATTGCTTCGTTAAAACTTAGTGTCGAGCAACTGCATACCAACTTTAAGCTCGATGCTGACGGGGAATCGGTTTACCTGACCAAACCTTCCGGAGAATTAGCCGATAGTGTTCAGATTGGAGTACTTACTTTGGATACTTCATACGGACGAACGCTGAAAAACACATCTGTATGGGCTGTATTTCCTACTTCTTCGCCTGGAAAAGAAAACACAGGTGAAGCATTTCCAACTGATAGACCGGCGATTCCGGAATTTAGCACTCCCGGCGGAATTTATTCGGCTACTTTGAAGGTGAAACTGACAGCTCCCTCGACCAAAGACACGATATATTATACCCTGGATGGTTCAGTTCCTACCCGTCTATCGTACATCTTTTCCAGCGAAATAAATATCAATACTTCGAAAGTGGTCAGGGCAAGGATACTGAAATCGGGTATGTTGCCTGGCGAAACAGCTACCAACTCGTACATCCTCAGAGGAATTAATAAATTACCAGTAGTTTCGGTTTCCATGAACCCTGCCGATTTATGGGATTACTACAAAGGAATCTATGTAAAGGGTCCTAAAGCCGAAACTAAAACTCCGTTTTTTGGCGCCAATTTCTGGATGGACTGGGAAAAAGCCTGCCATTTCGAATTAATGGAAACTACCGGGAATAAAGTGATTGATGTAGATGCCGGGGTAAAAATATTCGGCAATTGGTCGCGCGCCAATGAACAAAAGTCAATGGCTATTTATTGCCGGAAGGGTTATGGTTCCGAATTCATGAAATACAAAATTTTTAACGAAAGGCCATTCGATGAATTTAAAAACCTTGTTCTTCGGAATTCGGGAAACGACTGGAATAACACTATGTTCCGCGATGGTTTGATGGCAGGACTGACATTTGGATTGAATATAGAACAGCAGGCTTTTCGCCCATCAGTTTTTTTCCTGAACGGGGAATACTGGGGAATCCTGAACATTCGGGAAAAAATAAACGAACATATGATTGCCGCACACCATGACGTTGATCCGAAAGAGGTATCCATCCTTGAGGGCAATGGATCGGTAGTAATTGGAAACAATTCGGACTACTGGACGATGATGAGTTTTCTTGAACAAAATACCCTCTCGGTACAATCAAATTACAACAAAATGCTGGAGTGGATAGACGTGAACAGTTTCATTGACTATTTTGCATCAGAAATTTATTTCAGGAACCACGACTGGCCCGGAAATAATATCAAATACTGGAAAACCAACGATTCGAAAGGGCGTTGGCGTTGGATTTTGTTCGATACCGATTTTGGTATGGGCATCTGGGGCTCGCAGCCAACTGAAAATACACTGGAACTCGCTACTGCCACCAACGGACCTGTATGGCCAAACCCTCCATGGTCAACGCTTATGTTTCGACGTTTGCTCGAAAACACCGGATTCCGAAACCAATTCGTAAACCGTTTCGCCGATTTACTTAATTCGAAGTTCCTTGCTGAAAGGGTAAACAGCGCCATTGACAAAAAAAGAAACCTGATAGCCGAAGAAATAGGTAAGCATTTACAGAAATGGAATGGCGGCACAGTAAATGACTGGCAATGGAATGTTCAGGCTGCGAAAAATTTTGCAACCGGACGACCATCCAATGTATTTAATCACATTCGCCTGAAATTCAGTTTCCAAAATCCTCAATCCATTATAGTGCGTGCCGACTCAACCACAGGTTCCATCCAGATTAACTCCCTGAAATTAACAAATTTCCCCTGGATAGGAATCTATTTTCCTGATGTACCCATTACACTTACTGCAGTTCCACAAGCCGGTTTCCGGTTCGTTAAATGGACAGGCATCACCTCAGGAAGCAACTTATCAACCATTACGGTAGTACCGCAGGCCAATATGGATTTGACTGCTTTTTTTGAAAATGATGGAAGTCATTACGAAGATGTGATAATTAACGAATTCAGCTTTAACAACGATGCAACGACTGATCCGGGCGACTGGATAGAACTTTACAACAAGGGAAAATACGACATTGATATTTCGGGATGGAAACTGACCGACTCGGATCCCAATCATCAGTTCATTTTTGCAGCCAATACATGGCTTAAGGCCAACGAATATGTGGTGGTATCGAACGATTTGACAAAGATGAAAGCTGTTTTCGGATCGGTCAAAAACCTGATAGATCCTTTTACTTTCAATTTTGGGTTGGCCAATAGAGTAGATGCTATAAAGCTCTATTCGCGGGATTCACAATTAATTGATGAGGTCAACTATGGAAACTCCGACCTCTGGCAAACCTTTAGCTTTACTGAACTTTGGTCAATGGAACTCATTAACCCTGCAAGTAACAATAACTCCGGACAAAACTGGGTACTGTCGGAGAAAGAAGGTACACCGGGTATGCGCAATACCTCAAATATCCCCAATGCTATCGACGATTTACCTGTTGTGCCCGATACTCCGGAACTTTTATCCTCTTATCCGAATACTTTCAATGAAGGAACCTACATCGGCTTTAAACTGAACAAACCCGGGAAATACCGGATTTCGATACTCGATGTAAATGGCCGGATTATGCGGGCTTTTAACGAAAACGACCTGAATTCTTCTGTTCATACGTTTTATTGGGATGGCAAAGATTTTTCAGGGAAACCGGTAGCGGCAGGTGTCTATTTCTGTCGGCTCGAAACCAACGGATTCAGCCAAATGAGACGAATGGTGAAGATCTAAGAAAAAAGAGAAGCCCAAAAATAGAACCACTTCGGAATAAATTCAGGCTTCCCGGCAATCTGATATACAAATGTATGAGTTAATTGCCAGGTCAGTGGAGAAGAGAAGAATTCGTGTTATTAATGGGCTTTTTGTGGTACAAAAACGAGTATTGCCTGACAATTGAATTAGTGGGTGAAATACAGTAACATCACTAAAAAAAGTAATAAAAAAGTATTCGCTAACACTAATCATGCAATTTTGTTCAATTTTATTGAAAAAATTGTGGCAATTGTTAGAAAAATAGGTAATTTCCGACAGTTGTTTAAAAAGTTTAGCTAGATTTGAAGCATAAAATATAAAATTTCTGTTTATTCTAAGAATTTCTATCTCTTAAAACAGGTGCATTTGTCGCGCCAAAACTTCATTTCCATTCCTGTGCACTGAGCTGTTTGAAGCATGTACCAAAAGACAACCGACTTCAGATGCGATTGCTCTTGTAAAAATAATTTGGAAATATGAAGGGAAGGATTAGAAGCAAAAGCAAAAAACAAAGAAATAGTTTTTAATTTATACACTATGAAACTTTCTTTTATTCTGCTGATTTCAGTGTTCTTTTTTTCATTTGGCCCCACGACTGAAAAAGAAGAAAATAGCTCCAGGCCCGGTTTTTATATTGTCGTTGAAGACTATACAGACCGAACTTACCACAAGTTTATCGTTGAATCTAAAGATTCTGTAGATAATATTTTTAATCATTTTTTTAAATCGGAGCTTGAGCTTGGGGAGATTAATCATCCAATTTCGATCTACAACGTAAAGCGCAGTTTTTATGTAGCCCGGGTTAATGTTTTTGATTCACCGGATGGTAAAAAGAAATTCAAGAACCTGAAATATTCTAATGTGTATATAAAACGTTCGAAGCTGAAACCAGTCACTTTATAAAAAAGGATAATTCCTTATTTTACTTCAAGCGATTTAATCGCTTCCTGTGCCTTTAGGTTTTCAGGATCGATTTCAAGAAGTTTTTTCCAGTAATCAAGCGATATTGCTTTATCTTCCTTCACATAGAAATAGAATCCGAGGTACGCATATATTTCGGATATTTCCTTTTTATACTTGACCGTATCTTTGATCAGTATTTCCAACGATTTTTCGTAGAATGGCTTAGCCAACCCAAGGGTAGTTTCTTTATCTATCGAAGAATTAACCCTCGCCCTCCAGAATGTACCCAGGTACGAATTTGGCGACAATACCTCAACTTGCTTGAACAATGAATCAGCGACCTGATAAAATTCAAGCTGTTTTAAGGAATCTGTTTTCACATCGAGGTTATTACCGGTCGAATAATACGCTTTGCCTAACTGAAAATAATCAGCCGGCGTCAGGTTGGGTTTCTTTCTAAAGTAGATACTGCTATATTTAAGCCCTTCCTCATATTTTTTCAGTTTAATAGATGATTTGGAAAGTTCATCATATACCTGATATTGAGTACTATCATTTCTCAAGGCAAGTTTATAGTTCTCAATGGCCAGCGAATCATTTCCGAAAGCGCTTAGCATTTTGCCATAATAGGAATAATCGTCAGTCAAAATTTTATCAGCAGGGACAAGGGTGAAAAATTTATCCATAATACTTTTACCATTCACCAAATCCTTGGTTTCGTAACTGATATAGCCCAGTAACCTAAGCAACACATAGTCGTTCGGATTTTGCTGAACAAGCTTATCAATCATTTCACGCGCTTCCTGATATTGCTTGCTGAAGAACAGGCTATACGCGTAGTGGTTGATATCCTTGTCGTTGGACACATTCTTAAAGTAGGCGGCAAAACTAGTAACAGCATCGGCATATTTCCGATTGTCGTAATACAATTTGCCCAGCCTTTTATAGGCTATCCAATGGTCGGGTTTAATTGCGATTACTTTTTTAATATACTCAATAGCCTGGGGCATATTTTGGGCAGTAACCATAATTTCCGACTGGACAAAATACGCTTGATACAAGTTCTTGTCGAAATAAATCGCCCGTTCAAGCTGAAGCGATGCTTCGCCGTGGTTACCTTTATCTAGTTCGATCAATCCATTCTGGAAATATGCATAGGCGTTATTGGGATCAACCTCTATGGCCATGGCAGCATAACGTTTGGCCTCATTCAGGTTCTTAGGTGTTTGATCGTAATATGTTTTTGCAATAGCAACAAGGGCAGTGGCATTTTTTTTCGATTTTTTAACTGCTTCCTTAAATAACAATTCAGCTTCTGCCGGGGAAGAAAGCAGTCTGATTTTCCCCAGACCGGCATAATTAGCGGCATAAGAAGAATTGGCGTCTATCCCTTTCTGATAGCAGTTTTTTGCAGAATCCATTCGACCAGAATAATAATAGCATTCGCCCATGCCGTACAGGGCAACGGTATTCGCCGGATTTATTTTCAACAATTCGCCAAAAATTTGTTTTGCTTCCCGGTATTCTTTCTGATTTAATTTTGCAAAACCATCCAACTCAGTCTGAGCGCTGATTGAATATATTTGCAAAGCGAGCAGAATTGAAATCAATGTTAGTTTCAGTTTCATTTAATAATCTTCATTAATTTTAACAAGTCGTTGAAAATCGTTTTCAGGCTTTAAACCCATTCTATAAATAATCTTTTGACCACGTTCTGACGTTAAATGTGCCAGAAATCCCCGGGCAAGACCTGGCGAAGGATCGGCATAAATGGCATATATTTTCCGGGTCAAAGGGTACTCCAAATTAAACAAACTGCTCAACGATGGCTTAAAACTATTGGAGTCATCAGCAATTTGCCTGCCAGAAACTGCAACTAAATTTACTTTTTTAAGATTTTCCTGCACCTTTAGGTTATCGCCTTCACTCAGCCAGTTATAGCCAATAAATCCAATTGCATCAGGATTAGCTGCAACTAATTCAATGACTTTTTTATTGTCTCCGGCAAACTCAAAATCACCGGTAATTTTTTCGTTTAGATTTAATGAATCGACAAGTGACCTTATTATCCCTGATGATTCAGTATCTAAAATTTGCTTTATGCTGCCCGTTTTTCCTGATTGTTCCAATTGGGCCCAATTACTTAGCTGACCCGACAAAATCCCTGAAATCTCCGCTATAGTCAGAGCTTTAATTGCATGATCAGAATGAACTATCACAGCAATTGCATCATAAGCAAGAATAATTGATTCAGGATTTATATCCTTGCCCTTAAAAAAATCCATTTCCTTTTGATTCAGCGGCCGCGTAACTAGTGCCAACCTTACTTTTTCCTGAAGCAAAAGATTTATTGCATCGTATTCAGAGCCATATTTGCAGTCAATGGTTGCAAAATTATACTGACTGTGAAATACATCCAACTCAGCATTTATCAGCGGAAGCAATGCTTCATCGGCGGCAATTGTTGTATGGCCGGTAACCATTGAGTCAGGAATTGGTTTCCTGACCCTATGGCAACCAAAATTCAATGAGGTCAGCACAAGGACAATCAAAATTAATGATTGCTTATTCAACATCATCCTTTTCATCATTTGGAACTTGAGAAGCCTTGTATGAACGATATCCCCTATACAAACCATAAAGGATAACTACAACTCCAAAAACAGCCATTCCGATGTTTGATTCTCCGGTCCAAAACAGGTATTTCATCAGGGCGAAAATACCAATCATAAGGTATAAGGCCATAACAACAAAACCATAAGCAACTTTAGTGATATTCAGCTTCATTTTCTTATTCAAGAACAAAATTTATTGGAGCAGTGAAACTTACACGTACCGGCTCACCGTTTTGCTTACCGGGAATCCATTTGGGCATTAATCTCACAACCCTCATGGCTTCCTTATCGAGTGAAATATCAACTCCACGTGCAACCCTAACATTTGAAATAGTTCCGTTCCGTTCAACAACGAAACCTATATATACTTTCCCCTGAATTCCATTTTCCATGGCAATGGTTGGATATTTCACCGATGAACGCAGATACCTCTGCAATGCTGCTTCGCCACCCGGAAATTCAGGCATTTGTTCGACAACGGCATAGGGGGTCGAGGTGGTATCTTCACCAACAATCATGTTATTAAGGTCACCAATATCCATACCATTTTCTTCATCAGTACCCTTTATGTCGGCCACTGAAATGTTCAGATCAGTTCTGGTAAGTTCTTCCTGGGTTTTGATCTCCTCATCTTCCTGAACTTCCTCATCAGGTTTGATGACCGGAGGTGTAAATTTGATTGATGATTTGAGAGGTGGTGCAGGTTTTTCAATAATGATATCCTTGGGTTTTTCCACCTTTTTTTCGATTTCAATGTTCGAAAGGGTTGTAACATCTACGTTTCGATCTCTTCCCTTTTCAATAATTTGTTTGTACAAAATAGGTACAAAAATTATCAAAACCAGAAAAACGAGGGTAGCTATTATCCCTACTCTATGGCGCCACGAGCTGTCTTTTCGGAGTTCGAAAGCACCGTACTCCTGATTGCGATCCTTAAAAAGAAGATCGACCCAGGCTTCGTTAAACAAGTTTATTTTTTGAGACATAGACTGTTTCTATAAATTGTGACTACTTCGCCGGTGGGGTCTTTTTATCGATCAAACCGAGGTCATACGGGGTTATATCTACTATTGCATATCGGGCTATATTACAAATATTCATCTCATCAAGGATGTCAACAAGGTTTTTATAGTTCGAATCATCTGCTGCTTTAATCATAATGGTAGGCGCGCCTTTTGAAGCTTTGAATTCAGACAATTGTTTCAGGTAGTCTTCATCACTAACCTTGCGGGCTGCCTTATCAAGTTTCAACTGGTTAACCTTGTTCATTACATCAGAATTCTTGCCAACCAACATTTTTCGGATTCCTTCCGAAGAATAGTCAGTTTCGACCAATTCAGGATCCACGCCATTTTCCTCTGTCCCGAAATAATAATAAAGCTTATTTTCTTTCCCGAGTAAAACGGTAATTGCCTGTGATGCTTTTACTTTATTTTGCTCTTCTTCTTCAACTTTATCTTTCGAAGGTACGCTTATTTCCATAGTCTGGGGTTTAAGCATGGAGGTAGTAAGCATAAAAAAAGTAATCAGGAGAAATCCCAGATCAACCATAGGCGTTAAATCAACACGGGTATTGTGTTTCTTTTGCCCTGGTTTTTTACCTTTTTTGCCTTTATTTTCAACTTGCATTTCAGCCATAGTTCTTTCCTTTTTATTTAGTTGAAACCTCTTTGAGGCTGGTGATCAGATTGTATCTGTTTTCGTTGATATCCTGAAGAGTAGTCATGACACCTTTTACAACTTTATAAGGAGTCTTTTGGTCGGCTTTAATAGCGAGCCGGAGTTTAGGGTTTACTTGTCTGGCAGTTTTCATCCATACCTTGAACTGATTGTTTAACGAATCAGTTGGTATTCCGAGGGCAGCGTCCTTACTATCCCTTGCTTCGATTGATAAGGCAAGAAATGCTTTCATTTTTTCGATCGGGACTCCTGACGAGCTAATCTTACTGAATTCAGTAAGCTCTTTATCACTAAAGCTAATACTATATGCTTTACCGACATTATCAAGTACTTCTTTCCGATCCTGCTGGGTATCCAATCCAAAGAAAACCTTGCCTTCTGCATCAATTAAGACTGTAACTATATCCCGTTCAGGAATTTTAATCTCAGAAACTGAAGAAGGAATTGCTACAACAATTGGTTCTTTTGCTACGAAATTGGATGTAAGCATGAAAAACGTAAGCAATAAAAAAGCCACGTCGCACATTGCAGTCATATCAACTATTGTGCTTTTTCTGGGTATTTTTACCTTTGGCATTTTTTATTTGATCTTATTGATTTTTTGCAGCGAAAGTATTCACAATGGTAAACCCGCCTTCATCAATTGAATAGGTTAACTTGTCAATTTTAGTAGTAAAAAAGTTATAAAAAATGATTGCTAATGATGAAGTACCAATTCCTAATGCAGTATTGATCAAAGCTTCAGAAATACCGGTGGCCAGGGCAACTGAGTCGGGAGCGCCCGCATTGGCCAAAGCCGAGAATGCCCTGATCATACCAATTACTGTACCTAAAAGTCCAATCAGTGTAGCGAGTGAAGCAATGGTGGATAGGACGACCAGATTTTGTTCCAAAGCAGGTAACTCAAGCGAGGTAGCTTCTTCTATTTCTTTTTGTATCGAGACCAGCTTTTGATCTTTAGGAAGCGTTTTTTCCTTTTCCATTTCCTGATATTTAATCAATCCGCTATAAATTACATTGGCAACCGAACCTTTCTGTACATTACACGATTCTTTCGCTGCATCAATTTTTCCATGATCAAGAAGATCGTTTATATCTGACATAAAATCAATGACTTTACCCTTTCCGGCTGCCTTCGTTATTGCAAGATAACGTTCAACAGTAAATGCCAATACGGTCAACATTAAACTGATGAGAACTGGTACTATCATCCCACCTTTATAAATCATACCGAAATAATTTCCGGGGAGTGGAACATTTGCATTACTTCCGCCTGCGAAATTGGATCCATCACCAAAAACAAATACATAGACCAGAATCGCTGCAACTAAGGATACCGGAATAACAGCCGTTGAAAAGCCTCCCTTCAGGCTCTTTGATAAATTTTTTTTCGATTTCATTGAGATTAATTTTCTAAGTGAATTTTACTTTTAACACATACGCAACACATTATTCGGCAAATATGAATACTTTATAAATCATTTCAAAAAAAAAGAATGAATTAAAATACGAAAGAATGATTAACAATTCCTGAATAAAATAAGTAGTTCTATTGTAGAATATAGAAATACGGCTACTTTACAATTTTTACAGGAAATGATTTTTCATTCCACGCATCAAATTTATTGGTTGTCAGGAAAATAAGTTTCCTGTTTTCACTGTTTTTCAACCAGATAATTGAAGCATCATTAGGATTTGAGTTAGTTTTTACCCCACCTTCAGCCCAAATCTGAACCGGAGAGCCGTTAGTAACCTCGAAAAAAAACGATTTCAAATTGGCATTTTCGGAAATGGTAAGCTGACTGGTTGGCAACATTACATTCGGTGATGTTTCTTCATAAAAAAACTTAACTACCTGATAGGTTACCGTATCCATGTAATGATTCAAAGTATTATAAGTTTCAAGTTGCGGCTCATGACCCAAACCTTCAAGAGCAATTAAACGGGTGCGATTTCCCTGAATTTTCAACTTGTCGTGAACAGATTTGGAACCGTACATTTTATCCATAACCAGGCGATTTACCAGTAGGGCATTCTTAAACGGATAATCGTACTCGAAAGGTACAATGTCATCCGCAGTACCATGAATAGATAAAACCGAAATTCTCTCGTCAGTATCCATAATATTTAAATCGGCAACAGCACCCCACAAATTGGCAATTGCTTTTATTTCAAATGTTTCAGTGTATTTATTGCCCGATTCCTCTATTTTAGTTATCAGGCCTTCTTTACTGTTCTCTAAAATACGTTCAGGCCGCTCATCATTGTCCATAAATGCCACATTTAGCGAAGCAACACCACCAGCGCTTGTTCCACCCACATACACCTGACCGGGATCAATTCCTAGTCCTTTGGCATTGTGCGACAAAAACCGCAGGGCGGCGTGAGCATCCTGAACGGCCCGGTAGGCGCTCAATTCAATATCGGCAGGCGTAAGTTTAAACCCTAGCCGGTAATCAATTGACGCGACCAGATACCCATGTTTGGCGAGCGAAGTTGCCAGCATTTGTTCACAAGCCGATTCTTTGCTGCCAATGTAAAATGCGCCACCATGAATGAGCATTACTAATGGCCTGTTTTTAAAAATGTCAGACTTCGGATAATAAACATCCAGTTTAAGGTCGAGCAATTCAACATCTTTAAACGACTTAATCAGACCCTTGCTTAAGGTGGAAATATAGGGATCGTCGGAATAAGGCGAACGGGTCCATAAACCCCTGGCCTTTCCGTATATAAGATCACTTTTCACTTCGATGCTGCTAAAAACCTCCTTTTGATAACGTTCGGTTGGGCTTATTAGTACATCCTCACGACGGACAAAATTCATATCTGCTTTTTGCCTCCAAAAGAAAAAACGCTTCTTCAGGTTCAGAAGTGTCAGTTTGCCATTAAAGGCAGAGGGGTTTATTTTCGCAGATTTCAAAGGCCCCACATATAAATCGGATTGAAAAAATGGTAAACCTCCGGTAATATTCATTGAAAAAGGATGAGCTTCCTCAACAGCTTTTCCACGATTGATCACAAAATAGCCTCTGACGAAAACCGAATCTGAAGTTTCGGCTACCATAACAAGTTGATCATTACCTATTTTTCCATCATAAATTCCCTGTGTAAAATTAAATCTTTGTGCAAATGCCTGTGAACTGTAAAGAATGGAACACAAGATCAGGAACAACATCAGGGAAATTTGAATTTTCTTTGACTTCATTTTATCATGACTTCATTTTTGAAACATTAAAACGGGAAAATTTAACAAAAATGTATGTTTCTGAAGGTATTTGGAAAAAATAAACTTTAAAAAAATTTTTTTACCTTCCGAAAATTTTCTGGAAACGATTAAAAGCCAGTATAAAAAATTTCTATACTCAATACTAAAATAATTTCATTATGATCTTAGGACAAATAATACCATTAATTTTTGGAATTAGGCCCGAATTTGTACTATTCGCCCTAACGTTGCTTGGAGTAGCCTTGTTTCACCGTTACACGCTTTTCGTCTCGCTAATTGGACTGACTTCAATTCTGATTTTTAAATTTATCGCTATTCCAGACTTCAACCTCTCTGAGCATATGTTCGGGCATATTTCAATGGCCGATCAGATTGTGGACAAAGAAATGCGGGTGGGCGAATGGAGTGTCCTCCTGAACCTGCTAGGCCTTCTAATTGGTTTTTCTATTCTTTCAAGGCATTTTGAAGAATCGGAAGTTCCGGCCTACCTGCCCGATTTGCTGCCAAACGACTGGAAAGGCCCGCTGGTGTTGCTTATTGTTGTATTTGTGATTTCGTCGTTCCTCGACAATATTGCAGCAGCCCTGATTGGAGGCACCATTGCCATAGTCGTATTTAACCGGAAAGTCCACATGGGTTATATCGCAGCCATTGTTGCCGCCAGCAATGCCGGTGGTTCGGGCAGTGTAATTGGCGATACCACCACTACCCTGATGTGGATTGAAGGTGTTCACCCCTTTAATGTTTTGCATGCTTACATTGCAGCATTTGCAGCCCTGGCTTTTTTCTCAGTATTTGCCGCTTTTCAACAACACAACTATCAGCCCATTCAAAAAGATGCCCAATCAGACGTACATATTGACTGGGTCAGGCTTGGCATCGTGCTATTCATTCTTCTTTGCACAATTCTTACCAACGTTTACTTCGACTTCCCAGCCTTGGGCGTTTGGATTGCCATATTAATAGGCGCTTTCATTCGTAAAACTGATTGGAAGGAAGCTAAAAACTCCATTAGCGGGGCAATTTTCCTGGTTGCGTTGGTCACCTGTGCCTCGTTGATGCCTGTAAACGAGTTGCCGGTCGCATCCTGGCAAACTGCATTTTCACTCGGCTTCGTTTCATCGGTATTCGACAATATTCCTTTGACCAAACTGGCCCTCGAACAAAATGGCTACGATTGGGGCATGCTGGCCTACGCGGTTGGTTTCGGCGGATCGATGATTTGGTTTGGATCTTCAGCCGGTGTTGCTATTACCACTAAATTTCATGAAGCCAGATCGGTGTTCAACTGGCTCAAATCGGGATGGCACATCGCAGTGGCATACGTACTTGGTTTTTTTGTATTATTATTATTATGGGGATGGGATCCTCAAGTAATCGAAAAAAAGAATAATTCAGGCCAAGAAGGAAAACCCACCGAACAACTTGCACCTGCTCCGGCTATACATCAGAATTAGCCGGAAGCTATGGTATATTTTAAATTTGTACGCTTGCAAACCTATTTACAAAAAATGATAACCATGAAAAAACTGAGCTCATTCATTTGCCTTCTCCTGATATTGGTAATTTCGGGCGTTGCTCAAAACAAAAAAATCAATGTGCTTGTATTCTCAAAAACATCAGGCTTTCGCCACAATTCAATTTCTTCGGGCTTAAAAACGTTAAGCGATTTGGCTCAGGAACGGAAATGGGTTTTAACAGCCACCGAAAATGCTGAGCTTTTTACTCCTGATTTTCTGAAAACCTTTGATGTGGTCGTGTTCCTGAACCCTACCCTGGAGGTATTGAACGAACAACAGCAAAAGGATTTTGAAGCATTTATGAATACAGGCAAAGGTTTTGTTGGAATCCATGCGGCTGCCGATTGCGAATACGACTGGGCCTGGTACGGACAACTAAACGGGGCTTTTTTCAGAACCCATCCCAGAGGTCAAACCGGAACCGTAATTTTCGAGAATACCGACCATCCAAGCATGGTTCCGTTTAAAGGGATGCAAACTTACCGCACTTTTGACGAATGGTACACCTTCAAAGAAAATCCTCGGGCAAAAGTTAAAGTCCTGGCACGTTTAGACGAAACTTCGCTGGATGTGGAAACCCTGAAAGACGACAAGTGGAAAATGGGCGACCATCCGCTGATCTGGTACCAGGAATTGGGACAGACGCGCTCTTTCTATACTGTTTTCGGCCACACTCCTGAAGCATTTCAGGACCCGAAAGTGAAAGAGCATATTGGCTGCGCGGTTGATTGGGTGGCTAAACGGAATTAGCGATCAGTTTCCAGTCACAGTTTTCAGATAAACGCAAAAGAGGCTGTTCCGGGTTGGAACAGCCTCTTTTGCGTTTGTACATATTTGAGATTAAAATCCACTTACATTTAATCTTCCTCCGGTAACACATTTGCCATCAAGGGAAGCTGTTGAAACAGCAGCCCCAAGAATTGCAGCTTTAATGTCAGCAGCAGTTACTCCTGCATGAGTTGAAGCATACAATGCAGCAGCTCCGGTCACATGTGGGGTAGCCATTGATGTGCCGCTATAACTGGCATAACTGGAAACAATATTTTTACCTGCCTTTTTTGGAACTGAAGACCATATCCCTGAGCCTGGAGCACCCAAATCCACAGTTGTTGCACCATATTGTGAAAAACTGGACAATGCACCTGTATTGGTAATTGATGCGACTGCAATTATATTAGCACTGGTATAGCCTGATGGGTAACTTGCTGTGGCATCATTGTCGGTACCACTATTTCCTGCGGCAGCAACAAAAAGAATACCAGCGGTATTTGCCCTTTCAATAGCATCCAATAAGGCCTGAGAAAAACCACCGCCACCCCATGAATTATTGGTAGCAACTATATTAACAGAGTTAGTAGTTCTGGTTTTTAAATTTGTAAAGTAATCAACCGCTTTAATAGCATTTATAGTTGTTCCTCCATTAGTGCCAAGAAACTTAGCATTCAGCAATTTCACATTCCAGCAAACACCGGCAACACCTTTGCTGTTCCCACCAACAGCGCCAATAGTGCCAGCTACGTGCGTTCCATGATCATCACCTACTCCATCAAAAACGGTACTGTTATTTCCGGCAAAGTCCCAACCGTAAATATCATCGATCAAACCATTTCCATCATCATCGGTGCCATTACCTGCAACCTCACCTGGATTTGTTCCGGCATTGGGAGCTAAATCTTCGTGGGTGTACATGTAACCTTCGTCAATGATACCAATATAAACAGAACTCGATCCGGTGTGTCCTGCTGCCCATGCTTCACCAGCCTGACTGCCATACTGATTGGCAGGCGATGTAGCATCTCCATACATTCCCCACAACGAACCATTGGTGTAATAGGTATCATTCGAAGTGGAATAGTGTTGATAAATGTAATTGGGCTCGGCATACTCAATTTCAGGATAATTTTTAGCTACAAGTATTGCATTGGCTACAGTTCCAGAGATAGATACCAAATCAATTCCATCCTTGTCGCCTTGTTTTTCCATCATTTTGGTAAGGATTTTTTCCTTCAGTTTACCACCCAGTTTTTCATATACCTGAGCCTTTTTAGAATCATCTGTTCCTTCTTTGAACTTGACAATGATCTCATTGGGAACCATATCGTATTCAGCTTTTACTGAAGCACTCTTCAGAGTCAGGGAATCATCCTGAACCTGAAGCTGATCATCTTTTTGCGAACATCCTGCAAAAATCAAACCTGCAAAAAAGACCACGGAAAGTAATTTAAGCTTTTTCATAGTAATTCGTTTTAAAAGGTATTTTTAATTTTAACGTAATTGGATCATAAATAGTTTATATGCACAAACCATAGTTTTTCAAATTTACAATTTTTTTTGTCAAAAATCAGAATGTAAGAGGGTTAATTTTTCTTATGTACTGCCCGTAAATGATGACAGGGTGCTCGCTGGCGGAAAAGCTGGCTTAAATTTCAAAATCAATTCGTTTCTGAGGGTCATTGGGCAATTGGGCCAGATAATCTTCAACCAAACTGTCAATAATAACCAAACATCGGCCACAACTTTTTCCTGCCCGTGTAATTCGCTGAATATCAGACGTCGATCGCGCTCCCCTTTTAAGCGCTGACAGAATTTCGTCTTCCCTCATCAGGTTACTGATGCAAATCAAACTTCTACCCATGCTTAAAGCTTAAGAGAGTGCAACTTTCAGGAAACAAACTTATTCTCAACAAACAACTTGATGCCCCGGAATGCATCAATAATCTGGTCGCGCTTGGGCAAGGTTTCGTAAATCTTTTGTATGTATTGCTTTTCGCTGATCAACCGGAATGTGTGTTTAAAATTCACGTCGAATGCCATTGAAATCAGCAACAATTTGTAGTCATTCATAGTCTTCATGTCCTCAACCGCTGCAGTTTTTCCAGCCATGATGCTTTTGATAATCTTCTCAGATACTTCAGGAGAGTTTACCAAATCGAAGGTCATAATGGGTTGAACTCCCGCTTTTTCCTTAAAAAAACGATATGACGATTCAAAAATGTCCAACTTATCGGCATCACGGAGCAAACGGGCAAAAAGTGTTTGCTGTTCATTATCAAGCTTCGGTAATTTAAGTTTATTGTGGTTTTCGACCGACTTCTGAATAATCAATTGAGTATCGCCTGGCAATTTCAAATAGAAATCCATGTTTTGAATCAGTTGTACCGACACCGTAGCGTGATCACGTTGAATATTGGATGGCGATGCAGTTCCTGAAGCAATTAGTGAAGCTCTACCCAAATCATGAAATAAAGCAATTACTTCAGCAATTCGTTTATCTTCATCGTTTTGCAAAACAATTTTTGATAATAAAAGTGAATGGCTGGCCACCCGTAATGAGTGTGCCCGGACATCCTGAACTCTATGATGATTTTCAGATAAATCGATAATAAGCGATTTGAAATATTCTTCAAATTCCAGGTGGCATTCTTTCAGAAGTTCTTCAGTAATCATTATGGTGGATTTAATTCCTTCAAAAGTAGCACAATTCTGATGTTAAGACATGAATGCAAAATAAAATTATTAAAGTTATTACTGCATAGAATATCAATCTACTGTGCATTGTTTATAATTTAACCGGCAATATGAACCAATGTTGAAAATAACAGACATAAAAACAGCTTATTCACTTTACCCATTTTCAATCAAAAATTAGAATACCATTTTTGCGGAGAATTCGGGTTTTTCCCAGGATCAGATTTACTTACTTTTACTTCAGGATGTAAATACATGTTCGTGCCGCAGCTAGATATCGTATTCCCGTAAACGTAGTTTAGCAAGTTTAAATTTTTCCAGTTATTGCCGTATATTCCTATGTTGGCGCAATTGTTAATGGTGTTATTCAGGATATAAACCCCGGTTCCAAAAAACATGATACCATTATTCCAATCAGAATATCCACCTGAAACATTAACGTTTGAAATTGCATCTCCTTTAACCAATACATTTTCTGAGCCATCTGCACGGACAACAAGCGGTTTTTGTTCTGAAAATTTTTTATCTGACAGACTGATTTTTGAATATGTACCTGGTTTTACAAGAACAGTATCACCTCCTTTTGCCCTATTTATTATTGCATTCAGATCTTCACCGGAATTAACCACAATTAATGCAGCCTGAGTTTGCAGGAAAATCATTCCAAAAGCAAGAAGCATTAATAAGGTTTTCGTTGTTGTCATAATCCTACAAGTTCCATTCGATGTGCATCATTTTCAATCATTAGAATTTGAAATTAATCTTTATTTTTAAGAGATTTACATGTTTTCCTTTCCAACAACATTTGAATATCTTTCAGGAATATTAGACAAATACAAAAAACGACCCGAAGATGCAAATATCAAAGTTATCCTTGCATAGAACAATAGTAATCTGTGCCTTGTTTATAATTGAATCGGCAATGTGTTTCGCGGCTGATAAGTTGCCTGCGCCGTTTGTCGTTATTCCTGAGCCGCAAAATGTTATCCTGCTAAAAGGTTCAGGACTTGAGCCGGGCAAACTCCGACAGGTTATTCTGAATGGTGAATTTTTACGACCTGTCATGGGCGAAATCCTTTCTCAACTAACCATCGGAAAGTCGTCTGGAAATGGAACTCTTTCGCTGATCCTGGATAAAACAAACCCATCGCTTCCTTCTGATGAAGGTTATATTTTAACTATTTCCGATGGCAAGGCAGATATAACGGCCAAGACCGAAACAGGATTGTTTTACGGTTGTCAGTCGCTCGAACAACTTCTGGAGGATGCCCGCGATTATAACAAACCGGTTCCGGCCTGCAAAATAACCGATTATCCGGTACTCAGCTATCGGGCTGTTCATTTTGATGTGAAGCACCACCTCGACCACATGAACTATTATTACGAAAGCATCAACCGACTGGCAAGGTATAAAATCAATGCAGTAGTTTTCGAGTTCGAAGACAAACTTCGCTATCGGCGTCAGCCATTGGTTGGCGCCCCTCAGGCCATAAGCATTGACGAAATGGCTGCACTGACACGATATGCCCGCGGGCGGCATATCGAAATCACACCATTGGTTCAGGGTTTGGGGCATGCAACTTTTATCCTGAAACATCAGGAATATGCCAACCTGCGCGAATTGCCCTGGAATCGTTGGGCTTTTTGTCCGTTGAACGAAGGAACGTACCAAGTGCTTTTCGATCTGTACCGCGATGCTCTTGATGCAACGCCGGGTTCAAAATACCTGCATATCGGGGGCGACGAAATCGGGAATATCGGCTTGTGCCCACGCTGCAAACCTACGGCCGACAAGGAAGGAATGATGGCGTTGAATCTCTACTGGCTAAAAAGGGTTTGCGAATTCGCGAAAGAAAACAACCGGATCCCCATTTTTTGGGATGACATGCCTTTGCAGCATTCCGGAGTTTATGAAACAACTTATAAAGATAAAGTAACTGAATCCGAATCGGCCAAAGCCTGGGCCGCGGGAATTCCAAAACTCGACAGCCTGCTTTCCGATTTCCCGAAAAATTGTGTTTACATGCGCTGGAATTACGGGATGGCCAGGCAACCCGGAAATATTAGCGCCCTCGACTGGTATAAAAGTCACGGCCTGAATGCCATGATAGCCACTGCCACAAATTCTAAAGGAGGAATGTTATTTCAGGAAGATGAACGCGACAAAGGAAAAAACTCTTCGGGAATTGCTGTGATCAGGAGCTTTATACAACTGGCGGCAGAAAAGAATATTGGTGGTGCGCTTTGTACAGCATGGGATGATAAATCTCCGCACATGGAAAATTATTGGCACGGATTTATCGCGGCTGCCGAATACAGTTGGTCGCCAAACGGGCGGACACTTGAAGAATATGACAGCGCCTGGTTTCAAAAGGAGTTTGGTATTTCCATGCCCGACTATGCCAGCTTTACCAATCAACTTCGGAAAGGTTCGGTTTTATGGTACGAAGCTTATTATAAAAAAGGCGACCGTTTGGATGATGAGAGTGCGTTGCAGGGTTTGGCACAAGTGGAACATTGGCTCAAACCGCTTGAAGGCCGTGAAAAAATATCGCTTGATTACACTTCCAAACTGATTGAATTGCCCGACCTGAAATCGCCTGGCTCCTGGAGCCTGAAATACAAAGACCGCCTCGACAGATCGGTTACTGAGTTGAGTAATTACAGAGCGTTGTCGGACAGGTTCACCGAACTTTATAATTCGTCAAAACGGAACCGGTATTTCTGGACGCTTTCGTCATCTCTTTATAAGCTTCAGATTACCGCTCCACGTATTTTACTGGCCCTGAAGCAAAGCGACAGTTCCGATAAAATTCAGCAAAAAGCTGGCATTGAGAACTTAAAAAAGGCCATGAACGAATTTCAGCAAACCTGGGCAGAGGTAAAATCGGTGTATGGCGAAACCCGGTTTATAAGCTATCCGGTCAATTATGTACCCGACCGCTATTTCCATACTGCAAGCCAGCGTGAAGATCTGAGATGGATGATTCAGGCTGAAGAAATGTATTTTGGAATGATCGAAAAATGGATGCAAAGCCAACCCTGACAAAGTAAAACGAAACTTGAGGCTATTCCGAAAAGTCTTTTTCTGCCACGAAGACCCAAAGTCTCGATGGGTTCACTAAGAATATATATCAGATATTCAATACTTTGTGTAACTTAGTGTTTTGGTGTCTTAGTGGCATTTTTTAATTTTTTGAATTATCGGAGTGGACTCAAATTTCAAATTTTTAAATCTTTAAAATGAAACCATTACTTTCCTTTACCTTGATTGTTGTTCTAAGTTCAACGCTTGTTCGGTCACAGGAATCGCTACAAAAACTGGCGCCGGTTAATTTTTCGCAAGTCAACATCACCGATCCTTTCTGGAGTGGCCGGATGCACGCAGTTGCCACCAAAACGCTTGATGCCTGCATCCTTTTTTCAGAAGTAAAAACCGGACGAATCCGGAATTTCGAAAAAGCAGCCGCTCATAACGGTAAACACGAAGGTATTTATTACGACGATTCGGATGTCTATAAAGCGATTGAAGCTATGGCATATTCGCTGAAGGGAAATCCCAATCCGTTGATTGAAAAGAAAGCCGATGAATGGATCGCTAAAATTGCCGCTGCCCAAATGCCTGACGGATACCTGAATACCTATTATGAACTGACTGATATTAAAAATCGCTGGACTGAAATTGGAAAGCACGAAGATTATTGTGCAGGTCATTTAATTGAGGCAGGAATTGCTTACCAGGAAGTTACCGGAAAGAGAATTTTGCTGGATGTGGCCATCCGCTTTGCCAATCATATTGATTCGGTAATGCGAAAAAGCAACCGTCAATGGTTCAGCGGTCATCAGGAAATTGAGCTGGCGCTGATGAAGTTGTACCACCATACCAACGACCGGAAATACCTGGAATTGGCCCGGTGGTATCTGGAACAACGTGGCAAAGGTTACGGAAAAGGAAACTTTTTTAACGATCCGGATTATTGGCAGAGTGGCCTTCCGGTGAAGGAACAGACACAAATTACAGGACATGCCGTCAGGGCCATGTACTTGTACACCGGAGCTGCCGATGTTGCTGCAGTAACGAACGATGCCGGTTACATCAAAGCGATGCAAACCATTTGGGAAGATGTTGTTTACCGGAATATGTATTTAACCGGAGGCATTGGCGCTGAAGGAACAACCGAAGGGTTCGGGATTGATTATGACCTTCCCAATGAAACGGCTTATTGCGAAACCTGTGCATCGGTAGGAATGGTTTTCTGGAACCAACGGATGAACATGCTGACCGGGGATGCCAAATTTATTGATGTTCTTGAACGAAGCCTGTACAACGGAGCATTAGACGGTTTATCGCTCACAGGCGACCGCTTTTTTTATGGAAATCCTCTTGCTTCATCAGGTAACGATCAGCGCAGCGAATGGTTCCAGACCGCATGCTGCCCTTCGAATATAGCCCGGTTGGTAAGTTCTGTCGGGAATTATATTTACAGTCAGTCACCAAATGCAGTCTGGATCAACCTTTATATTGGCAGTGAAGTGAAATTACCGGTTGAAAAACAGTTCCTTTGTTTGGCGATGCAAACTGATTTTCCGTGGAAGGGCAATACCAGCATCATCCTTACTGAAGCACCAAAAAAAGCCATGCAATTGAAGTTCCGGATTCCGGGTTGGTTAAAAGAACCGGTTCCGGGAGGTTTATACGTTTATTCTGATTCCAGACAAAACCAGACACTTCAGATTTCGGTAAACGGAAAGCCGATAGCGTTCAGTGAGGAACTGGGTTACGCAGTGGTAAACCGTCAGTGGAAAAAAGGAGACATCATCGGGCTGAACACGCCCATGGAAGTTCGCCGGATTGCCAGCCGACCCGAATTAAAACAAGACAATGGCCGCACTGCCCTGCAATATGGCCCGTTTGTTTATTGTGTTGAAGGCGCAGATAATAACCAGCAAGCATGGAATTTCATTTTACCATCAAATTCGGGTTTTGCAGTAAACTTTGAACCCGATTTACTGGGCGGAATTAATACCATTACGATGGATGCTAAACTGGCGCTACCCACCGCTGACGGTCAGTCCATACAAATCATGGACAAACCGGTAATAGCTATTCCGTACTTTGTCTGGAACAACCGCGGCGCCAGCGAAATGCAGGTTTGGTTGCCGAATTCTTTTAAAGATTTGAAGGTGAATAAATAGAAGAAACGATCACCAATATGGATTGTATTTATCAACTCACAGGTATTTCGCGGTGACCGAATGTTTTTTGCGTAAATAAGCTTATGCAATCCAAGATTTACTATTTTTGTCCTCGCCGAAAATTGACGGTCCTATAGTTCAATGGATAGAATGTAAGATTCCGGTTCTTATGATCTGGGTTCGAGTCCCGGTAGGATCACTTTTACCCCCGTAAACAATTGATTTACAGGGGTTTTTTATTGCCTGAATTTCTGAGTTTTCAAAGGCGTTTGATTAGATCACTATTCGTGCCATAACAAAAAAATATATGTTTTCCGGAAAAATCATGCTGCAATTTTGAATTTACAAATTCAAAATGATAATCTTTAGGTAATAATTATATATTTACAGTTCTGAAAATTCATACAGAAAGCCAATGACAACAATCGTTTCATTCTGCAAAAATACTGTTATGAATGCGTATTTTGTTCAGTTTATAAATTCTATTTTCGTATGTCAATGTGACATACGGTACTATTGGTATATTCTTTCTTGTCGGGTAAAACTGACCTGATGTTTCCCTTCTCTTCCTTCATCTGTAGTTATGAATGCTAATCAATCTGGAAAATATTCTTCCCAATCCGGTATTTTGATTTCCGGATGTATCTTGTTAATGCTATTCTCATCATTTACGAACTCAATAAATATGTGGACGAGATCAAATGCTGATGATTTAAACATAGGGCCAAACACCTCTTTGCCAGTTACTGTAGCCTCAATATCACTTCCCTATTTTCCGAAAATATATTCAGGCTTTGGAATTGAACACATGAACATCAATCTGGTAAGTTTGAAGTTGACAGGATTAAACACAGGTGATGAAATTGGTGTTTTTGACGGTATATATTGCGTCGGATCAATGGTGATCACAGAAAATCATATGCTTGATAACAGCATCAGCATACCAACTTCAGCAAACGACAGTTTGGGTACCGCTCAAAACGGATATATTCAAGGCCATAAGATTACTTTGAAAGTATATCGGACTGGGAAAGTATATCTTTTAT
>PNOH01000016.1 GCA_013824715.1 Odoribacter sp. | reverse complement strand
AGCCGAATACCGCGCCCCGTGGTCGTTGCCGAAAGTATAGAAATTATGACGGGATGACTTGAAATCATCACGTCAGTTAATTTATCAGAGGAAATCAGGACATTTTTCATAGTTTTGTATAAACTCAATATCGACATGGATACTCAGAAAATCATTTCGGAAATAACAGAAATATTTAAACAACAAGGAGTTGATAAGGTAATTTTGTTTGGGTCACATGCTTATGGAAATCCTTCAACTGACAGCGATATTGATTTGATGATTGTTGTCCCACTGGAAACATCTCCATCTTCGCACAGGGAAAAAATGGATTTGTACCTGCATTACAATCAATTTATTAAAAGTTTCCGAAGTGTTATTCCAATTGATTTAATCGTTTACACCAAAGCTACCTATGAGAGATTTATCGAACTAAATAGTATGTTTTCAAAGGAAATCACAAATCGGGGAATAATACTTTATGAAAACAATAACAAGGGAGTGGCTTAAAGCTGCCAATGATGACCTGATTGCTATGGCGGTCATGAGTGGAAGGGAAGATATTACCAACATGGTTGCTTTCCATGCGCAACAAGCAATTGAAAAGTCATTTAAGGCTGTAATTGAAGAGTTCAATTTGGGGAATATCAAAACTCATCAACTTGAAAGTTTGTATTCAAAAATACTTCCTTTACTTTCAGGATTTAATGAAACTATTCTTGCAGAACTTGATACGGTTTATATTGAAGCCCGTTATCCCGGCGATTTAGGGTTAATGCCGCATGGCAAACCAAGTTGTGATGAAGCTGAAATATATCGTGAGGAAGCAATAAAAATAAAGGAACAAGTTGAGGCGTTTCTGACAAACAGGAATTCCTGAACGACCCCAAAGCCAATGCAATGACCAAAGCCGAATACCGCGCTCTAAGTGCATTGCCTAAAGTTTAGAATCAGTTTCACGGTTTTTGAAATATTTTTGAATTAAACCTAACAATTGATCTTTCTGAATAGGTTTTGATATATAATCATTGCATTCAGCCTCAATTGCTTTTTCCCTGTCGCCGGATAATCCATAAGCGGTTTGTGCAATGATTACCACCTCTTTGTTAAACCGTCGGATTTGCTTTGTAGCTTCATACCCATCTATTTCGGGCAATTGAATATCCATCAATATCAGGTCAATATCAGGGTTATTGCGGCAGAGTTCAATGGCTTGAAGCCCTGTTTGCGCTTTAAGTATTTCGCTCCCAAACAATTTGACCATGATCGAAATAAGCATTTCCGATGTTTCGTCATCTTCAACAATTAGTATTTTTAGTCTCAAACCTTCAGGGTTAAGCAGATCCTCTGCCCCTTCAGCAGCAACGGTTTTTTTAACAGTGGCTTTTTCTTCCGGTTCAGTATTAAAAGGTAAAGTGAAACAGAATGTTGACCCTTTACCCTCTTCGCTTTCGACCCAAATTTTACCGCCCAGCATTTCGACATAAGATTTGGTGATTGCCAGGCCCAAACCTGCTCCCTGCCGGGCCATTTTATCCGCAATTTCAGCCTGGATAAAACGTTCAAATATAGCTTCCTGCCTGTTTTTTGGAATCCCGATTCCGGTGTCTTTCACATAGAATTGCAGTTCGACAGGCTCACTGACCGATCCGTTTGTTGAGCTTGCGTCGCTCTGAGCTTGTCGAAGAGTCGAACCATACCCGAATTCGATTGAACCATGGTCGGTATATTTAATGGCATTTTTAATAAGGTTGATAAGGATGGCATAGAGTTTTTCACGGTCTGTTTTAATGACGGCTTCTTTTGCAGTCAAGGAGTTTTTATAAGAAAGCTGTATTCCTTTGGCTTCGGCCTCTGGCTTGAAAAAGTTATGGATGTATTCGATCTGCTCGTTAATATTTGACAGCTTCATCTCAACTTTCATCAGTCCTGATTCGATTTTCGAAATATCAACAATATCGTTGATGATATTAAGCATCCGGATGCCGCTCTTTTCGATGATGCCAATATACTCCTGCTGCTGTTCTCCGGTAAGTTCAGCTTCTTTAAGTAAACCGGCAAAGCCCAGGATGCCATTCATCGGCGTGCGGATTTCATGGCTCATGTTGGCAAGGAAGGCTGATTTCAGGCGGTCGCTTTCCTGGGCCTGTGATTTTTCAATGATTAATTCTGCTGTCCGTTTTTCTTTTTCTTCGCTTTGAAAGACAAGCTCTCTGATAGTAATGATCAACTCTTGTTCTACCTTCTTGAATTTGGTGGTTTGAATGGCCATTGGACGAACAACATAAAAGTAGATTGCTGGAAAAATCAGAATTGAAAGGATTAGTGAGTCGGTCAGGGCTTCTACCCAATACAAATGTATCCGCATATTGCTAAGAAGTAGCATGATTAGCAACTCACCAACAAAGATTAAAGACAATAGTATAAGTGCCAGGCGTTTGCCAAAATCAGAATAGGTGAATACCTCCACATCTTTAACGGTCTTGCCCTTTGCCAGATCCTGTTCCATCTGAAATTTCCTCGATACTTTTATAAATTCTTCTTTAGTTTTATCCTGATCATTCATAATTGTAAGTTATCTAATGCAATTTTTGTTGCGTTGGATCACTGAATTGGGTTTTGTCTATTAACGCGTTGGCCATAAAAAAACAGCGTGGCCAAATTGCCTACGCCGTACCTGAGGTCCGACCAAGAACCCAACAAACAAGTGTAAAGCAACGACCACGCCTTGACGTGGCATTTTTGCTTACTTTCCTGTTTGTTTTTTGAAATTTGGTCGGTTTCAGACACAGAAATCAGCTAAACGCTATAATTTTATATTTCTTCTTTCCTTTTATTCTACATTTCTATAAAATCTTGTTACACTAATGTATTTATCTATCGAACCAAATGTAACCATTATCAATATAACTTGTACTCAAAATGTTTAAATAAAATTTTTTGAAAGGTGATAGCTTTTTCATCTTTTTTTGATAACTTTTCCCATTGTCCGGTAAAAATAATGACTTGAATTGTTAGTTATTGATTATCGATTTGTTTTTTACAAAAGGCATACTCCAAATATAAATAATTATAGCATAAGTGCTATAATTATTTTTGTTTTCCTGCGAAACTTTCTGCCATGAAACAACAGCAGCAAAGTGATCGGAAATTAATATTTGATGAGGAAGGGATTAAATCCTTTGCCATTCATCTGAAGAAAATCCGCATCAGAGAAGGATATTCACAAAGCCAGCTCGCATTTGAATCGGGATTATCATTAAGTCAAATTGCCAGAATTGAAACAGCCAGAATAAACCCGACCTTAAGCACTGTCTTTGTCCTGGCAAGAACACTCAATGTACCTCTGTCCGATTTATTCAATTTTCAGCTTTCCCCAAAGGAAAAATAATACGTTAAGCTTTCTATTACTCAGGGCCTCACTCCAAGTGAGACCCTGAGTGTGAGCCTCAAAGTAAGAGCCTGCTCCGAAAAGTGGGTTCTCGTCATTGCGACCCTGAGGAACGAATGGGGAAGCAATCTCAACATGGTTACTGTCAATGACATGAGATTGCTTCGTGCCAACCAATGACGTACTTTTCGACTTTTCGGAAGTGGACTCAAAGTAAAACAAAAAGTGGCTGTATCAAAAGTCATTGATCAAGTCATCCTGAACGTTCGACTGAGCTTACGTCGAAGGCTTGTTTCAGGATCCCAACGCATTGGATATCAGATCCAGAAATAAATTCGGGATGACCATATCTGCGAGTGTTTTGACTTTTGATACAACCTCTTTTTTATTCGTAATTTCTTTGTATTCAGGCTACAGCCATTTGATATATTGGAAATCCTGCCGATGTGGCAATTCTTTGTGCTTTGGATACATGCGGATGGCGTAACTAAATGCCCCGGCGTTCATTAAGTGCAAGTTCAGCTTATAGGTAATTAATGAACCTTCAATGCTTTCCACATCAAACGGCAGACATTCCACCAGGCTTGGTGAGTTATCTTTGCCATTTTCAGTTATCACCATTTCAATGCCAATGTCTTCTGGTTTTAATCCTTTCAAATCAACAGTAACCAGGGCAGGATATTCTTCGCCAATTTTCAGAACATTGATAATGCCGTCGGTAATCTGCACATTTATCACTTCAATCTGATCCCAACCCGACGAAACCCCTGATTTCCATTGTGCAATTTCCCTGGCAAGTTTATAATCAGATGCGATCAGGCGGGCGCTTCGCTCAGCCTGTGGCCGGTAAAAACGATCGTGATAATCGCGCATCATTCGTGTAGTGGTAAAATTCGGGGCAACCTGGGCAAAAGTGTTTTTGATATATGAAACCCATTTTTCAGGAATTCCTTCCCGGTTACGGGTATAAAATGCCGGTATAATTTCGTCCTCAAAAATATCGTAAATAGTTTCAGCGTCTAATTCATCCTGAAGATCATTCACATCGTATGCATTTTCCTGAGAAAGCGCCCAGCCTGCATCTTTCCTGTACCCTTCAACCCACCAGCCATCAAGTACCGAAAAGTGAATTGTTCCGTTCATGACCCCTTTCTCGCCACTGGTGCCTGAGGCTTCCAAAGGACGGGTTGGAGTGTTCATCCAGATATCAACACCCTGCAACATCATCTTGGCCAGGTTCATATCGTAATTCTGAACAAACAGAATTTTTCCGGCAAACTCAGGGCGTTTCGAAATTTCGACAATGTGTTTAATCAGGTCCTGACCTGCTTTATCGGCAGGGTGGGCTTTTCCGGCGAAAATAAACTGAACCGGACGCGCCGGGTCATTGACCAGTTTAGATAACCGCTCGAGGTTCCTGAATAAGAGGTGAGCTCGTTTGTAGGTGGCAAACCGGCGTGCAAAACCGATAGTTAATGCATAAGGATTCAGTTTTGCTAAAACTTCCGAAATCAATTTCGGATTTTCGTTTCGCTTGATCCAGTTACTTGTAAACCTTTTCTTGATAAACCCTATCGTTTTTAACCGAAGGGTTTGTTTCAAATTCCAGATTTCTTCGTCTGATATTTTGTAGATTCTTTCCCACGAATCATAGTCAAGCAGGTCATCCGGAAATCCTTTCCCAAAATATTTGTGATGCAGTTCTTTCCATTCTTTGGCAGTCCAGGTGGAATAATGCACGCCATTGGTTACATACCCGATGGCGAGCTCTTCAGGAAGAAATCCTTTATATAACGGACTGAGAACTTCTTTCGAAACATGGCCATGCAGCATGCTGACCCCGTTGATGCCCTGTGAAAGGTTGCAGGCCAGATAACTCATATTAAAGTGCTCCTCGTATGGTTCAGCTTTCCCCAGTCCAACAAATTCATCCCAGCTTACCCCAACCTTGGGCGGGTATTTTTGCATGTAATGTTTAAATAAATCCTGATGGAAGGAATCATGACCGGCAGGAACAGGTGTATGTGTGGTAAAAAGCGTTGACGCGCGGACAACTTCTTTAGCTTCGGCATACTGCAGTCCCTTTTCTGAAACTAAACCAAACAATCGTTCCATACCGATCATGGCAGCATGTCCTTCGTTGCAATGGTAAACATTCATTTCAATACCCAGCTTTTTCAAAGCCCGCATACCTCCAAGACCAAGAAGCATTTCTTGTTTTAAACGGTTTTCGTTGTCGCCACCGTACAAGTGATGGGTCACAAAACGGTCTTCATCGGAGTTGGCTTCGAAGTCGGCGTCGAGCAGGTAAAGTTTAATCGAACCCACATTCACCTGCCATAAGCGTGCAGTTAAAGTGCGGCCAGGGTATTCGACCTGAACGCTTATCCAGTTACCATCGCTGTCATAAGCGGGTTGAACAGGGATTTTCGAAAACTGCTGTGCATCGTAGTGTGAAAGTTGCTCTCCGTTAATAGAAATGTTTTGACGGAAATACCCGTACCGGTACAAAAGGCCTACGGCAACCAGGTTCACTTTCGAATCGCTGGCCTCTTTCAGGTAATCACCTGCCAGAATGCCAAGACCTCCAGAGAAAATCTTCAGACTGTCGTGTATGCCATATTCCATGCTGAAATAGGCGATTGAAGGTCCGTTCAACACCTTGCGGTCGGAGAGATATTTATGCAAAGACGATGAAACATGATTCATTTTAAAGAGAAACTCATTATCGTTTTCAAGTTCCAGAAAGCGCTGGTAATTGACTTCTTCGAGCAGAAGGATCGGATTATGCTCGCACTCTTCCCAAATTTCAGCATCTATTGTTTGAAACAGAACCCGGGCTTCGGTATTCCATACCCACCACAAATTTCGGCTTAACTCTTTTAACGGAGTCAGTTTCTCCGGGATATTCGACTCGACAAATAATTTTTTCCAGACTGGTTGTTCCACGATTGAATGTTTAATAAATCTAACTCCTTTACCCATCTCCTTCATCTATCTAATCCTTTCTCGGTTTAAGGTGCAAAAGAAGTCAAAAAAACACTTATTCCGAAATACTTCATGTAAAAAGGACGTTAAATCTTTGGCCAGCAAAATTTTTATACACATCAAATATATGGTTCCGTAGAGGTAAATTTTTGCATCAGGCTGTGATATATTTCAACAACCTGCGAGGCCACATTTTTCCAGATCAGCCTATCTGCTTCCTTTTTTCCCTGATTCCCAAGCTTTTTGCTGAGCGCTTTATCATTCAGTAATTCATAAATGGCGCCGGCCATTTCATGAACATCCCAATAGTCAATTTTAACAGCATTCTTCAGGATTTCGGATACGCCACTCTGTTTCGAAATGATAACCGGGACCCCGGACTGCATGGCTTCGAGCGTAACAATTCCAAAAGGCTCCGAAACCGATGGCATTACAAAAACATCGCTCCTTCGAAAAAGTTTGACGATTTCGCTATGGTCAAGGAAGCCTGGAAAATCAAAATATTCAGAGATATTCAATTCGGCAGCCCGTTTGATCATCGCATGGCGCAGGTCGCCTTTGCCGGCCATGACAAAACGTACATTTTCCATTTTCTGCAGAACCAGGAAAGCAGCTTCGAGAAAATATTCAGGACCTTTCTGCTTGGTTATCCGACCTAAAAAAGTAACTACTTTCTCTTTGGCATCCTTTTTTGGGTTTGGTTTTTCAGTGACTTCGACAGGCTCTACCGCATTATAAACCGTAATCACCTTTTCGGGGTCGGTGTGGTAATTCATAAGAATGATATTACGGGTTAAATTACTAACCGCAATTACCCGATCGGCAGCCTCCAGGCCTTCCTTTTCGATGGTACAAATCGCCGGATTTACATGCTGCCCGCTGCGGTCGAATTCGGTTGAATGGATGTGCACAACCAGAGGTTTGCCCGAAATACGCTGTGCAGCCATTCCTGCCGGAAAAGTCATCCAGTCGTGAACATGGATCACGTCAAAATCCAAATTCCGGGTAAGAGTCTCAGCTACCAGTGCATAGTTTTGTATTTCCTGAAAAAGATTAATTCCATAATCACCTTCAAACATTAACTTCCCTTCCGGGGTGATTTCAACCAACCGCTTTTCCCCGGAAGAAACGTTCAATTTCAATTCGTAAAATTCACTGGTACCCAAATAAGGAATCAAACCTGAATTCAATTCGTAATACTCCACTTTTGACACTGCATCATCAAAATTAACTTGCTTGCTTACAACAGGAACTTCACCAGCGCCCAGCAAGGTAATATTCGATTGATCTTCGTCGCCAAATTTTCTGGGAACTACAAATATTACCTCAACGTCATTGAATCCGGACAAAGCTTTGGTCAGTCCGTAACAGGCTGTTCCGAGTCCTCCTGAAATATGTGGCGGAAATTCCCATCCAAACATCAGTACCTTCATAATACCAAGTTGCAAATTCCAAATTCCATGTCTGTTCTCCGATTCATCATTTTTCAGAAATGTTACAATGCCAAATTTTCAAATCATAGCTTCTCCAACTTATTTATTGAGTCTCAAACTTCTAAAAACGTGCCAGCTCCAGTTCAAAATGATCCCGCTCTGCTGAAAAATCGAGAAATGGGAACCGATCGTTTAGCCGATTGATATCGAGTAAATTTGCCTGAATAAACTCTTTATATTCTAGAGTTTTCGGATTAACAGGACGATGATCAACCGACTTCTTCAATTTCAGTATTTTTTTGGAAATCTCTTTACTCTCAGCGCTAATCATTACTTTTCTAAAACGCTCAAAAATATAATCGGTAGCCACCGGGCTTAAATGCAGCATATCCTCGGCATAAAAACGGTAATCGCGCAGTTCGTCCATTACGATTTCGTACGACGGAAAATAACCGCAAACCTGATCGCCAAATCCGCGGATTAATTGATCGATAGCCAGTAAGAGTGTCGCTTTACTGAGCTGATTCTCTGTGGCGCCATCTTTCCAGTGCCGGATTGGGCTAACCGTGAAAATGACTTTTAATTTTGAGTTGAATTTCCAGATTTGCTCCAGTAATTCGCGGTAAACTTCGGTAATTTCATTTACCCCAAGCCTGAACCGTTTAAATTCGGAGGCCTGTATTTTGTGGCAATTCGAAACAATCTGTCCGGTTTTTCTGAGTTCGTAAACCCAGGCCGTTCCAAAGGTGATGATAAGAAAACCTGCCGATTTCAGGAATTCATGCGAGATGGCAATCCGGTCATTAATTTTCCGAAGAGTTTCATCACGGTCAATGTCTGAAAAACGGCTGTGGTGATAATAGCTATTCCACAAACCATGATCGTTGAACAGATCATTCTCAGAAAAAGTTCGCTTTTCCAGAAGTATTTTCAGGCTATTGGCAATCGATTCCGGATTGTACAAAATACCGAACGGGTTTATATCCACATTAAATTTCAGGTCGAGCAACTTCTGCCCGATATTCTCGGTAAAGCACGATCCCATCAGCATCAAGCTCTTCGAATAATCCATTTTCCAGGGAAATTCAGGAATTTGTATTTCAGTAAAAAAGGACATAACAACTATTTACCATTTTACTATTTACTATTTTACTATTTACCATTTAACCATTCGACCATTTATAAATCTCAAATCGATGTTCTTATCTGATATTTCTAGTCTCTTGTTTCTCCAAAACCAATGCTGTACGGGCAGGCATATACAATCGCAGATGATTCTGATTCGCTGTGCCGCCATCAGGAATGGTTGAATAAATCAGGCTATCATCAATTCGGTTTTGGCCGCCAAAACGATATTCATCGGTATTTAAAACAATTTTATAATTTGAGGGCGTTACCGGAATGCCATAATCGACAAACGATTGTGTTGGATTAAAGTTAAAGACAAACAGGTGTTTCCCTCTTGAATAGACCAGAATCTGATTGTCCTTATGGTCGAATATCCATTTAACTTCAGGGACTTCGATTAGCCTGGTTTGTTTCGCCAGGGTAATCATCTCACGGTCGAAGTCCGACAGCCAACAATATTTCAAATCTTTGTCATCCTCCAAATGCCACAGTCTTCGGGCATGTGCATACGACCAGTTATTTCCTTCCCTCGGAAAATCAATCCACTCAGGATGCCCAAATTCATTTCCCATAAAATTCAGGTAAGCTCCTCCGGCGCAAGATAAAGTCGCGAGCCGAATCATTTTATGAAGAGCAATACCACGCTCCACGGCCATATTGGGCTGATCTTTGCGCATACTGAAATACATTTCTTTGTCAATCAGCCTGAAAATAATCGTTTTGTCGCCTACCAAAGCCTGATCGTGTGATTCGGCGTAACTCACCACCTTTTCGTCGAGACGCTTCGAGGTCAGTTCATGAAAAATGTACCCGACATCCCACTTTTCGTCCGAAACTTCCTTGATCAGTTTAATCCAAAAATCGGGAACTCCCATCGCCATCCGGTAATCAAAACCCAAGCCGCCATCTTTTTGAGGAGTTGCCAGTCCGGGCAATCCACTCATTTCCTCGGCTATCGAAAGTGCATTTGGATTGATTTCGTGAATCAGTTTGTTTGCCAATATAAAGTATGAAAAAGCTTCCTGATCGAGTCCTTCGTTAAAATAATCATCGTAACAGGTAAACGCTTTTCCCAAACCATGATCAAAATAAAGCATACTCGTCACCCCGTCGAACCTGAATCCGTCGAACCTGAATTCTTCGAGCCAGTAACGAATATTGGAAAGTAAAAAATGAATGACTTCGGGCTTTCCGTAATTAAAGCAATACGAATCCCAGGCCGGATGTTCGCCCTTCCCCCCATCGTGAAAAAACTGCCAGCGTGTTCCATCGTATTTGCCTAAGCCTTCATTTTCGTTTTTCACCGCATGTGAATGGACCAAATCAATAATTACTGAAATCCCCATGCCGTGAGCCTCATCAACCAACTGTTTTAATTCTTCGGGAGTGCCAAAACGCGATGAAGGAGCAAAAAAACTGGACACATGATATCCAAAACTTCCGTAGTACGGGTGTTCGGGAATGGCCATGAGCTGAATGGTATTGTATCCGGCCTGATGAATACGTGGTAAAATATCAGTCTGGAATTCATTGTAAGTATGAACCCGTTCATTTTCGCCGGCCATTCCGATGTGGCCTTCATAAATTAAAGGAGCCTCTTGTTTTCGTTTGTAAGTTGCCCTTTTCCACTGATATGTTTTTTCAGGAGCCCAAACCTGGGCATTAAACATTTTAGTGTGATCGTCCTGAACAACCCGGTTTGCCCAGGCCGGAATACGCTTGCCGTGGCCACCTTCCCAGTGAATTGAAAAAGCAAACAAGTCGCCATGAGCCATCTTATCCGGGGAGAGTTTAAGTTCCCAGTTTCCTGAACCAATCGAATTTAGGGCATATTCGGGCATTTCCTGCCAGTTATTGAATTCTCCAACCAGATAAATCGCGGTGGAATTCGGGGCCCAGTCGCGAATGACCCATTGATCGTTTTCACGATGCAATCCGTACCATTTGTGACCCTGAGCAAAATCGGCAAGATCTTGCCCCTGCAGAATTTCTTTTTCTTTTTCCTGAGCTATTTGCAATCTTGAAATTATCGTTGAAGAAAACGGCTCGAGGTAGCTATCGTTTTTGATTAAATTCGGAAGTTTCATCGTGTTTTCAGTTTGATTAAAGATAAGAAAAACGTACTGATACAAACTAAATTCATTATTAGGAAGTCAAAAAAATAAAGGCAGGAATAATTTCAATTTTTCTTGAATTAATTGTCAGGTTATCAGTCTGATTAAACGAAACAATTATCCCTTCTGATATTTTAAAGTAATCCATAGCTTCAAGCAAACCATTCACTTCCCGATTTTCATTCTCTCCGTGAACTTCCATACAAACCTGAATAAGCAATTTCGACTGATCACTTTTTACAACCAGAAAATCACATTCTCCCTTTTCACGGTAATAAAAAATCGTTTGATATTTTTGCCTGAGATAGATATAAATTGCATTTTCCAGCAATCTTCCCTTATCACTTGAAAAGCTGAGAGAGTTCGCATTGACTAATCCATTATCAATGGCATATGTTTTTCTTGGATTGAATGAACTTACCTTCGAAGACCAGCTAAACCGGGGAAGGAAAAACAACAGATAAGAATCTTGTAACCATGACAAATAATCGGAAACAGTGTTTGCAGAGCCGATCGAGAAATTATTTTTGATACTGTTATAGGTACATTCTTTTCCAATGTTTGACACCAAAAACAGGGCGATGTCCATCAAAGATTTCGTGTTTTTTATATTGTACCTGATTGCAATATCCCTTAAAACAATGTCTTTCATAAGTGTTTGTAACACTTCAATATCCCCTGAGTCAAGATATTCTGGAAATCCTCCTTCATTAAGGTAGCCTTCAAATGATTCGATGCTATTTTCCTTTTCTTTATGCAAAAGGTATTCCTTGTATGAGAATGGGAAAAGCTCGTGCCCGATATGCCTTCCGGTAAGTCGTGTTCCCAATTCTTTGCTTAGTAATGATGCGTTTGAACCAGTAATATAAACCTTCTCTCCACGATCATGCAATTGTCTGACAAATATTTCCCACGCCTGAACATTCTGAATTTCATCAAAAAAATAGGCTTGTTTTCCTCCCCCGATAATTTCATCAAGTTTCTGAAAGTCTTCGACTTCAAAACCAAAGATTCGCGAGTCTTCAAAATTGAAATATGCTGCATCAGTATATTTGTTCATTAGCTGTTTCATGAACGTGCTCTTACCACATCTTCGAATTCCTGAAACAACCTCAACATGCGTGCGCAAATCATTCATTTTCTGAATGTATTCGCGGGTAGTGAAATTTGCCTTTTTAAGCAAAGTCAGCCCTTGAGATGTGTAAGTCTGTTCGATATCCGATTTATAAACCATAAATAATGAATTTATACTGCAAATATAAACAAATTTATTTTCACAAAATAAACTAAATTTAACAAGCTGATTTACAGTAGATGTTTTTCAATTCAAGACCTGTCAATTTGATTATTTCTTCGTAAACTCCTGAATAAACTTCTGATCCAGTTCATCCGAGTCGCCATATTGGGCGCGCAATTCAGTCAATCGTTTATGTAAATCCCTTTGAACACTGGCATAGGCCGGATCATTATAAATGCTTTTCATTTCGTGCGGATCTTTTTCCAGATCGTACATTTCCCATTCGTCAACATCGTAGTAAAAATGAATGAGTTTATAACGGTCGGTGCGAACTCCGTAATGACGCTTGACCATGTGCTCTGCCGGATATTCGTAATACTGATAATAGATTGCATCCCGCCACTTCACTTTCTCACCATTAACCACCTTCCTGAATGACAAACCCTGCATATCGGAAGGAGCTTTAACACCTGCATAATCGAGAAATGTGGGTGCAAAATCGAGGTTCTGAACCAACTGATCAACCACTGTTCCGGGTTTAATTTCCTTAGGATAGCGCATCAGAATCGGCGTTCGGAACGATTCTTCGTACATAAACCTTTTGTCGAACCAGCCGTGTTCGCCCAGGTAAAATCCCTGATCGGAAGTATAAATTACAATGGTATTTTCAGTCAGGCCGTTCTTATCCAGATAATCCAGCATTTGTCCAACTCCATCGTCCACCGACTTGATGCATTTCAGGTAATCGCGTAAATACCTGTGATATTTCCATTTTGCCAAATCTTTACCTTCCGGTTTATTTCGGATAAATAATTCGTTTCGCGGATTGTATGCTTTTCTCCAGATTTCACGCTGATGCTCATCCATACGGTTTATATCGCCCATAAAGTTGGTTGGCTGACCAGTATATGGATCATTCTCAAATTTCATATCGTGTCCCCAGTTCATTATTGGAACAATACCCATTTCCTGTTTATGGGCAGCGGCTCCCCGTCCGGAATAGTCATCAAAGAAGTTTTCAGGAAAGGGAAACTCTCTATCCTCATACAAATCCAGGTATTTTTCTTCCGGAAGCCAGTTCCGGTGCGGGGCTTTCTGATGATAAAGCAAACAGAACGGCTTCGACTTATCCCGACCTTTTTCGAGCCAGTTCAGGGCAAATTCGGTGGCCAGAGAAGTCACATAGCCCGGAAAACGTTTTTTGACGCCGTTTTCAATGAAATCAGGATTGTAATATTGTCCCTGTCCGGGTAAAACATTCCAGTAATCAAATCCCTGTGGTGATCCATCGAGGTGAATCTTTCCGATCATGACCGTTTGGTAACCATTTTGCTGAAGTATTTTGGCAAAATTCTGCTGAGCCCAGTTAAATCCTCCACGGTTATCGATTTTGCCATTCAGGTGACTGAACTTTCCGGTGAGCATCACTGCCCGGCTGGGAGCACAAATTGAGTTGGTCACAAATCCCCGGTTAAAAATTGCTCCCTGACGAGCAATGCGGTCAATATTTGGGGTTTCGTTCAGACCACAACCATAGGCACTGATGGCCTGATAGGCATGGTCGTCGCTCATAATAAAAACAATATTGGGACGGGTTTGCTTGGGTGCCTGTTCTGCCGAAGCTGGCATAACACCGACAGAGCAAAGGCTCAACATGCTTAGAACATTTGTTTGGATCATATCTGTTTAATTTTAGATTTACTTTTTCAAAAGAGCGACTGGCTGTTGGCCACTGGCGGCAGGCATTTCCTGAAATTTGTTACGGCAAAGTGAACTCCCTTCTAACCCGAGCCCTCGGGACTCAGGGAGCGCGCTTCGGACTTCGGACTCCCGACTTCGGACTTTTCGATGCTCCCTTCGATACCCCGAAAACTCGGGGCTACTCAGGGAGCGCACTTCGGACTTCGGACTCCCGACTTCCGGCTTCCAACTACAACACTTTCCCGGGTTCCCTCCGGTTTTTTCCTTCAATCTTCTGAATATCGTCGCCCAGATCTTCGCGGGCTTCATCTGAAAGTTTCTTTAATTCGGCAACTACTTCAGGATAATATTCTTTTACATCGTACCTTTCACCCGGATCGCGGCGAAGATCGTACAAACCTTCTTCGTGTGGATAGTTTTCATTTGTTCCTCCCGGAAAACCGTCAAACCCCGGTTTATATCCAATATATGTCCGGCCCGGATGAGCAAAAACCAGTTTCCAGTCGCCTTTACGAATGGCCTCCAAACTGTTTTTGCGGTAGTAATAAAGGAATGACTCGCGCGGATTGGCATTTTCATCGCCAAGTAAAAGTGGTAAAATATTCACTCCGTCAATCTTTTTCTCCGGAAGTGGAGAATAAGTAATTGCAGCCAAAGTCGGCAAAATATCGATGGTTGAAGCCAGTTTATTGCAAATAGTTCCTTCCTGAATGTGCCCCGGCCATTTCATCAGGCAAGGAACACGCTGGCCCCCTTCAAAGCTGGTGCCTTTTCCTTCGCGCAAACCACCTGTTGAGCCGGCATGATTGCCAAAATTGAGCCAGGGACCATTATCGGAAGTAAAAATGACCAGTGTATTTTTTTCCAGTCCGTTCTGTTCGAGCGCTTTCATTATTTCGCCAACAGACCAATCTATTTCCATCATCACATCGCCATACATTCCCTGCTGACTTTTTCCTTTGAATTTTGCTGAAACAGCCAGAGGCACATGTGGCATGGAATGAGCCAGATAAAGAAAGAATGGATTTTTCTTATTTGAACCGATGAACCGAACTGCGCGCTCAGTATAAAGTGTTGTAAGTTCCGACTGGTCATCTAATGTTTTAATTTCCCTGATTTTCTCGTTACCATCAATCAGCGGAAGTGCCGGATAACGCGCCTTGTTTGAATTTTCCGTTGCAGGTTTACCGTCATAATCCACTGGCCACATATCGTTCGAATAGGGTAACCCTAAATATTCATCAAATCCTTGTTGCAGGGGAAGAAACTCACGCTGATAACCCAAATGCCATTTACCAATAGCAGCAGTTTTATAATTACTTTTTTTCAGAATCTCGGCAATGGTCTCTTCCGAAGGGTTCAAACCTATTTTAGCATCAGGCATTAAAGCACCTGAAATTCCGATCCGGTTGGGATAACAACCTGTCATAATTCCGGCACGCGAAGCGCTGCAAACAGCCTGTGCAGAAAGAAAACTGGTAAACCGAACTCCCTGAGAAGCCATTTTGTCGAGATTGGGCGTTTTGTATTGAGTCGCGCCATAGCAACTTAAATCGCCATAACCTAAATCGTCCATAAAAATCAGGATGATGTTTGGATTTTGAGGTTTTTCAGTTGATTCGCAAAAAGTTGAAATAGGAAGAATTGCCAATCCGGTAAGCAACGAATGTTTTACAATTTGGTTCATGAGTTTACGGGTTAAGTCAGATGTAAAGCAAAGCTACAAAAAAGAGCTATTCGAGAACGACCACATTCTTAAACCACTTCTAAAATAATTACTACTGCTTTGAATTGATTATTTGTATATGTAAAGTAAATTACCGAAATTTAAATCATAAAATCAAAATACGATCTACTGTGAAAGATATAATATATTTTGCATTGATACTATTTGCTCATAGCTTTTTAGCCTGTGATTCAAAAGAGACCCATATTGAGGATTCGTATTTTAAAAATCAAAAGATATCAGAAGCCAAAACGGAATTCAATCGATATTTAAAAAACGAATTTTCACAAGGCGAATGGAAAAGATTATTGGTACATAAAGATAATATGATAGACAATGACTTCCTAAATGAAGATATAATTAAAGATGTCGATTTTCGGATTATTCCCATTTACATTATTAATTCAAAGAAAATTATTGAATACAAGAACCAATTGGATTTTTTTAAAAATCTAAAACCAGATACATTAAGAGCAAAATGCCATATATATTACAACAAAAGAGTTATTGGAATGGCATTTTTGGATTATAGCAACAACAAATGGCAAGTGACTGATCTAATTTCATTTGCAAAGGAAACTGCAAATTATTTTAATGGAGAAATGAGAGATATATTTTTCCTTGGCGTTAAGAATCTAGGGGTACTCTATACGAATTGTTTCCTTTTTGAAGATGATAGATGCTACAGTATGAAAGTATTTAATGGGGAAAAAATTGAATTTCACAATTTCTTCAAAACAAAATATGGAAGTATATACAAAATGGGTATAGATAATTTGTCAGAATAATTTAATTACGACATCTTATAACAAGAAAGGCTGATTCGAGAAAAAATCGATTCAGCCTTTCTTAATTTTCTTTAAAATTTTAACACAAATCAATCACCTCAAAACCACAATACGGAACCAAAACTTTCGGAATCCGGATTCCTTCCGGAGTTTGGTTATTTTCGAGCAAGGCAGCTAAAATACGTGGTAAAGCCAAAGCGCTTCCGTTCAATGTATGCGCAATGACTGGCTTTTTGGTGGCTTCGTCGCGGTAACGTAATTTTAGCCGGTTTGCCTGAAATGATTCGAAATTGGAAACCGAACTTACTTCCAACCATTTTTTCTGGGCTGCAGAGAATACTTCGAAATCGTATGTTAAGGCAGAAGTGAAACTCATATCGCCGCCACACAAACGGAGAATGCGGTAAGGCAATTCCAGTTTTTCGACCAGACCAGTCACATGAGCCACCATTTCGTCGAGCCGTTCATACGAGCTTTCAGGATGGGCAATCTGTACAATTTCCACTTTGTCGAACTGGTGCAGGCGATTTAAACCGCGAACATCTTTCCCGTACGAACCGGCTTCGCGGCGGAAACAGGCGCTGTAAGCCGTATTTTTAACTGGCAAATCTTTGGCTTCCAGAATCACATCACGGTACAGATTGGTCACCGGAACTTCGGCAGTTGGGATCAAATACAAGTTATCGGCAGTGGCATGGTACATCTGTCCCTCCTTGTCGGGTAATTGTCCGGTTCCAAAACCTGAATCTTCGTTCACCATATACGGTGGCTGGATTTCGAGATACCCCGAGTTGCGGGCTTCATCCAGAAAAAAATTAATCAATGCACGTTGCAAACGGGCGCCTTTTCCTTTGTAAACCGGGAATCCTGCTCCGGTGATCTTAACGCCGAGTTCAAAATCAATAATATCGTATTTCTTAGCTAATTCCCAGTGAGGAACACTGTTCTCAGGCAATACAGGAATTTCACCCTGCCTTTTCACCACCAGGTTATCTTCCGGAGTGCTTCCTTCAGGAACTAAATCGGAAGGAAGATTGGGAAGGAGAATCTGCAAATTGAAAACTTCCTGATCAATTTGGGCAAAATCTTCGTCGAGTTGTTTAATGCTATCTTTAAGTTCAGCAGTGCGGGTTTTGGCAGCTTCAGCTTCTGCAGTTTTACCTTCGCGCAACAGTAAACCAACTTCTTTGGAAATTTTATTCATTTCAGCCTTGGTCCGGTCGGCGTTGGCCTGTATTTCATTTTTCTTTGCTGATAATCCGGTAATCTGACCAACTATCTCAGAAGCATTAAAATTCTTCTTTTTCAGTTTTGAAACGACCAATTCCGGATTTTCCTGTATAAACTTTAAGTTGAGCATTTTCGGTATTTTTTTTGTTTGTTGTTCGACAAATTTAAAACAAAAAATCTCCTGCCTTCGGAAAAGCAGGAGATTATTTAACGAATATCTTTAATCGTCTTAGTTGACTTCTGCAGCAACTACTGGTTCAACATTAACAAACGATTTGTGATCTCTTCTTTTTTTGAAAACAACCGTCCCATCAATCAAAGCAAATAAAGTATGATCCCTGCCCATACCAACATTTAAACCCGGATGATGTGAAGTACCTCTCTGGCGAACAATAATGTTACCAGCTGTTGCAGCCTGACCGCCGTATATTTTAACGCCTAGTCTTTTGCTTTCTGATTCGCGGCCGTTTCTTGAACTACCCGCACCTTTCTTATGAGCCATGGTAAATTTTTTTAATGTTATCCTATTACTTCTTCAATTTGAATTTTGGTCAGGAATTGGCGGTGACCATTCATTTTCTGGTAGCCTTTTCTTCTTCTCTTTTTGAAGACCAAAACCTTATCTCCCTTGATGTGCTCAACCACCGTAGCAGTTACACTGGCGCCATCAACCACCGGAGTTCCAACTTTCACAGCGCCTTCGTCGTCAACCAAAAGGACTTTGTCAAAAACAACAGTTTCGCCTTCGGCATTTTCCAATCGGTGCACATAAATTTTCCGGCCTTTTTCAACTTTCATTTGCTGACCGGCAATCTCTACAATTGCGTACATTTCAATCTGTTTAAATATTTCTTCCGGCAGGCGGGGATCCATTGAATGCCACTTATTGGGCCTGCTCGAAATCTTTCGGACTGCAAAAGTATATAATTTTCAATGATCACCAAATGGTTAGAATATTTTTTCTGAAATATTTTCAGGCTGAAGAACAGCAGATTGACAATATTCTGTTGGGAAGAAATGCTAAAGCTAAAAATCTGAACATTCAAAAAGTATGCAAAACAATTGCTATATTTGTTATCTACAGTTATGCTAGTCAGATTTAAATGCAGAAAGTTAAACTCAATATTTTAGGGCTATCAGTTAGTCAGTCGCAATCAGGAGCTTATGCCCTGGTACTGTCCGAAGAGAATGGTGACCGGAGAATACCTATTATTATAGGACCGATCGAAGCCCAGTCGATCGCCATTCAACTTGAAGGATTAAAACCTCCACGACCGCTTACTCACGACCTTTTCAAACAAATGGCCACAGCTTTCAGCATTGAGTTGACAGAAATTATTATTTACAAACTTGAAGAAGGAATTTTCTATTCGGAACTGATTTGTATGCGAAACGAGAAACAAATCATCATTGATTCCCGCACCTCTGATGCGATAGCGCTTTCACTTCGTTTTAACTGCCCGATTTATACTACGGAAGAAATTATTGCACGGGCCGGGATTGTTATTGAATTTGAAAACGAACAAAGCCAGGAAGAATGGCATCAATCGGTAAGTGACAAACCATCAAGAGGGAAACACGAATACGAAAAATACACTTCAGCAGAATTGAACCAGATGCTGAGCAATGCGGTTCACGCAGAAGACTACGAAAAAGCATCTGCCATCAGGGATGAAATAAACCGCCGGAAAAAAGAATAAGTTTATTAGTTTTAAGGCCGCTAAAAAACTATTCAAATCAAAGAACTTTATTATGGGGATTAAGAACCGTTTGATATTTATGAACTTTCTCCAGTTCTTCGTTTGGGGATCGTGGCTTATTTCGATTGGAGCTTATTTGGGCGGAACGCTTCACTTTACCGGCACTCAAATCGGGGCAGTATTTTCGACCTTGGGAATTGCATCGCTGTTTATGCCAGCCCTGCTCGGGATTGTTGCCGACAAGTGGGTCAATGCTGAACGGGTTTTAGGTATGAGCCATTTGATCGGGGCTGGTCTTTTATTTTTGGCCGCAACCATTAAAGATCCTGTCATATTCTTTTGGGTCATGCTTTTGAATTCGATGTTCTATATGCCCACGATCGCGCTTAACAGCACTGTTTCGTACGTAACGCTTGAAAAGAACGGATATAACATTGTCAAAGCGTTTCCGCCAATCCGGGTTTGGGGAACGGTAGGTTTCATTGCAGCCATGTGGATTGTTGATTTATTCGGCTGGAAATCATCCAATATGCAACTGATCTTCAGCGGATTTTCAGCATTGGCGCTGGGATTTTATGCGTTTACGATGCCCTCTTGTCCGCCAGAAAAAAGCAAACAGGATAAATCACTGATTTCTTCCCTTGGCCTGGATGCTTTTGTGTTGTTCAAACAAAGGAAGATGGCTGTTTTCTTCTTTTTTTCCATGTTCCTTGGGGCAGCCTTGCAAATCACCAACGCTTTTGGAGGTTCGTTCCTCGACAGTTTCAAAACCACCCACCCCGATACTTTTGGCGTACAACATCCGTTGCTGCTCCTCTCCATTTCACAAATATCTGAGACCCTTTTTATCCTGACTATCCCTTTCTTCCTCAACCGGTTTGGAATTAAAAAAGTAATGATCATCAGTATTTTCGCGTGGGTAATGCGGTTTGGATTATTCGCCATTGGCGATCCCGGAGGTGGTTTGTATTTGCTGATTATGTCTATGATTGTTTACGGTATGGCTTTTGACTTTTTCAATATCTCCGGATCGCTGTTCGTCGAAAATGAAGTGAGCCCAGGCATTCGGGCCAGCGCACAAGGACTGTTCATGCTGATGACAAACGGAGTTGGCGCAATGATTGGTGGATATGGCAGCGGACTGATTGTGGATTTGTTTACAGCCGATGGAATTCGGGATTGGAACACCATCTGGCTGGTTTTTGCAGGCTACGCTCTGGTTTTAGGACTGATTTTTCCCATTGTCTTTAAGTATAAACACAATTTGAAAAATGAAACAATATCTTGATTTATTAGAACATGTTATAAAGAACGGAATTGAAAAAAAAGATCGTACCGGAACCGGAACCATCAGTATTTTCGGTCATCAGTCGAGGTTCGCCTTATCTGAAGGATTCCCGTTACTAACCACCAAAAAATTACACCTGAAGTCAATTATTCACGAACTGCTTTGGTTTTTGACTGGCAACACAAACATCAAATACCTCAAAGAAAACGGAGTAAAGATATGGGACGAATGGGCCGACGAGGATGGCAATCTTGGTCCGGTTTATGGTTACCAGTGGCGTTCATGGCCTACTCCTGACGGAAAGCACATTGATCAGATTTCGCAGGTCGTACAAAGTCTGACTACAAATCCGGACTCACGCCGTCACCTGATAAGCGCCTGGAATGTTGGACAAATAGACCAGATGAAGCTTCCTCCGTGCCATATTCTGGTTCAGTTTTATGTGGCCGATGGTAAACTTTCGTGCCAGTTGTATCAGCGCAGCGCCGATATTTTTCTTGGGGTTCCGTTCAATATTGCATCGTATTCCTTGCTAACTCTGATGATGGCACAGGTATGCGAACTTGAACCCGGAGAATTTATACACACCCTCGGCGATGCACACATTTACCAGAACCACATGGAACAGGTGAAACTACAATTATCGCGCGAGCCATTTCCTTTACCTCAAATGAAAATAAATTCAGAGATTAAAAACATTTTTGATTTTAAATATGAAGATTTTGAACTGTTAGGCTATCAGGCTCATCCGCATATTCCAGGGAAAGTGGCAGTTTAGATTTTTAGCTTTCATTCCTAAACAATCAACCATGATACATCAGAATATCTCCATCATAGTCGCAATTGCCCAGAATTTTGCCATTGGCAAAAATAATGAACTGTTATTCCATCTGCCAAACGATTTAAAACGGTTCAAGCAAATTACAACCGGATATCCGGTCATTATGGGCCGAAATACTTTATTGTCGTTACCCAACGGCGCACTTCCCAACCGGCGAAACATAGTAATTACCGACAATCCTGACGATAAATTTGATCGTTGCGAAATAGTATTTTCTGTTGAAGAAGCGATTGACGCTGTAAAAAATGAGACTGAATCTTTTATAATCGGAGGAGGCATGATTTACAGGCAGTTTTATCCAATTGCCGGAAAGTTATATCTAACCCTGGTACATCGCAACTTCGATGCCGATGTGTTTTTTCCTGAAATTATTTTTCAGGAATGGGAAGAAATTTCAAGAGAAGATATTTTTGATCAGAAAAATGGTTTTGAATATTCATACCTGAACCTGAAAAGGAAGTAAGAGCCTCAAACAGTGATCAGTCGCAGTATTTAATTGTCATAGTTTGTCATTTGTTTCACGTCATTAATTGACATTGACCTAAGTTTTGGAAATCGGTGCAATGAATGACTATTAATGACAATGAATGACTGAAAAATCCCTTTTTGAACTTGAAATCCGTATTCCTTTCAATCCAACCTCAAAGCAGAATCCCAATATTGTCAAATCTCTGATGATAGTCATTGATTGAACATTGAATAACTTCAAGCGCTTCATTAGCACTGTAGGTATGTGTAATTTCGGTATGACTGATTTTTCCGGGCATATCCTTGTAAGTCAGAAAATAGTGCTTGAGTCGTTCCACAACAATATCAGGAAGGTCAGTCAAGTCTTTATACTCGCTATAAACCACATCATTAGTTAAAACTGCGATAATCTTGTCGTCAGCTTCGTTGCCATCAATCATACGGAATCCACCAATTGGCCGGGCATCAACCAAAATGTCGCCATGTGCAATAGTCTTTTCAGTTAAAACACATATATCAATGGGGTCGCCATCGCCTTTAATTTCAGTCTTGCCGGTTTTCGCCATACAATAATTGCCAACCTCATCACCGCAAAAGGTTTGAGGAATAAAACCATACAGGGCCGGGACAACATTGGAGTATTTCTGTGGCCGGTCAAGTCGCAGATATCCACATTCCTTATCAATCTCGTATTTAACCGTGTCGGTCGGAACAACTTCAATGAATGCTGTAACATTTTCAGGGGCTTCCTTGCCAATAAAAACGCCATGCCAGGGATGTGATTTATATCGGAGCCCCATCAGCCGGCCAATTGGATCAGATAATCTGTCTGCCATAATCAATTTTTTAGTTTTTGATGATATAAACCTTTTCTTCAGCAAAAAGTTTATTCTACCCAAAGTAACATGAAATACCTGAAATAACCCCTTTCATCTGCATGAAATAAAATCACGGACCATTACTTTTTTAATCCACCTGAAGTTTGAATTTTTTCTTAATTGGAATAAAATGCCCATATTTGAACCATTGAAATTGAGCCAATGGGATGGCATAATTACATACTGAATACTCAAAAAATAAAAAGTCTTGCCCGAAGCATACGAAGCATGATTTTAGATCGTTATATACCTGATAATATTTAATAAATCACTAAAAATTTATTTGATGATATTCCTATTAGAAACTGCGAGCGAAATTCCATATTTGGATCTTATGATGAAGGGCGGATGGATAATGGTACCCTTGTTCCTGTTGTCAATAATTGCCGTCTTCATATTTTTTGACCGGTTTTTCTATTTAAGAGGTCAGAAGCAGCTTGATCCTGCGTTTTACGAAAAGCTGAATGACCTGATACGATCAGGAAAAGTTGAAGCCGCATTGACCTTGTGCGAATCAGCCAATTGTTCCGAATCGCGCATTTTGATGAAAGGTCTGAAAAACCTGGGACGGCCAATTCGTGATATTAACGACCAGATGGAGATGGAAGGAAAACTTGAGGTTTATAAATACGAAGGGAACATGTATTTTCTGGGTGTGATTGCCGGTATTGCTCCCATGTTAGGATTTATCGGTACAATTTCAGGAGTTATCAAGATTTTTTACAACATCTCCCTTGCCGACAATATCAGTATTTCGTTAATTTCGGGAGGTTTGTACGAAAAACTGATCACTTCCGGGGTCGGCCTTACCATCGGGATTATTGCCTACATCGCGTACCACTATTTAAATAGCAGGGTTAACAGAATGGTTCACAACTGGGAGTACCGCAGTGTCCGGTTTATTGATTTGATTAATAATACTTCGATATGAACTTCAGAAGTAAAAGAAAACAGGACTTTGAAATTTTTTCAAATTCCTTTAGCGATATCATGTTTTTCCTGATGTTGTTTTTCCTGATTGTTTCGACCATGATAACTCCAGGGGCTATCAAACTAGCCCTGCCCCAGGCCGATAAATCACCGCAAATGAATAAGCAAACTGAAAAGATTGCCATTTCGGTTACGAAAGACTTAAAATATTACATCAACGACAAGCAAATTCAATTTTCACAGATCGAACCTGAATTACTGAAGATCAAAAAGGGAAACGTAGAAGCATTTGCTATCGTCAGGTGCGACAATACTATTGCTGTCCAGTCGATGGTTGATGTATTGCAACTGGGAAATAAGACTGGTGTAAAGATGGTTTTGGCAACCTCACGAAAGGAAAAAGCAAGATAGAAGTTTTTACCTTTAGAAGGTTCTGGGGTACGTTTCAATTGATGTGCCCTTTGTTTGACTTGGTTTTTGGCATGGATTAATTTACGGTATTTAAATTTTCGGACTTCCGGCTTCGGACTTCCGACTAAGAAAAAACCAAACACGTAATATTTGTCGTAGAACCTTAATAACAATCTCCCATGAAAAGGTACTCGTCCTATTTGCTAACCATACTTAGGATTCTGATTGGCTGGCATTTTCTTTACGAAGGTATTGCTAAATTAATGCTAGCAGACTGGAGTGCAAAGTATTACCTGCTTGGATCAAAATGGATATTTGCAGGACTGTTTCACTGGATGGCTTCGTCGCCGCAATTGTTGAAAGTAGTTGATTTTCTGAATATCTGGGGGCTTATTCTCATCGGATTTTCTTTATTTATTGGGTTATTCATTCGCTGGTCGTCGATAGCCGGCGCTATCCTGCTTTTTTTCTATTTTGTTTCTTACCCTCCTATTTTAGGCTACACTTTTGGAATTGTTACCGAGGGCAATTACCTGTGGGTTGATAAAAACCTGATTGAATTTTTTATCCTGATTGTATTTATAGCCCTGCCTTCCGAATATTTTTTCGGGGCCGACCGATGGCTCAAACACTGGAAAGAGGAGAAGCCCAACGCTCCAATACCGAATTCAGGAGAGGAAGACGGGATATCAGGAAAACGTCGTGAATTTCTGCGTGATATGATCAGTGTCCCTTTTCTGGGGGCATTTGCTTATGGATTATATAAAAAAAGGAAATGGGACAGTTTTGAGAAGAAATTCCTGACCGAAAAGACAGATGCTGTTTCGGGAGCCACGTTAAAAAGTTTTCAGTTTACTTCGCTTGAGGAGTTGAAAGGTATTGTGCCAAAAGGCAAAATCGGGAATTTTGAACTCAGCCGGCTGGTAATGGGAGGAAACCTGATCGGGGGCTGGTCACACGCACGCGACCTGATTTACGTGGATAAACTAATTAAAATGTATCACAACGATGAACGGGTAATGTCAACCCTTCAACTGGCAGAAAAATGCGGTATAAACAGCATCATCTCAAATCCGCAGCAAATAAGGATTTTAAACAAATACCGGCACGAAACTGGTGGCAGGATGCAGTTTATTTCAGATTGTGGCGCCGGAAAAAATTTTATTGAAGGCATTGAAGTTTCGATTAAAGGAGGAGCAGATGCTTTATACAGTCATGGCGGAGTATCTGATTCCAAAATATTCAAAAATGATTTGTCGTTTTTTGATGAACTCCTTAAAGGCCTGGAATTAATCCGCAGCTATGGCAAGCCTGCAGGCATCGGAGCCCACCGTATCGAAACCATAAAAGCCTGTGTGGAGCATGGCATCAAACCCGACTTCTGGGTGAAAACACTGCATACACATGATTACTGGTCGGCACAGGTTGATCTGGAAAGAAAGGACGTTCCGGAAGCCGGGTGGAAAGACAATATTTTTTGCGCCAAACCGCAGGAAACGATTGATTTTATGAGCCGGTTGGAAGAACCCTGGATTGCATTTAAAACCCTGGCAGCCGGAGCATTAAAACCTGAAGATGGATTCAAATACGCCTTTGATAATGGTGCAGACTTTATTTGTGTTGGCATGTACGACTTTCAGATTGTTGAGGATGTAAATATCGCACTCGATTGTCTGGCCACTGTAAAGCGCTCGCGCCCCTGGAGAGGATAACATACCTGCAACAAGATTGAATCAAGTTCTGGCGGAGGGTTTTTGAACAATCAAAATACCTTTTATCTTTGCATACGTATAAAGAAACAGTAAACAAATAAAAATACTATTTATGAAAGTAACAGTAGTTGGTGCCGGAAATGTTGGAGCGACCTGCGCGCAGATCGTAGCCGAAAAAAACATTGTAAAAGAAGTGGTCTTGCTTGATATTAAAGAAGGTTTGGCCGAAGGAAAATCATTGGACTTGTGGCAAACTGCCCCGATTAATTTTTATGACACCCGTTTGGTTGGCGCAACCAACGACTATGCAAAATCAGCCGGTTCTGATGTTGTGGTGATCACCTCCGGAGTTCCGCGTAAACCCGGAATGAGTCGCGATGATTTGATTTCGATCAATGCAGGTATCGTGAAAAGTGTGACCGAAAACGTGATCAAACATTCGCCGGATGCGATTATCATAGTTGTGTCGAATCCGCTTGACGTGATGACATACGTTGCTTATGCAGTTTCAAAGACCAGTAAAAATAAGGTAATGGGTATGGCTGGCATTCTGGATACTGCACGTTACCGTGCTTTCCTTGCTGAAGCATTGGATATTTCGCCACGCGACATTCAGGCTTTGCTGATGGGCGGACATGGCGACTCTATGGTTCCACTGCCCCGTTACACGACTGTTGCCGGTATTCCTGTAACTGAATTGCTTGACAAGGAAACCCTGGACAAAATTATCGACCGCACTAAAAAAGGTGGCGGCGAATTGGTTAACCTGATGGGAACTTCGGCCTGGTATGCCCCGGGTTCGGCTGCCGCACAAATGGTTGAAGCTATTGTTATGGACCAGAAACGTATTTTCCCTTGCTGTGTGAAAATGGAAGGCGAGTTTGGACTGAACGATGTTTTCGTTGGTGTGCCGGTAAAATTGGGCAAAAACGGTGTGGAAAAAATAGTCGAAGTAAAACTTACTGCCGATGAACAGGCTTTATTGGTTGAATCAGCCAGATCAGTTAAAGAAATCATGGATGTTGTTGACGGGATGAATATTCTCTAAACTTTTCAGGAAAAACAAACAATATCATTTATCTTTGAAGCTCCGGTAATTTTACCGGGGCTTTTTCTTGCCTATGATTGAAATCCCACTGCTAATTATAGAACTCGAACACAAAAACTATCATATCCTGATTGAAGGCAAATTTGAAGATGGAACTTCTGCCTGTTGGATCATTGATACGGGTGCTTCAAAAACAGTTCTGGATTCAAACCTGAACCAATTCTATGAAACTATCGCTTCAGATAATGAAGACGATTATCAAAGCGCAGGGATTAACCAGGGAATGATGGAAACCTCGGTTGGGAAGATGTTCAGTCTTCATTTTGGCGATTTGGAAATTTCGGGGCAGAAAGTTGCCCTGATCAACCTGAGCCATGTAAACGAAATATACGGTAAGTATTCTTCATACCGAATTGCAGGGCTTCTTGGAAGTGACATTTTGATGGACTACAAGTGCACGATTGATTACTCACGCAAAATCATTCAGTTTCAGATCAAGTAGTGTGTTTGACAGCTTAAAAAATAACTTCGGCAATTCTCCTCATTGACCTGACCTAACAATCCAAACCATGAAAAAGAACCTATTCAAATCTGCCTGTTTTCTGGTTTTCATGCTGATTTCGTCTTCAGCATTTACTCAAAACCTGATAAAAAATCCCGGGTTCGAATCGGATAAAACCAATTGGAACGGTTTCTGGTCGAAGGAGGGAACCGGCTCTGCAACTGTTGTTTCAAACCAGGTACATTCAGGAAATAAAGCCATCAAAATTGAATATCCGGGAACGCAGGACTGGGCTTTTACTTCAACCGACAAATTATTGGTCAGTCCGGGTTCGGTGTACGACCTGTCGTGCTGGACGATGATTTCGGCCCTGACCTCGGAAGCTAATTTCTCGGTAATCCTGTACGATGCCAGTCAAACGGTAGTCAACTGGGCGTACAGCCGGATAAAAATGAACTCCAAATCATCAGTTTATACCAAATTTTCAACTTCATTCATTGTTCCTGAAGGCATCAAATACATCCAGCCACGGTTCGAAGGATGGGGAAGCTGCCTGTTATATGCGGATGATGTATCGCTCAGTCCATCAACTTCGGGAGGAATTTCCGGAGAGTTTACTGTAGAAAATGATCAGGTAAAAGCGGTTATAAAACTACCAATGCTTTCGGTGAAGCTTACCAATAAAGCCAGTGCAAAGAGTTATCAGACCGGCTGGGCCCAGTTTGTGGTTACGAAATCAGTTGATCAGATCAGCCCGCAATCCATCCTTGTTAAGGCCGAAATGCTGAACGAGTCAAAAACACCGGTTTCGATAGAGTTTTCGCTTGAAGGAAAAGCGCTTAAAATGAAAACTTCGGGAGACGCATCAATGGTTTTAAATTCGGATATCAAATTTCCGGGAATAATTTCAAGTCAGGCATCTGATTTTCTGATCATCCCCCGTGGTACCGGGATTATGCTGCCCGTTAGTAGCAACAATCCATTTGGAAATTTTACAACTTATGGATGGAAGTCAACCATGCCATTTGTCGGGGTTACCAATCTGAAAGATGGCTACATGGTTGCCACCGACGATCAGTGGGATGCCGAATTTCAATTTCAAAAACCTTTGGGCCAGAGCTATTACAGCTTTCAGCTCAATCAGAAACCTGCAAAAAACACGCTGAGCTACAACCGAACGGTTTATCTGGTATTGGTTGACAATGGATATCTGGAAATGTGCAACTGGTATCGCGAACATGCCGAAAAACTGGGATATGTAAAAACCTTCACTCAAAAAAAACTCGAAAATCCGAATATTGACAAACTCATCGGAGCGGTTGACTTCTGGCCAATATCCATGAATATTAAACCTGAATTTTTGGATACCGTGAAGTTGATGGGACTCGACAAAGCCATGTGGAATTTAACCGGAGGCTGGGGAAAACCTAATTTTTCGGTACTGATTGATGCCATAAATGCGCGCGGATTTTTATCGAACCGGTACGATATTTTTACCGATGTCTGGCCCCCCGATCATCCGGAGTGGAGTTCCTACCGGACCGAAGGCTATCCGGGTGATGTGATCGTTGATGCAACAGGGCAGTTGAAAAAAGGCTGGCTGGCCTATGTAAATAGTCAGCCATTTCAGGGATATTATACCTGTGCCGAAACGCATCTGGCTTACGCGAAAAAACATGTTCCGGAGGATTTAGCCACAAACCGGTACAACTCCAGGTTTATAGATGTCGAACTGGCAGCCTCGCTCGAGGAATGTTACTCAGCGGTTCATCCCGTTACCCGGAAACAGGATGCCGAAGCCCGCAATACATTACTCAGCTACATAAAAAACGATTTGAATTTAGTAACCGGCGTGGAGGAAGCCCATGATTTTGCATTCCCAAACGCGGATTACGGCGAAGGGACCATGACTATTATTCCGGCAAAAAATGCCGGATACGATTGGTCGCAACCGCTGGAGCCAACTGATCTGGACTATGCCGGGCAAAACATTAGTCCGGCCATGCGAATTCCGCTGCATGGTCTGGTTTACCACGATGTTCATATCCCAACCTGGTACACGGGTGACGGAGCCTCGAAAGTTCCGGCATACTGGGACGATAAAAACCTATGGAACATCCTGTATGGGACCATGCCTTTGTATATGCCACCTTCGAAGCAATACTGGTATGCCAACCTCGAAAAATTTATCTCCGGATATCATTTGATAACGGCTGTAACCCGGAATGTTGGCTATTCAAAAATGACCGGTCATCAGTTTTTGAGCAGCGATCATCAGATTCAGGAAACTACATTTGAAAATGGCTGGAAGGTAGTGGCAAACTTCGATGCCATTCCACATGTCTGGAACAACATGACCCTTGCTGCCAAGGGATTTTTTGCTTCCGGCGGGAAAACAGATGAAGCTTTTAAACTGGTCATTGACAACAAAACCATTGGATTTACATTGACCCGAAACCGTTTGTTTTTTAATCCATTCGGGACAGAAGCAAGTTTGAAAGGTTTGCGGACAAGCCAATCGGTTTTTTTAGAGAAATTCGCCGATTACCTGTTGGTTTCTTTCATCGGAAAACAAAATTATCTTGATATGAATGTGACTGATTTACCCTTCGAAATTCAGGAAATCACCAAAGTTACCGAGTATTTCTCCGGAACGGCGATTTCCTTGACCACTCTGCCTGATGGCTGGAAACGGCTGAACCGAGCTACCGGGAAATCTTTTTTCAAACTTTATTACAAGTCGAAAATTTCAGGAACAACGATGAAGCAATCAGGATCGGGCCTGAAAGTTTTCCCCAATCCGGCACAAAATCAATTGACCATGGAGCAATCTGCAGGAAATGGATATGTTTCGGTATATAATCTGAGAGGTGAGGAAATCATCAAGCAAGCTGTTTCAGAATCGAAAACACAATTAGATATTGGACCTCTGGCTTCAGGAATGTATTTTCTGAATCTTGTTCAGGATGGATCATTCAATGTCAGGAAGTTTGTAAAAGAATAAGTTTAAATACTGAAGAAACATCGTATTAATGATACCTTTTATACTATCTTTGCTCCATATTACGAAACAAATTCATGAAAAAGCTTAAGGTTGCCGAGGTCTTGAAAATGCTCATTGATGATGGATGGCATTTATCTGATCAAAAGGGCAGCCACAGGCAATTCAAACACGCTACAAAAAAAGGAAAAGTTACTGTAAATGGTAAGCCAAGCGAAACTTTAGAACAGTTTTTATTAAACATTATTTTTAAACAAGCGGGTTGGCGATAGTTCCAGACAAATTAAAATACAATATGATGCAAAAAATTAAAGTACAAATTGGATGGTTGGATAATTACGGCGCCGGAAGCAATGAAGTGCCTGGCTGCGTGGCCACTCATAAAACATTAGATGGGGTAAAAAAGGCATATATAGAATCTTTGGCCTGGCATCTGGAAGCCTTGCAGGCCGATGGCGACGAAATACCCAAAATGCTGCAAGGCGCTTATGAATTGGAATTCGAGTTAAACACATTGGCTATACTGCATCATTTTAATGGCATTCTTACCCGGTCGGCATTGGCACGTGTTACCGGAATAAATGAACGACTTTTGGGTCACTATGCAACAGGGCACAGAAATCCCCGCCCTGCCCAGAGACAAAAAATAATTGACGGAATCCGCAAAATTGGAGCTGAGTTTAATTCTGTGATGTAATATTAATCATTGGCTGGGCTGGGACGGTTAACAGGCGTTGCACAAGGTCAATTAAGCCACTATGTTACCGGAATGAGCAAACCAAGCCATTAAACGGTCGAGAAAATAGAAAAATCGTTGCATAACTTTGCAACTGAAATTAGTCAGGTTCAGTTCGTTTAGAAAGTTTTTTTGCTTCCAAAATTGCCTTATCTTTCATGAAAAAGCCATTTTATTAAACTACTTTTCTTGCCTTGATTGCCTGTTCGCTGTGGTTATCAGCCTTTGTCGGAATAATAATTGGCCTGAAATACCTGTAAGGCTGAATTAATACCAATATTAAGATATTGTTTGTAAATTGATACTAATTGGGCATATAAACACATCGTTAGTTATGAATTTTTATTTTTGTCTTCCAGCTAATGAGCTGAAAGTTGCTGTCAAATAACATCAAAACTACTTGAGCAGAGGAGACTTTAAATGTTAATTTCGGCCTTTCAATTCACAAAAAACACAATTAACTAACAGCAACTTTGTTGCAATAAAACAAAAGCTTATGAATTCTATTTTCTGGCTGGTGCCTGTCAGTTCGATTCTGGCACTACTTTTTGCCTGGTTTTTCTTTAAACAAATGATGAAGGAAAGCGAAGGTACCGACACGATGAAAAAAATTGCCCAACACGTCCGTGATGGCGCAATGGCTTATCTCAGACAACAGTATAAAGTTGTTTTTATCGTTTTCGTGGTCATAACCATTTTGTTTACCATCATGGCTTATGTGTTAAAAATTCAAAACCCCTGGGTCCCGTTTGCATTTCTAACAGGTGGGTTCTTCTCTGGATTGGCAGGTTTCTTTGGAATGAAGACGGCAACTTATGCATCGGCCCGTACGGCCAATGCTGCCATGCGTTCGTTGAACGACGGACTTCGGATTGCATTCCGTTCAGGGGCAGTTATGGGTTTGGTAGTGGTCGGATTGGGATTGCTTGATATTTCCATTTGGTTCTATGCCCTGCAATTTGTAATAGGTGCGCTCGACACTGCAACCAATTCGATGATTTTAGCTGATCCTTCCATGAAATTAATCATCATTACGACAACCACACTAACATTTGGAATGGGCGCTTCAACCCAGGCCTTGTTTGCCCGTGTTGGTGGAGGTATTTTCACCAAAGCGGCCGATGTAGGTGCCGACCTGGTTGGAAAAGTGGAAGCCGGGATTCCGGAAGACGATCCACGCAACCCTGCAACCATTGCCGACAATGTGGGCGATAATGTAGGCGATGTTGCCGGAATGGGCGCCGACCTGTATGAATCGTACTGCGGCGCTATTCTTTCTACAGCCGCTCTTGGTGCAACTGCTTTTGTAGCAGCAAATTTGGCTGCAATCGGAATCAATGTTAATGCCGAAGAAGCACTGAAAATTCAATTTAATGCCGTTGTGGCGCCTATGGTTATTGCTGCTGTTGGAATCATCCTTTCCATACTTGGTATTTTCATGGTAAGAGCCAAAGAAGGCGCTTCACAAAAACAATTGCTGGCTGCACTTGGCCGTGGTGTTAATATCAGTTCGGTGGGAATTGCAATTTTTTCCTTTTTGGTTCTGAAATACCTTGATCTTCCTAACTTCCTGGGAATTTGGGGTGCAATGATGGCTGGTTTGGCTGGAGGTATTGGTATCGGTAAAATTACCGAATACTATACTTCTTCAGGATATAAACCAACACAATTGATCGCAGATTCATCAAAGACAGGACCGGCAACCGTAATTATTTCGGGTATTGGTACCGGAATGATTTCTACTGCTATTCCGGTGTTGATTGTTGGCACTTCCATTATTCTTGCCTTCTTGTTTGCTTCCGGGTTCAATTTTGCAAACATCAGCTTTGGTCTCTACGGAATTGCCATTGCTGCCGTTGGTATGTTATCAACCCTGGGAATTACGTTGGCTACCGACGCTTATGGCCCAATTGCCGACAACGCCGGAGGAAACGCAGAAATGAGCGGTTTGGGCCCGGAAGTGCGCAAACGTACCGATGCCCTGGACACACTTGGGAATACTACTGCTGCCACCGGAAAAGGATTTGCTATTGGTTCGGCTGCATTAACAGCTTTGGCTTTGATGGCATCGTATATCGAAGAAGTAAAAATTGCCATAGCACGAATTCCGGAAAAGGCAGAATTATTTTTGCAAACTATGAACGTAGATATCCATAAAGCCACAATCCCTCAGATGATAGAATATTTGCACCTTGACATTATGAACCCGCGTGTATTGGTCGGAGCTTTCGTCGGATCTATGGCTGCATTTTTATTCAGTGGTTTAACCATGAATGCCGTTGGCCGTGCTGCACAAAGCATGGTTGAAGAAGTTCGCCGTCAGTTCCGTGAAATTAAAGGTATTTTGGAAGGAAAAGCTGAACCTGATTATGCCCGCTGTGTTGAAATTTCAACCAAAGGGGCACAGAAAGAGATGATGCTTCCTTCTTTTCTGGCCATTTTTATCCCGATTGCAACAGGTGTCGTTTTTGGTGTTTCTGGAGTTGTTGGTTTGCTGTTAGGTGGAATCTCAACCGGATTTATCCTGGCTATTTTTATGGCCAATTCAGGCGGTGCATGGGATAATGCGAAGAAATACATTGAAGAAGGCCATCACGGCGGAAAAGGTTCTGATAGTCACAAGGCAGCTATAACAGGCGATACTGTTGGCGATCCGTTTAAAGACACTTCAGGCCCGTCGTTAAACATCCTGATTAAACTGATGAGCATGGTTTCGATTGTAATGGTAGGTTTAACTGTTGCCTTTAGCCTGTTGTAAACGGCAGTTTGACTTTACTTCATTCACGTGCATTTAGACTTGAATCATACAAACCCCGGAGAACGACTCCGGGGTTTCTTTTTTTTATACTTTGCTGAACAAAATACACCCAACCAGAGTTTATTTGAAAGACTACAACACTAAAACAGATCATATGTCAGATTTATCAACAACCTACATGGGCGTCAAATTAAAAAACCCTTTGATTTTGGGCGCCAGCAATCTCGTCACCAAACCTGAAGTGGTTAAAGAGCTTGAAGAAGCTGGTATCGCCGCAATCGTTTACAAGTCACTTTTCGAAGAGCAGATTCAGTTGGAAAGCCTTCAGTTTGATGAAGAACTGAACGAATATGCCAACCGGAATTCGGAAATGGGACGTATTTTTCCTGATCTGGAGCATGCCGGACCCAAAGAACATTTGCTTCAGCTTAAAAAACTCAAACAGGCTACCTCTGTTCCCGTTTTTGCCAGCCTGAATGCCATTTATGAACCCAGTTGGGTGGAATATGCCAAAAAGCTTGAAGAAACCGGAATTGATGGCCTGGAACTAAACCTGTATGCAACACCCGGATATTTTGAAATAGGGGCATCATCCATTGAAGATAAGCAATATCAGATTGTAAAAAGCGTAAAAAAGGCGGTTAAAATTCCCGTTTCTGTAAAACTAAGCCCGTTTTATACCAACACTTTGAATTTCATCAAGAAACTGGACGAAGCCGGAATTGACGGATTTATCATGTTCAACCGGTTCTTTCAGCCAGAAATTGATATTGACCAGGAAATTTTTCATTTCCCCTGGGAGTTAACCCAATCGCGCGACCATCATCTTGCTTTGCGCTATGTTGGATTACTTCACGGAAACATTGAGGGCAGTATTTGTGCCAGCCGAGGTATTTATAATGCTGAGGATGTAATCAGGCTGATACTTGCCGGCGCCGATGTTGTTCAGGTCGTTTCAACTATTTATAAAAATCAGCCGGCTTATGTTGCAACCATACTTACTGAAATTCAGGAATGGATGGACAAAAAAGGCTATAAAAAACTCGATGATTTCCGTGGAAATTTATCCCGGAAAAATATGAAAGATCCATACACTTATCAGCGCGCCCAGTATGTTGACATACTGGCAAAATCAGAAGAAATATTCAAGAAATACCCAATGGTATAACATGGTAACTATTTTACTAACTTGCTGATCATTAAAAGCCAAATCTATGAAAAAATTACTGACGGTTATCGGTCTTATTCTCTTGGTGGTGGTGATTGGCGGAATGATTTTTATTAATCATTTTAAAACCAGGGCCATACCTGATTATAACAAAGACATAAAATTGTCCGGACTTATTTCCGATGTTACTGTGTTCCGCGATTCATTCGCGATTCCCCATATTTATGCTGAGAACGAACATGATCTGTACGTAGCGGTAGGTTATGCCATGGCGCAGGACAGGCTCTGGCAAATGGACCTGCTCCGCCGGGTTACACAGGGCAGGCTTTCTGAGATTTTAGGAAAAGACCTGGTTGATGCGGATATGCTTTTCCGCTCGCTGAGGTTCACCGAAAAATCGAGAAAAGTTTTTGGAGCTGCCGATGCAAATTTGCGTTCCTGTGTCGAATCCTTTGCCGATGGGGTAAACCAATATATCCGGCAGGCCGGAAAAAATCTTCCCCCGGAATTCGGTATTCTGGGCTATAAACCCGAACCCTGGCTGCCGGAACATTCGCTAAATCTTGTCGGGTATATGGCCTGGGACCTTTCAACCGGATGGCCCAATGAGGTTTTTCTGGATCAGATGCGTCAGAAACTGGGACCATATCTTTCGAGGTATATGATGCCGGATATGGATTCGGTACATAAAACCAGCATTTATCCCGATTTTAAGCTCGATAAAGGCGCCGCCGATATCCTGACAAAGCTTTCGAAAACGGCTTCCATTGTTGATGAACTTGGGCTGGATGTTTTTCGGGGCAGCAACAACTGGGCGGTTTCAGGTAAGAAAAGCGTTACGGGCAAGCCCTTGCTGGCCAACGATATGCACCTGGGTTTTAATATTCCCGGAATCTGGTACCAAATGCATCAGGTCATACCCGGAAAACTGAATGTGACCGGTGTGGTTCTTCCTGGTCAGCCTATTGTCATTGCCGGCCACAACGATTCGATTGCATGGGGATTTACCAATATGATGACCGATGATGCCGATTTTTATCAGGAAACCATCAATCCACAAAATCCTGATCAGTACCTCCTGAACGGAGCGTGGAAGGATTTGATCCGGGTGCCTGAAAAAATTCTGATCAAGGGTGGTGACAGCCTGATTAAATTCAACTTGTTTACTCATCGCGGTCCTATTATTTCAGAACAGAAGAAAGTTAATGATAAGGTTTTGTCCATGAGGTGGCTGGGCAATGAGGACAGTGACGAGATTCGATCGGTTTACCTGCTGAACCGGGCGTCAAACTGGACTGATTTCAGGAATGCGCTGAGCACCTTCAGATCGGTTAATCAAAATGCGGTATATGCTGATGTCAATGGAAATATCGGACTGCAAGCTACAATCGGCATACCAATCAGGGAGGGCGACCGCACCCTTGTTTATTCGGGAGATACTGACCGTTACGACTGGAAAGGGCTGGTGCCTTTTGATGAACTTCCGTTTACCTTTAATCCTGAATGCGGGTATGTCGCATCGGCAAACTGCAAAACCGTACCGGCTGATTATCCTTATTATATCAGCGATTGGTACATTTTGCCTTATCGCATGGACCGGATTATTGAGATGCTGAAGGAGAAGGAAAAATTATCCTCCGAAGATTTCCAACGGATGCAGGGCGATCAGAAATCGAAAATGGCGGAAAAGTTCACCCGCTATTTTCTGTCGCACCTGGTGGTTGCTAAAAGCGGATTATCAGGGTCGGAAAAAGAGGTTTTCGAACTCATGGGGAAATGGGATTACACGCTTCTGAAAGAACGTCCCGAAGCTCTGATTTTTGAAAAGTGGTATTACCTCACCGGCCTTAATCTGGTTAAGGATCAGATGGATTCTTTACTACTGACCAAATTCGTGGGTGATAAAACATTTTTTGAAAACTTTTTGGAAAATATGCTCATTGCCCCAAGCGATAACTGGGCCGACGATATCAACACCAAAAATGTGACAGAGACTTTCGGGGATATGATCGGGCTTTCATTTCAGCAAACAGTCAGGGAACTCTCTTCAGAGTTTGGCGGCGAACCCGTGGGGTGGAAGTGGGGCGATTCACATACCTTCACCCTGGCTCATCCCCTGTCGAAAGTCAAAATTCTGGATCGGATATTTCACCTGAACAGGGGACCTTACCCGGTAGGGGGAAGTTCACATACAGTCGGGCCTTATACAAATCCGTTCAATAAGAATTCAGCAGTCTATCACGGCGCCTCGGAACGGCATATTTTCGACACCGGTAACTGGGACAGCTCACTTACCGTAATCCCGACCGGGGAATCCGGAATTCCGGCCAGCAAACACTATTGCGATCAGACGGAATCGTATGTGACCAATAAATATCATTCTGATTTTGTGACCCGTGCAAAGGTTGAAGGGGCGGCGCTTTACAGGATGAAATTTACGAGATAACAGTCAGCAGGCAGGGAAACTAACCTGAATACCTGCAACTGGCGGCTTGTTTCTGGCCTCTTGCAAAAATAATTTATATATTTGGCCAGACACTCAAATAAACTAACTATGAAAGCCTTTCTCACCACCCTTTTCAGAACCATTTTTCTATTAGTTCTACTGTCGCTTCTCCCAAATCAATTTGTCCGGGCCCAAAAACAAGAGGCAGTAAGTTCATCTGATAACTTTGGCTTTATGCCAGGCAGCGACAGAAACCTTTTTGACTATGAACAACTGATTAGTTACTTCAAAAAGCTCGACGATTACAGTCCGCGGCTCGAGATGCGCGAAATTGGCAAATCGCCCATGGGCAAACCGATGTATATCCTTTTTATTTCTTCTGAAAAAAACATTAAAAATCTGGATGAACTGGGTGAGATTAATAAGAAACTGGCCTTGGATCCGGATTTGAAGGCCGATCAGATTGATGCGCTCACTAAAAAGGGAAAGGTATTTTTTCTGGCTACCTTGTCTATGCATTCTTCTGAGGTTGGCCCGACACAAAGTTCACCACTGATTGCATTTGACCTCGCAACCACTAATGATCCGGTGAAATTGAAATGGCTCGATGATGTGGTTTATATGATGGTCCCAAACCACAATCCGGATGGAATGGACATGATTGTTGAGCATTACCGTAAATACAAGGGCACCAAATACGAAGACAGCGATATGCCGGGCGTTTATCACAAATACGTTGGGCACGACAATAACCGCGATTTTATCATCCTGTCGCAAAGCGATACCAAGGCCATTTCAGAAATTACCAGCAAAACCTGGTTTCCGCAGGTGATGGTCGAAAAACACCAGATGGGAGGTTCGAGTGTGCGTTATTTTGTTCCGCCAAATCACGATCCGATCGCCCAAAACATTGATGAAGGATTGTGGAACTGGAATGGAATTTTTGGCAGCAACATGATTAAAGATTTGACGAAAGAAGGCTGTTCGGGAGTAGCCCAACGGTATGCTTTCGATAATTACTGGCCGGGCTCAACTGAAACCTGCCTCTGGAAAAATGTGGCCGCTTTTTTAACCGAAGCGGCCAGTTGCAGCGTTGCAACCCCGGTTTATATTGAACCTACAGAGCTTAGCGCAAGTGGAAAAGGGCTTTCGGAATATAAGAAAAGCTCTAATATGCCTTTGCCATGGCCGGGCGGTTGGTGGCATTTGAGCGACATTGTCAAGCTGGAACTGGTTTCAACCAATTCAATCATTAATACCTGTTCGGTCAATAAGGAAGAAATCCTGAAATTCAGGAATGAACTTTGTAAAAAAGAAGTTGAAAAAGGAAAAACGGAGGCTCCCTATTATTACATTCTGCCCGTTGAACAACACGACAAAAGCGAATGGATTGACCTTGCACGCCTGCTCACCGAGCATGGAATTAATGTTTATAAGCTTGACAATAAATTGGTTATCAGCGAAAAGGTTTATGAAGCAGGCGCTTTTGTAGTACCGCTTTCGCAGGCTTTCCGTCCGTTCATCAAAGAGGTAATGGAAGTTCAGGAATATCCGGTACGTCATTACAGCGCTGCGGGCGATCTGATAAAACCTTACGACATCGCCACCTGGTCGCTTCCATTGCACAAAGGAGTTAGTTGCGACGAAATCAAAATTCGTGTCGCTGAACTGGAAAAGAACCTCCAACTCTGGACTCCTGAAAAAGAAGTGAGTCAAACTGTACCCGTGAATACAGCAATGGCAATTTTTGATGTAAACAGCAATGCTTCCTTTAAAACGGCCTTCAAGGCTTCAATGGCAGGATTAAAGGTGCAGCGATTGGATGAAGATGTCACAATTGAGAACAATCAGCTAAAAAAAGGAAGTTTCCTCATTTCTGCGGATTCAAAAACCCTGAACGAAATCATGAAAACCAGCAACGGCTCGGTTGTTTTCGTGAAGGATGCGAAGCAATATAAACTCGCCGATCTTACTGTTCCACGAATTGCTTTGGTCGAAAGTTGGTTTCACGATATGGATGCGGGCTGGACGAGGTTCGTTCTCGATAGTTATGGCATTCCTTTCAAAGTGCTGCATCCCGGCGATTTTGAAAAGGCCGGGCTCGAAAAAGACTTTGATGTATTGGTGTTTCCGGGCGAAGATCCCGATGTATTGATGAAAGGTAAAGTCAAAACGGCAGAGGGTGTTTATTCCACCACAACCTATCCTCCGGAGTTTACCAAAGGCATTGGCGAAAAAGGTTTCGAAAAAATCCTGAAATTTCTGGAAAATGGCGGGAAAATCCTTTCCTGGGGTGAATCAACTGGTCTGTTTACAGTTCCTCTGAAGATTAAGTTTGCTGAAGACAGCTTAGAGGAGTTTAGCCTGCCGGTTCAGGATATTTCCAAATCGCTTGCTGCAAAAGGTTTGTATTGCCCGGGTTCGTTGGTAAACATTAAGCTCAAAAAAGATCATCCGCTAACGATGGGCCTGGAAGAAACCATTGGGGTTTTTTACAGGGGCAAACCGGTATTTAAAACCAGCGAACCCTATTTCGACATGGACCGGAGGGTTATTGCTACTTTCCCTGAAAAAGACATCTTAAAATCAGGATACATCGAAAAGGAGGAACTTCTGGACAGCAAAACGGCCATGGTCTGGATGAAAAAAGGCAAAGGACAAATGATATTATTTGCTTTTGGTCCTCAGTTCAGGGCTTCGACACCTGTTTCATATAAACTGTTGTTCAATGCTTTGTTGCTACCAGGCTTATAAATACCCGTGCGATATTAAATGTACCCGATAAGTTAATCTTACCGGGTACATTGTGATGGAAATATGGATATCAGAACTCGCCAACATTTCACTTCACCAGCACTTCATTAGCAGCTAGTGTCTCTAATTACAGGCAAATACCTTATTTTTAATTGTTCCTTTAACCGAAACACCATTTACTTTCATATCTGTCCAAAAAGTTGTTAAACCATTATTCCCTTTACCACAATCAACTTTTACTAAAAAGCAAAACATCGGGTTCATTCCCTTAACCAAATCTGCAGTACAAGTTATCACCGTCGCATTATCAAGATTATTAACAGAATATGTCCTGTATTCACTTGGCTTTGTGATATGAGGAACAAAATATTCAATATGAGGAAACGTAAATTCAACAACTGCACCAGTAACTGCTTCAGGACTTATGTACCCAAAATGGGCCATCACATCATAGTTACTGGCAACATATGCAGGATAACCCGCAGGGGCTATATAAACAACTGGTGGAGCCCATAAAGAAGTTCTTAATACTCCTGCATTATCATCCCACACCCCAAGCGCAGTTGCGGTTCTGGCAGATTTCAACTGGTTTTCACCCGAACTAACAACTGCAACATCATCCACTTTTGAGCATCCCAATACCATCAGGAATGCCACCAAGATCAAATAAATTGTCTTTTTCATGATAGATAGTTTTTTAGTTTTCCTACTCTGTTAAGGATTTTCGGATTCCTCCTGAAAACAAATAGGATTCGGAATACGTCATTCACATTTGGCATTGTTGATCACAAACCACGGTTCTTCAGACAACGCTGTAAATGATATAACTATATGGCTACCCTTGTCGCCTATGGCATTTATATGGCCTTTATAGTATTTCACGTTAGAAGCATCAAATTTTGCAATTTCTTTATATTTAAATACTTCCCCTGTTTTACCTGTTAAAGATCCATAATACTGCATATTCATAAATAACATTACATCGTTTTCAAATTGCATGGTACAATGGAAATTCATGGTTCCGCTAAGAAGATCAATTACCTTATCGCCACACCATAAATCAAACACAGCATAAAACGACCCAGTATGTGCTGTAGTAACCTTTTTAGGGTCTGATTTTCCCTGTGCAGAAACATTGTCAACTTTTGAGCTTCCCAAAATAATCAGGAATGCCAGCAAAATCAAATAAATTGTCTTTTTCATGATAGATAGTTTTTAAGTTCTCCTACTCTGTTAAAGGATTTTCGGATTCCTCCTGAAAATTACGAAAGATTGTTTCAGATAAAGTTCAGCTAAAACACCAGCCATTACATATCAATTTTTGAAGTAAAAGCTTTCAATTTTGATCTTTTTATTTCAATTTTTATTGAAAGTTGCCGGTTCCGGCGATTTGGAGGTTTAAATCAGGGGAATATTTCCAGATGACAAAAGGAATTGGAAAAAGGTAATTGAGTATTATTTCAGAAAAGAAAGAGCTTTGATTATTTACCGGAAGTGATCAGAATACCTTCTGTTCGCAATAATTTTTCAACTTTGTTGTGTTCTTCAAGGTACCTGGCTTCTGCATTTTTAATAAATTCTTTGTATTCGGGTTCGTTGCGGATGCAGTCAACCATTGGGTTGATTTTTAATCCGGTAATATGCGCACACCGATATAAAAATGGAGCACATCTGTTAACGGCTCTCATGTATTCCAGTGCTTTTGCCTTTTCGCCAAGAGCGGCATAAATATAGGCCAGACCTAAATTCGGAGGAGAAATTTCCATTGGCTTGTTTTGTTCTATTAGTTGTAATCTGAACTTAATTGATCCCTCAAAATGAAAACTGGCCTCCTCTTTCCGGCCATTTTGCAGGTAAACGTATCCGAAATAGTGGGAAGGTTCAACTTTTCGCCCTTGCTCTTTCATTGATCCGGTGTATTTTTCTACCATCCGGTAGGCTAACTTATATTCCCTTAAATTCATGTAAGTATTTCCGAGGAAATAGGAATGGTGATATCCCAGCAGTTTGCCTAAATTTAGTGAGTCTGTGCGATAAATTTTTTGGGCATAATTATTTACCGATTTATAGTTGCCAAGGTTTAAATCTGTTTGCAGCAAGGTCCAATAATAATAAGTGGAATCACCGGTTAATGCAATCAGTTTTTCAGCATATTTTTGGGCTTCCGCATACAGGCCTACATTATTGAAACTATCCCATAAACTAACTAAGTTATTCCGCTTGTCAATCGAATTGCTTTCGAGCTTAATTGCCTTTAACTTGTACATAATTGCCTTATACGAATCGCCCCTGTTGTAATACATATCGGCCAAAAAATCGTATGCGGGAGAGCAGTTTGGATTATATCGGATAGCCAGATTTAAGGCTTCCTCTGCTTCTTCTTTCATGTTTTTCTGAAAAAAAAGCCAACCCCTCAGGCTGTATGCGTTTGAGTTTTTATCGTCGAAATGTAATGCTTTGTTGGCATAGAAAAATGCTGAATCCGTTGCATCATACGAATTGCATATCCATCCAAGCTGCACGTATGGTTCGGAATAAGTAGAGTCGAGCTTAATGGCCCTTTTGAAATAAACTTTGGCCTTTTGGTCATTTTCAATGTTGTTCTCCAAATCTGCGATATTATGCAATTCAAGTCCCCTTGAGTACATTTCCCAGGCGGCGATGTTGGCGGTAGGCGACTTTTTTATCAACTCTTTTTCTTCAAAGGTAATGACAGCCTCTATTTCGGCAGCTACTTTAATGGCTACCTCGCTCTGAAGGTCAAAGATATCTTCCAGCTTCATGTTTTTTCGCATCGAGAACAGGTGTTTGTCTGAACTGGCTTCAATAAGCTGAATGACCAGGCTCACCTGGTCCCCGATTTTTTGTCCGCTTCCTTCAATAACGTAATTAACACCAAGTTCACGGGCTATTTGCGGGATTGTTTTTGTTTCGTTGTTCCGGTATTGTTCAACCGATGTACGGGGCCGAACATCGAGGTCTTTGATTTTAGCAAGGTTATCAAGGATAGCCTCCATTACCCCGTTGATAAAATAAACATTGTCCTGATCCTGACTGTCGTTGATGAAAGGCAAAACGGCGATAGATTTTGTTTTGTTTTTTACGTGATTTTGAGCAAAAAAATTTAATTTCCCGAAAGTTTCTGGTTTGAAATAGAAGATCAAAATCACGACAGCCAGGATACATAAGGAGGCAACAGATATGGCCCACCAAATCTGTTTTTCCCACCATGGCGGTGTTTTTCTTGTTTGAATAAATTGCTGTTTTGTGTCTGATATTTCTGAAGAAGGCACTTCCTTTATTTCGCCCGAACCGTTCAAACTTCTTTTTTTAACCTCTCCCGGCGGGTAACCAAAATATTCTGAAAAACAGGAACTAAAATAGGCCGGGCTGCTAAATCCAACCTTAAAGGCAACTTCGGAAGCGGTTAACGGTTCCTGCCGCAATAGATCCATTGCCCGTTCAAGCCGTACTTCGCGGATAAACTGGTTGATTGTTTTTCTGGAAATGGAATGAAGCTTCCGGTTTAAGTTGAACCGACTCATACCTGTTTCCCGGGCTAATTCTTCTACCCCAAAATTCTCATTTTCCAGGTTTGCGTGAACAATTTCGGTTAGCTTCCGGATAAATGTATGATCTATGAAAGATTGATCGTCCAAAGGTGAAATATATTTGGGTCAGGATAATTCCAAATTTACTCAAAAACTGACATTATCTGTACTGGTTAATACATAACTTAATAAATATACAGAAATATTTTTATTAAGTTGCAATTGTTTTTGGCTGATTCAATTTTTCGGCGAAAACAATGCCTGGCTAATTTATTTTTAACAGGGTGACAGTTTCTTAAAATAGGACTAAATTTGTTAAAACATAAAGGATCATCATGAATCATTCAGTTGAAAGTACCACACCAGTTTATACCCTGAGTACAACATCCACTCTTTCAGGAATCCCGGTTCATTCAATCAGACAATACGTTGATCGAGGTTTGATTATACCATTCAGGAAAGAAACGAACCGGAATTTATTTTCGCAGGTGGACATTCTGCGTTTAAAATACATCCATAAGTTACTCGTTGAGGATGGATTGAATATTGCCGGGATCAGGTCTGTACTGGCATTAATTCCTTGCTGGTCAATACGCAAATGTTCTGCTGAAGAGCGTGAAAAGTGCCAGGCTTATCATAGTGATTCCAATCCTTGCTGGGAAGCATCTGAAAAGGGAAAGCTGTGTAAAAATACAAATTGCAGGGAATGTGAAGTTTATCGGATTGTAGAAAACTACCCTGATGTAAAATCATACCTGAAGACACTTAGTGCATAATCTAATATATTAAAAATGATTATTTTTAGACTTCCAAGCAAATCTGATAGCCATGAAAACCACTCTTCCCCTCTTCCTTCTGATTCTTCTCAGTTTAATCGTTTCAGCCCAGGACATTAAGGAAATTATCCGGAAATCGGATGAAAAATTCCGGGGTTCATCGAGCACCGGAAGCTTTTCGATGACTATTGAACGCCCCACCTGGTCGCGCACCATCTCGATGAAAAGCTGGGCGCTTGGAACCGAATATTCCCTTATTTATGTAACCGCTCCGGCCAAAGAAAAAGGCCAGGTATTCCTGAAGCGCAAAAACGAAATGTGGAACTGGGTGCCTTCCATCGAACGAATGATCAAAATTCCGCCTTCGATGATGATGCAATCGTGGATGGGTTCCGATTTTACCAACGACGACCTTGTGCGCGAATCTTCTATCGTGAAAGATTACACCCACAAACTGGTTGGTGAGGAAACAATTGGGGAATATCTCTGCTACAAAGTCGAATTGATTCCTCTCGAAAATGCCCCGGTGGTTTGGGGAAAAGTTCTGATGTGGATCAGCAAAAAAGATTACCTGTGGTTGAAAGCAGAGTTCTATGATGAAGACGGGGTTCTTGTCAGCACCGAAATACTGAGCGATGTGAAAAAGATGGACGACCGCATCATTCCCTGCCGGATGGAAATGATCCCTGCCGCCAAAAAAGGACAGAAAACCATCATGATTTTTGAAAATACCGATTTCGATGTGCCGTTGAAAGAAGATTTTTTCTCGATCCAGAATATGAAGATGATAAAGTGACTGATGGATTGAAGGATTGAAGGAGTGATTGAATCATAAAACCAGATAGCATGGAAAATTTTGACAAAATTGCTTACAGAGAAGAATTAAAAGCCAGATTGAGGAGATTTGCATTGGATATGATAGAACTTTCAAAACAGACTCCATTTAATTCTGAATCTAAAGTTTTAATGAATCAACTCCTGCGTTCAGGGACTTCGGTTTATGCCAATTACAGAGCTTCATGCAGGGCAAGATCAAAAGCAGAATTTTTTAGTAAATTAAGCATCGTTGTTGAGGAGGCTGATGAAACTGAAATGTGGCTTGATCTGATAATCTTTTCAAAAATAAATGATTCTGATTTGGCAAAAGGACTTTGGACAGAAAGCCTTGAAATCCTAAAAATAATGGCAAAAGCCCGAAAAAACGCAAACCCTTAATTCAGTCCTTCAGTAAATCAATCCTTCAGTAAATCAGTCCTTCAGTAAATCAGTCCTTCAGTAAATCAGTCCTTCAATCCTTCACTTTTAAATATGACTACAAATATAAAGTTGGCCTGGCGAAACCTCTGGCGAAACAAGCGCCGGACGCTGATAACGGTGTCTTCCATCTTTTTCGGGGTATTGCTGTCGGCTTATATGACTTCGATGCAGGAAGGTTCGTACAGCAAAATGGTCGAAATCGTCGTAAAATTTTATTCCGGGTATATGCAGGTTCACCATGAGGATTATTGGGAAAACAAAAGCATCAACAATTCGTTCGATTACGATCAGGCAATGATTAACAAGCTCAAATTTCATCCGGAAGTTAATTTTGTAATTCCACGGCTCGAATCATTCGGACTGGCATCGGCAGAAGAATTAACACGGGGAGCAGCCATTTTCGGAATTGTTCCTGATGTCGAAGACCAGCTTACCGGTATTGCCGGTAAAATTAGTTCAGGAAAATACCTGCAAGCAAATGACGATGGCGTGGTAATCGGCGACGGACTGGCCCGGTTTCTCAAACTTCAGGTAAACGACACGCTTGTTATCATCACTCAAGGTTATCATGGAATAAGCGCTGCCGGAAAGTTCGCGGTTCTGGGACTTATCAAACATGTTTCTCCTGAATTTAATAAATCCATCATTTATATGGAGCTAAAAACCTGCCAAAGTTTTTTAGGCGCCGATAATAAACTAACCTCGCTGGTTGTGAATGTGGCCGGCAACGATGCCATGAACCGGACGATGAAGAATCTCAAGCAGGAAATCAAATCACCCTATTCAGTCATGAGTTGGGAAGAAATGCAGCCCGAAATTGTTCAGCAAATCGAGAGCGACCGGGCAGGTGGCGTGATTATGAAAGCCATCCTGTACATTGTAATTGCGTTTGGGATACTTGGGACCATCATGATGATGATTGCCGAACGGCGGCGTGAATTTGGAGTGATGATTTCGATCGGGATGCAGAAAAGTAAACTGGCTGGCGTACTTTTTATTGAAACTTTATTCATCGGATTGCTGGGAATCATCTCAGGAATCGCGGTGAGTCTGCCCCTGATTTTCATTCAGGCAAAAAATCCGGTACCTTTAACCGGCGAGACTGCAAAGTTAATGGAAGACTTCGGGTTCGAACCATACATGTTTTTCTCAACCGCTCCTGAAGTATTTTGGCAACAAGCAATAAGCATATTCATTATTTCGGCGCTGATTGGAATTTACCCGATTGTATCAACGCTGAAGATCAAAGAAATTAAAGCGCTGCGGGGATAAAAGGGCGGCAAAGGGAACGGAGCATGGAAAAAGGAGAACGAAAACCGGACAACGAGCAGACTTGGAACTTGGAATTTGAAACTTGGAACTCAACTATGATAGCATCAATTGCATGGAAAAATATCTGGCGAAACCGGGTTCGTTCGGGTGTCATTATCACCGCCATCACCATTGGGATGTTTGCCGGAGTATTCACCACAACCTTTTACCGGGGCTGGATGAATCAGCGGCTCGAATCGGGTGTCGAAACCGAAGTTTCACACATCCAGCTCCACAATCCGGCATTCAGTGAGAACTTCGAACTTAAAAGTTACATTCCCGGTGGTGTAAAGATTAGTGAAGAAATAACAGAACTGGAATCGGTGAACGGCGTCAGCCCACGGATTGTAGTTCAGGCGATGATTGCTTCTTCGGAAACCGGAACTGTGGTAAAAATAATAGGTGTTGATCCTGAAAAAGAAAAAACGGTGACCAATCTGCACACCAAAGTGGCAGAAGGCCAGTATTTTGAGGGGACAAAACGCAACCCGGTACTGATCGGTAAAAAGCTGGCTGAAAAGTTAAATGTCAAAATCCATTCAAAGCTGGTGGTCACACTTCAGGATTCGGAAGGACATCTGACCAGTGAAGCTTTCAGGGTTTGTGGAATTTACAATGCGAGCAATGGTATGTTCGAAGAGATGAACGTATTTGTATTGAAATCAGATCTTTCACGGTTTGTTATGCTCGATGCTGGCGTCTCGCACGAAATTGCTGTTCATCTTAAAGATCATGAGCAACTGACTCAAAACACAGAATTCCTTGCTGGAAATTATAAAGATTTATTGGTTCAAAACTGGAAACAACTGGCTCCTGAATTGGGGCTCGTCAACGAATTCGGGGATATCTACATCTATTTTTTCGTCATCATTATATTATTATCGCTGGGTTTTGGGATCGTCAATACAATGTTAATGGTTGTTCTCGAACGGGTCAAGGAAATCGGGATGCTGATGGCTATTGGGATGAGTAAATTCCGGGTGTTTTGGATGTTGATGCTCGAAACGGTTTTGCTGACACTGACCGGTGGTTTTCTGGGTATATTGCTAGGATTGATCGTTTCATTTGCCACGATGAAACATGGCATTGACCTTTCCTTTTATGCAAAGGGACTGGAAGATATGGGTTACAGTTCATTGGTTTTTCCGGTCGTTCAGTTTAAGATGATTGTAGTAATTGGATTGTTGGTTCTGGTTGCCGGTATTCTGGCTTCCATTTATCCGGCACGCAAGGCGCTGAAATACAAACCTGCAGAAGCGATCAGGATTGATATGTAACTAACGAGTTCCAAATTCCAAATTCCAAATTTCAAGTGGGTGCTTTGTTGAAAATTTACACTTTACCTCAAAAATTGAAAATATGTCAAAAGTTGAACGGTTTGAAGATTTAAAAGTCTGGCAGTTGGCCAGAGAGCTTTGTAAGGTGATTCATAAACTCACATTGAAGGATCATTTTTCGAAGGATTTTAAGCTTGTTGGGCAGATCAAATCATCATCAGGTTCGGTGATGGATAATATTGCGGAGGGTTTTGAGCGGGATGGAAACAAGGAATTCATTCAGTTTTTATCCATTTCAAAAGGCTCTTGTGGAGAAACTCGTTCTCAACTTTAACGTGCATTTGACAATGAATACATCTCTCAGGAAGAGTATGATATTGCCTGGGAAAAGACATTGGAATGCAGCAAAATGCTGAAAGGTTTTATCATTTATTTGAAAGATTCTGAACTGAAGGGAAACAAATTCAAATAATAAACCAGCAATCTACTTGGAATTTGGAACTTGGAATTTGGAACTGAAAAAATATCGAATACTCAACAACCAATATTCAATATCCAAAACCTCAGCAACCGACTTGGAACCTGGAACTTGGAATTTGGAATTAATACAAAACTATATGAACGTCATCGAAGTACAAGCGCTGGAAAAAATTTACAGCGATTCCGAAGTCAAGGTTTATGCCCTGAATGGTATTGACCTGAGCATCGATGAAGGTGAATTTACAGCTATTGTTGGTCCATCAGGGTCTGGAAAAACTACTTTTCTGAATTTGCTTGGTGGTTTAGACCAGCCAACATCAGGCCAGATTTCGATTGGCGGAACCGACATTAGCACCATGTCGTCGTCTCAGTTGATCGATTTCAGACTCAGGAACATTGGCTTTGTATTTCAGGCTTATAACCTGATTCCGGTACTCACAGCCAAAGAAAATGTGGAATTCATTATGCATCTGCAAAACCGTCCGAAGGAAGAACGGCTAATACGGACCATGTCGCTGTTGAAAGCAGTTGGACTGGAAGGTCGCGAAAACAGCCGGCCCAACAAACTTTCGGGAGGACAGCAGCAACGAGTGGCGGTTGCAAGGGCATTGGCATCGAAGCCGAAGTTTGTGCTTGCCGATGAACCAACAGCCAACCTTGACAGCAAAGCGACCGAAAACCTGCTCGAAATCATGGAAGAGCTCAATAGAATGGAAAATATTACGTTTATTTTCAGCACACACGATCAAAGGGTGGTTAACAAAGCACGGCGGGTTATCACGCTGGAAGACGGAAAGATTATCAGTGATGTGAGGAAATAAGAAGCCCCCTTCCCGTTCCCCCGACGGGGGAAAGCTTTGGAATGTAATATTCAATTGGGGTTCGCCCTGTAAGGGCATCACAACAATAGCCCGGGGCAGCGCCCCGGGGAAAATGGAGAATATGAAAAAAACGTCCGCGGTAAAAAGCCTAAAAAAGCGAAATTAATTTTTCGGACGGAATGGAATTAACTAAATATAAAAATCTCGATGCAAAAAATATCCATCATATTCATTTCAATCCTCTTGTGGTCAGGTTTTCCGGCGAAACAAACCAGTGAAAAAAACTGGCCGGACGAACTAAATACAGCCAAAAACTCTGCCTATCTGACCGATCTGGAACAGCAGGTAATCCTGGAACTCAACAAAGTCAGGAGCAACCCGAAACGATTTGCAGAAGAATATCTGGAAGAACTCAGGACTGCATACAGCGGAAAACTCTATACATATCCCGGTCAAAATCCGGTAAAAACACAGGAGGGCATCCGTCCACTTCAGGAATGTATTCAGGTACTGAAGCAAACAGTGCCCATGCCGATATTGAAACCCGCCGAAGGATTGGTCAAAGCAGCGGCAGAATTGGCGACTGACCAACAAAAAAACGGCGGAATTGGCCATATTACCCGCAATGGATCAACCCCGCAGAGGCGCATTGAAAAATATGGCGAATGGGACATTTGCTCGGCTGAAGACATTACTTACGGAAGTTTCGAAGCCCGGCAAATTGTGATTGCCCTGCTGATTGACGATGGTGTGCCAGATCGCTCCCACCGTAAAAATATCCTGAATCCGTGTTTCCACTTTGCAGGAGTTGCGAATGGCAGTCATCCCGAATATCAAACGATGTGCGCTATTGATTATGCAGGAGCGTACAGAACCAAATAAGGGGAGACCGAAGTCTGAAGACCGAAGACCAGTACCTCGCGCAACCCGTAACCCGCAACCCGTAACAAATAAACCATGAATAGATCAGTAAATTCAAGGCTTTTATTCAGTTTGTTAGTGTTACTTCCTTTTCAGGCTTTTGTTCAGGAAAGTAAGGTGAGTTTGAATGGTTACATGAAGGAACTGTATATGTTTTACTCTCCTGAAAATCCAATACCGGGAACTGATCTGAATTATTTATCCACCAATATTCTTCACAACCGCCTCAATTTCAAATGGTACACCAGCAATAAATTGACAACGGTGCTTGAAATGCGTAACCGGCTGATGTTTGGAAATCTGGTGAAGGATTTTCCCGGATATAAAGCAACTGTTGACGTTGATAACGGACTTTTGGACCTGTCATGGATTTCAGTACAAGGCAACAACTGGTTTGTGCATTCAATGATCGACCGTGCCTACCTCGATTATTCTTCAGGCAAATGGCAAATCCGCGCCGGACGGCAACGCGTAAACTGGGGCGTGAACCTGATCTGGAACCCGAACGATATTTTCAACACTTTTTCTTACTTCGATTTTGATTATGAGGAACGTCTGGGAACCGATGCCGTTCGTGTTCAGTATTATACCGGAACGACTTCTTCAGCCGAACTGGTTTACAAACCCGGCCACGACAGCATTCAAACATCAATGGCCGGAATGTTCCGTTTCTCGAACTGGGATTACGATTTTCAGTTCATTGGCGGTCAGGCTGGAAACGACTGGATATTGGGCTGCGGGTGGTCGGGCGATATTCGTGGCGCAGGTTTCAGGGGAGAGCTTACCCACTTCGAGCCACAAAATAAATCATCAAAAAGAACTACTGTTGCTTCCATTTCGGCTGATTACACCTTTTCAAACAGTTGGTATATCCATACGAGCTTGCTTTACAACAGCTACGGTAAAACCGGAAAAGCCGGTGGATTGAACATGTTGTTTAATCCTGATTTGTCGGCCAAAAAATTGTCGTTTGCGCGCTATTCGCTTTTCGGACAGGCCGCCTACCCGGTTACACCATTGTTTTCGGCCAGTTTCTCCGGAATTGTAAACCCATTGGATGGTTCGTTTTATGTTGGCCCTGCTCTGATGTATTCGCTTCGGAGTAACCTGGAACTGATGCTTACCGGGCAGCTCTTCTTCGGGGATTCGGGAACTGAATTTGGAGACATTGGCCAAATTGCTTTCGGAAGGTTAAAGTGGAGTTTTTAAGACTTTCAAGTTGTTTTTTTTGCTGATTCGTAAATTAATTCTTCTTTGTTTCAATTTCAGTATATTTGGTCAGCTATACTCTGGAGGTATCTGTAATTCGTCTCTGGAGTAACACCAATCAACCTAAACCAAACCAATGAAAAGATTTCTGATTATTTCTGTTTTTCTGATCCCATTTTTCAGTTTAGCACAACAAAAATCAATGCTGGTAAAAACGGCAAAAACTGATTTGCTCGAACCATGGGCTCCACACAATATCCAAATCAAAGGTTATCTGGGCGAAAAAATGGATTTGTGTATCAATCAGCGCATTAAAAAAGAGGATGTCGCTCAGCTCATCGAACCTTTTAAAACCCGCAACGAAACTCATTTGTGGCAAACCGAATTCTGGGGGAAGTGGATTCTTTCGGCCATAGCGGCTTACGAATACAATCACGATCCTGAATTGCTGAAGATCATTCAGGATGCAATTTCCGGCTTGCTCTCCACCCAAACTCCTGATGGTTACATTGGCAATTATTCTACTGAGGCGCAATTGCAGCAATGGGATATTTGGGGCCGAAAATACACCTTGCTCGGATTGCTGGCTTATTTCGACATTTCAGGGGACCAGAAAGCGCTGGGCGCGGCACGAAAACTGGCCGATCATTTATTGACACAAGTTGGCCCCGGCAAAGCTGACATTGTAAAAACCGGAAATTATCGAGGTATGCCAAGCAGTTCAATTCTTGAGCCGATGGTTTTACTTTATCGGCAAACCGGCGAAAAAAGATATCTTGATTTTGCCAGATACATCGTAGCGCAATGGGAGACTGCTGATGGCCCGAAACTGATCAGCAAAGCAATTGGCAGCATTTCTGTTGCCGACCGTTTCCCCAGGCCTGAAAGCTGGTGGTCGTGGGATAACGGACAAAAAGCTTATGAGATGATGTCGTGTTACGAAGGCCTGCTCGAACTTTACCGGATTTCAGGAGAGCCGGATTATCTGAAATCGGCTGAAATGGCTGTTCAGAATATCATCGAAACCGAGATTAATGTTGCTGGATCTGGAACTGCGTTCGAATGTTTTTACCACGGCGGATTTCGGCAAACCGAACCGACCTACCACACCATGGAAACCTGCGTAACATTTACCTGGATTAAATTGTGCAACAACCTTCTACGGTTGACCGGAAACCCGTTGTATGCCGACCAGATTGAAAAGTCGGTTTACAACGCGCTGCTGGCTTCCATGAAATTTGACGGTTCGCAAATTGCCAAATACAGTCCGCTGGAAGGGATGCGCCACGAGGGCGAGGAACAATGCGCGATGCACATAAACTGTTGCAATGCCAATGGTCCGCGGGCCTTCGCACTTATTCCTAAAATGGCTTTTATGACCGCCCCAAACGAAATCCTGATCAATTTTTATGGGCAGTATTCCGCCTCCTTTCAGCTAAATCCGAAAAACAAGGTTTCAATCATTCAGACGACAACTTATCCTGAATCCGGTCAAATCGAAATTACCGTTCAGCCCGAAAAAGCTGAATTTTTTACGCTGGCGCTGCGAATTCCTGCATGGAGCAATCAAACTTCAATTTCGGTGAACGGGATTGCGCCTGATGAAATTCAATCAGGAACATATTCCAAGATTGCACGGGAATGGAAAAATGGTGACAAACTTATCCTGAAACTGGATATGAGTGGCCGGCTGATCACGCTTAATGGGCATCAGGCCATTTTGAGAGGGCCGGTTTTACTGGCGCGCGATTCCCGTTTTCAGGATGGCTTTGTAGATGAAACTGCTGTAATACATCACAAAAATGGCTTTGTCGAGCTTCTTCCTTCGAATGAAAAACCTGAACATATCTGGATGTCGTTTACTGCCCCACTGGTTTTAGGCACCGATTTGGAAAGTGAATTCCGAAATCCAAAACAGGTGCATTTCTGCGATTTTGCCTCTTCCGGAAATACCTGGACCAGCGATTCGCGTTACCGGGTTTGGATCCGGCAAACCCTGAATGTGATGAACTCGATATATAAACCATATTAATTTTCAATCAATTCGACCAGAAAACACTTATATCTTGAATGGAAAAGGAAGTCATCTTTAAAAAACTGAAATTTGGAAATTCAGGACTAAATCTGATTGTAAATGCTCCGGCTGAATACCTTTCGATACTGGAAGGCGCAATTTTCGATACCACACCAAACATTTCAAGTATGGAAAAATGCGACATCAAACGTGATACTGTTTGGGCAGCTCTTGCACTGGCGGGTTTACGTCCGGTTTCACAAATTGCAATCAACGAGGTTTGGAGCGCTTTACGTGGCCGCGATCCGGAACTGGTTGGAAAATAACGGATCAGTAAAAAAGAAATACAGAAAAGATAATAGCTGCAATATGACTAAAGTAGGATTATTTGGAATTGGTCTCGACATCTATTGGGAACAATTCGACGGATTGTTCAACAATCTGAAAGCGTATCAGGAACAAATCAAGAACAAGATAACCGGATTTGGAGTTGAGGTGGCTGATGCCGGAATGGTTGACAACCCCACGAAAGCGCTCGAAGCTGCCGACTTCCTGAAAAGTCAGGATGTGGAAATCGTGTTTTTATACGTTTCAACGTATGCTTTGTCGTCAACAGTCTTGCCCGTTGCGCAAAAACTGAAGGTTCCGATTGTGATTTTGAACCTTCAACCCGTTGCTGAACTCGATTACGAAGCGTTCAACAAGATGGGCGATCGTGGCAAAATGACCGGAGTATGGCTCGAACATTGCCAGGCTTGCTCGGTTCCTGAGATTGCCAGCGTGTTTAACCGCTCCGGAATTCAATACGATTTAGTGACCGGATACCTTCAGGATGAAGAAGCATGGACTGAAATTGAAGAATGGACCGGAGCAGCCCGGATTGCCACAGCCATGCGCAATAATCGGTTGGGCATATTGGGCCATTACTATGGCGGAATGCTGGATGTTTACACCGACCTGACCAAACAATCGGCGGTATTTGGGACGCACTTTGAAATGCTCGAAATGTGTGAACTGAAAAAATACCGCGACGAAGTGACTGATGAGGAAATTCAGGCTAAAATTCAGGAATTTAATGCTGCTTTTGATATTGCTCCCGAATGTGAACTTGCCGAAATTCAGCGTGCCGCGCGCACTTCGGTTGCATTGGATAAAATTATCAAAAAACACAATCTGGGTTCGATGGCTTATTATTACGAAGGAGAACCGGGCAGTGAATATGAAAATATAGTTACTTCGGCAATTGCCGGAAATACCTTGCTGACCGGCAAAAACATTCCGGTAGCGGGCGAATGTGAAGTCAAAAATGCGCAGGCATTGAAAATCATGGCCGAATTTGGCGCCGGAGGTTCGTTCTCCGAATTTTACCTGATGGATTTTAAAGATGATATTGTCATCCTCGGTCACGACGGACCTGCACATTTTGCTATTGCTGAAGGGAGGGTGAAACTGGTACCGCTAGCCGTTTTTCATGGAAAACCGGGCAAAGGTTTATCCATTCAGATGTCGGTTAAACTTGGGCCAGTTACTTTGTTATCGGTAGTTGAAGGAAAAGACAGTGTATTTTTGTTGGTTGCCGAAGGCGAATCAGTTGCAGGACCTGTACTCGAAATCGGAAACACCAACAGTCGTTACCGCTTTTCCATTGGAGCAAAAAGATTCTTAAACGAATGGTCAAAACAAGGTCCGGCACACCATTGTGCCATTGGTGTGGGGCATATTGCGAATAAAATTGAGAAACTGGGGAAGATTCTGGGAATTGAGGTGGTGAAGATTTGTTAGGAAGCCCCATCCCCAACCCTTCCCCAAGAAGTTTGTCGCAGCATGTTCGGAACGTTCACTTTAAAGAGAAACAGACATCCGATTGTATCGCGCTAAAGTCCCCCAAGGGGGATATAGGGGGCTTTGATTAAACCAACTAAAACCAAAATAACCATGAAAAAATCCTATTTCTCCGCAATCTCCGGAATCATCCTGTTGCTCATTCTCGCTCTGGGTTGCAGCAAAAAGCCTGTTCAGGAAGGCATTCAAACTTCCACCGAACTGAAACAACTATTTGCAGATCCGCCTTCTGAATACAGGAGCGCACCACTTTGGGACTGGAACGAACAAATTACGGAGGAAGGGATCGAATTTCAGTTGAAAGAATTTAAAAAGGCCGGAATTGGCGGCGTGTTTGTGCATCCTCGCCCTGGCTTGCTCACCGAATACCTGTCGGAAGACTGGTTCCACCTTTTTGATTATACCATTCAGAAAGGAAAGGAACTGGATATGAAAGTGTGGATTTACGATGAGAACTCATATCCTTCGGGTTTCGCCGGAGGGCATGTTCCGGCAGAAATGCCTGATTCGTACAAGCATGGCAGTGGACTGAGTATGGAAGTCCAGGAAGAATTAAACATCCGGATTTCTGATACCATTGGCGTGGTTTTGAAGAAAACAGATGCCGGATTTGCCGATATTACGGCAAAAGTCGTTCAGGAAAAAGGAAATAAAGGAACGTACTACATCTTCCGGAAAACCTATCCGGGTAAATCTCCCTGGTATGGTGGTTTCACTTATGTTGATCTTCTGTATCCGGGTGTAACCCAAAAGTTTTTAGATATTACCATGACAAAAGGCTACGAAAAGAACATCGCAGACTTTGGGAAAACCTTGCCAGGCATTTTTACTGATGAACCTAACCTGGAAGCCGCCATGTCGAATGGCTCCATGCTGCGCTGGACGCCCGATTTGTGGGACGCTTTTCAGCAGCGGTGGGGCTACGACCTGAAAGTGAACCTTCCTTCACTGGTTGAAGAAACCGGTAACTGGAAGAAAGTGCGACACGATTATTACGAACTGATTCTTGAATTATTCATTGATCGCTGGGCGAAACCATGGGGCAAATACTGCGACGAAAAAGGCCTGAAATGGACCGGCCATTACTGGGAACATGGCTGGCCCGAGCCTACTGACGGCAGCGATGAAGCCGCATTTTACATCTGGCATCAGCAACCGGGAATTGATATGCTCGGAAACCGCCTGGATACTGCCGGTTTGGGCGGACAATTCGGAAATGACCGCGCCGTGCGTGAATTGCTGAGCGCTGCCAATCAGGCCGGAAGGACTCGCACCTTAAGCGAAACGTATGGCGGCGGTGGCTGGGAAATGAACTTCGAAACCCAGAAGCGGTTAGTTGATTGGGAAGTTGTGCTGGGCGTTAATTTTGTGAACCAGCACCTGTCGTATTATTCGCTGAACGGTGTGCGCAAGTTCGATTATCCGCCATCGTTTTCGTACCACGAACCCTGGTGGGAACACTACAAACTGATGGGAGACTATATTGGCCGGATTTGTATGGCCATGTCTTCAGGCCGGCAAATAAACCAGACCCTGGTGCTTCAACCCAACACTTCGGCATGGATGTATTTCTCGCGAAAAGATAAAAATCCGGCCATCAACACCATTCGCGACGGATTTAAAAATTTTGTTTACCGCATGGAACAACAACACCTGGAATACGATTTAGGATCGGAAAATGTGCTGAAGGAACTGGGCAGTGTAAAAGGCAAAACTTTACGGGTTGGCAAGCGCGACTATTCGCTGGTAGTTATTCCGGCTGAAATGGAAAACATTGACCAACAAACATACGATCTGTTGCAGAAATACCTTGATAATGGGGGAAAGGTATTGTCGTTTAACCGGAACGTGACGATGATTGACGGAACAGAATCTTCCAAAGTAACTGTACTGGCCGCCAAATATCCTGAACAGTGGACTGTTGCCCAAAACCTGACCGATGCTGCTGCATTGAAACTACTTGTGCGTGACGATTTTTTTATGTACGACCATACTCAAAACGGAATGACATACCATCAGCGCAGGATACTCGATGACGGACAGTTGCTTTTTGTGGTCAATTCGCACCAAACGCAAAAAGTCAGCGCTGAAGTTACCGTAAAGGGGAAATATGTTTCCAAACTCGATTTAATCTCCGGAAAGGTATATACATTTCCGGCCAGGGCAGAAAACGGAAAAGTGACTTTCAATATCGTTCTCGATCCGGTTGGAAGCGCCTTGTTTGTCGTTTCCGGTCAGCAACCTGCCGAACCTGAATTTGTATCGGTTAGCGGTGCAGAAACTGTGATGGAAAGAAATGGTACTGTCAGCGTTAAACGTGAGTCGGACAATATCATGATGGTGAATTACCTCGATCTGAAAACTGCCAAATCGGATAAAAAGGATATGTATTTTATGAATGCTTTGATTAGTTTGTTCAACGAAAATGGTGTTGAAATGGGCAATCCCTGGCAACATAAAATTCAGTATAAAAAAGATTACCTGGCACTCGATTCGCTGTTCAAAGCAGGTTCATGGTTTGAGGCCAGCTACCATTTCCAGATCAATCCTGACCTGGGCGCCGAAGCTATGAAGTCAATCCGTGCAGTGGTTGAACGCCCCGAACTGTGGACCGTGAGCATCAATGGTAAGGAAGTTTCGAAAAAGGAAGGCAGTTACTGGATTGATAAAAGCTTTCCGGAGTTTGCCGTAGGAGAATACCTGAAACCAGGCAAAAACACGCTGACCCTGAAAGCTCCACGAATGCACGTGCTGGCCGAAGTTATGCCGGTTTATCTGTTAGGCGATTTCCTTGTAAAACCCGCTAAAGAAGGTTTCGGGATTACCGGAGGAAATATCAGTACATTGGGTTCGTGGCGCGAGGCCGGACTACCATTCTATTCGCAAAAAGTGGCTTACGCACAAAACTTCAATGTAGCAAAAACGGACGGAACAACGTTTAAAGTGAAACTGAACAAGTGGAATGGCTCTGTTACTGAAGTTCTGGTTAACGGACAATCTGCCGGTTTAATTGCCTGGCAGCCAAATGAACTGGATGTGACTTCGTTGCTGAAAGACGGTGCCAATGAAATCACTGTAAAAGTGACCGGAAGCCTGAAAAACACCTTCGGATTCTTCTACCAGAAAAATGAAGGCTGGATTTTTGGTCCCTGGTCATGGAACAGTGCACCAGCAAAAATACCGGCAGCATCCGAATATTTCCTGATGGATAACGGATTAATGGAGCCATTCTCGCTGGTGGAGGTAAAGTGAGTAAGTTGGAGCAAAAAACTTAAACCAACTCAATGAGCACGAAACTTTCTGGTATTTTTTGATGAGAAAATCATCAGAAAGACAGATCATTTTATATAGGTTTGAACAAACCAAATTAATAAATAAACTATGGGACTTTTTTCAGCATTAATGGGAAACGCAGGCGTAGTTAGCCAGGAAGAATTAAGCCGCGACTACGGAAAGTTATTAACCGAAGGTGAAGAATTGGAACTGGGTTTCAAACTCATTCGCGACACGTTTATTTTTACCTCAAAACGGCTGATTCTGGTCGATAAACAGGGGTTGACCGGAAGCAAAACCGAGTTTATGTCGATAGCTTACAAAAGCATTTCCCGGTTCAGTATCGAAACCGCCGGAACTTTCGACCTGGATGCCGAACTTAAAATCTGGGTTTCGAGCGAAGCTGCGCCGAGCATCACCAAAAAATTCAACAAATCGGTAAATGTGTATGATGTTCAAAAAGTACTGGCGCATCATGTTCTAAAATAGGATGCAAATAATGAATCTGCCAGTCCGTCAAATATTTTTTCTGTTCCTGTTGTTTTGCACTGGGTTTTCTTTTCAGGCACAGTGCAACTCGTCCAAATTCAGGGTAATCGCTTTTTACACAGCTAAAAACGATCAGGCACACATCAGTTTTGTAAACGAAGCCAACCAATGGTTTTCGAAGATGAGCGCCAGACACCATTTCAGCTATTTTGCGACCAGCGATTGGAGAAAGTTGAATGCCGATACACTTTCGAACTATCAGGTTGTCATTTTTCTGGATTCCCGGCCTGATTTGCCCAAACAGCGAAAAACTTTTCAAAATTTCATGGAAAATGGCGGTGCATTCATGGGATTTCATTTTTCGGCTTTTGCCCTGACACCTTCCGAATATCCTCAGAACTGGGACTGGTATCACAATCAGTTTCTCGGTTCGGGTGAGTACCAGAGCAATACCTGGCGGCCAACATCAGCGATATTAAAGGTCGAAGACCGGAATCATCCTGCCATGAGGCATCTTCCGGCGAAATTCAAATCGCAGACCAACGAATGGTACCGTTGGAAAAACGATTTGCGAACCAATCAAGACATTCATATACTTGCATCAATCGATTCATCCAGTTTTCCGCTTGGCAATGGTCCAAAATCCAACGAAATCTGGCACAGCGGTTATTATCCTGTTGTCTGGACCAACACGAAATATCGGATGATTTACATCAATATGGGTCATAATGACATTGACTACGAGCATCAGACAAACAAGGAATTGTCGTTTACGTTTACCAATCGGACTCAGAATAAGTTAATACTGGATGCGCTGAAATGGCTGGAAAGAAAAGAGGGAAAATGAAACGAGCATACTGAAATATACCTCGACCATGAAAAAATCATTTATGCTTTCTGTTTTGTTGGCTTTGGCCCCCGGATTTGCCGGTGCTTTTACCGGATGGTTCTTCAAAAAAAATCAGGCCGTTGAAAAATAGTTCATTCCTTATGGCCATGTATTCGCGATTCTTCCTAATTTTTCATCGCTGCTAAATGTTTGAGAACCGAAATAATTCGTATTGTTTCTGTATTTTTAACTTCAAAACTTAATCCTGATGTTAAAGTTTGGAATAGCGCTTCTTGTTTGGGTTACCGCCTTTGGGGTTTCAGGACAAGTCCGGAATTATTCCCTGCAAACCGATCGTACAGTTAATTATAGCGATCTGATGAATGGCTTTCGAAACCCGCCTGCTGAATCGCGACTGCGTTGCTATTGGTGGTGGCTCAACAGTATGGCTACCAAAGAATCAATTACCCGCGATCTGGAAGAAATGAAAGACAAGGGCTACGGCGGCGCTTCGCTGGTTGATGCCGGAAATTCGAATTACCAGGTCGCCCGAAAAACCGCTGCCGGTCCGGTTTTTATGAGCCCCGAATGGATGGAACTCTATAAACATGCAGTGAAAGAAGCCGACCGGATTGGCATCGAATTGAGCGTGAACGTGCAAAGTGGCTGGAATCCGGGTTCACCATCAATCACTCCTGAATTTGCCCTGAAAAAAATGGTGTGGTCGGAAGTGGATGTTACTGGCGGTAAAACCATCAGCCTGGAATTGCCTCAACCTGAAAAAAAACTGATGTATCAGGATGTGCTGGTGCAGGCCATCCCGAAAAAGGAGGGCGCACCGGTTCAGGATGAAGCCATCGAAAACTGGAAAAAAAAATCGTTTAACGAAAAAATCGGATGGAAAGGCGTTTATCCGCTACACGAATTGAGGGATGATTATGACGGTGATGGCAAAATGATGGCAGTCAGAAAAGATGAAATTGTTGATCTTACGGGTAGTTATAAAAATGGAAAACTTGAATGGAATGCCCCGAAAGGTGAGTGGACCATTATTCGTTACGGATATACCTGTACAGGGGCACGCACATCAACCAATAGCGACGGTTGGGAAGGATTGTCGGTCGATCACCTGAGTCCGGAGGCTTTCGGATTATTCAGCAAAACGGTCATTTCACCGCTCATCAAAGCCGCTCAGTCGGTCGGTAACAGTGTCAGATTTTTGCAAACCGATAGCTGGGAAATGGACCTGGTAAGCTGGACCAACAATTTTCCGGCTGAGTTTAAAAAATACCGAGACTACGACATTACGAAATACATGCCCGTGCTTGCCGGTCGAATAGTGGAGAACCGCAATGAATCGAACCGTTTTTTGCACGATTTCCGCAAAACTATTGGCGATTGCGTGGCGGATAATCATTACCGGCTGTTTTACAATCTGGCCCACGAATACGGAATGGGCATTCATCCCGAATCGGGTGGCCCGCATTCGGCGCCTGTTGATGCTTTGCAGGTAATGGGAATCAGCGATTTTCCGCAGGGCGAATTCTGGGCAATGGCCAATACGCACCGCGTCAGGGACGATGAGCGGCTTTCAGTAAAACAAAGCGCCTGCGTGGCACATACCAACGGAAAACGGTTTGTGGCCGCCGAAGGACCGACCAGCATCGGCCCGCAGTGGGAACGTTCGCCCATAGACCTGAAAGGCAACATCGACCGTGTTTTTTGTTCGGGAGTGAACCGCATGGTCTGGCATACTTTTACCTCGTCGCCCAGCGAATTCGGATTGCCAGGGAATGAGTATTTTGCCGGGACTCACCTCAATCCAAACGTGACCTGGTGGAAACAATCTAATGATTTTATCAGCTACCTCAATCGTTGCAGTTATATGCTTCAGCAGGGTTTGTTCGTGGCCGATGTGTTGTATTATTATGGCGACGATGTTCCGAATTTTGTATTCCTGAAAGAAGAACTTCCGGAGCTGAATTTCGGTTACGACTGGGATAAATGTTCGAAAGATGTAATCCTGAAACGTGTTTCATTCGATGATGAAAAAATTATTTTACCTGATGGTATGAGTTACCGGGTTATGATGCTGGCTCCAGAAAAAGCAATTGACCTGAATGTGCTTCGCAAACTGGAACAACTGGTCAAAGCCGGAATGACACTGATTGGCTCCTGTCCGGACGAAGCTACCGGTTTGAGTAATTTCCCCGAAAATGATAAGGAATTAACTGAAATTACCAGCCGGCTTTGGGGCAAAACCGACGGCAAAACCATTATAGAAAACAGCTTTGGAAAGGGACGGGTAATCTGGGGAAAAGATGTGAACCAGGTTTTGTCTGACATGAAAGTTCAGCCTGACCTGCAATTCAAAGGTACTCATCCAAAAACCGGGCTTGACTATATTCACCGGACCACCAATGATCAGGAAATCTATTTCGTGACCAACCGCTTCAGCCAGATGAAATACAATGATTTTGAATATCGCTATCTGTCCACTCTGCCCGACCGCTGGGAACAGGTGGAATGCAGTTTCAGGGTTACCGGAAAAACGCCTGAATGGTGGAATCCGGTTACCGGACAGATTGAAGAAATCATCGTTTATCGAGAAGAGAACGGGCGGACAATTATCCCCTTGCTTTTTGAACCTGAAGGATCGAAATTTATTGTCTTCAGGAATGCAGGGCAAAAGCAACATATCACTGAAATCAGGAAAGACAACCAATCGTTTTTCCCGGGATTCAGTTTGGACGTAAAAAAATATCAGTATATCAATTTCAGGAGAAATGATGCGATAGTAAATGCGGAAATCATTGAGCCCGGTACCTATTCGATGGTTTGGTCCGACGGTCGAAAAGAAGAACTAAAATCAGATAAAAAAGCTCATTCGATTTGGCTTTTCGGGGAGTGGGATATTCAGTTTGACCCCAATTGGGGTGCGCCTGCAAGTATTAAAACAGATCAGCTTAAATCGTGGACAGAATTCGATGATCAGGGTATCAGGTACTACTCCGGAACTGCTACTTACACGAAGTCATTCCAGTTGAAAAGACAGGAAATGAAAGGAACCAGGCTGATACTCGATTTGGGCAATGTAAAAGAAATGGCATCGGTAAAAATTAACAGACACCAGATGCAGGTGATTTGGAGCGCGCCTTTCCAGTTTGATATTACTCCGTATGTAAAACCAGGAGCCAACGAACTGGAGGTTGAAGTGGTCAATATGTGGGTGAACCGGCTGATAGGGGATGGTGCATTGCCCGTTGAAAAAAGGCTGACCAAAACCAATATCAATAAATTTGATGCGCCCGATGCCGGGAAATATCTACGGGTTTCGGGTTTGATAGGACCGGTGAGAATTAATTTAATCAGAAATGTTCTTTAATCCTGATTTCTGATCAGTCAGAGTGCGACTCCAGGTCGCGCCATGACTCTGAATTTATGAATTGAGCGGCAGATTTATCCATATACCAATTCAAATTACCGTTTCGCGGCAGGATATGTGAGGCGGGCAACAATTTTGCCGTTTCCTGCCTGGTGAAAATCTCAGTCAGCCGATTCGCTTTGTTTGTTCCGGTAACCAAAAAACAAACTTGGCCAGCGTTATTAATGACATTACCCGTTAGGGTAATCCGTTTCTGTCCGGTTGAAGGATGGGTGGCAACTTCGCAAATCCGCTCCGATTGCAGCAATTCCATTTGATTTGGGAAAATTGATGCCGTATGCCCATCATCGCCCATTCCAAGCAGAATCAGATTGAAAGCCGGCCAGCCATTTCGGGAAATCAGGCTTTCCCGAATTTGTGCGGAATAGGAGAGGGCTTCTGTTTCGGGAACGTTCTCACCTTTAATCCGGTGAATGTTTTCTTCAGGAATAGATATCTGTGAAAAGAGTAGTTTCCGGGCAACTCCGAAATTACTTTCTGGATGATCAGGCGCTACCATTCGTTCGTCAACCCACCAGAAATGAATTTTTTGCCATGGCGCTGAATCAGCGTATTTTTCAGCTAAAACTGAAAATAACAAATCCGGCGTTTTTCCTCCTGAAATGGCAAGGTTAAAGACATTCCCTGTGTGATTGCCAATCCAATTCATCAGATGACCAGCAAATTGGGTAGCCAATTCCAATGGATTTTTGAAAATATGCAGATTCTGTGCCATCCTAAAATTCCTGTCAGCTTTCCTACATTTCTACCACTATTCCAATACTTCCGGTAAATAAGGTTTTACTTTCAGGAGCTGTAATCCCACTCGCATTGCTTTTCCACCAGGTTTTTGAATAGCCCAGACTGCCCACTAAACGGTAATAATTTATCGAACTAGCATTACGAATCTTCCAGTCGAACTTGAATTCCGACTCGACCGTCCAATCATAAATTCCATCTTTTGTAAAATTTAACAGTGGATATTTATATAGGTCAATTGAAGTAGTTTCTACCATTTGGTGACGGTAGATATCGCCATAAATCTGGTAGATATTATTACTGGCCAAATCATTGGTTCCGTGAATAATCAGTCGGTTGTCCAGAATTAAAACCAAATCTTCCACAGCAATATTTTCCAGTTTCCAGTTCAGCTCCCCTGAGTTGGGGGGCAAATAAAAACCCAGATTAAACTCATCATGGGTATAAGTCATATCCAGCGGACGGTTGCTCCCAAAAGTGTTAAAATCAGTTTCAGGATAATGGGTATAAACGAAAGGGGTAAGCCGTGTGTATTTTAAAGTAGAAGTAGTCCCGGGAACAATTCCGGATAAGGCAGATGTTTTCCAGCCAAGCTGCCAGGCATAACGGTTATGAGGCATTTTCATCAGTTTGCCTGATTTGGTAAAGTTGAATTCATCCACATATAATCCAGTCCATGCCTTCCCTATTTGTGGAATCTGTATGGCAACATCAAAATAAAGAGAAAGATTATCGTGATCTCCTACATCAATCTGGGTAAAATGTGGAAGAACAAAAGGGACCAGATAAGCCAGTTCGAGCCGCTTCGACCAGATATTTCCACCGGCAGCCGAAATTTGAAGCCATTTGTTTGGAGTGAATTCAAGCAGGTGGTAGGTGAACATTTTTTGCACCTGCCCCAAATCGTATCCGTAAATTTGTTTTCTGTAATTGGCGCTTTGGTTGGCATAAGAAAAAAGTGAGCCTGTCAGGTATGAATAACGAACCCAGCTTGCCGGCTGAATCTTTAGTTCGATTCCGGGGAATTTTCTGGCTGTTGATGAAAGTACCAGATTGTTCTGGTCGTGACCCCATGTCCTTCGCTGGTTATTGATACTGAATTGCACAGCGCCTTCAAACCACGATCCGCTTAATTCGGTATGATATATCATTCCGGCTGTAAGTTTATCCTGAATGGGTTTACCTTCACCTGAAGTTCCTTCGGCCAAGACATGCGCCCACATTGTTTCAAAATTAAACTGGTAGGGCAAATACGAATATCCTAAAGATTCATTTGGAAAAGCTACCTGTTTGTCGCGGGTATATGATTGGTAAAACAAATCCGGGGTAAGCCGTTCTACAGCAAGTCCCATTGCGGCAGTAAAAGTCAGGTGCTCACCCAAATCTCCTGAGAGATAAGGTTCACCGATCAGACTGGTTGACCATGTGCCATGGTCGCCTGCACCGGTGCGGAGCGATGTTTCGGCGCTGAAACCGGCCAAAGCAAAAGTGTTTTTTCCAGCCTGTTTGTAGGCCACCAAGCCGTTAGAATCCTGGGTAATATCGGATAAATATCTGCTCACCATTTTTTTCTCCCGATCAGAAAGATTTTCTTTTTCAAGGAGTTTGGTGAGAATATGGGCAATAAAAACTTTTGTATATGGTTTAGCCTGAGGTAAAAATCGTAGTTCACCCTTAGCCTCAAAATAATCAAGAACCTGATATACGGTATTCGTCAACGGAATAATCTTATTTTTTAATCGAATCAGATCTGATTTATTTTCAATATTATCGGTAATCGGAAATTGATCAGTTGATTGGGCGATAGTTTTATGTATTGCAATGGAAAAAATAAACGTAATCGCCAAAGTAAATAATCTTAAATTCATACTGATTTTTTTAAATTCTTATTTGTAAATATAAACAAATGATGAAACAAAATCCTGCGGAATCAAAACTCACCAATAATTCATATAGGATTAGTTTCTATATTTACTGACAGAAAAATTCACTGCAAAAAATGTTTACATCAAAATCTATAACCACATTGCTGCTGTTTTTATTTTTCGAATCCCTATGCTCTCCGGTTAAAAGTTATTGTCAGGAACCCAAACTTAAAAGCACTTAGGAAAATAAACCGATTAATAACCTCTAAAACCACAATGAAAGTAAATTGTTAATTCAGCTTGAGGGTCAAAGTAATATTTCCTGAAACAAGTGAAAAAACGATACTTTTGCGTTTCAGATGACTTTATACTAAAAACGATTATAAATTATGGCAACACATAAAAAAGCGCTTCTAATGATCCTCGACGGATGGGGAATAGGAGATGGAACAAGACGGGATATTATTGCAACTGCTCCAACTCCCTTTATCGATTACCTGACTGCGAATTATCCACATTCACAGTTGTTAACCTGTGGAGAGCATGTTGGATTGCCCGATGGCCAAATGGGAAATTCGGAAGTAGGCCATCTCAATATCGGAGCCGGAAGGGTCATTTATCAGGACATGGTGAAAATCACCAAAGCCATACGAGATAAAACGCTGTGGAACGAACCACAAATAGTTAAAGCGTTTACTTACTCGAAAGAGAACAACAAAAATGTTCACCTCATTGGGCTGATTGGCCCTGGCGGAGTTCATGCCCTGAGTTCCCACATGGTTGCCCTTTGCCAGATTGGAACCGATTTCGGATTAAAAAATATTTTCATTCATGGTTTAACCGATGGCCGCGATACAGACCCACGTTCGGGTCTTGGATTTCTGGAAGACGATTTGAAAAACCTCGAAGGAACCAATGGTAAATTTGCCTCACTGATTGGCCGTTATTTCGGGATGGATCGTGATAAAAACTGGGAACGTATGAAACTTGCTTACGATTTATATACGAAAGGAAAAGGGACTCCTTCAACCGATTTGCTGAAAACGGTGAAAGAATCGTATGAGACAGGAGTGACCGACGAATTTCTTAAACCAATCGTGATGGTTGACGAAAACGGAAATCCACTGGCTACCATTCAGGAAAACGATGTAGTCATTTGTTTTAACTTCCGCACCGATCGCCTTCGCCAGACAACCATTGCTTTTACCCAACAGAATCTTCCTGAATTTGGCATGAGAACCATGCCTCTGCAATGGTACACCATGACCAATTACAAGGCTGCTTTCAAAAATATCCATGTTATTTTCGACAAGCCGAACCTGAACAATACGATAGGCGAAATCATTTCGAAAGCTGGAATGAAACAAATCCGCATTGCCGAGACTGAAAAATATGCTCACGTAACTTTCTTTTTCAGTGGTGGCCGCGAAGACGTGTTTGAAGGTGAAAAACGACTGATGGCCCAGTCGCCAAGAGTGCCGACTTACGATTTTCAGCCCGAAATGTCGGCCCCGTTGGTAAGGGATTTAATCGTTCCTGAATTACTGAACCATACTGCTGATTTTGTTTGCCTGAACTTTGCCAACGGCGACATGGTTGGTCATACCGGGGTTTACGAAGCAATCTGCAAAGCAATTTCGGCGGTTGATAGTTGTGCAAAAGATGTGGTTGAAGCAGCTCAGAAAGGTGGATATGAAATCCTGATCATTGCTGATCATGGTAATGCAGACAATGCTGTTAATGAGGATGGATCGGCCAATACAGCACATTCACTCAATCCGGTACCATGCATTTATATTTCTGAAAATAAAAACGTTAAAATTAAGAACGGTATTCTGGCAGACGTTGCGCCAACATTGCTCAATATAATGGGTTTGGAAATTCCAGCGGAAATGACCGGGAATGTTCTGATTGAGAAATAATTTTATCTGCCATGCTCGAAATCGGACGTACCATTGTAAGTTTAGATTTACTGGAGAAACAATTCCTTTGCGACTTGCTGAAATGTAAAGGGGCGTGTTGCGTTGAGGGCGACTCAGGCGCTCCTGTTACACCCGTAGAAGTTAAAGCCATTCAGGAAGCTTATGCTGAAATTGCACCAAATATTCCTGAAAATCATCAGGAAGAAATAGAAAAGCAAGGCTTTGCGGTTATTGATATGGAGGGCGACCTGGTTACTCCTTTAGTAAATAACAAACAATGTGCTTATTCTTTTGAAGAAAAAGGTATTCTTAAATGCGGAATTGAAAAGGCTTTTCTGGATGGCAAAATCACTTTCCGCAAACCAGTTTCATGTCATTTGTTTCCCATCAGGATTACTGAATACAAGCGGTTTGATGCTGTTAATTACGAGCAGATCGATATCTGCCAGCCTGGGCGTGAATGTGGAAAAAGTGAAAAACTCCCTTTATATGTTTTCCTGAAGGACCCGTTGATTCGGAAATATGGGAAAGACTGGTATGATCAGCTTAAATATGCTGCTGAGAATATGCCTGTGGGAAAATAAATATCTCTTGTTATGCCACAATCTCGATCCTGTTTTTTTCAGGATCAAAAGCAGCGCTTTCGTAATAGCCATCACCAGTCATTCGTCCGGGACTTATAATCTCAAAGCCATCGGTTCGAAGCATATCAGTGATTTGATCAACCCGCTCCCGCGAGCCGACCCTGAAAGCAAAATGGGCAATTCCGGTATGATGTTTCTTGTAATCGTTTCTGTTATTTGAAACTGTGGGCATTTCCATCAGTTCAAGCCTGCATTCACCTCCAAAAGAAAGAAAATAGGATCTGAACTCTTTGGAATGGTTGAAGTAACATGATCCGGATACTGCATCAAAATAATGAGTGTAGAAATTTCTCATCCCTTCCAGGTCATGGGTCCAAATGGCTACGTGTTCAATTCTCATAATCAAAGTATTTGAAGTTTGTTATTGGTTCATCTTTTTGCTTCCCATTCATCAAAAAACTGACTGAGATAATCCACCATAAATTGATGCCGGCCTTCTGCAATGGATTGGGCAGCTTGTGTATTCATACGGTCTTTCAGCAACAGAAGTTTTTCGTAGAAATGGTTGATGGTTGGCGCTGCACTTTTCTTGTACGAACGAAAATCATCATGCAAATCGACCGGAACTTCAGGATCGTAGATTAACCTATTTTTATATCCACCGTATGAAAAAGTACGCGCTATACCAATTGCGCCTATTGCATCAAGCCGGTCGGCATCCTGAACGACTGCAGATTCAACCGAACTAACCGGGGTACTGATATTAGCTCCTTTATAAGATACCTCATCGATTACCCGGATTATTTTTGCTGCTATTGCAGTCTCAACGTTCAAACTGTTCAGCCACGTTTCGGTTTTCGAAAGGGCGGTTGATTCAGAATCAGTAATTTTCCAGTCATCCAGATCATGAAGCAAGGCTGCCATTTCTGTCACAAACAAGTCGCATTTTTCCTGAATGCCTATGCGGACAGCCATTTTACGTACACGGTCAATATGAAACCAGTCATGTCCGCTCCCTTCAGAGCAAAATTCATGGGCGACATATTTCCCGGTGCTTTGTATGATTTCCTTATGATCCATTTCCATTCAAATTTAAATTATTTATGGGCTTATCCGGAAGAAATGAATCTATTTATTTTTGGGAACTGACAAAACTCAGACGAATAGATTCCAGAATTCGAAAGAATTGAATTTTCAGGATCAATTTGGCACTGTAATCCTTAATTCCTGCTTAATTCTAGTTTGGTTATTGAACATTTCAATACATTTAAACGATTTTTCACATTTGAAAGAGAAAGCTAAAAATAATACTGAACAGTTTTTTATGGTTAGGTTAGAGCAATTGACCATTCCTGCCATGTTGCAGGCTAGTTTTATTGATTTTGCAGAAAATCAATCGTTAATTTTTGTTGGCGGGGAAACCAGATCCTATGCGCAACTCGAAACTGAAGTGAAAAGAACGGCTTTGCAACTCCAGTCGCTGGGTGTTAAAAAAGGCGATAAAATTGCCGTACTTAGCCTGAACATGCCACAATGGGGCATTGCATTTTTCGCAACTGCAATGCTGGGAGCGGTTGTTGTTCCCATTTTGCCCGACTTTCATCCAAACGAAATCAGGAATATCCTTCAGCATGCTGAGGTTTCGGTGGTGTATGTCTCTGAGTCATTGCGCACAAAACTTGATCCGATTGAAGGCCTGATAATCATTTACATCGAAGATTTTACTGTAAGTTCAGAAAAGCCTCAACCTAAATGGAGTGATTTGGACGTGACGCTTTTCGAATACTCAAAGGTTGAAGAAAACGACCTTCTTTCAATCATATATACATCTGGAACTACCGGAAAATCGAAAGGTGTTATGCTGACTCACAAAAATCTTGTCTGGATGGCTCAGCAAAGTTGGTTGATACAGAATATTGTCCCCAGTGACCAGTTTCTCTCGGTTTTACCACTTTCTCACACTTTTGAGAATACACTGGGGCTCATTCTTCCAATTAAATATGGAGCTACAGTTAATTATCTTCAAAAACCACCGGTTGCATCAATATTACTGGCAGCATTAAAGCAGGTCCGGCCTACCGTTATGCTTGTAGTTCCATTGATTGTAGAGAAAATTTATAAAACGAAGATATTGCCACAAATTAACAGTAAACTTATTACCCGGGTTTTATATAAAATTTCTTTTTTCAGAAAGTTACTGCACAAAGTGGCTGGTAAAAAACTGTACGAAACATTTGGTGGACGGCTTAAATTCTTTGGGATTGGTGGCGCAAAACTCGATGATAATGTTGAACGGTTCCTGATGGAAGGTGGGTTTCCACTGGCCATCGGTTATGGGCTGACAGAATCATCTCCACTGCTAGCAGGTGCCGGAGTGGGAAAAACAAAGTTTTTGTCAACAGGTACCCCAGTAGAAGGTGTTCAGATTCGGATTGCTGATCCCGATCCTCAAACCGGACGGGGCGAAATTCAGGCCAAAGGTGAAAATATAATGTTGGGCTACTTTAAAGAACCTGAAATGACGAAAGAAACCTTTACTTCCGATGGTTGGCTGAAAACCGGTGACCTGGGATATTTCGATAATAATGGAAATCTTTATATCAAAGGCCGGATCAAGAACCTGATTGTTGGATCGAGTGGAGAAAATATTTATCCTGAAGAAATTGAATCAGTAATCAATCGTATGGAATATGTTTTAGAGTCGTTGGTCGTCCAGCAAAAAGGCCGTTTGGTTGCTTTGGTCCACCTCAACATGGAGGAGCTTGAAAAGAAATATCAGGATATGAAAACAGAAGCGGTTAATTTTGTGAACGAAAAGCCTGAAGAAATTTTGAAAGAAATTCAGCGCAAGGTCAATGAAGAATTGAATAAGTTTTCGCAGATACAAAGAATCGTGCTGCAACAGTTTCCATTCGAAAAAACACCTACACATAAAATCAAACGATTCATCTATTCCATATAATTTAGGATTCACCTCAGATTTCTTTATTTTATTAGTCGTCAAATGTCAGAAAATCAAACACAAATCAGATATTTTTTGATTAAAGAGAAAAAAAACAAAGCCTATTATGTTTGTAATGGTTTAATTCTTTAAATTTAAGGAATATAAACACCAGTTGTTGCTATGCCTCTTTCAACCCATAATACTGATTATTTCTCTGGATATATCAAGCTCAATGAAAGCCTTTTGATCGAAGAATTTTCAGGACAGATAAACCTAATTCTCAGGAGCGAAAATCTGGAATTGGATACAGGTATTGACCAAATTACAGAAGACTTAAATGAAAACATCCGTTTCTTTTTTGAGAATGAGGTTTTGCCGGCTATAAAAATGCGTAAGATCAGTCACTTAAACTTCGAACGTAAGAATACTATTCTTACTGTGGCTGTAACACCTCTCAGTTCCGGATATACACTGCTCAGCTTTGAAGAAACAACACATGCTTCAAAACCGAAGGATGACTCATTGTTTAAAAAGTTAAGTGAAGTGGTAATCAGAGTTAATTCTGATTTAATGATCTTATATGTATCAAAAAATAGCGTTGCGAAATTTGGAAAGAAATCTTCCGATCTCATTGGAAAAAGTATTGAAGAAATTATGCTGTTTGACGAAAATACGCCTTTAATTACCGAGTTGATCACGAATGTTTTTCAACTGCAAAAGCAGAAAGAAAAAGACTTATTACTGAAAAAGGGAGAAAAGTATAATTGGTGGAACCTGTGTTTAATTCCGGATAATGATCCAACTACTCAACAACAGTCTGTTCTTATTATTCTGAAAAATATAAATCGGTATAAGCTGATTGAAGAAAAGTTGTTCGAAAGCGAACAGCGGTACCAAATGGCCACAGAAGCCGCTGATTTAGGAATATTATGGGACTACATTGTAGATACTGGTACTACTTTTTTTTCGAGAAGGTGGAAATCAATGCTGGGCTACTATCCTGATGAAATTGAAGACAATTTATCTGTTTGGGAGAATTTGTTACATCTGGAAGACAAGGACAGAATGATTCATTATATGAATAGTTTTGTTGAAAGTGATTTGCGCCTTTATGAAGCTGAATTCAGGATGAGGCATAAAAATGGGCACTATATTTGGATCAGAAGCAGGGCAACAGCCTTACGTGGCGATAATGGAAAGGCGATCAGGTTACTGGGTACACATCGCGATATTACCGAAGAGAAAAAATCAATCAGTGAATTTAAAAAACTTCATCAGGCAATAATTCAAAGCCCCATCTCGGTCATCATTACTGATAAGGAAGGGTATATCGAATTTTTTAATCCTGCATTTTGCAAGATATCCGGCTGGAACGATCATGAGCTGATTGGTAAAAAACCAAATATCCTGAAATCAGGGTTTCAGCCTGCCAGTTTTTATGAAAAGCTATGGAAAACAATTAGTTCGGGAAATGAGTGGCAGGGTGAATTTAAGAACAAAAAAAAGAACGGCGATCATTATTGGGAACTTGCCAGTATTTCGCCGATCCGGAATAGTTTTGGGACAATTACCCATTACGTGAAAATTGCAGAAAACATTACCTATCTGAAAAAGATCGAAAATGACCTGAAAAAAGCAAAACAAGATGCTGAAATTGCCAATAAATATAAAAACCATTTTCTTTCAAATATGAGCCACGAAATCAGGACGCCAATCAATTCAATTATTGGGTTTAGCGAACTGATGAAAAACGAGAGCCTTTCGTTTCAAAAACGAAACAAATATTCTGAGATTATTGAAGAAAACAGTCAGGCTTTACTTCGCCTGATTGATGACATTATAGATGTGGCTAAAATAGAGGCGAATGAGTTGAAAATCAGAAAAGAAGCCTGCTCGTTAGGCGATATCCTATCAGAACTGGAGTTGACCTACAATAATTTTCTCAGAAGAAAGCAAAAACCAAATCTGGAAATAATTTTTCATGTTCCTGAAGCAGAGCATCATGATACTATTTTCACAGATGCTTACCGGCTAAAACAGATTCTGAATAACTTATTCATTAATGCATTAAAATATTCGGAAATTGGTCGTATCGAAATTGGGTATTCCATTTTGAACGAAAATAAGCTTCGGTTTTTTGTGTCGGATACCGGTTCAGGAATTCCATCAGCCAGGCTGAAGAATATTTTCAAACGGTTTAACTACAGCGATGAAACTTCCTCAAGTGAATCTCCGGGAACTGGCTTAGGTTTATCTATTTGCAAAGATCTGGCAATTTTGCTGGGAGGCGACATCAATGTAAAATCGGTAGAAGGAGAAGGAAGCGTTTTCTATCTGACTTTGCCTTACGATAAAATTAAAATTCCAATGACACGTTCAGCAGTAAAAACACCTTCACCGGTACGATACAACTTCAGCAATTACACGATCATGATTGCTGAAGATATCCCTTACAATTTTGAATACCTAAGCAGCATCCTTCAACGGACAGGAGCAAATGTGATTTGGGCCAAAGATGGGATTGATGTACTTAAACTCTACAAGAGTTCAAAAATAGATCTTATCCTGATGGATATCCAACTTCCGGAAATTAGCGGATATGAAGCTACATCACAAATCAGGCAAACCGATAAACTGTTGCCAATCATTGCTCAAACGGCATACGCAATGGCCGAAGACAAACAGAAATGCTTCGATGCAGGGTGCAACGATATTTTGGTAAAGCCAATCCGGATGGACGAAGTATTAACCATTGTTGCCAAGTATCTGCTCAAATAAAATCTTCTGAAATTTGATGCATTTTCCATTTATTCAATTTCACTGATTAAATTTGAACCTCAAAAAAAGAAATGGAATATGCATGTTGACCGGTTTCCTTCGCGATTACTTGAAAATGCAGTGAACGAATTTGCCAAGTTGCCTGGCATTGGCCGCAAGTCAGCCTTACGGCTGGTTCTGCACTTATTAAAACAAGATATTCAGGATGTCGAAATTTTTGGGAACAGCCTGATTCAATTGCGCTCCGAAATAAAGCATTGTAAAAGTTGTCACAACATCTCGGATACCGATATTTGTGGTATATGTTCCAATCCTTCGCGCAATCCTTCGCTGATTTGTGTGGTCGAGAATATCAAAGATGTGATGTCGGTCGAAAATACGCACCAGTTTAATGGATTGTATCACGTTTTGGGCGGGATTATTTCGCCGATGGATGGGATAGGCCCATCAGATCTCGAAATTGAGTCGCTGGTAAAACGCACCGAAGAAGGGAATATTGAGGAGGTCATTTTGGCCTTAAGTACCACGATGGAGGGCGATACGACCAACTTTTTCATCTATAAAAAATTAAAAAATACAAACGTGAAAATTTCAACCCTGGCAAGGGGGGTTTCCATTGGAGATGAACTCGAATATACCGACGAAGTTACTTTGGGAAGGTCAATCGTTAACCGGATGAATTTTGAAGACTCGATCATACGTTAGAAAAAAGAAATGAAACTATCCGTCATCATTGTCAACTACAACGTCAAATATTTCCTGGAACAATGTCTCCATTCAGTATTTAAAGCTGCTGAAAAGATAAGTTCTGAAATTATTGTGGTTGACAACGATTCGGTTGATGGCTCATGCCAAATGATTGAAGAGCGATTCCCCGAAGTAAAACTAATCAGCAACAAAGAAAATTTAGGCTTTTCGAAAGCAAACAATCAGGCTATCCGGATTTCATCAGGAGAATACATTTTACTCCTGAATCCTGACACAGTTGTTGAAGAGGACAGCTTCCTGAAAATTGCCGGCTTCATGGATCAAACTCCAGATGCCGGAGGACTTGGAGTAAAAATGATTGATGGCAAAGGCAGGTTTTTGCCTGAATCTAAAAGAGGACTACCCACTCCGGAAGTGGCTTTTTGGAAAATGTTCGGATTTTCAAGACTTTTCCCCCATTCCAAAAGATTTAACCGTTACCATCTGGGCTATCTCGGCAACGATCAGGTTCACGAAATTGATGTGCTTTCCGGCGCTTTTATGCTTTTACGGCGCGAAACGCTCGATAAAGTCGGATTGCTCGACGAAGATTATTTCATGTATGGCGAAGACATAGACCTCTCGTACCGGATCATACTCGGAGGCTATAAAAATTACTATTTCCCCGAAACTACGATCATTCATTACAAAGGCGAAAGCACCAAAAAGGGCAGTATCAATTATGTGAAAGTATTTTACAGCGCGATGATCATTTTTGCCCGGAAGCACTTTTCAAAAGGCAACGCCCGCCGTTATTCCATTCTGATCAATTTGGCAATCTATTTCAGGGCCTTACTCACTTTAGCTGGTCAATTTTTCAAAAAAGGCATTCTTCCTGCTATAGATGGATTGATGATTTACCTCGGTTTTGCATTTTTATTGCCTAACTGGGAGGCCTACAAATTCGAGCGCGGGTACTATCCGCCGGAATATCTGCATGTTGCCGTCCCGGTTTATATCCTGATTTGGATTACGTGTATATGGGTGAACGGAGGTTACCGAAAAGGAATTGAATTCGGAAGAATTTTTAAAGGTTTACTTTGGGGCACACTTTCCATTCTGGTATTTTATTCACTGGTTGACGAGAGTTTGCGTTATTCAAGGGCCTTGCTTTTACTGGGATCAGCCTGGGCATTTGCCGTTCTTCCGGCATACCGCTATTTTTTATCTAAATTCAGGATAACAGGATTAGACCTTGAATTAGGGAAACAAAAACGAATTGCGGTGGTAGCGGCTCAGACAGAATCGAAACGGATTGCTGAACTTATTGTCAGTTCAGGGTTGAAAATAGACACGGTTGGATTTGTATCTCCCGGCGAATTAATTCACAGCCCGTTTTATCTCGGAAACATCAATCAACTTCCTGAAATAATCCGGATCAATAAAATTGACGAACTCATTTTCTCTTCAGAAGATATTCCTTCTCAGGAAATTATCAGGATCATGCTCGACCTGAACGACCTGAATATTGACTACAAGATTGCGCCGCCCGAAAGCCTTTCCATCATTGGCAGCAATTCTATTTTCACTTCCGGCGATTTGTATGTGGTCAATATTAATTCCATAGTAAAAGAAAATAACCGGAAAAATAAAAGGGCTTTCGATTTGGTTTTATGCTTATGCCTGCTCTTGTTTTCGCCTGTTTTAATCGGTTTTATTACTCATAAAGCAGGGTTTTACCGTAGTATTTTTGAAGTTTTTTCAGGACGAAAAAGTTGGATAGGCTATTGTCCCGGAAATCAAAATAATCTTCCGCGCCTCAAAGAAGGGATATTCTCTCCGGCCTCCCTTTTTTCGGAAGCTATCCCTGATAAAAAGAAAGACGAACTGAATATTTTATATGCCAAAGATTACAGGATCATTAACGATCTTGAAATCGTTTTGAAAGTCTGGAAAAATATAGGAAAACCATGAGCACAATAAAACTTGAATTTGGACAGATTAGGTTCAGGGCGCTTGAACCCGAGGACATTGATCTGTTGTACGAATGGGAAAATGATGCTTCAATCTGGGAAGTGAGCAATACCTTTGAACCATTTTCGAAATATGTACTGGCCAAATACATCAAGGATTCGCAACGCGACATTTACGAAGCCAAAGAAGTTCGCATGATTATCGAAACACCCGACGGAACTGCCGTTGGCGCTATTGATCTGTTCGACTTCGATCCGTTTCATTTAAGGGCTGGTGTTGGAATCCTGATACACGACGAAAAAGACCGCAAACAAGGGTATGCCACCGATGCGCTGCATTTATTATGCAATTATGCAGCGAACAATCTCCGGCTGCATCAGTTGTACGCCAACATTACGGAAGACAATCTGGCCAGTATCCAACTTTTTACCAACAATGGCTTTCAATTTTGCGGAACAAAAAAAGACTGGCTAAATACGCTGGATGGGTGGAAGGCGGAGTTGATGTTTCAAAAGATACTTTATTCATGATTTTATTAACTTTGTGACAAAAGAAAACATGAGAGCAATTGAGTTCAATTCAAAAACAGACAAGAAAGGCCACTTGAAAATTGATTACCAAATCGGCAAATCAGAAAGGAATGTACGTGTTCTGATTCTTCTTGACGATTATACTTCTCAACCCGATGATGAAAAGCTTTGGTTGAGTTCAATTTCCTTCAATCCGGCTTTCGACTTTCTTAAAGACCCAACTGAGGATATTTATTCATTAAATGATGGAGAACCATTAAATGATTAAGAATTCAATCGTACTTGTTCCATTTCCTTTTGATGATTTTTCTGCATCCAAAGTTAGACCAGCTCTTTGTTTAACTTCCGAAATTGGTCAATACGATCATGTTATTATAGCATTCATTTCAAGTAAAATAACTGAAGATTTAGCTGAAAGTGATTTTGTTATCAAAAGAAATACCGAAGATAGTAAAGGTACTGGTTTGGCTATTGATTCGGTAATCCGCTTACACAAAATGGTAACTATCCCTACTTCATTGATAAAAAGAAAGCTTGGTATAATCAACAAGGATACCGAAAAGATTATATCAGGAAAATTAAGACTTCTATTTGAATTGTAACCCAAAATTTAATGGTGGAGATAACGGTTATTGTGATTCTACACCTAGTCTATTAAAACAAAAATGGCGACTAAAAGTCGCCATTTTTGTTTGCTAAACAATTGATAGATTGCTTCTAAATATTTAACATCAATTGCTGATTTTTCACGTTGCTGATTTTTTTGTGTTCATAAAATCGTTAATAAATATTTGTTCAATACTGCCCCTCTCAATTAATAACAGAGAGAATCGGTTTCTCAATCGCTCAAACTGAGGGGCGGAGCAAAGCTGAATCCAAATCGGGAACACTCTTTTTTGATCACAAAAAAAACCCCTTCCATTTACATTATGAAAGGGGTTTTTCGTTGCTGCAATTCTTCAGAAAAGGTTGTTATGGTTTAGGTTTGAAAACAATATCAACCACATCGGCTTTCGAAGTGAATGTTTTTACGAAATTTTGTACCTGAGGAATGGTCATTTTCTCAAGAATGGTTTCGTAATTCTCCGTAGCTGTAGTATTGATATTATAGGTATAAAAGGTATTCAGCGCCTGTAACCAGTAATTGTTATGCAGTTTGGCCTGTTCGCGGTTCTTTTGCAGGTTCTTTACTGCTTTGTCCAGATCTTCGGCAGTTGGACCGTTTGCTGCAATTTTCTCAATTTCGCTGTAGAGAATTGATTTTAAGTATTGGGCTTTTTCCGGATCAGTATCAAACATCAGGTTGAGATTTTTTTCAGCTTTTGGAAATTTCGATGAATTGGTTGAGACCCGAACCCCGTATGTTCCGCCTTCTTTTTCACGGATTTCTTCGTCGTAACGCATTGTCAATATATCGCGGAAAACACTCAGTAATAAGTTCTGTTCGGGAGTATAATCCATTTTGGCATCAAAAATCACGTTGACAGTAGTCTTTTTCACTTCCATCGGAATTTCGATTTCACGAACAGTTTTTCCTTTTGGCCCTTCCACATTACGGTCTATCCAATTCTCTTTCCGGGGCAAATTCGTTAACGAACCAATGTATTTTTCGGTCATCGCTTTGGCAGTGGCCTCATCAATGTTACCCACAATCAGATAAGTGAAATCGCCTGCATCAACGAAACGATCCATGTAAATTGTTTCCATCTGCTCTAATGATATCTCGTTGAATAATTCAGGTGTCATCAGCTTGGTCCTCGGATTTTTACATGTCAGAATCAATGAGAGGGAATCGCTCATAATTTTCTGTGGATTATTGGCCATGTTTGCCACAAATGCTTTGTAACGGCCAAGCATGGCTTCGTAGGCTTCTTTGTCGAAACGCGGGTTTTCGAACTGCAGGTACAGCAATTGCATCATGGTTTCGAAATCTTTCGGAGTAGCAGATCCATTAAAGGTTTCGTTCAGGTCGGACAGGCCTACATTTAGGCTCACTTTTTTACCGGTAAGCGCCTTTTTGAGTGCCGTTGCATCATAGTCGCCCACTCCGAATGAACCAATAAATTGGTTTAGCATCATTGCCGAAGCCACTTTGTCGTTGTTAATCTTCGAACTGCCACCATTACTCATTGCAATCAGGGCAACCTGATCTTTTTCGTAATCGGCCTGTCGGAAAACTACTTTGGTTTCATTACCCAAAGTCCATTCAACGGCATTAAATTCCGGAAGTTGTTTGGTGCTTTTTACTTTCGAGCCCATCAGTTCCTTGCTAATCAGGTTCGAAGAAACAACCTTATCCGAATAGGGATCAACCTGACTATTTTCAACTTCATTTATTATTGCCAATGCCTGTTCTTTCGAAAGGTGTTTTGCTTCGGGGTTATCTGGTCCCATGACAACAATCACGCGGTTTTCAGGCGTCATCCACTGCTTAGCCCGTGCCGAAACATCTTCAACAGAAATGGTTGGAAGTATTTTCTGGATAAATTCCCAGTCGAAGTCGATGGATGTCAGCGGTTCACCTGTCAGATAATGATTTTGAATATCGTCGGCAAACTGATCGTTATTGATTTTATCGCGTTGTTTATAACGACTTTCATACGAAGTAAACAGATTTGTTTTAGCCCTTTCAAGTTCCCCGGAGGTAAAACCATGCTTGTAAATTCGTTGGGCTTCGGTATAGATCGATTTAAATGCCAAATCGTCCTGATCGGGTTTTGAACTAGTCGAAACTGAAAAAACTTCGTATCCTCTTACAAATTCGCCATAACCAATATTTCCTGTAACGAATGGGGGTACTCCTTTTTGCAGTAGTTCAGTAATCCGGTCACGAGCCATCATCCCAAAAAGTGTCTGGATCGTTTGTTCCCGGAGGTAGCCAAGTGTTTTTTCAGAAGCTTCTGGAGCTCTGTGTTTAATGTAAAGAGAAACAGAATAGCTGCTTGCTTCTTTGTCGGTAGCAAGTACATAAAGTGGTTCTTTGTGAACCGGAACTTCATAAAATTCACGCTTTGGAGCATTTTCAACCGCTTCAATTTTCGAAAACAAAGCTTTGACTTTTTGCTCTACGGCATCCACATCAATGTCGCCAACAATGGCAATTGCCTGTAAATCTGCACGGTACCAATCGTGGTAGAATTTACGCAGTGTTTCATATTTAAAATTTTTGATCACGTCCAGATCACCGATAACATCACGGGTCATGTATTTTGAACCATTCAGCAGAACCGGCAGCCATTGGCGCTGCATCCTGAATCCTGCAGTGCGGCGTGTACGCCATTCTTCGGTAATTACACCGCGCTCTGCATCAATTTCTTCGTTGGTAAGTAAAAGAAAATCCGACCAATCGTTCAGGACCAGCAAACAAGTATCAATCAGTCCTTCATGCTTCACCGGGATGTCGCTAAGATTGTAAACGGTTTCAGTATGACTGGTGCCGGCATTAATGTTGCGGCCAAATTGTACGCCATGCTTTTCGAGCGTATTGATGATGCCTTTACCTGGGAAATGCTGGGTGCCATTAAGGGCCATATGTTCCAGAAAATGCGCTAATCCGTTCTGGTCATCATTTTCGAGCAGTGCCCCTACATTCTGAATCATATAGAAACTTGCCCGTTCTTTAGGCTCTTCGTTGTGACGGATGTAATAAGTCATTCCGTTCGCAAGCTTGCCCATCCGGACAGCCGGATCGGTTGGAACAGGCTGATTTAATGGATTCTGGCTGAATACCATTCCTGAAAGCTGCACCAGGGCAATGATCAGGATTAATCTGAATTTGATCATACGTTTGTTATTAGGTTTCTTTATAATTAACATTAACTCCATGTGAATCGTGTGAAGTAAGCTTGTCATAATACAATCCAATGGGTAACTTTCCAATGTTCAGAATTACAATTGTCGCGAATTATTTTTCAACCCGAATGTCAATTCGTTGAAGCAATGCAAAGCCTCCTTTTTTCTTTACAAATACGAGTTGCGTGTATTGATCGAGAATGGATTGCATGGCTGTTACTTTGACAACAAAATATACCGGGCGATCAACGTTGCCAGTCAACAGAAATTCCTGTTCATCGCCTTCCAGGCAGGCTCTTTGAGTCTTGGCTGAATAAAAATACGGAGCATAGCTCTTATACCCTAAGGTCGAAACCCAAACCGGCTGGTCTTTAAATTCTGAAATAAATTCAATGGCTGGCCCTTGCGAATATTTTTCAATTTTTGGTACTATCAGAAACATGAATAGGAATATAAATACAGCGGTACTAAAGTAAAGGGTCAAAACTCGTTTAAGCCCTCGAAGGTAAAAAACTGAAATGAGCAGAACACCAGCAAATGCCAGTCCGATAAGAAACTCAAATCCACTCCAATTTACTGCTGTGTCAATACATGCGATCGCAAAATCGTCTTTGATATATTGGCTTAAAAATTCAGGAGAAAGGGTGGTTGCAATGATTTGAATCAGACCCGGACTTATGGCATATACAATTCCGACCACTAAAATAAGTACTTTGTTCAGTTTGCTAATTTTCAGTTTATTAAAAGAAATGTCGTAAATGGTAATGGCCGCGAGGTAACTGAGTGGAAAATAGCATAAAGAGCTATAATGGACAATTTTGGTTTTTATCAGCGAAAAAATGATCAGCACAACCCAGAACAAAATGACCATAAGTTTCCGGTAGCTGTTGTTAACTCGGCCTTTTTTAAACAGGGCATTTAGTGCAAGTATGGAAGTTGGAAAGACACCAATAAACAACACAACCGGATGATAAAAAATACTGCCGCCATGACCGGCATCTTCTGTCTTCATGAGACGGATTTGATAGATAAAAAAATCATACACCAATTGCCAGTTGCCAATCAATATCTGATACAGATGATAGGCCCCGCCGGTCAGAAATAAAAGGATGCTAAACACCAAAACATCAGCAACATTCAATAACCGGAATTTTCGTTCAATCAAAAGGAACAAAATAAAGGCTGATCCAAATAGTAAAACGGCCACCGGACCTTTAGTCAGAACAGCCAGGCCAAGAATAATTGCCGATAATACCACAGGTTGAAAACCCTTTTGACTGGTTTCGCGTAAGGCGATGTGCCTGAAAGCAAAATGCAGGGAAGAGAAAATAAAAAGGTTGAACCACGGGTCAATAATTCCTGATTTGAAATATAAAAATGGAAGAACAGATGCTCCGTATGCCAGGACCCAAATCATTCCGAATTTGTAATTTCTCAAGCCTTTCCCGATTTCGAAAAGCGCCAGTAATGAAATCACACCGCAAACTGCGTTCGGAAACCGTGCAGCAAACTCATTGATCCCGAAAAGTTTCATGCTTAAAACCTGCATCCAGATATAGAGTGGCGGTTTTTCCCAAAATGGGATAAAGTTAATGCTAACGGTACTGTAATCGCCGGTAATGATCATTTCGCGGGCCGATTCGGCAAAATTGATTTCATCCCAATCGAACAGATGGACCATTCCATTAAATGGCAGGAACAATAACAGGCTGATTAGAATAATGAAAAACCTGATCCGGTTTTCAATGGAAATATTTTGTATCATATATATAAGTGGCTATCGGAATTGTATTTTAGGTTTAAGCGTCAGTTTTTTGTCGAACCATGAGTTCTGTATTTGCCGGCTGACAGAATAGCACAAAATGGTTATTGTTACGGCAATCAGGCTTCCGGCCAGAGCATCGACAGGGAAATGGGCCGAAAGATAAATGCGTGAATAACTTACTGAAAACGCAACCAGGAATAGTGTAAATTTCAACCATCGGTTCCGGGTTAAAAACGACAAATACAGGAAAATGCTGTACGCAGTTGCTGAATGGCCCGATGGGAAAGTATAAAGCCTGGGAGGATCATAACCATTTATCAGCCGGATAACTTCTGAAGTCCCAAAATATCCGACCGGACGATCAAATTCCGGGAAAATACTTCTTTTCAGGATGGTTACAATGATGATAAGGATTAATGTTATTGCCAGAAAAGTCAAGGCTTCGCGAAGAGAAATCCAAAGCAAAATCAACACCAGAACAAATGCAACCGTTCCGTCTCCCAGATGTGTGATATTCAGAAATAGATAATCGGCGACAGGTGAATGAATCCTGTTTAAATAGAGAAAGATGCTGTTGTTCCCGTAAATTCCCAGAAAAAACGCAGCAGAAACAATAATCAGGATAAATGGAAGAATAAAGAAAACATTGTCCTTGATAACTTTTTGAATTCTTGCCAATTTGCTAAAATATTAGATTCTAAAAATAAAACATTCAGCAAATATAACAAGCAATTAGTTCAGTACGGATTCATTTGAGGTAAATTTTGCCTAATTCTGTTTTGGGTCCATCACTTTTCCGATAAACAAAATGGCTTTGGTGTCTTTCTCGCGGATGGCAAAAATAAACGGATGATCAGCCCGGAAAGAATTATCGGGACCGACTGATGTTACGCCAACAGTAATACCGGTAACAGCAGCAGCTTCGGTTCCACGTTCGTCAACTTTAATGTACGATTTGTGCTTCACTTCCGAAATAACCAGCTTGGCCGCATCCGAAATACCACTCAGGTTGGCTTTCGCATCGTTGAAGGCATCCGTCATTCCCAAAGCTGCAAGCTCATCTTTCAGACTATCATCAAATTTAAACTCGAATTTGGGCAGGAAAACTTCTTTCTTTTGCTCACTCATTTTTGAAATCCAGTCGTCCACATTTTCTGCAGTCAATAGCGAAATTACATCATCGGTTTTTTTACCGTTTTCAGGCAGGAAAATAAGCATTGAATATTTCCCGCTTCCATAAGGCATTTCCAAAAGTTCAAATTTTTGGTGGCTGTAATAATTAAACGGCTTTTCAATGGTCATGGTTGGCGCCTGGATCGTGATTTTATCCTCTTTTGTGAACTGTCTATCAGCAGTTGCCTTCGTATCAAAACTATATTTCCACTCGCCGTTAAAATAAATGGCATTCAGTAAATACATCACATCTTCAGGATTGACCTGCTCGATGATTTTATCAATTTTCCCTTTGGTTTTAGTGTTTACCCAGCCATTCACCTTGTTCAGGGTTTCGGTCGTTTTCGAAAAATCAAGACCCGAAACTTCGGCCTGATAATAGTTTTGATTGGTTGTAATAAAATCGTTTTTTACACTGAATGAATTCCGGTAGAAAATGGCATTGGAAATTGAAAGTTCCACTTTCGGATCGTGGCTTTGAAGCGCGGAAACCAGATCTTTATAACTTTGGTTTATATCAGCCGGACTCATATTTGCTTTGTGCAGCATATCTTCCATTTGCTTTTGCGTATTTCCGCCGGCGCCGTTATACACCATTGCCAGTGCGAGTGAAACACTCATTGGCGAGATCATCGTGTTTTTAGGTTCGTCAAGCGAGGCATTCACCTTCTGAAAGAGTTCGAACCCAAACTGGTTATCCGCTGCAATAATTTTGGCCGATTTTTCGGTAAGGGTTAAATCGGTAACTGCCGGGTTCACTGTATCTTTTGTGCAGGCTAAAACCAGTATTGCTATAGCTAATAGTGAAAATAATCGTTTCATAACAATTGTTTTTTTGAATTAAGACGGATTAAACCTGAATTGGGTTGCGTTGCCAAATGAAATTCATGCCCAAAAATAGACAATCAATAAACAAAGAAAAATTTTGACTGACGCAACTAAACCCTGCTCAGCTTCATCTTAGGATAAATTACCTCCGTATTTCGGTGAAACTGAACAAAAACCGGCAGTGGATGATTGCTGGATGATCAGGAGAAAAAGAGGATCAATGGCACAAAGTATGATTATTTCGGTTTAATTCCATTAATTTTGGATGAATAGAAAATAGTGCGCACTTGGAAGATTTTAAACCTATCATATCCGATTGCATTGGCGGGAGCCCGAAAGCTCAGTCAATGCTCTATCATCAGTTTGCACCGAAAATGTTCGGGGTATGTTTGCGCTATGCCAAAGATGCAACCGAGGCTGAAGACAATATGCAGGATGGTTTTATCAAGGTTTTTACCAACCTGAAAACCTTCCGCCACGATGGTTCGCTCGAAGGTTGGATCCGGCGGATCATGATTAACGTATCGCTCGAAAAGATCAGGAAACAGCATTTGCTTTATCCGGTTGAGGATGTTTCGGTTTATGATTCCGTCAATTTTTCGGATGATGTATTAGCAAAAATAGCGGCTGACGATTTGATGAAGCTCATTCAACAGTTGCCTCCCCGCTATCGGATGGTTTTTAACTTGTATGTGATTGAAGGGTTGTCGCATCAGGAAATTGCCAAAGAAATGTTGATCACACAAGGGACATCAAAATCGAATCTGGCGCGGGCCAGGGATATATTAAAAAAGAAAGTTCAAGAGAACTTTAGTGAGTTGATTGGCCAAAATAATTATACGGCATGAAGAAAGATAAAAATTTGGACGAATTGTTTCGGGACAAACTCTTGAATTATGAGCAGGAACCACCTGCATATATTCTTGAGAATGTACTTGCCAGTGTTGCCGGTGCACGTCGTAAACGGAAAATAGTATTTTGGAGAATAGCAGGCGTTGCAGCAGCTTTGTTTCTGGCATTTATTGCCGGTTGGCAAATCAACACATGGAACAGTCAGGAGGTTAATCCTGGGATAATTATTGGCCGGCAAACTGCTCCTGAAATATCAGCAGATGTAAAACCTGAAATTACACCTGCGGAAAAAGAAAATCCATCCGGATACATGAAATCTAAAATCGTGAATAAACCCGGAATGGTAAATCTTCAATTAGCTGAACTTGCCAAAGAAAATCAAATCAATCCAATCAGTGAAAAGAGTACAAAATCAATTGCCGGAAATTCAAAATCTGAACATTTTACTTCTGTTGATGAGTCTTTGATGGTTGCCAAAAATGAAGAATCAACGGTGCTTAAACCGATGAAGAGTCTTTTCATACTCATAAATCAAGGTACTCAGAAGGTAGCAAATAGCCTTCAGGAGCAAAAAACAAAAGCTCACAAGGATGATTGGGCAAACAAAACAATTGATCAGCAGATTATGGAACAAAACCGACAGGTGATAATGGCCGGAAATCAAACAAAAGGAAAAGGCCGGTGGCTGGTTGGCGCACAGGTTTCGCCTGAGTACAATGTTTCGCGCAGCAGCCATTCCCAGGTTTATGCCAGCAACATGCTGAATGCTTCGGCCAATCCGGTTGACCTCGGTGGCGGGATTTCAGTCGAATACAAAAAAGGCAAACGCTGGAGTTTGCAAAGTGGGGTTTATTATTCAGGAATGGGGCAGTCTTCCGGAAATACAAATACATCCTCCGGAAAAGACTACCTGTTTGCAAGCGCCGATCGCGGATCAGGATATTTCAATACCAATGTATCCATTGATGCCAACACCAGTAAAATGTCAATGAACAGTACCGCCGGAGTGATCGAATTTAAAGGAATTCCTTCTGGAATTGTATTGGGCGCCAATCTTGAAGAAAAAGCATTGGCATCGAATGCGGCAATTTTATTGGATGCCCGCTTTATCCAAAATTTTGAGTATATCGAAATTCCGCTTTATTTGAGATATACGATTCTCGATTCCAGGTTTGATGTTGAGATGCTTGGCGGGTTTAGTTCGAATGTATTGGTAGGGAACCAAACCTACATGGAAAGTTCCACAGGTAAAAGTTTGGTGGGAAGCACGAAAGATATGGAACCCCTGAATTACAGCGGAACACTCGGTGTCGGACTGAAATATGGTTTATCGAAACGGATTTTCCTGAACGTGGAGCCTCGCGTCAAATATTTCCTGAATTCTCTGAACAGCAACTCATCGGTTACCTACAAACCATACACCATCGGTGTTTTTACCGGATTGAGCTACGAATTCTAGAAGTGGTCAGTGAATGTTGTTTCGTGTTCCGAGTTACGGGATGCGTGTTGCCAGGAAACTCGTAACCCGAAACGTGTAACGCGCAAAACTTGAAATTTGGAACTTGAAACCTGAAACTTTTTTCTCCACGCAACCTTTTTTTCAATCCATCCATCTTCTTTACAACAAACAACTAAAATTAACCCACGAACATCTCGTGTAGTGTAATAACTTTTAACCCATAACTAAAAATGAAAAAAATTCTGATCATGATTATTGCCGGTTTGTTTTTACTTCCGGGATACAGCCAAATCTCACGAAAGGCTGTTGTTTACCTGAAATCAGGGGCTGTTATTAAGGGAAAACTCCTTATCAACGACGACCAGCGGGTTAAAATTAATTCATCAGGGAATGAATGGGTTTTTAAGGCCTCGGAAGTTGACAGCGTAAAGGCAAATCCTAAATCAACCCGTGAACGTGAACAAACACAAGATTACTTTTTCGACACTTCCTTTGGTGTTTTGCTTGGCAATTCCGGAAACAACCAATCAGCGCCGTTTTCATTCACAAGTTCCATGAACTACCAGATACTTGATCGGTTATATGTTGGCGCAGGGCTTGGCGCCGAGTTCTTCGACGAATCGTATATGCCGGTATTCGGGCAGGTTCATTATAAATTCCGTGACACCAAATTCACTCCGTTTTTCAATTTACAGGCTGGGTATGAATTAGCGCTCGAAGATGGTAACCGTCAGCACTATGTCAACTATAGTTCATCTTCTTCCTACATTTATTACCCTCAAACCAACGAAAAGCTCAATGCCGAAGGCGGTTTCCTCATTAATCCCTCCGTAGGGTTTGAACGGTTTACTTCCGATAATTTTGGCTGGTTCTTTTCGTTCGGGTACCGCCATCATCAACTCAATTATTCAGGAGAAAAAGGCTACAAGCTCGAAACCAACTTTTCGCGCCTTTCACTTAAAATCGGATTCATCTTTAATTAATTGCAGCCATGAAACAAACTAAAAATATCTATCCGGTTTTGATGCTGTTCCTTTTATTTGCATCAGCCTGTACCGACAAAATCTTTGAAACTTTTATGGCCAATTCGCCTGTTTACCTGAGTTATACTGATTTACGTTCGGCAGTGAAAATGACTGCAGCCCGCGAAATGAACAATCCTGGGAAACTTTATTTCAAAGATCAGTACATTTTCATTAACGAAAAGATGAAAGGTGTACATGTTTACGATGTGAGCGATCCCAAAAACCCGCAGAACAAAGGGTTTATCGAAATTCCGGGGAATGTTGACATAGCCATCAAAGACAATATTTTATATGCCGACAGTTACATTGACCTGGTTTCGATTGACGTTTCCAGTTTTTCGGCAATTAAAGAAGTTGGCCGTGTTCAAAAGGTTTTCCCATACACATTGCCCAAATACGATGTAACTTATCCGCTTGCCAAGCTGGATGAAGAAAAGGGTGTGGTAACGGCCTGGGAAGTGAAAAGTGTCCGTCAGGAACTGGAACAGCGCTATTATCCGATTTATTACAGAGGCTTGAATGCCGAGAAAATGGATATGGCTTCGTATAGTGGAGGAGGCATAGGTGGCGCTGCCGGTACAACATACGGGGTTGGCGGCAGCATGGCACGTTTTGGATTGTACAAGGATTTTTTATACATCGTTGACCAGTATCAGCTATATACCTTTAAGCTGATTTCGGCTTCTGAAGCTAAATTGCTGCAAACCACACAAGTTGGATGGAATGTGGAAACCATTTTTATTACCGATAACCATTTGTTCCTGGGTACTCAAAACGGGATGATTGTGCAGTCGCTTGAAGTACCTGAAAGGCCATCACAAAAAGGCACTTTCTCGCACATGACTGCCTGCGATCCGGTTGTGATAAAAGGCGATCTGGCTTTTGTAACCCTGAAGGGTGGAACCACCTGCCGCGGAACACTCAATCAATTGGATGTGGTCAGGATGAGCAATAGTTATACGAAATTTGCGCTCATTGCTTCTTATCCAATGTATGGGCCACAAGGTTTGGGGATTGACGATGATTTGCTGTTTATCTGCGATGGTGATGCGGGCTTGAAAATATATAATGCTGCCGATCCTTTAAAAATTACACAAAATCTGATTGCAAGTTTCCCGTCAATCAATGCTTATGATGTGATTCCGATGAATAAATTCCTGTTTATGGTAGGGGAAAAGGGATTTATGTTGTATGATTATTCAAACATTCAAAATATCAAACAAATTGGCATAATTCCTGTAGTGAAAAAAAATTAATCAGTTCGCCATTACCTCGAACTTGTCGTACTCTGTGGTATCCTCTCATAAAAAAGCCGGTCAGGAATATTGACCGGCTTATGTAATTAAAGTTGACTGTGCAACTCTTTCAGAAATTCAAGATTTTTGATTTGATAACTGCGAATTTTGTTCGCGGCGTAGTAGGCAACGAATAATCCAATGATGAAACCTACTGTCAGGCCATATATTGATTCTTCGTTTTGTAAAACTTCAGTAAAAGGTTTGCGTTCGTAATAAACGTGAATTGACAGATTTATCATCACCAAAAGTGCAGGTATCAAGAGTATGTACAATTTGCTGTACCTGCCCAAAAGCCATTTGGTCAACAATTTTATTCTTTGTTCCAACCAATCCTTTAAAGGTAAGTTGTATTTGTTGTTTTGCAGTTTCTTCCACGACAATACAGAAACGATTAATGCAAAAAGTGTAAAAATGCAAAGTATCGAATTGTTTACCTGATAAATCGTGTCTCCCTGTCGGTTTAGCATGGTTATGAGGAGAAAAGCAATTAATCCAACACACACAAGTATGTCAATGCTGAAGATCAGCAGGAATTTATTAATTGTTTTTCTGGTTTTGGCTGTAAGTAACTGATGCAGTTCATCGGTTGTTTTTAGATTAATTTCAGAATCGATATTTTTCCAGATGTTTTGTAAGTCGTTAGTTTCCATTTTTCAAATGATTTAAATTTTGTTTCAGTGTTTCCTTTGCCCTGTTAATCCGCACACCAACATTCGACCTCGATAGTCCGATGATTTCGGCGATTTCATCATAACTCTTTTCTTCCAGATATAAAAGCATGATCGATTTGTCAATTTCATTCAGGTTGTGAATTGCCTGTATTAACATCCGGAACTTTTCATTGGATGTAAGCTCTTCAACCACATCAAACTTGTCAATGGATTCGGGTAGCTTCTCACGATACTCAATTCGCCTTTCTTTTTTCAGTTTGGAAATGGAAGTATTAATCGAAACCGCGTAAATCCATGATCCAATGCTGTTTTTGTTCTGTAACCCTGGATATGACTTCCAAAGCTGATAAACGATTTCCTGAAAATTATCTTCTCTTTCCGATTGATTTCGAAAATAGATCAGGCAGACCTTGTGCAAAATGCCTTGGTAATTGGTCAGTATTTCAAGAAATTCTTCCTGTAATGATTTCATGTTTAAGCTGTTTTTCTATAAAGTATCCTGACGGAGAAGTTTATTACAAAAATATGGACTATGTCAATATTTTGAAGACAATCACTAATTATAATCAGGCTTTGTTGACTGAAGAAATTAATTCCGCTACTTTTGCAAATTGTCAAATTTTGAAAAAATAGTTATGATCTTAAAAATACCATTCCGCTTATCCGGGCTAATCATGGCCCTTCCGATTGTGTGCTTCTTACCTTTGGCAGCCTGTTCAAGTTCGAACAGACAAGTTCCAGATTCCGCCGGGACTCATTTGTTTACACCGGTTGAGCTTCCCGAAAAACTCACTTTTGCCGGAGAAGAAGTCCCCATGGAATATTACGATGTGCGCGAAAATCTCGACCGCGAATTACTTTCGACCGTTTATTTCCATTCGCAGACCATCAGGTATATCAAAAATATGCCCCGGTACTTTTCTATTATCGAGCCCATCCTGAAATCAAATGGAATTCCTGAGGATTTTAAATACTTATGTGTGGCCGAAAGTGGTTTCGACACACGTGCGGTTTCGCCAGCAAAAGCTGTTGGTTTATGGCAATTAATGGAACCGGCGGCAAAAGAAAACGGGCTGGAAATTAATGCCGAAGTTGACGAGCGCTACCACATTGAAAAGTCAACCGAAGTTGCTTGCCGTATCCTGAAATCGGCTTACCAGAAATACGGAAGCTGGTCGCTGGTCGCTGCGTCGTACAATGGGGGAAGGGTCGCACTTGACCGACAAATGAACATTCAGAAAGCAAAAAATTATTACGACTTACTTTTCGTTGAGGAAACAACGCGGTATGTATTTCGTATTCTCGCCCTCAAAATGGTGATGGAAAATCCTGAAAAATATGGTTTTGATATTAAAAAAAATCAACTTTATCCGATTGTTGAAACTGAAAATGTTGAAGTGAAAGGGCCTGTCAAGGATTGGGCTTCTTTTGCAATCGACAAAGGCATCACATACAAAACCCTGAAAATGTTTAATCCATGGCTCAGGGAAACCTTCCTGAAAAACCCAGGAGGAAAAACTTATATTATAAAAATTCCGGAGAAAGGATTCCGGACAAGATAAAATGGTCCGTTGCCTGAAGGCAACGGCAAAGGATATTGCCCTGAACTAAATTTCAGGAATCCCACATTAGAACACTATCCTTTGCCGTCAGCTTCATCTGACGGAAGCTGGAAAAGGGTTCCCTCCGTCCGCGGAATAACCATGAACAAAGCGATTTCATTATCCCGGACGGAATGGAATTCGCCTTTAAAAATGAAGCTAATTGAAAAGACAAACAAAAAATATCCCTGCCCTAAGCAGGCGGGTAATAAGAAATAAGAAACATCAAAGTACCCCTTCCTGATTTCTTATTCCTTATTCCTTGTTTTAAGTTACACAAAAGATAAAAATGCCGAACACTGAAAATATACATACCCCTGAAAACCTGACCGAAGAAGACGGCCTGATTGTCGTTCATGGCGCCCGAGTCCACAATCTTCAAAATGTCAATGTCGAAATTCCACGCAATAAACTGACGGTCATAACCGGGTTGAGCGGAAGCGGCAAATCGTCGCTGGCTTTCGACACCATTTATGCTGAAGGGCAGCGCCGCTACATCGAAACGTTTTCGGCTTATGCACGATCATTCCTGGGAAATATGGAACGGCCCGATGTGGACCTGATTACCGGATTGAGCCCCGTTATTGCCATTGAGCAGAAAACCACCAATAAAAATCCCCGCTCGACAGTTGGAACGGTTACCGAGATTTACGATTTCTTTCGACTGCTGTTTGCCCGTGCAGGCGAGGCGTTTTCGTACAACACCGGCGAAAAGATGGTCAAATACACCGACGATCAGATTTTATCGCTGATCAAATCTTCCTTTTCAGGAAAAAAAATCCTGATTCTGGCGCCCATGGTAAAAGGTCGAAAAGGTCATTACCGCGAGTTGTTTGAACAAATCCTGAAAAAGGGTTTCCTGAATGCCCGGATTGATGGCGTAGTTACCGAACTGAAGGCTGCCATGCGGTTGGACCGATACAAAAACCATTTCATCGAAATTGTTATTGACCGCCTGCTGGTTGACGAAGCAAGCGACAAACGCCTTCACGATTCGCTCCAGATTGCCATGAAAAACGGACACGGAATATGCATGATACTTGATCACGACACTCAGGAAGCCAAGTATTACAGCCGCCAATTGATGTGCCCGACCACAGGCATTTCGTACAACGAACCTGCACCCCATAATTTCTCGTTTAACTCACCTCAGGGAGCTTGCCCGAAGTGCAACGGATTGGGCATGATCAGTGAGATTGATCTCGAAAAAATTGTCCCGGACAATACGAAAAACATTCAAAACGGTGGAATAGCTGCACTCGGCGCACATAAAAACACGCTGGTTTTCTGGCAGATTGAAGCTTTGGGCGAAATGTTTGGTTTTAACCTGAAAACACCGATCAAAGATATTCCTGAAGATGGATTGAATGCCATCCTTTTCGGAACCAATGAAAGGATTCAACTTAAAAATTCCCCGCTCGGAGTTTCTATGAATTATATGATGACCTACGAAGGCGTGATCAAATACATTGATGCGCAGAAAGATGACAATCCCTCGCAAAAAGCGCAGAAATGGGCAAACCAATTTATACGCGAAATGCCTTGTCCTGAATGTGACGGGCATCGGCTCAAAAAGGAGTCACTTTTTTTCAGGATTGACGGAAAAAATATTTCGGAATTGGCAAAACTCGACATTTCAGAACTCAGCTCCTGGCTTATAAACCTCGAAGACCGGCTGACTGACCGCCAAAGAAAAATAGCCGTTGAGGTCATCAAGGAAATCCGCGACCGTATTCGTTTTCTCGAAGATGTCGGGCTGAATTATCTCTCGCTCGACCGCACTTCGCGAACTTTGTCGGGGGGCGAATCTCAGCGGATCAGACTGGCAACCCAAATAGGTTCGCAACTGGTCAATGTGCTTTATATCCTCGATGAACCGAGCATTGGCCTGCACCACCGCGACAACCTCCGGCTCATTCACTCGCTCGAACAATTGCGCGATACTGGCAACTCGGTGATTGTGGTCGAACATGACAAGGACATGATGCTGAATGCCGATTACCTGATTGACATGGGCCCTTTTGCCGGCAGGCACGGTGGTCATGTGGTAGCTGCCGGAACGCCACAGCAGGTGCTGAATGCAGGAACGCTGACTTCCAAATATCTGCTTGGTGAACATCAGATTGCAATCCCGGAGAAACGCAGGAAGGGGAATGCCCATGTACTTTCGTTAAAGGGCTGTACCGGCAATAACCTGAAAAACATTTCGGTTGATCTGCCTCTGGGAAAGTTGATTTGCATTACAGGTGTCTCCGGAAGTGGAAAATCAACACTGATCAATGCCACTTTGCAACCGATATTAAGCCAGCATTTTTATGGATCGGTGAAAGATCCGCTTCCTTATTCAGGAGTAATTGGCCTGAACTACATTGATAAAGTAGTCCAGGTTGACCAGTCGCCGATTGGGCGCACGCCACGAAGCAATCCGGTAACCTATACCGGTGTATTTTCTGATATCCGGAATTTGTTTGCCCAGTTGCCCGAAGCCAAAATCAGGGCCTATCAGCCTGGCCGATTTTCGTTCAATGTAAAAGGTGGCCGCTGCGAAGACTGTCAGGGCGGTGGCCTGAAACAAATTGAAATGAATTTTTTGCCCGATGTTTATGTGCATTGCGATACCTGCAATGGCCGTCGTTACAACCGCGAAACGCTGGAAGTACGGTACAAAGGAAAATCAATCGGCGATGTGCTTGACATGACCATCACTCAGGGGGTCGAATTCTTTGAACACATTCCATCAATCGCCCATAAACTGAAAACCATTGAAGATGTTGGGCTGGGCTACATTACGCTGGGACAATCGTCCACAACCCTTTCAGGAGGCGAATCGCAGCGGGTAAAACTGGCTACCGAACTGGCCAAGAAAGATACCGGCAAAACCATGTACATTCTCGACGAACCCACCACCGGACTTCATTTCGAAGATATCCGTGTTTTGCTCGAAGTCCTGAACAAGCTGGTTGACCGTGGAAATACTGTAATTGTCATCGAACACAACATGGACGTGATCAAGGTGGCCGACCACATTATTGATATTGGCCCCGAAGGAGGAAAAGAAGGCGGAAAAGTGGTTTGTTATGGTACTCCGGAAGAGGTTGTCAAAAATAGGGAATCATTTACTGCATTGTACCTGAAGCAGGAAATTGATGTTTCTTAGATTGTTGATAAGTAGAAAACCGTTTGCTTATATTAGGAAAGTGAGTGGTCCGAATATATCGGACAACTGGAAATGCAATCGGTTAATGGAAAATTTCAAATAGAATTGTTTCGTACCTACGGCACTTGGACATGGAGGTAATTCCAGTCCGTCACATGAATGTGACGGCAAAGGATACAGCATGATGAATCGTCAGAGCGATATTTTTGGCCGTTTGCCTTTGGGCAACGGGTAGAAGGGAGATAAATGAACCGTCCGTGCATTACGTTTCTCAGGGCATAAACCATCTTTCGGACGGAGTAGCATAGGCTTTCAGAAAAAGCAATTACAAAGCAGACATTGAACCCTTTTTGCGTATATTCGGAACGAGAACTGTCCGAGACTATCGGACAATTGAAAAAATAATCTTTTGATTGAAAAATTATACAATGAACACAATCGACATTTACTGCGTCAATACCGGCACAAAAATAACTTACCCACTGGGGGTTTCCCTGATGGAAATAAAAGATGATTTTCAGGTAAAACTTGAGAATCCAATACTTGGGGCGCTGGTTAATAACCGGATCAAAGAACTCTCGTTTGTATTTGTGAAAAGCAAAAAAGTGGAGTTCATAGATTATTCGCATCCCGATGGACAGCGCATGTATGTCCGTTCGCTTTTCTATATTTTGTATGCTGCAGTTCGCGGGCTTTTTCCGCAGGTAAAACTGAAAATGATGCACGGCATTTCACGTGGCTATTATTGCGAGCTGGCAGGTTTAGGCAGACCAATCACCGATTCTGATATTATTGCCATCAGGAAAGAAATGAAAGCCCTGGTTGAAAAGGATATACCTTTTCGAAGAGTTGGGCTGCCAACCGACGAGGCGATTGAAATTTGCAGGAAACAGAACCTGATGTATAAAGCTAAACTTTTTGAACAGCAAGGCACTTTGTTTTCAAATTTGTACTTCATGGATGGATTTGCCAACTATTTCTACGGAAATATGGTTCCTTCAACAGGCTATTTACCTGTTTCCGATCTTGTTTCCTATTACGAAGGAATGTTGTTGCGGATTCCCAATCCGGCCAAATTCAGCGAAGTTAAACCCTATTCAAAACTCGATAAACTGTTTGGTATTTTTCAGGAGCATAAAGATTGGGCCGAATTATTGAATATCCCTAACGTTGCCAACCTCAATGAATACACCATGAAGGGCGAGAGCGGCCACATTATTAAAATTTCGGAAGCGCTTCACGAGAAGAAAATTGCTGAAATCGCCAATGTGATCCGGGATCGTAAAAATGAGGTGAAAATCGTCCTGATCGCCGGGCCTTCAGCTTCAGGAAAAACAACCTTCAGCAAACGCCTGATGGTTCAATTGGCTGTAAATGGATTAAAACCAATCCTGATCTCACTGGACGACTATTTTGTGGACCGCGAGAAAACTCCCAAAGACAAAAATGGCGAATATGATTTTGAAGCCATTGAAGCCATTGATTTGGAGTTTTTTAACCGGCAATTAAATCAACTTTTGCAAGGAGAGTCCATTGAGTTGCCCAGGTTCAATTTCACGGCAGGCCAAAAGTTCCCTTCAGGGAAAAAACTAAAACTTGGTACAGAAAGCATCCTGATAGTTGAAGGAATCCATGGAATGAATCCTGAACTTATCCCTCATATTATACCCGAAAATACGTTTAAGATATTTTTGTCGGCACTTACACAAATCTCAATTGACGACCAGAATTACATTTCGACTACTGATAACCGGATGATCCGCAGGATGATCCGCGACAGCAAATACCGGAATTACCCGGCAGCGGATACCATACGCCGATGGCCAAGTGTACGTGCGGGCGAAGACAAAAATATTTTTCCCTATCAGGAAAATGCTGATATGATGTTCAATTCAGCGCTGATTTATGAATTAGCAGTTTTGAAGAAATATGCCGAACCGCTCTTGAATGCTGTAACTGAAAGTCAGCCTGAATTCTCTGAAAGCATCCGGTTGCTGAAATTTCTTTCCTATTTCAAGCCCATTGACCATCTGGAAATCCCACCAACTTCGGTCATCCGTGAGTTTTTGGGCGGAAGCAGTTTTATTTATTGACCATCTTAAAGTT
>PNOH01000015.1 GCA_013824715.1 Odoribacter sp. | reverse complement strand
GACCAAAATGTTCCGGGTGTGAGTGAGTTGCTGAAAACTCCTCACAAAAAAACTTCACCAAACCGTGAAGGATTCATCCAAAACCTTTATTGAACATGCTTTAAAGCTAATTCAAAAGTTAAACGTATATTTATACAAATGATTTTCTGAAATATTAGCTACAAGTTATCTACAGAAATTTAAAGATGAAAAGAAATATACACTTATTTCTATCTGTACTCTTATTCTTCATTGGAATCAATATTGAAGCTACCTCTGATGAAAAGAAAGAAATTAATGGGAACAACATACCGAATAATAATTTATCATATAAGCCTCTTCTTGACACGGCTAAACATTCTGCTATAACATTTATTGAGCAGGAAATCAATTATAATGCACCTCTGTCGGGTACTATTTATCTGGCATGGAAAACTGAGAATTATCCTTCGGAAGAAGCCGTTGACTGGAATGACAACACCAAACTTACTGAAGGATTATTGTATTTACCTATGGTAGCTCATGGAGACACTTTTAGTGTCCAATTGAAAGTGCCTGTAGGTACTACATTGCAATACTATTTCTGGATAACTAAAAATAAACAAGGACATTATCAGGATTTTTGGGACCTTCAATCAAGTGGAAAAATAACGGTTGCCGATGCTGCTCCGATTTCTAAGAAAGCGATCTATGAAAAGGCAGAGACTAAAAAAGAGTCGCACATAATCTCCAAAGGTTGGTTGATCTTACTTTTTATAATTGCTGTTTATTTGCTATTGAAATGGTTTGATAAAAAATGGATTACAAATAACAATCAATCCTCCATCACTGAAAAGGTCCTGTTTATGGGCGTTAGTTTAATTGGTTTTCATGCACTTGCCCGCTCCGAAATCATCAATGTCCGGCTTATGAATATTGTCCATGATTATAGTGGCATAACCAAAATTATTAAAGGAAGCGTGAGCGATTTTCTTTTTGTGACTGGCCTTGTAATCGTATTTATACTAATCCTCCTTTTGATAAAGAATATTCAAATCAGGAAATGGGTTTTTGGAGCTTTTACCTTTTTCGCATTGGTATCAACCCTGGTAGCTTTCATGAATATTACGACTGTTATTTTTCTTGGAAAACCGTTTAACTATCAATGGCTTTATTACTCCGGTTTTCTTGGCAGCAATGAAGCAAAAACTGCTTTACTTGAAAACTTATCGGTGAGTATTGTGCTTAATTCAATTGCAATTTGCTTTTCTATGCTGCTTTTTTCTAATATTTTACACCGTATTTACAGGCTGGTGATTTTAAATAAACGACTAATGATCATAACCTATTTGATTTTTGGATTGGGATTGGTCTTTCTGGGTGCAAAAGCTCAAAAAACTAAAGTTAACTGGACAAAAGGACAATCTGAAAATGCAATTACACACATGGTATATTCAATGCTCAATGCCGATTCTAATTCTTCGTTTTTCTCTGCTAAAATTCCAGATGAACAGGAGGCATTCAATCCGGCACAGTGTGAGAAATTAGAAACATCCTTTATTTCATTAAAGAATCACAATGTCAAGAATGTAATGTTTATTGTTTTAGAATCAGCAGGTGCTTCTTATTTTGATGGCTATGGGGGTACATATCAGTTAAGCCCAAACCTGAATAAGTATGCCAAGCATGCATTGATATTTGATCAGATGTATGCCCATGCACCGGCGACTAATCTATCACTTGCGTCAATTTTAGGATCGATGTATCCATATTTATCCTATAAAAGTCTCACCCAGGAAGCTCCGGATGTTAATTATCCCACCATTTCTTCAGTGTTAAAAAATATGGGGTATCGAACTTCTTTTTTTTCCTCTGCTGACTTAAGGTTCCAAAATTGCAAACAGTTTTTGACTCATCGTGGATTTGACAGGATTGAAGATTTTTCTACTATTAAATGCTCTGAACAATTCCAGGATATCAAATTCAAAGAACTTAATGGAATTGATGACTTATGTCTTGCCAATTGTTTGACATCGTGGCTGGATGAAGATACTACACAAAACTTTTTTTCTATGATATGGACCGTTCAAGGCCACTATCCTTATTATTTCGCTCAAAAAGAAGAAGATTTTAGCGTTTCAAATTTTAGTTTTAACCGCTATCTCAATTGCATGAAGCACAGCGATGAACTCATCGGGAAAGTTATGCAGGCTCTTGAAGAACGAAAATTAACTTCAACAACCTTGGTTGTGGTGGTGGGTGATCATGGCGAGGCATTTGGTCAGCACAAGCAATATGGTCATGGAACAGCCATTTACGAAGAAAATCTAAAAGTGCCGCTTTATTTCATTAATTCCACCTTATTTCATGGTGAGCGAAAAAGCGATGTTGCAGGGATGAAAGACCTTGCAACCACCGTGTTATCTGTTGTTGATGCCGATATCCCTCAAATATGGCAAGGGCGTGATCTTTTAAGCACCTATTCGAACGAGTCGTTTTTCTTCGCGCCTTGGTCTGATTACCTTTTTGGCTACCGGAAAAATAATATGAAATACATTTTTAATGAAAGCCAGAATACAGTTGAAGTGTATGATCTAAATAACGATCCAAAAGAAAAAACTAACTTGTATCAACAATTGTCAAAGGAAGAAATCGTTCAAGCCCGAAATCGTGTAGCTGCCTGGGCACAATTTCAGGATAAATTTGTAAAGGGAATACTCAAGGGAAAAGAATAAGAATTGTAAAACAGCGTTTAGAAGGATTTCATTGAATTACTTCCGGGATTAAGAAATAAATTCATCTATAACTATACCGATATGAAAAAAAGGATTATTTACATGCTCGTTTTTTGTGGAGTAATATTCATTTTATTGTATGGGGTTAAACACTATCATGTTGTTCAATATTTGCAGTCAAAAACAAAATCTAATACCATTGAAATAAATCAATCAACACCGGTACTTGCTGTTTTTTCATTTCGACCCGGTTCAACCAATCAAATTATTAAGTCGTTTCATCATCTTACTGTAAAACTTGCCAATGTTGATCACCTGAAGCTTGACAGAGCAACGATTAGCCAAATTGCCGATAGTATCCCATTGATGATTTCAGTTGAAACATGGGGAAGGTATATTGCCCCATCTCAAATAAATAGTCCAATTGACGACATTGTAAAAGGCAGGTACGACCAGGTAATTAAGGAATTGTGTACTCAATTAATCGGAACGAGGCCAAATGTATATTTCCGGTTTGATCCAGAGATGGAAGTGCCAGGAAATAGTTTTCCGTGGCAACGGTATGGCCCCGGATATATTGATGCTTTTCGTCATTTCGCAGGTTTGTGCGGTATCTATGCTCCGCAGGTTAAGCAAATTTGGGGCCCCGCTGGTTATCCGGGTGAGTTGGAATATTATCCTGGCGACACTTTGGTTGATGCTGCCTCAATTACCTTAAAGAGCAATTCTGAAATACCCATATTAAAATACCCAAAAGACTATACTGTGGCGTATGATTTATTCAGGAGACTGCACCGCTTGAGGTTTATTGACAAACCTATTTTTGTTTTGGGATCGAACCAGATTAACAATGATTCTATTAATAACCAACTAGTTTCGGTTATTTCACAGAAGATTGAACAAGAAAGGAACATGGTATATTCTGCTGATAATTTCATAAGGCCAGTAACTAAATTCGAAACTAATCCAAAAAGAAAAATTGAAATTGGGCTGTACGATCCACAATCGTTGTTAAATGAAGAAAAGCCAGTAACGGTAGAACATCTTTTTACGGATTTTGATGACCTTAAAGATGGAACTTTCCAAAACAATTTCAATAAAGTGATAGAACGAGGTCATGATGTTATTGTAACTTTTGAACCTTTTAGTGGGCCAATTGAGGAATCCGATCGGCTAGTACTTCAACATGTAACAGAGGGGAAATACGATCAGGAAATTATGCTGTTATATACGATAATTCAAAGTACCAACCGAAAAGTGTATTTACGATATGCTCATGAAATGGAAATTCCAGTTACGCGTTATCCCTGGCAAAGTCAAGATCCGGTAACCTATATTAAATCATTCCGGTATTTTATGAATTTTAAAAACCCACTTCCAGCAAATATAAAGAGGATTTGGGGGCCGGCAGGCGACAGAGGCTCTTTAGAATGGTGGCCGGGAAACGACGTAGTTGATTATGTCAGTGTGGCCATTTATGGCTTGCCTGATAAAAATATAACAGATCCCAATAGGCAGGAATCTTTTTCAACCATCTTTAACCGCAAGTATTGGCGCATGCGATTTATCGACAAACCGATTTTTATTACAGAGTTTGGGGTAAAAGGTCCGGAAGAATATAAAACAAAATGGTTGGAGGGCGCAGCTAAAGTCATTCGCGAAAGCCATCAAATAATTGGTGTTAATTATTTTAACATGTCGGACACTCCAAAAGCCTGGGGCGATATAGAACCACCGGACTGGAGTATTTCTAAAAAATCATTCTATCATTTTTTAGAAATACTAAAGGACGAATAGTGCTGAAATCCTGCTGGATGCACAAGCCTTGTAGCAAGTATTATCTTCAGAAATTGTGCTCATTCCAGTTTAACTTGTATTTGATCGATATAAACATTGCCATTGGTTTTCGCATAAAAATAAAACTGAAAAAGTTCTTTGCGAATGACCAAAGGGGACTGTAGATCGATAATAAGTTCGAGTAGTTGCCAATGATTTGGTTCGGTTTGAGTAGTATTCAGTTTTACACTGTTCCTGGTCAGTCGTATTTCACCCAGAAAACTTTCGGCCATTAGCCAACACTCCCCGGGTATCGAGTCGTACAAAACCTGGCTGCTAATATGTACCTGGGTTATATCCTGGTGTGTTTCCGGTGGTAAGTTGAATCTTTCGATATTGCTCATGTTGAGACCTGTTCTTAACCATACAACCTTTTCTCCGGTTTCAGTTTTGTGAAACTTTATATCCTTGCGAGAAGTATCGTATGATTCGTCAAGATTATTCAAAAGGTTAATCGGATTTTGTAGGGCTAATTGCTGAAAGTGCCAATTGTATCCCCATACAAGCAAAATGGCTGGTAATATAATAAGGCTAATCGTAAAAGCAACTTTTGAAAAATTTCTTTTTAGTTCTGAAAGTTTTTTGTGCCAGAAGCCCTCAGTTTTTGTAAAAATCCAGGCCGATGAAAGACTCAGAGTTAAAAAGAGCAACAGCATGAAAGGCGCAATCCAAAACTTGTTCTGATTCAAATTAATAATATTCACAAAGGGCCAACGCATGAACCCGTGAATTGCAAAAAGATAAACCGAAATGCCGCCGATAAAAAGCAACATTGATGCTAATGGTTTTATTTTTACAGCAATTTTTATGATCTCCTTGCCAGCGATTATCAATAATGGAGTTATGCTTAGGCGGGTTAATGGCCAAAAAAATGAAAAATAACATCCTAAACAAAATATTACAAATAACAATATCGCTACATACCATTTTATGCGTAAGTTATTATTTGTGCCAAACCAAATACCCAGAATGAATACCGGCATTTGGCCCACAAATGTTTCAAGCAGGTTCACCTGATAAGGGTTATCAATGAGGGCATGCATCCGGGTTAAGGACCAAGCTAAAAAACCGATGAATAAAAGCCATCGGGTACCATAACGTAAGTAAACTTTTATGAGTAATGGAAATAATAGAATAACTGAAAAATAGCTGAATAAAACCACCACGGTCCGTTCACCGATTGACCTTTGAATGGAAGAAGTGTTGCGGTAAAAGTTAAATGTGCCAAAAAATTGGGTATTATATCCCATTTGGGGAATTGATGCATGGCAAAAACCTCATAGATCATATAAAAGAGAATTGCAACCACCAGAGATGGATAGAGTTTTTGGAAGCGGTGATAAACATATTTTATGTATGATTGTTTCTCGTGAAGATAAGATTGGACAAGTCCATATCCCGAAAGGAAAATAAACAATTGTACCCCGTAATGGCCAAAATAATTAAAAAATGCTTTAAAAAACAACCACCCATTGGTGCTTCCTATATGAATTGCAGTAGGCAAAGCCGATTGACTGAAAGTGAATTCAGACTCTCCTGTAATAGGATCAACCCATCGTGAAAAATTATGTAACACTATAAGCAATATTCCAATTGCTTTGAGCATCAGTGTTTGATCTTTGGTTAGAGACAGACTGAAGGATGTTCCTTTAAAAGTCATTTTCTATGATGATTTTATTAAATATCGAATATACTGTTTTATTTTGAATAGCATGATAATAAGATTGTTGAAGAGGTGGTAATAATATTTGTTGGCGACGTTCTATCAATTAACTATTGGCATAGTTTGCTTTCTTTGATTCATCTGAAATAATTCGGATTTAATGCATGGCATTTTTTAGTTGCAGCAAACCAAATCTGCCAAAATGAGATATTTGGATATTAATTCAGGTATCTCATTTTTTCAAAAAACAATGAATTAGACTAAATGTTATAATGATAATCATTTCGATAGTCACTATATTTGTTTAATTCGAATAGGTTGCCAGGTTTTATATGAAAAAACAACTATTTATCTTGTTCCTTCTTGGGATTATCTTCATGATTTTAATGGGACTTTTCACATTAAAATATCTTCGTGGAGAAAAACGAATAGACGAAACCAGAACAGTTTTTATCAAAAAGACGGATAATGGATTTCAACTTATAAGAAATGGAAGCCCATTTTCTATCAAAGGCGCTGGAGGAAACACTCATTTAAAAGAGTTAGCCGAAATTGGCGCCAATACTGTTAGGGTATATGATACTATTAACATTCAGCATATTTTGGATGAAGCGCATAAAAATAAGTTGGCGGTGGTTGTTGATATACCCTTACCAAAATATACAAAGCAGTACAATTCATATTTAAATACGGATGAGAACAACATTCTAAAACAGAAAATTAAAGTTCTGGTTAATAAATATAAAAACCATCCAGCTCTGTTAATGTGGAATTTGGGCAATGAAGTGCGTTATCCTATTATCTTGTATAAAAGAAGATTAATCAATTTTTTTAAGAAATCATATTTTAGCCAGGAAATTAATTTCATTAAAATTTATAATGAATTAATTGATATTATGCATCTCGAAGATCCAAATCATCCTGTGTGTACGACAATAATTGCATTTGATAGTTCAAAGGAAAGAGAAAGTATCTATCTCAATTCTCCGGAAATAGATTTAATTTCATATAATATATTCGCTAAAATAAAAACCTTTAAGTTCACATCTTCCAGAATATCTTTTTTATTTGGGCCAAAACCCTATTACATAAGTGAATGGGGCTCTGACGGTCATTGGGAATCGGAAAAGAATAAATGGCAGGCGCCAATTGAACCAACCAGCTCAAAAAAAGCTGAACAAATCAGGGAAAGATATGAAATTATTACAAGTGGGAAAGATGGAGCATGCCTTGGCAACCTGGTTTTTTATTGGGGACAGAAACAGGAAATTACACACACCTGGTTTTGTATCATCGACGATCAGGGAAGAAAATCGCAAACTTATTATGAACTGCAAAATTGCTGGTTAAACCAACCTAAAAATACTTATCATGCTCCCCAAATGAGATATATGCTTATAGAAAAAAAAGGAGCAAGGGATAATTTGGTTTTCAAACCGAATGAAATAAAAAAAGCCCAGGTATTTATAGATGGGGAAAAAGATTCAAAACTAACATTCAACTGGGAAATATATGAGGAAGGCTGGGTCTATTATGGGGCCAACGCTAAACAAAAATTGACAAAAAAAATTTCGGGCTGCATTGAAAATCCGGAAGATAGTGTAGTTACATTTCGTGTCCCAGCTAAGGAAGGCCCATATCGGATTTTTGCTTATATTTATGATCAGAATGGATATTTCGCAACTTCAAACACCCCATTTTACGTTTTAAATAACAAATGAGTAAAGTCAACAAAATTAAAGCTCCTAATCAAAGAGAAAAGATAACATTAAGGTTGATGATCCTTTTTGGATTATTCAGCCTTGCCAATTTTTTTTATTGGTTTTTACAGCCAGAAACAATTGAAAATTATTTGCTGTTCTGGTTATTGATTGTTTCGATTGGATATGATTCTTTGAAAGTTATCTATATATGGTATCATTATTGGGATATTTCTTTGCCACTGCAACCAAAAGCCAATTCAAATCTAACTGCCGATGTTTTCACTACTTATTTTCCCGGAGAACCTTATGAAATGGTTAAAGAGACACTACTTGCCATTCAGAAAATCAAATATCCACATACCACTTATTTATGTGATGAAGCGAATGATAACTATTTAAAAGACTTTTGTAAGGGCAATAATATTATTCATGTAACCAGAAATAATAGGATAGATGCTAAGTCAGGGAATATAAATAATGCCCTTTTACAAGCGAAAGGTGACCTTTGCCTGATCATCGATCCTGACCATGTACCTAAACCTAATTTTTTAGAAGAGGCTATTCCTTATTTTGAGGATGAAACCATTGGTTTTGTTCAAACGGTACAATCTTATTACAATATAAAGGAGTCTGCAGTAGCCAAAGGCGCTGCTGAACAAACCTTTCATTTTTACGGCCCTGTAATGATGAGCATGAATACTTATGGTACAGTTAACGCCATTGGGGCTAACTGTCTTTTTAGACGAAAGGCCTTAGACTCCATTGGTGGACATGCTGCAGGGTTATCAGAAGATATGCATACGGCCATGCAATTGCATGCCAAAGGATGGAAATCCATATATGTTCCCAAAGTATATACAAAAGGATTGGTGCCTGCTTCACTTACTTCTTATTATAAACAACAATTGAAATGGTCGAGAGGAACGCTAGAATTGTTAGTTGCTGTCTATCCCAAACTTTTCAGGAAATTTTCCTGGCGCCAGAAAATTCATTATGGAATTCTGCCACTTCATTATCTTTCTGGCATCACTTATCTGATCACCTTTTTAATTCCAATAATTTCTTTATTTACTGCAACCACACCATGGAAAGGAAATATCATAAATTTTGGTTTGATATTCGCCCCGATATTCATTTGCATTGTTGGAATTCGGCTTTTTGTGCAGCAATGGGTAATGTATAAGAGTGAAAGGGGAGTACATTTGATTGGAGGATTGTTACAGACCTGTACCTGGTGGATTTATATAACAGGATTAATTTACACTCTGATTCGCAAAAGAGTTCCTTATCTTCCTACACCCAAAGAAGATAAAGAACGAGTAAGTTGGAAAATCTTGATACCAAATCTTATTGTTGGTATAATTTCAATAATTGCAGTGATTTATGGCCTATCCATAGATTATACTCCATTCTCAATTTTTATGTCCGGTTTTGCATTGTTGAATGCAAGTTTCATGTTTTATACTTTATTTTTTGCTTACCAAAAACAAAAGGTGGTTAAGCTTCATTCTGAATCAACAGATGAACATATTTCAGGATTCTTCAGGCTGCAAAACTTTGGTTTTCAAGTTCTGCGTAAAGCAGCATTGCCTGCGATTGTTTTTATTTTGGCTACATCTATGTTTATTCAGCATGAAATTGAATATGGAAAGTGGGGAGGTGTAAAGCCCGAAGTTCAAAATAGGCATTTCATCAACTACCTTGGTATTTTTGCACCGCGAAGTGATAATGGAATTACCAGTTTAATAAATGTAAAAGAAGTGTCCAATCAAATAAATGAAAAATTCGATATTATTTCACTTTATGTTCCCTGGGAGAAAAATATCGAATCAAGCTTCCCTCAGTCTTTGTTCGATTCTATATATATGCAAAAATCTATTCCCATGCTTACCTGGGAGCCTTGGTTGAATTCATTTCAAGATGAAGTAGATACCAGCCAACATGTATTCGAACTTATAGAGGAAGGTTATTTTGATAATTATATTACTGAGTTTGCAGAAAAGCTAAAAAATTTACATAGACCTGTTTTCCTAAGGTTTGCTCACGAATTTGACAATCCTTATTATCCATGGTTTGTAAGTGGTAATGATGCTTCATTAAGATTTAAGAAAGCCTGGATTCACACCTGTGAAATTTTCAGAAATAAAGATGTAAGCAATGTTATATGGATATGGAATCCCTGGAAATCAGAGAATGTAATATCATTTTATCCAGGAGTAGAATATGTCGATTGGATTGGTGTGAATATTTTGAATTATGGCCAACTAAATCAGGACAAGAAATGGAACGAATTTGAAGACCTGTATAAACCATTTCATGATGAATTCAAAAAACTTCCAACTACACCGGTGATGATTTCAGAGTTCGGAACACTTAAGAAGGAACTGAAGCAAAATGAATGGCTAAAAAATGCTTTTGTTACCATTGAAAATGAATTTAAGGAAATTAAATCTGTCATCTACTTTACCAGTAAAGTTGATAATAACATCCCTAAAGAATCGAACCCTGATCATTATCTGGATTGGACAATAGCTAATAACCTGATAATTAAAAGTTCATTCAGCATTAAAGAAGTACCAGATTACGTATTTTTTCCATTACCAATTCTTAACTCCAAAGAACAAAAAATGGAACCTCAAAAAAAGAATGAATTAAAATACATAAAGGGAATAAATCTTAAAAATGGACATGATTGGAGAAAGGATTATCATGTTTTAAGTCGGAAGAATCTATTGTCTGACTTTAAAAGAATAAAGAATCTGGGTATTAATACCATTAAATTTGATGGAAATTCAGTTTATGATTATAATATCCTGAATATTACCAAAGAATTTAATCTAAATGTTTCTTACGGCTTTTGGATTTCGGCTGATATTGATTTTATAGAAGATACCTTAAAAGCGAAGCAATTAAAAGCGACGATTCTTGAAATAATCACTAAAGAAAAGCGGGATTCCCACATAACATCCTGGAACATTCAAAATGATGTGATATACAATCAAAAAGACTTTTACCTTAAACCCAGACTTCTTTATCAAAACAGCGCTTACATTTTATGGTTACAAAACTTAGTTCGGGAAATGAAAGAAATAGATTCTAAAAGACCAATCATAGTTGACCTTGAAGTTAATTCGCAATCTATTCAGAATTCTAAAGTGCTGATGGACAACGTTAAAGGCATAGATGCACTCGGATTAGTTGTAAAAGAAGATAAATTTCTTAATTCGTTATTAGTTCATTTGAACCTATCCAATATTAATTTTATATATAGCGAAATTGATGTTGACTTACTGACAATACCAGAGATTTTTGATAATAATTCATCATTTTTTATAACTGCCTGGCAAGATCAGCATGAAAGCAACAAAGTTTTTTTTAATGGAATAACTGATATTAAAAGAAGATATAAGGCCAATTATTTTAACCTGAAAAATAAACTGCAAGGATCTGATCTCAAAGTTGAATCACCCAAAATCAGAATCCTGAAACCTGCAACTCTTATTTATGAAAATATGATTTTGGAATATAGTGCTATGTGTTATGATGATAAACTAGGTTGGAAATTTGGCAATCAAATGAAAGATTTGAATTTTGAGTGGTCGTTAGTCAAATGTGATATCAATGGCAATTATCTTGCAATTAAGGATATTGGTAAAGGAGCCAGCATATCTATACCAATACCGGGAAATCACGAGTTTTTTAGATTATTGCTTACCGCATCTAACGGAGAAGTAATTTCAACTGATATTACTACACTAAACACTCCTTTAATCCAAAAATCAGAGAGTTTCAATTAATTTCATCCTCGCTCGGTATTATCCCCATTTTCTTCATCAGGAAAGTCGCATTCATGGTTCGGGTTACTCCTTTTGACAACTTATAATCAAAAATCAATTCATCCCGGTTTAGCTGAACCTCGAAACACTGGTTTTGGATTGAATCCGGATATTTTTCTGCAAGTTCTGTGAGCCCCAAATCATGTGTGGCAACGATACCGTGTGTTTTTAGTGAAATCAGTTGATGGATCAATTCCTTCGATCCGTTTAATTTGTCAACCGAATTGGTTCCCTTCAACATTTCATCCACAATCACAAATAAGCTTTCTCCATCCCGAAGCAAATTAAGCATTGCTTGTAATCTTAACAACTCTGCATAAAAGTAAGACTCGGCATTCAACAGGTTGTCAGATGTTCGCATATTGGTATATACCCGGAATGGACTGAATTCGAAGCTTAGAGCACAAACCTTGCAGCCATTTGATGCCAGTACAATATTAATTCCAACTGTGCGCAGGAATGTGCTTTTGCCGGCCATGTTGGCCCCGGTAATAATCACAATCTGTTCTTGTTCTTCAATGCCAAACGAATTTCTTATACATCGTGCTTCGTCAATCAGCGGATGTCCCAAATCTTCAGACTTAAAGAGGAATGAGGCAGCGGAAACCTTTGGCGTAGCCCATTCCGGTTGATTGTAATTCAAGTTGGCAAAACTTGAAAGAGCGTCTATTTCGGCGATCACTTCAAACCAAACCGGCAAATTTGTTGCATAGGTTTGCTGCCAGCGAAAAAGTCTGAATATACAACGGATATCCCAGAGAAAAATCAAATTAAGAACAAGAGCAACAATGAAGTTTTGTCGGTAATCGAATTCATTCAGGATTTTTTGAAGTTCAGATGTGATCGAACTTGCCGTTTTACCTTTAAAGGAAAGTTTTTCCTTCAAAGCAATCAGGTGGCTGCTTTTGACGTGTATGGTCTCAATTTGCCGCAGCATTTTGGCATACCGGCTTAATATTTTGGCCTTACTTTCGAATTGTTTATGAAATTTTGTAATTGTTTTGGCGTATATCAGATAAATTATCCATTGGGTAAAGAAGGCAATAAGAAATATTTGCCAGGTTACAATTTCAGAAATGTGAAGGCTGATAAAAACAAGAATTAAGAGAGGGAAAATGAGTGGCAGATATTTTGTGATCCCAACGTGTTTAAGGCTAATTATCGTGTTGATTGATCCATCAATCTGGTTTTGGTCCTTTTTCTCTTCAGTTTCTTTTCCAATGGCCATGAAATGTTGCCTCCAACTAAAATTTTCAGCAAGTTCCTGAATAGCTACCTGTTTATTTTCAATTTCGTTGATTGTCCTTTTGCTATTATTCAGGAGCGATGCCAGATAATTTTTTCCCCGACTGGTGACCGTTCTGTTGAGATACTGAAACAAGGAACCATTTCCATAAAGGTCTAAATCGCAACTGTAATCGTGATGTGTATCCGCGAATTCATTGCCAGGGTCAAATGGGATGAAATCGCGGTTGATAGCCCTGATTTCATTTTGGTTGATTTCAACCAACCGTTGATAAAACGCCAGTTGTTTTTCGGCCTGAATAAACTTTTTAATCAGGAAGAGGAATGAGGCCAGCAGAAGAAAAGAAACGGACAAAGCCAGTATGTCGTTTATGAGATGGAGATAATAATATGCCGGTATTATGCCAATAAAACTGAAAAACCTTGCAAAAGAAATCAGTATTAATTGTCTCTTTTTCGAAGCTAACAACGATTGATACTGATTGGCAAGTTCCTGGTATTTCAGGATTATTTCTGAATTCATTGGCCGAAGAACTGATATTTGGTTAACCTGTTTATGGTAACAAGTATCGTCGCTACATAGATAATTACAAAGAGCAGCAATTGGATTGAATCTTCTTTTTTAATGGCCTTTTTCCTGATTTCAGGAAAGTTAGATTTGAAATAGCGCTGCTGTATGAAAACCATGAGTTTGTAAAATCCAAAGCCAATAAGCGCACCCCAAAACCATCCGGTCAGAATATCGCCTGGATAGTGTAATCCCAGATAAACGCGGGTGTATGATACCACAATGGCCCAGACAAAAATGAGGATAGAAAACATTCGGTTCTTGAACAATAGGCTTGCAATTACAGCAATTGTAAATGAGTTTGAAGCATGTGAAGAAAAGAAACCAAAAGTTCCGCCACGGTAATTATTAACGATGTGTATCAGGTTGCTGATTGCCGGATCGTTTGAAGGGCGAAGGCGTTCGGCCAGATTTTTGATCATTACCGAAAACTGATCGCTCAAAGCAATGGAGAGACCGATCAGGATAAGAATGTAAATTGAATTCCTTTTAAAGGTTTTTATGATGACGTAAATGATAAGCAAATAGAATGGAATCCAGATTTCCCGACTGGAAAATAAAAACATTGCTTTATCCCAAAATACGCTGTGAATGTCGTTCAGAAACAAAAACAGCGACTGATCTATTTGTTTGATTACTTCCATAAAAAAAGTGCCTAAAGTTGAATCAATGAAAATTTACCATTTGACGATTTACTATTTACTTTCAGAAACAAGAGCGCCCCGAAAATTGTAAATGGTCAATAACTAAATAAATTGTTGATCTTAAACTCGCTCTGAATTTTTTGGATTCAGAATTTGCCAGATTTTATCTTTTAGCTGAATGATCCCCTGTCCGGTGACAGACGAAATAAACAAATGTGGAATGTCATGGATTTCCTTGCTTATTTCTGCAATCAATTCCTCGTCAAGGAAATCACTTTTGCTTATCACTAAAAAACGTTCTTTGTCGAGCAATTCCGGATTATATTCCTGCAATTCATTAATCAGGATGTCAAATTCTTTTCGATAATCTTTAGCGTCAGCAGGAACCATGAAAAGGAGCATCGAATTGCGCTCAATATGGCGCAGGAAGCGGAGTCCGAGCCCTTTTCCTTCGTGTGCTCCCTCAATGATTCCCGGAATATCGGCCATTACGAAGGATTGATTGTCGCGGTAGCTTACAATTCCCAGATTTGGAACCAGCGTGGTAAAAGGATAATCGCCTATTTTAGGCTTGGCAGCCGAAACAACCGAAAGCAATGTTGATTTCCCGGCATTGGGGAAACCCACCAGACCGACATCGGCCAGAATTTTTAATTCGAGCGTAAACCATCCTTCAATAAATGGTTCGCCAGGCTGGGCAAAATGTGGCGCCTGCAGGGTTGCCGATTTAAATTGTGTATTTCCGAGACCGCCCCGGCCTCCCTGTACCAATATTTTTGTTTCGCCATCCTGAGTAATTTCAAAGAGGAATTCACCAGTTTCGGAATCTTTTGCCAGTGTGCCGAGCGGAACATCAAGGTAAATATCTTCACCATCAGCTCCGTGACGTGATTGCTTCCCTCCGGATTCTCCATGTCCTGCAAATACATGACGGCGGTATTTTAAATGCAGCAGGGTCCACATTTGGGCATTGCCTCTCAGCACCACATGGCCGCCGCGACCTCCGTCTCCTCCGTCAGGCCCACCTTTAGGTTCGCCTTTTTCTCTTCGGAAGTGGGCAGAACCCGGTCCACCATTTCCCGATCTGGCATATATTTTAACGTAATCAACAAAATTTGTATCGGCCATCGAGAATAGTTCAAAGTTTAAAGTTCCAAGTTAATTGGTCATTGATTGTCATTTAACGGTCATTGATTGTCATTTGTAGAAAAGACGACAATGAATGACTATTTAATGACGCGAAGCAACTGACTACTGAGACTGATCACTGACCACTTCCTTGGGTGGCACAAGATAAGCAAAAAAAGACGAATGGAAAGTTTACCACCCGCCTTTGTGTTTATTATCAGAATCTTAAATCGTGGATATAGTCTCGATCAGGCGTTGAGCAATGTCTTCAACTGAACCTGTCCCTTCAACACAATGATATTTGTTCTGGGCCATGTAATAATCTCTCAGGGGTTCTGTTTTTTCCTGATATACCTTTATCCGGTTTTCAATGACCGAAACATCCTGATCGTCAGGACGACCAGATGTTATTCCACGATAGAGCAAACGATCGATTAACTCTTTCTTTTCAACAATCAGGCACAGCATTCCTGTAATTGGAATACCGAGCGAGTCTAGTAATTCGTCCAGTGCTTTAGCTTGTGCAACTGTACGTGGAAAGCCATCAAAAATATATCCGTTGGCTTCTTTATTTTTCAGAAGTTTTGTCCTGATCATTCCAATTACAATCGAATCGGGCACCAGAAAACCTTTATCCATATAACTTTTTGCCTCAAGTCCCAACTCTGTTTCAGATGCAATCTGACGGCGTAACAGATTACCTGTGGAAATGTGATTCAGTTTAAATTTTTCGATGAGAAAATCAGCCTGAGTGCCTTTTCCTGCACCCGGAGGGCCAAATAAGATTAAGTTTAACATTAATTTAAAAATTAGGTTACTTTTCGATTACTTTATAAATGTCAATTAAATTGCGACCTTTCCTGTCGTAATCCAGTCCGTATCCAACGATAAAGTCATTCGGAATTTCGATTCCTACATAGTCGAGCTGAACTTTGATTTTTAGTGCATCTGGTTTAAGAAGCAAGGTAGCAATTTTAATTTCTGAAGGATTTTTCGCCTGAATTTGTTCAATAGTATTGGCAACAGTGATTCCGGAATCAACAATATCTTCCAAAACAACAACCATGCGTCCGGTCAGGTCTTCGTTTAAACCAATCAGTTGCTTAATCTCACCGCTGGTTTTAGTTCCTGAATAGGAGGCAAGTTTAATGAATGAAATTTCAGCATCGAGCGACGAAATGCGTTTAAAAATTTCTGTTGCGAACATGAAAGAACCATTTAGAATGCACAGAAAAAGTGGACTTTTTCCCTCAAAATCTTTATTCATTCTTTCTGCCATTTCTTCAACAATTGATCTGATCTTTTCGTAAGGAATAAATAGTTCGAATTCCAGATCATTTATAGTTACTTTTTTCATTATGCTCCAGATTGGTTTCAATATTACAAGTAATTTTTTTTTCTTGGTTTTTTTAGCTTATTTTTGGCTTGAAAAATAAAGCGACAAAGTAACAAAACAAATTCATTCCGGTGAAATTAAATATTTAAAATATGGAACCAAAAGTTAGTATTATCATGGGAAGCACCTCCGATTTGGGTGTAATGGAAGCTGCCGCAAAAATTCTGGATGAATTTGAGGTTCCTTTCGAAATTAATGCGTTGTCGGCTCATCGAACCCCCGATGCTGTTGAAGTTTTTACAAAAGGCGCAAAAGCGCGTGGTATCCGGGTGATTATAGCTGCTGCTGGAATGGCAGCCCATTTGCCAGGGGTAATTGCTTCCATGACCACATTACCGGTCATCGGAGTGCCAATTAATGCCAGCTTAAATGGGTTGGATTCATTGTTGGCTATCGTTCAGATGCCTCCCGGAATTCCGGTCGCTACTGTTGCTGTTAATGGCGCTCAGAATGCCGGCATTCTCGCTGTTCAAATGATGGCGCTTGGTGATCCGGAACTTGCTGCTAAACTCGATTTGTTTAAGGAAAACCTGAAAATTAAAATTGAAAAAGCCAATAAAGACCTCTCAGAAATAAAATTCAGGTTTAAAACAAATTAGACTTGACTTGTTAACAAAAGATTTGTAACTTGTATGCAATGAATTGATTCCTGAAATTTATATTTCAGGAATTTTTTTGATGACAGTTATGAAATTGTTTTCAGCCATTATTTTTTCTACTTTATTGCTTGTTGATCACGATCTGCAAGCTCAGGAAGTTTTTCTCCCTGGCTCAAGAGTTCAAGCTTTGGCAGGATCTTCATCCGTATTGTCCGACTGCTGGTCGGTTTTTGGCAATCAGGCTGGTTTGGCCGTTATTAACAGGATTGAAATAGGAGGATCTTTCGAAAATCGATTTCTGGTCAATGAATTATCAACCCGTGCCGGATTACTGGTCGTTCCTATCCAATCGTCGGTTTTTGCGGTTTCGTTTTATCAGTTCGGAAAAATCCCTTTTCGTCAGGATAAACTTGGAATAGCCTATGCGAGGCATCTTTCAGAGAAGTTTAACTTCGGCCTTCAATTCAATTATTACTGGTTGTTCTTTTCAGAAGAGAATCGGTCGTTGGGTTCAGCCGGTGTCGAGCTGGGATTTCAGTACTTGGTTACCAGTCAGCTTATGCTTGGCATACATGTCGTTAATCCATATAAAACCGCAATAAAAACAAGCTCCGGAAATTTTCCGTACCCAAGCCTGATCAATTTTGGAGTTTTATATCACCTTTCGGAATCATTCAGCATGATGTCGGAACTCGAAAACAATTTGACCAACCATTTGAAAGTAAGGACTGGAATGGAATATAACATCCGGAATCGAATTTATTTGCGGACCGGTGTTTCCGGCAAACCTTACCAACTTTCGGCGGGCTTTGGATTTCATCTCAAAAAACTGACTATGGATTTGTCCACAACCTACCATCAATATTTAGGTAGTACACCATCAATATCTTTTCAACTGCAGCTTTGATGAAAAAACTGACATTCCTCGTAACTATAATCATTTTTGCAGTAACGGCTTATGCACAGAAACCCGTTGTGCAACAAACGCTGGAAGATTTACTTGAAGCGGTAGGCGGGGAGTTGGGTGACGATGCCAATATTCAGGATATTTTGGACGATCTCGAGAGTTTAAAACAAAATCCGTTGAAGATTAATTGGGCAACTCCTGAAGAAATGATGCGGTTACACTTTTTATCAGAGGTTCAAATCAATAATCTGGTGAGCTTTCGCGAAAAATCAGGGACTATATACTCTCTCTATGAGATGGCAGCGATTGATGGATTTTCTCCGGATATTCTTCAAAAAATAGAGCCTTTTATCAGTTTCGATAGTGAAAAGCCTGGCCTGGCAAGAAAAAACCCTTCGGGAGATTTGTTTGTGCGTGGAACCCGCACCTTCCTGAATCCGAACGAACCTAATGAATCGAAATATGAAGGCTCCGCTGAAAGATATTATCTGCGGCTGAAGCAAACATCGTCAAATGTAGAATATGGATTTGTTGCCGAAAAGGATCCGGGCGAAGCTTTCTTCTCTCGGTCAAATAAACACGGGTTCGACTATACAAGCGCATTTGCCAATTTCAGGGCTGGACGGGATGGTAACCGCATTTTTGCAGGCGATTATCATGTGCGATTTGGTCAGGGATTGGTTACCTGGCAAGGATTTTCGATGGGAAAGTCAAGTGAAACTACACAGGTTTTCAGGTCAGCTCAGGGAATCCGATCATATTCTTCGACCGACGAAAACTTTTTTTTTCGCGGATTAGCTGGCCGGATTAATTACCGGAATTTTACAATTCACCCCTTTTTATCCTTTAAAAAACTGGATGCTAATCTGGATACCTTGGATGGGGATGCTTATTTCGGGGCATTTCAAACCAGTGGATATCACCGCACCGGATCAGAAATTTCAGGCGAAAATGCAGTGAATCAACTTACAGGCGGGGGACATCTTAGCTATTTTTATAATCGCTGGTCGTTTGGAGTAACCACTGTTTACAATCGTTTCAATGTGGAAATGAACCGGGATGATGAACCCTACAACCAGTTCCTGCCTGAAGGAAAGGAAAGCTTAGTGGCCGGTTTTGACTGGAAAGGATCAGTTAACAATGTATTTCTTTTTGGGGAAGCAGCTATAAGTTCCAATTCAGGAAGGGCATTTCTGGCAGGCGCCCTGTTGAAACCTGTTTCGAATATGGAATTGTCGGTGGTTTACCGGAATATCAATAAAACCTATTTCAGTTATTTTGCGAATGCCTTTACCGAATCATCGAAGGTTAACGATGAACATGCTTTCTATCTGGGGGCAAAAATATTTCCGGCCCCGCATTGGATTATCTGGGCTTATGCTGATTTTTTCAGGTACCAATGGCTGAAATACCTTACCGCAGCGCCATCAGGTGGAACTGAATTTTTTGTCCAGTTGGCATTCAATCCTTCGCGCGAAACAAATTTTTACCTGCGGTTTTTTCAGGAAGAAAAAGCTCAAAAAATGATTTCCGGAACTATGAAATACAACGAACAACAACAGATTAACCGGCTCAGGTTTAATTTTACCCAAGACTTAAATGAGCAGTTTAGCTTGAAAAGCCGGATAGAATTATCCCTTTATTCCAAACAGAGCAGTGAGAAGGGAATACTGATATGCCAGGATGTATTTTTTACACCAGCCGAAAGGCCATTTTCGATGAATGTCCGGTTGGCCTATTTTCATACCGAAGGATATAATTCCAGGCTTTATGCTTACGAAAACGATGTGTTGTATTCTTTCTCAATTCCTGCTCTCTATGGGCATGGAATCCGAAGCTATTTGAATTTTGAACAACAATTGGGTGATAAAATTACACTTTGGCTGAAATTTGCGTCAATTTATAAGATTGCGCAAAAAGATGAAGAAATGGCAGTTGATGCGTCAACGAAATCGGAAATAAAAATTCAATTGCGGTATCGGTTCTGAATTGCTATATTTGCGCTTCAAATATTGAATTTGGGATGGTTCATAAAATTAATTTCGACGATATTCGTCCATTCAATGATTCCGAGGTTAATCATTATCTCCGTTTACTCCTTCATGATGAAGGATTCCAGCGTATTTTACAGTTTCTTTTTAAAGATCAGGCCAGGATCGACCAGGTTAAGTTATTGCTTGCCCAGGTAAATACGGTAAAAGATTTGCAGTTAAAATTTGTTTATCAGTTGGTTGATGATCTGATCCTGAAACGTTCTACTGATGGGTTGACTTCCAGCGGACTTGAACACCTTGATAGAAATACAAGCTATTTATATATTTCCAATCACCGTGATATTATTCTGGATTCGGCCTTTATCAATTACCTGATTGTACTGGAAGGGATGAATACCACAGAAATTGCAATTGGAAATAACCTGCTGATTGAGAAGTGGATTGAATATGCGGTAAAATTGAACAGGACATTTGTTGTTCGCCGTAACCTGCCTGTGCGCGAATTATTAATGGCATCTAAAAAGCTTTCAGAATATATTCGTCGTGATATTACACAAAAAAACACTTCGGTTTGGATTGCACAGAGGGAAGGCCGAACCAAAGATGGTAACGATAAAACACAACAGTCGTTATTGAAAATGCTGAATCTGAGCAATATCAAAGAGTTTGCCGAGGGATTCAGGGAACTTCGGATTGTGCCTATTTCCATTTCATACGAAATAGAACCTTGCGGAATTTCGAAAGTTGCCGAATTGTATAAGAGGCAGACCGAAGGATTTGAAAAAACCCAGGAAGATGATTTAAAAAGTATGGGTGAAGGTTTGGTCAGGCCAAAAGGCCGTGTGCATTTTAGTTTTGGTGAACCAATTACAAATCAGTTGACTGAAAGTGATGAGCCAATTCCGGTTCAGATTGAAAAATTGGCCAATTACCTTGATCAGCAGATTTACAACAATTTCGAACTGTGGCCCAATAATTATATCGCCGAAGATATTTTAAATCATACCAGCCTGAATGGTGAGCATTATACGCCGGAACAGTATAACCAATTTGTTTCGATGATGGAAGAAGCTGTAGCGCTCATCCAGGGCGATTCGGAAATAATCCGCGGAATGTTCCTTCAGATGTATGTAAATCCCCTGATAAACAAACGAAATATTGTCAAAACCTGACATGTTCAAGCACATCAAAGGGATAATCTGGGATTGGAACGGAACACTTCTCGACGATGCCGGACTTGCCGTTGAAACCATGAACGAAATGCTGGCCCAACGAAACCTGCCAGAGTTATCAATTGACCATTACAAACAGGTGTTTACTTTTCCGGTAAAAGATTATTACCAGAAAATCGGATTCGATTTCAATCTGGAGCCTTTTGAAATACCGGCCCGGGAGTTTATTGTCAGATATAATGAGCTGGTCAACGACTGCCAGTTACATCCTGATTCTGTCTCCATACTTAAGCATTTCAAATTCTCCGGCTTTCGGCAGTTTATTTTATCAGCCATGAAACAGGATACGCTCGATCATTGCCTTTCCCACTACCAGATCAATCATTTTTTCGAACAGGTATCCGGTTTGGATGATCATTATGCGGTTTCCAAAACTGAAAACGGTCACCGGCTGATTGCCGGTTTAGATATGGATTCCAGTCAATTGATTCTGATTGGCGATACTGTTCATGACTATGAAGTAGCCTCGGAATTGGGCTGTCAATGTGTTTTGGTAGCTAACGGACATCAATCAAAAACTGTACTTCAGCAAACCGGGGCATTGGTTATCGATCAGTTAAGCCAATTGTTGATCTAACCATATTTCAGGATAAAAGTGACCAGAAACGGAACCAGTATGGTTAGAATAACTCCGCTGAATACCGCAATAATACTCCATTCTTTTCCTGAATAACGGGTAATAACCGACAGGGTTGTGTCCATCGAAGTTGCTCCTCCTGAAGCAATTCCGGCCAGTTTTCCGAAATACTGAACCAGGAGAGGAGTTGCTATAAGAGTTAGTATTTCGCGTAAAATATTAGATAATAAGGCAACAACTCCAAGTATTTCGCCACTAATTTGGGTAATAAACAGGCTTGATAGACTGTAATATCCAAATCCGGCGCCAACGGCCAAAACTTCCTTGAGTTTTAAATCCGGAATAAAAAGCGAAACAAGGGCTGTCCCGGCAAAAGTTCCGGCAACGACGCCAATGGGAACAAGCAGGATTTTGATTTTCATGGTTCGCAAAACGCTCCACGATTTGCGGTCAGCCCCAATCCCTACACCAACCAAAAACATTAGAATATATAAGGCGTACATGCTATAATCGGTCCGCAACATCATATCCGGTAAATATTTGCTGGTTCCTAAAAACACTCCGGCAACAAAAAAGCTCAGTATAATCAGGCTATTTCTCATTTTGGCCTCCATCGTTTTGCTCTTTGCTGAATAACATCCGGTACAAAAACCACAAAGTAAGAACACTTCCTGAAATGGCCCCAATAGTTATGATGACGGCCTGAATTCCGATTTTATCCAGATTTTGCACGATGGTTTTGTTCAGCCCCACTGAAATGCCAAGCAGAAATAACAATACATAAATAGCGCCTGAAATAAGCTTGTCGTTTATTTTGACCGCCAGAGGATACCGGTTGATGGCAAAACCGGTCAGAATGCCTGCAAGCATTACCAATAAAACTGAAATCATAAATTTAGTATGGGTTAGAAATGGTCATTCTAAAGGTGCAGAAAAAAGAGTTTTTAAACTCAAAAAAAGTGATAGTTATAAAGTGAAAGGATACTCTGCATAATTTCAGTCTTTCAAATTTTCACTTTCTTTAATTTCATTTCAAAGCTATATATTATTGCTGAGAACAGAAACCATTCAATCATTTAACGGAGTGAAAGAGGGATTTTTTAAATACTAATACTCTTTTGCCTGGATGTCACGAATGTAGAGCTGAAGGTTGGTTTTCCCCTTGAATTCATTTTCAGTAATAGAATAACAAATGTCGAAAGGCAACCCCTGGGTGATGGCATCAAAATGGTGTGATTGATTAAAAGCAATTCCGGCAAATTTTGATGAGTTGCTGGTTGGTTCTATCAGTTCAAGTTTTAGGTGTTCCTGATTTTTTCCTACTGCACGGCTGGTTCCACTGTCGAGTACATTTTCAGTAACAAAAACCGGCACCATATTATGAGGTCCAAAAGGTGCAAATTGTTTTAGTATGCGGTAAAACTTGGGAGTAATATCCGAAAGTAATATTTTGGCTTCAGCATCAATTGATTCGGTTTGCTGCTGGTCAGTAATTTGTTTGGTGACAATATCTTCAAAGCGCTTCGAAAACTCGTAAATGTTCTCAATTTTCATGGTCAGGCCGGCTGCATACATGTGTCCACCGTATGATTCCAGCAAATCACTGCAGGCGCCAATAGCTTCATACAAATCAAAATCGCGCACCGACCGGGCTGATCCGGTTGCCAAACCATTCGATTCGGTCAGTACAACTGTCGGGCGATAAAAGTGCTCGGTTAATCGCGATGCTACAATCCCGACAACTCCCTTGTGCCAGTCTCGGTTATAAAGGACAGTTGCGTTTTTCATCTCGTGTCCGGGATCGCGCTCGATCATTTCCAACGCCTCCTGGGTGATGTCACGATCCAAAGTTTTCCTGATTTCGTTATACGAATTTATTTCATCGCCCAAAAGCATCGCCTCCTTATCGTTAGTCGCAGTAAGAATCGCAACCGATTTTTTACCATGTTCGATCCTTCCTGAAGCATTGAGTCGCGGGCCAATTTTAAAAACGATATCACTCACCGATATTTCTTCTGAATTTAAACCCGAATATTGCATGATAGTTTTCAATCCAATACTTGGTGAGGAGTTGAGCTTCTTCAGCCCATAGTGGGCAAGTACCCTGTTTTCGCCGGTTACAGGAACAATATCGGAAGCTATACTGACAACCACTAAATCCAGAAGGTCAGCCAGTTCAGCAAATGGAATACTATTCTTTTTCGAAAATGCCTGAAGGAGCTTGAATCCTACACCACAACCCGAAAGTTCTTTGTAGGGATAGGTGCAATCCAGTCTTTTGGGATCAAGTACTGCAACTGCGTCAGGTATCGTATCATCGGGATTGTGGTGGTCACAAATAATAAAATCAATATCCAGATCTTTGGCCATCTTAATTTTTTCAACTGCTTTAATTCCGCAGTCAAGCACAATGACCAGAGTTATTTTTTGTTCGGCAGCGAAAAGGATACTGGTTTTCGAAATTCCGTATCCTTCTGAATACCTGTCGGGAATGTAATAGTCGAGATTTTTGATTCGGCTACGGAGAAATTGATACATCATGGCAACCGATGTGGTGCCGTCAACATCATAATCGCCATAGATTAAAACTTTTTCCTGATTGCTGATGGCCCGCTCTAATCTCTCCACGGCCTTGTCCATATCTTTCATCAGAAAAGGGTCGTGGAGATCGGTTAATTTGGGTCTGAAAAAAGCCTGGGCTTCGGCATAGCTGGTAATGCCTCTTTGGGCTAAAAGATTGGCAATAATCATATTAACATTTAGCGCAGCCGATAAATGTTTAATGATATTTATATCGCCTTCCTTTTTAATATTCCAGACTTTATCCATTCGTTTTATTTCGAACCAGCTTGTTTTGACAAAAATTTCTCAAAGATAAAAAATGAACGCAGATATGGAAAGTAATTGAATCACATTAATCCACATTTTGTTAATAAATTTGATTGTAATAGTTTACTATCTTTGCCGCAAATTTTTCTGACTTTTTAATTACTATCCACGAAATGAGCCTATCTGAATTAAGCGAACAGGAACTGGTAAGGAGAAATTCCTTGCAGAAAATGAAAGAAATTGGCATTGATCCATATCCCGCAACTGAATTTCCGGTAAATGTTTTCACCTCTGAAATTAGAGAAAAGTATAATCCTGAATTGGCTAATTACCAGGATGTTATTCTGGCTGGCAGGATTATGAGCCGCCGCATTATGGGGAAAGCTTCTTTTGCTGAATTACAGGATTCTACCGGAAGATTACAGCTTTACATCAACCGCGATGAAATTTGTCCGGATGAAGATAAAACCCTTTATAATGAAGTCTTTAAAAAGCTACTTGATATTGGCGACATTGTTGGAGTAAAAGGATATACATTTATTACCCAGATGGGCGAACTTTCGGTGCATGTGAAGGAACTTTTTGTACTCAGCAAATCACTTCGGCCTTTACCCATTGTGAAGGAAAAAGATGGACAGTTGTTTGATGCCGTTACCGATCCTGAAATGCGTTACCGTCAGCGATATGTTGATCTGATTGTCAATCCACAGGTGAAGGATACCTTTATCAAGCGGTCGAAAATCATCAATACCATGCGCCAGTTTTTCAACGAACAGGGTTACCTTGAAGTTGAAACTCCCATTCTGCAATCCATTCCGGGTGGGGCAACAGCCCGTCCGTTTATGACGCATCACAACGCTTTAAATATCCCACTCTATTTAAGGGTGGCCAACGAACTTTACCTGAAACGCCTGATTGTGGGTGGTTTCGATGGGGTTTACGAATTTGCCAAAGACTTTCGTAACGAAGGTATGGACCGGACTCACAATCCTGAATTTACAGTTATGGAAATTTATGTAGCCTACAAAGACTACAAATGGATGATGAATTTTACCGAAGAAATAATTGAACGTGTGGCGCTGGCTTTGCATGGAACCACGCAGGTTCAGCTTGGCGAGGTCACGATTGATTACAAGCGACCTTTTAAACGGGTGACCATGTACGAGGCCATTCAGGAACATACCGATTTTGATATATCAGGAAAATCTGAATCCGAAATACGGGACATCTGCAAACAGCTTGGAATCGAGACCGACCAAACCATGGGTAAAGGCAAACTGATTGACGAAATTTTCGGTGAGAAATGCGAACATCACTATGTTCAGCCAACTTTCATTATTGATTATCCGGTTGAAATGTCGCCCCTGACCAAAAAACACCGTTCGGTTCCGGGCCTGACCGAAAGATTTGAACTGATGATAAACGGAAAAGAATTGGCTAATGCTTATTCTGAATTGAATGATCCGATTGAACAGCGTGAACGATTTGAAGATCAGATGAAACTTTCGGAAAAAGGCGATGACGAAGCGATGTTTATTGATCAGGACTTTTTGCGTGCATTGGAATACGGAATGCCGCCAACTTCAGGAATGGGAATCGGGATAGACCGTTTGACCATGTTCATGACCAATAACTTATCCATTCAGGATGTGCTTTTCTTTCCGCAAATGAAACCAGAAAAAACGGCTGAAACTAATGATTCGGATGAGAAATTTCTGGAATTGGGCATTCCTGCCGAATGGATTGAGGTCATCCGGAAAATAGGGTTAAAAAAGGTTAAAGATTTAAAAGAAATTAAAGCAGGTAAATTTTTTAACGACATTTGTGGATTCAACAAAAAAAACAAACTGGGTTTAGGCAACCCATCGCTTGAAGATGTTACCAAATGGTTGTCTTAAATCAAAAAAAATGTTTTCAAACTCAAAAATAGCAATTATCGGAAGTGGAAGTTGGGCTACGGCATTAGCAAAAATACTTTTGCACAATGTTGAAAGCATCAATTGGTATTTCCGAAATCCTGATAATATTGAACAATTCAATCGCTTTAAACACAACCCTAACTACTTGCGGGGAGTTGAATTCAACGTAAGCCGGTTAAATTTTTTTACCGATATAAACAAGGCTGTCGAAGATGTTGATATTGTAATTTTGGCCATTCCTTCTGCATTTTTAAAAGATGCGATGAAGGAAATCACAGTAGATCTGAACCCAAAGTTCATAGTTTCAGCAATCAAAGGAATTGTACCGGAAGTTAATCTGATTGTTGGACAATATCTTCATCAGTTTTTTAATATTCCTTACGAACGGATTGGTGTCATTGCAGGTCCTTGTCATGCTGAAGAAGTGGCTCTCGAACGATTGTCGTACCTGACTATTGCCTGTCCTGATGTGAAAAAGGCACGCGCATTTGCTTTCAAGCTTGAATGTCCTTATATACGTACCCATGTTTCCGACGATATTTATGGAACCGAATATGCCTCGGTACTCAAAAATGTTGTGGCCATTGCCTCCGGAATTGTGCATGGTTTGCGTTATGGCGATAATTTCCAGGCGGTTCTGATTTCAAACGCCATTCAGGAAATCAAGCGTTTTGTTGATAAAGTTCACCCCATTACCCGCGATATCAAAAGCTCAGCCTATCTGGGCGATTTACTGGTAACCGCTTACTCGCAGTTCTCGCGCAACCGGACCTTTGGAACCATGATTGGCAAAGGATATTCCGTCCGTTCGGCACAACTCGAAATGCACATGGTTGCCGAGGGATATTATGCGGCCAAATCCATCAAGGAGATCAACGAAGAATTCAGGGTAAATATGCCCATTGCCGAAGCTGTTTACAATATTTTGTACGAGAACATTTCCCCCGCTATTGAAATCAGATTATTAACCGAACACCTTAGATAATTATTAATGGAAAATATTTCTTTAAATCTGGACAAGACTTTTGATTTTATTTCAAAAGACTCGATTTTCGCATACAAAGAAGTGATTGAGAATCACAATCGTACCCTTTTTAACAAAACTGGTAAAGGAAACAATCATATAGGCTGGATCAATTTGCCAACTTCAATTACAGAAGAAAAACTGGCTGATTACGAAGTAACAGCGGTTAAACTGGTAGCTAAAAACATTGATATTTTTGTCGTGATCGGAATTGGTGGTTCATACCTTGGCGCCAAAGCTGTGGTTGATGCACTTTCTGACAGTTTTGCCCATTTGAAGGAACGCAAAAATCCGTTCATCCTGTTTGCCGGACAAAACATCAGCGAAGATTACCTGTTCGAACTGCGCGAATTGCTGAAAGCCAAAGAATACGCGATGGCTGTTATATCTAAATCGGGAACTACTACTGAGCCTGCATTGGCTTTCCGTCTCCTGAAACAGGATATCGAAGAAAAATATGGTAAGGCTGAAGCCAACGAACGTATTGTAGCTATTACTGATGCCCGTAAAGGCGCATTACGCTCACTTGCTTCTACCGAAGGCTACAAAACGTTTGTCATTCCTGATAATATTGGTGGTCGTTATTCAGTTTTGACTCCGGTTGGATTACTTGCTATTGCAGTTGCCGGATTTGATATCCGCGCATTGGTACAGGGGGCTGTTGATATGCAACTTGCAACAGGAGTGGATGTTCCTTTCGAAGAAAACCTGGCCGCGCAATATGCTGCTGTTCGTAACGAATTGTATAAAAACGGGAAAAAGATTGAAATTTTAGTGAACTACAATCCTAAGCTTCACTTTTTGGCCGAATGGTGGAAACAGCTCTATGGTGAAAGTGAAGGTAAAGATGAACTTGGTATTTTCCCTGCAGCGGTTGATTTCTCATCCGATTTGCATTCAATGGGTCAATACATCCAGGAAGGCGAACGTACCCTGTTCGAAACCGTGCTTTCAGTAGCCAGTCCCGATCGCGAGGTCCGTATTCCGACTGATGCCGCCGATTTGGACGGACTTAATTTCCTTGCCGGTAAACGTGTTGATGAAGTAAATAAAATGGCCGAACTCGGAACCATGCTGGCCCATGTCGATGGTGGGGTCCCAAACATCCAGATTGTTATTCCAATACTTAATGAATATTACCTTGGCCAATTGATCTATTTCTTCGAACTTGCCTGCGGTTTAAGCGGATACACTTTGGGCGTGAATCCATTCGATCAACCGGGAGTTGAAGCCTACAAAAAGAATATGTTTGCCCTGCTCGAAAAACCCGGTTTTGAAGAAGCAACAAAAGCGATTAAGAAACGGTTGTGATCAAATCTGAACAATGGAAAGGATATACCTGGGCTCTGATCGGGACTATCTCTTTTTCAAGTTTATACGTATTTAGCAAGGCTGGATTGAACCAGGTTGATTTGGCTCAGTTTGGGCTTTATTACTTTGGTATGGGATTTCTGCTCAACTTATTACTGGTGGTTTTCTCCGGAAAAATTAATGAGATTAGGCATTTGTCTGGAACCGTGTTGATACTCCTGCTAGGATTGGCCGCCATTGATCTGCTTTCGAATATTACGTTCTTTATGGCTATACGGGCAATTTCAGATCCTTCAGTGACCTCTTTTCTGGGCAACCTGTTCCCTGTTTTCTTGACTTCATTAGGGATCATCTTCCTGAAGGAACGATTTTCACTGATTGAGGCTTTTGGTGGAATGCTGGCTATAACAGGAGCATTTGTGATCAGTTACTCGGGTGAACTCGAATGGAGTAAGTTCTTTATTCCGGGAACAGGCTTGGTGGTAATCAATACCCTGTTGGCAGCCACTTTTTCGGCCATTGTAAAAAAGAATGTAAAAAAGGCAAGTCCTGAAATTTTTAATCTGAATTCGAATGCATGGATTTTTCTGTGCTTTCTTGGATATTTTATCTGGAGCGGGCAACCATTGGAGATTCCGGTTAAAGCTTTTCAGAACATTGCATTGGGCGCTTTTTTTGGTTCTTTTCTGGGTTTGTTATCTTTTTTTTATTCGTACAAGTATATTCCAGCGTCCCGTTCATCAATCATTCAAAGTTTAAAAGGAATATTTGTATTGATAATTGCTTATTTCTTCTTCGGAAATCTTCCGCTGGTCATTCAATTGTGGGGTGGTGGAATAACTATGGCCGGTGTGCTGGTCATGACTTTTGCTCAGGCAGGATTGCTTAGGGTGGGGAAGAAGTAGAGCTAAATTGTTAAATGGTCAAATTGCTATATGGTTTAATCTGTCCAACAATTAAACCATCCAACCATTCAACAATTTTTTCTATTGATGAAACCTTACCGAATTCCGGTTGTGCGGGATTATCATGAAATTCAGGATTTCTTCTTTGCTGATCGGAGATGTGGCGCCGGTTGTTGTTGCAACCAAAGCTCCTGCGGCATTCCCAAAACGAAGCGCTTCGTCAATCGGGTGATCATTCATATAATAATGAACAAACCCAGCCGAAAATGCATCACCCGACCCAACCGTATCGCCTAAATTGATCTGGTAGCCCGGATCATAATAGAAAACCTCATCGTTGGTCAAACAGAATGCCCCATTTGAACCAAGGGTACATAGAATAATGTCGAGTTTGTATTTTTCAATAACTTCCAGAGCCAGATCTTTCAGATTTCTATTTTCTAATCCTAGCAGTTCTTTGGTAATCAGCAATTCTTCATCGTTAGTTTTCAGAATATTCGCCATCAGCAAACTGTCCTCGATAGAAGCATTTGTAAAACATTTTTTCCGGAGGTTAATATCAAGAAATTTAACTACACCAGGCGATTGGTGGATCAATTCGCGCAAGGTGTTCTTTGATATGCCATAACGTTGAACCAAAGTACCGAAACATACACAATCGGCCTGGCAGAAGGCATCGATCATTTCGGTATTAATTTCGATATGATCGTAGGCAACATCTGTAATGATATCAAAATCCGGGTTTCCATGATTATCGATTTTTACCTTTACTGTACCAGTCGGAAATTCATAGTCGGTCTGAATATTTTCATCCGAAACACCCATATTTCGAAGCGCTTCACGTGCTTCTTTTCCGGCTTTGTCGTTTCCAACTTTACTTAGCAAGGTTCCATGATCGCCAAAAGAATTTATTCGGTAAATAAAATTGGCCGGAGCTCCACCCAAAATCTTTCCACCTGGAAGCAGGTCCCACAACAATTCACCAAAAGCGGCAATTTTTTTCGGCATAGTTATCTTTAAAAAATCAGCGAAAGATAGGAAAAATTCAAAAATCATGACTCCGGAAAAGGGATTACTTTTAAACCGGCAATTAATATCTTTGGCTGTTATTTACTCCATATTCAGGGAGGTTAGAATATGAAGCATCAAACAAGTATTAATTCGTTTTTAATATGAATTTTCTGGCGCATATTTATTTATCTGGTGATTCAGACGAGATTATATTGGGCAATTTTATCGGCGATTATGTGAAGGGCAAAAAATACCTTCAGTATCCCGATCAGGTTGCTTATGGAATTATACTTCACCGGAATATCGATTCGTTTACCGATCAGCATCCAAATGTGAAGGATTGCATGAAACTCATGAAAACCGGTTACGGCCGCTATGCCGGAATTGTTACCGATGTTTTTTTTGATCATTTTCTTGCCGTCAACTGGCCTGATTATTCGGTAGTCACTTTGCGTCAGTTTGCTAAACAAGCCCATATAGTTTTTCTTTCCAATTTTGGACTTTTACCATTCAAAGTGAAACAATTCCTTCCATTTCTTATTCAGCATAAACGGTTTGAATCTTATGCCCATCGTGAAAACATGTTTCAGGTACTGGAAATCATGTCGCGCCGAACATCATTGCCGGCAAACAGTGAATGGGCAATGGGAATGCTCAATCAGGAATATCATCAGTTTGAGGCCTTGTTCCGAAGTTTTTTTTCCGAATTAATTGACTACGTGGAATCGGAGTTTTCAATAGAAATAGCGAGGCCAGAAGAAGCGATCATTAAAATTAGCAACCCGGAACGGTTTGAATATTAAATCCTTTTCCTGCGGTTTTGATCAGGGATATTGCTTATTCGGTTCTTGTTTCCATTCCATATTGCCGATTCTTTTCATGGATCAGTATAAACATTTCCGCAGGAGTCAGTTTCCTCCTTTTTTTAAACGCAGCCAACGAAATTGCAGAAAGAAGTTTGTCTTTATAAATCTCATCAAATATGAATGATGCTCCTGAAGTCATATTGATATCGCGTATGGGGATCAATCGGGTATAAAAGATGAACCCAGGCCGGGCTGTTTTCGACATGCCAATGTCCATCAGCACAAACTCTTTTCGGTTGGCATCCAATAAATCCTCCAGAATTATCGTATGCTCTATTGGATCAGTACTTTTAACTTCGAAAAGAGAGGAATAATTATTGAATATCCCATTTATGTGTTCCTGCTCCAAATCATTGAGTTCCGGATTGCTCATGTAAAAACGCTTAAATGCAGGAGCTTTTTGTGTTGACTTTTCAAAAACCATGAAATCCATCAGGGTTTCCGAATCATTTTCTGAATCAAAAATAAACATCTTCCCATTCCAAAGCCCAAGTAGTTTAGCTGCCGAAATTAGTTCATGCTTATTATTATCAACCGCATATTTAAAAATTTTACTCCCTAATTCTTTTCCGGCTTCCCGAATAGCCCTATATTCAGTTAATTTCATCTGTTTGTAATTTTTGTCATAATATAACTAAGTTCCTTCCGGTTCCGCCGCCAATCTTATTTGCTCATCAATTTTGTAGCTTGCTTTTTTGGCAAGGTTCAACTCATCCAGTGTCCACTTATCCTTTGCGCTAGTAACTTAACTGTTCGAACCTGCTGGCATCGAGCCTGATAAATACAAAAAGTAACAGGGTAAAAGACCATAATGAGGAACCCCCATAACTGAAAAATGGCAGTGGAATACCGATTACCGGCGCCAGGCCAATGGTCATACCAATATTTACGGCGAAGTGGAAGAATAGTATGGTTGCCACGCAATATCCATACACCCGGCTGAATTTTGAGCGGTTGCGCTCGGCCAGAAAAATTAAACGTATCAGCAGTCCCAGAAACAGCCCGATTACTGTTACTGTCCCCAGAAATCCCCACTCTTCGCCAACGGTACAGAAGATAAAATCGGTACTTTGTTCAGGTACAAAATCGAATTTCGTTTGGGTTCCCTGAAGGAATCCCTTGCCAAAAAATCCACCCGATCCAATGGCTATTTTTGATTGGTTGACGTGGTATCCGGCTCCATGTAAATCAGACTGGATGCCCAGTAATTCGTTAATGCGATCGCGTTGGTGCTGTTCCATAATATTGTGGAAAACGTAGTCAACCGATACTGCAAACAGCACGCTGCCCAGGTAAATCCCAATCAGGATAGCCAGGCTTCGTTTCCGTATGACCATCGCCCAGATGAAGAATATTGCCGAGGAAATAATGGCAGCAGCCAGAAGAAAATATAAAGGATCGACGCTTCCCTGCACCAAATAATTGATCAGCCATAAAATGGCGAAGATGCCGGTGAATACGCCAACAGCAATCAGCGTACGCTGAAGTTTTTTCTTAATCAGGTGGTTGACCAGAAAGGCGGCAGCGGTTAAGATGAGGACGGTTACAAGCGGATCGAGCACCATGGTAAAAATGAAGACCAGCGCTATCAGAAAGCTGAAAAAGAGAACAATGCCATTCAGGCCCTCACGGTAAAGTACCAGCAGGAAAACGCCGAAAACGATGGCCGATCCGGTATCATTCTGCAAAAAAATCAGGCCTACCGGTAGCAGAATAATCCCGCCCAGTGTTACTAACGATTTAAAACTGTGAATTTTAAAATTGTAAGAACTAATGTATCTGGCCAGGGCCAGCGAAGTTGCCATCTTCATAAACTCGGATGGTTGCAGCAAGAAATCACCAATCCGGATCCAGGATTTAGCTCCATTTATTACTGTCCCAATAAATGGCACTAACATAAGTATAAGGATGATGACAATATAAATTGGAAAAGCAAATGAAACGAAGAACTTCGAATCAGTATTGATCATCAGCACCGCTATGAAAATAGCTGCACCAATCCACATCAACTGTTTCCCGTATTGTTGGGTAAAGTCAAAAATGCTTTTGTGCTCCTCGTTGTAAACCGCGGCATAAATATTTATCCAGCCTATTATCATCATGGCCAGATATATGGAAATTGTAATCCAGTCAACATTTGCCCATACGTTGTTTCTCTTTTCCACTTTAAAGTTTCTTTTTTACTTCAACCACATTTAATAAGTTGGTTTCGATTAATCGTTGTTCCAATTCTTTTCGTTTGGGTGCAATCGAATCGTTCATGTATTTTTCGATGAGCATCCCGGCGATCGGGGCAGCATAGGTTGCCCCAAAACCGGCATTCTCGATGAACACTACGATCGCGATCTTTGGATTATCGCGTGGGGCAAATCCGACAAATGCCGAATGGTCGGCCCCATGCGGATTCTGGACGGTCCCGGTTTTTCCGCAAACGATAAAACTGTCCTGTTTTACGGTGAATTGAAGTCGGGTTTCTGCAATAACAGCCTCCATTCCGCCAATTACAGTATTGAAATGTTCCTGAGCGATGTCCACAACTTTCTTTTCAAATTTCAGTTCGCGGTAAACCCTGTTCGTATCCTGAATGGCTTTTACGATATGAGGTTCAATGTAATATCCGCGATTAGCAATTAATGCGCACATATTCGCCATTTGTAGCGGAGTGGCTTCGATTTCGCCCTGACCAATGGCCAGCGACCGGATAGTCATCGCGTTCCAATGCCCGGGAGTGTACCATTTATCGTAAAGAGCCACTTCAGGTATATTCCCTTTAACTTCGGAAGATAATTCAGGATTAAGCTTGGTGCCAAAACCAAAGCTGGTAATGTAATCGCGCCATGCCTGATAACCATCAGCAGGATTTTTTTTGTTATTTATGATGGACCGAAAGGTATTCCAAAAAAATGAGTTGCACGATTCCCGAATCCCTTCTCGTATAGCCAACGGACTGACATGGGGGTGGGTGCATGAAATCGGTTTCGAACCTTTTCCTGAACAGGAGAACCGGTCGAAAGGAGAAATGGCATGTTCCTGTAAAGCAATAAGCGCGTTGGCCAATTTAAATGTAGAGCCAGGTGGATACCTGCCAATTATCGCTCTGTTCCACATCGGTTTGTTTAGCGAATCGCGGTCGAGAATGCTGTAATTAGTACTTCGTTGGCGTCCGACCAATACGTTAGGATCGTAGGATGGGGCGCTGACCATGAGAATAATTTCGCCGGTAGCTGGTTCTATGGCCACAATTGCACCCCGTTTATTGGTCATCAGTAATTCGGCGTAAGCTTCGAGGCTTGCATCAAGGCCAGTCATCAGGTTTTGTCCCAAAATAGCGGTGGTGTCTTCCAGGCCTTCGTTATATTTGCCTTTGATCCGGTTGTGGACATCAACCATTGATTTGGTAATTCCTTTAATACCACGCAACTCTTTTTCATACGCCTTTTCGAGTCCGCTAACGCCAATATAGTCGCCCGACCTGTAATAACTGTCGCTTTCGATTATCCTTTGGTTGACTTCGCCCACAAAACCAAGCGCCTGGGCTGCGCTCTTGCTGGGGTATTCGCGCAGGGTCCGCGACTGTACAAAAAATCCGGGGTACTTGTAAAGTTTTTCCTGAAGGGGTGCGTAAATGTCGGGTGAAATCTGCCCGGCAACTATGGAAGGTTTATAATAAGAGTATTGTTTGGCTTTTTTAATCGATTCCCTTAATTCCATCCGGTCGAGCTGCACAATCCGGCAGAGTTCGGTGGTGTCAAACGATTTCACTTCCCGGGGGATTAGCATTAAGTCGTAAGCCGCTTTGTTGTAAACCATCAATTCGTTGTTGCGGTCGTAAATGAGCCCACGTGCAGGAAAGGTGATAATTTTCCGAAGCACATTCCGGGTTGCAAATTGCTTGTAGGTTTTATTTGTTATTTGAATGGTGAAAAGCCGGATGATAAATATGGCCCCGATCAAAAGCATAATGCCGGCAATAATGAACTTGCGTTTCGAGAAAGTATCCACCCGTTATCAGTTTTTAAAGATGATGAATTGACTGGCCAATATAATAATAATCGAAAAAACACTACTGAGAATCCAGCGGACTAGAGTTTCTAAAATATCCCCAAATGAAAAAGTCTCAGCAAAAAAGAGAAACAGATGATGGACTAAAACTGAAATCACAATGTATTTCAGGAAACTGGCAAAACCTAACAGGGTCATGTTGGGCATGTTCCCTTTCTCGATAATCTCGCGCGATGAAATAAGCTGAGCAATACCTGGTCTTAAAAAACCAAGCAAAACAGATGCCCCGGCATGAATTCCTGGTGTATTGCTAAAGATGTCGATCGATAATCCGAGTATAAATGATATACCGAGCAGAAAATATCCCGGGATAGTAAAAGGAAGTAAAAGAATGAATAAAATATAGACATACGGATTGATCAGCCCGCTTACCTGAATGTTATTCAGAATAAGGACCTGTACCAAAACAAGTACCACAAACATGATCAGATATTTACCGAAGACTTTCATCATTCCTTGATGTTGTTTGATTCGAGCTTGATTAGTTCGGTACGTTTGGTGTTTTGCACAACTTCCACGTATTTCATGGTCTTGAAATTGGTCGAGAGTTCTACTTTAATGTTGTAAAAATTGGTTCCGCTAACTACATCAAACTTTTTTATGATTCCAACCATGATTCCTTCAGGGAAAATATTTGAGAATCCGCTGGTAACAACAGTGTCGCCAACATTTACAATCACATGGAATGGAATCTCGTTGAGGTCGGCGGTGTTGTAATGTTCGCCATCCCAAACCAGCGAGCCAAAATAATTATTCTTCGTAATCTTGGCTGGAATAAGTAACCGCTTGTTTAACAACGACAAGCCAGTTGAGTAGTTTTGTGAAACATTGGTAATGACACCGACAACGCCATCGGAACATATAATTCCCATATCGGGTTTTATACCGTGCCTCGATCCTTTGTTCAGCGTAATGTAGTTGAATTGCTTGTTTACCGTGTTACTGATTACTTTGGCCGAAGTAAAAATATAAGCCGGTGCGTCAACAGTGTCGGGCCGGTTTACCGGATATTTTTCCTGATTCATGATCCGATTTTGCAATTGCCTTCGCAACGAAGCATTTTCGGCAGCCAGGCGTGCATTGATGCGACCAAGGCTGAAGTAGTCGTCCATGGTACTGAACCGTTGATATACAGAACCAGCAAGGTTATTGCTTGAATTGAAGAATGTTACCCGCTGATAATCATTAAAACTGACCATCAGGGCCAGGGAGATGGCTTCGAGTGCCAGAAACAGCATCAAAAAATGATTTCGCAGCAAGAAACGAAATAAACTTCTCATTAGCCGTGAGGTTTACTCCTTCTTTTCAGGTTTATCTGATCAGGAAAGAGAATTTATTTACATTCTTAAGCGCGATACCTGTTCCGCGGGCCACAGCACGCAACGGATCTTCAGCAACATGGAATTGAATATTGATTTTATCCGTAAATCGTTTGGCCAATCCGCGAAGCAATGCGCCACCGCCTGCGAGCCAGATTCCACGGGTCACAATGTCGGAATACAATTCAGGAGGGGTTTGCTCCAGTGCGCTGAGGATCGCTGTTTCAATCTTATTAATCGATTTCTCCAGGCAATGTGATATCTCCTGATACGAAACCGGTACTTCTATCGGGAGTGCAGTCATCTGGTTCGGGCCTTGTATCACGTAATCGGGTGGTGGATTGTCGAGTTGCGATAATGCCGATCCGACATTGATTTTAATTTCTTCGGCGGTGCGTTCACCAATTTTGATGTTATGCTGATGCCGCATGTATTCCATGATGTCGGCAGTCAGATCATCGCCCGCAATACGTATCGATTTGTTGGTAACCAATCCACCCAGCGAAATAACCGCAATCTCGGTTGTTCCGCCACCAATGTCCACCACCATGTTGCCTTCGGGAGCTTCTACATCGAGGCCAATTCCGAGGGCAGCCGCCATAGGTTCATAAATCATATAGACATCGCGGCCTCCGGCGTGTTCCGAGGAGTCGCGTACGGCACGGATTTCGACTTCGGTTGATCCTGATGGGATACAAACCACCATCCGGAGTGAAGGTGAAAAAAACCTCGATTTGGGATTCATCATTTTAATCATTCCCCTGATCATCTGTTCAGCAGCGTTAAAGTCGGCAATTACGCCGTCGCGCAAAGGGCGGATAGTTTTCAGGTTCGCATGCGTTTTCCCCTGCATCTGGCGCGCTTTTTCGCCAATGGCAACAAGCTTTTCGGTTTTCAGGTCGATAGTAACGATGGATGGTTCGTCAACAACAATCTTATCATTGTAGATAATGATTGTATTTGCCGTTCCAAGGTCGATAGCTATTTCCTGGGTTAAAAATGAAAATAATCCCATGTCTATTTTTTTTCTTAATTTTTACTGAATTAAACTGATTGGTCAAACAAATTCAAATCAATGTTTGAAATGTCTGACTCCTGTGAAAACCATTGCAATACCGAAATCATCACAGGCAGCGATCACTTCTTCGTCGCGGATACTGCCTCCGGGTTCTACAATGTATTTGATTCCGAATTCGTTGGCAGCTTCAATGCTGTCGCGGAATGGGAAGAAAGCATCTGAAATTAATACTGAATCTTCAATTTTTATCCCTTCTTTCAGGTTAAATCGCGGAATAGTTAACTGGCGCAAACTATCGAGCCGGTTAGGTTGTCCCATTCCTGTGCCGGTCAGCCAGAACGATCCGTCCTGATTTTGGGTCACCAATGCAATGGCATTGCTTTTCAGATGCTTGCAGGCTGTAATACCGAATTTCGACAGGTTTATTTTAGAGCTGTCGAATTGTATCTTAGTCACATTCTTATATTCTGTTTCCAATCCTTCGTCTTCATCCTGAATGAGTAACCCCCCACTGATGGAGCGGAAAAGTTTCTCGCCGGTAATTTCCGGTTTTACAGGAGTTGCCAAAACGCGAAGGTTCTTCTTTTTACCTAAAACGTCTAAAGCTTCAGAAGTGTATCCGGTTGCAATAATAATTTCGATAAATCGTTTGTCGAACCATTCGGCAATGGTTTCATCCACCTCGCCGGTAAAACAAATGATGCCTCCGAAAGCGCTCACCGGATCGCCGGCCCATGCCAGTTCGAGCGACTTCATGATGTGATCAGTTACGGCCAGCCCGCAGGGATTCAAGTGTTTAACTACTGAAACTGCTACTTTGTTTTCGATATGTGCTACAGCATGATAAGCATCGCTGGCCGATTTCCAGGCTGCATCGGCGTCGAGCATGTTATTGTACGAAAGAGCTTTGCCTTGCAAAACCTTTGCATTCGACAGGGTGATGTTTGAATTGCTGTTATTGAATTTGAAAAATGACGCCGATTGATGAGGATTTTCGCCGTAACGCAGAACCTGTCCATCGTTTACGCTGATTCGGACTTCTTGTGATTGATCTGCATTGAAATAATTGAAAATGGCGCTGTCGTAATGCGATGAGGTGGCAAATGCCAACCGTGCAAATTCTTTGCGGTCGTTGAGCGAAGTGGCTCCTTCTTTTTCAACCAATAAATCGAACAAAGTCTGATACTGATTACGCGAAGACACGATAACTACATCGTTGAAATTTTTTGCTGCCGCCCGGATGAGCGAAATGCCGCCAATATCTATTTTTTCGATGATATCTTCATCTGGTGCACCCGAGGCAACTGTTTCTTCAAACGGATAGAGATCAACAATAACCAGGTCTATTTCAGGAATTTCAAATTTGGCGATCTGTTGCTGGTCGCCGGTATGGTGGCGGCGGTTGAGAATGCCCCCAAAAATTTTCGGATGCAGGGTTTTTACCCGGCCACCTAAAATGGAAGGATAACTGGTCAATTCTTCAACGGGAATAACCGTAGTTCCCAATTCTTCGATGAACGATTGTGTCCCCCCGGTTGAATAGATGGTAACGTTTAACTGATCTAATTTTTTAACGATCTGTTCTAACTTATCTTTGTGATATACTGAAATTAAGGCTGATTTGATTTTTTTTATGTCCATTATCAATACTCCAATTGTAATTTGGGCTCAAATATAATAAAACACCTTGATTTCTTCTCCTGAGTATCCGACTAATTAAGCTAATTGTAACATTGATATTCATAAATAATTTTAGAGTTTTTATCAAATTCTGTAATCATTTCAAAATTTCGCAACTAATTTTTAAAGTTCAGGATTGTCATCAATTTACTTTTCAAAACGGATATGCTAGTAACCAGATTAATATTGGAGAGTTTCTCTTTCGCCTTTGGTTCCCTGCGGGGAAATAAGCTTCGGACGTTTCTTTCCCTGTTGGGGATCACCATTGGTATTTTTGCCATTATCTCGGTTTTCACCGTCATCGATTCGCTTGAGAATTATATCCGAAACAGCCTTAACTCATTGGGAAGCAATATGGTTTACATTCAGAAATGGCCCTGGGCGCCTCCTGAAGGTGAATCGGAATATCCGTGGTGGAAGTACATGAACCGTCCGGTTCCAAACATGGAAGATGCTGAAGAACTGATGCGCAGGTCGAAAAATATTGAAGATGCCGTTTATTTTTTTGGTTTTAACCGTACCGTGCAGTTCGAAAACAGCAAAGCTGAAAATACCGAAGTATTGGCTACAACTCACGATTTAATTGATACCTGGAGCCTTGATATTGAAAAAGGACGTTATTTTACTGAATCTGAATCGAATTCAGGAGCGGGTCTGGCGGTTTTGGGGAGTGAGCTTGCCCAGAAACTCTTTGATCAGGTAAATCCTGTTGGTAAAATGATTAAAATGCAGGGACACCGGTTTCAGGTGATTGGAATATACACCAAAAAGGGAACAGATATGTTTGGAACTAGCATGGACAAGCGCGTACATATTCCGGTAGTTTATGCCATGAATATGGTGGACGTGCGCGACCGTGATCAGGGGCAGACTATCAACGTGAAAGCTAGAGCTGATGCCGACCGCGATGAATTTGTGGCTGAACTGGAAGGGATTATGCGTTCGCTGCACCGGCTGAAACCGCTGGAAGAAAACGATTTTGCCATTAACGAAGTGAGCCTGATTTCGAACCGGTTCGATGCGTTTTTCAAGGTGTTCAATTTTGCCGGATGGATCATTGGCGGGTTCAGTATTCTGGTAGGCGGGTTCGGAATTGCCAACATCATGTTCGTTTCGGTGAAAGAACGCACCAAGATTATCGGAATACAAAAAGCCATTGGAGCCAAAAAATATTTCATTCTGCTTCAATTTATTTTCGAAGCGGTAGTGCTTTCATTGCTGGGCGGCATCATTGGTTTGATGCTCATTTTTATCGGAACCCTCATTTTTAGCTATATGGCCGATATGACCATCGCGCTGACTATGGCCAACATCATTTTAGGCCTGACCATTTCGGGTGTGATTGGTGTTTTGGCTGGGTTCATTCCCGCACTTTCAGCCTCCCGGCTCGATCCGGTGGAGGCGATGAATAGTGTATAGGAAAAGTTGCGGGATACGAGTTTTGGGTTGCGTGACGTCAGTAATTGGATATTTCTAATGATGGAAACTTTTATTTGGTTTCAGGAACCTCTTCTGCTTCAGGATGGAACAATCTATCAATCAGATCAGAAATAAAATTACGGATGGATTCGGCATTTTTGGCCACTAAACTGGTTACTCCAAATTGAAGCAAAGCTCCCAGTATTTTCAACAGTGGGTTGCTTTTTGAGCCGACCATCATCTTCTTGGTGAGGTATCCGGTAAGTATGGAAACTACGGTTTCAAACAGGGTGTTTTTAATTTCGGCTGAACCGGCAAGTTCTTTCAACGAAATTTTGAGCAGATTGATTGGTTTCAGGCTTTCATAGGTTGCCCTAAATTGTTCCTTCAATTCCCTGCCTTCTTCTTCCTGCCTGATTTCAAGTAAACGGATGGATTCTTTAAGCGAATCGCTTGCACTTTGTTTTGCCATGATGATTATTCGAGTACTTGTGTGATAATAGATTCATTGACCGGTTTCTTTATCAGTTGCTTCCTGAAAATCCCAAAAATAAGGGCCAACAACGCATAAAATCCGGAAACTGCAAAAAAACCTAAGTAGGATTTGCCCAACAGTTCGCCTATCCACAAGGCTACTCCAATGTTCAGAATAAGGAAGAACAATATGGCAAAAATTACAACGATCAACCACGAAACCAGATTGGAAGCCACATCGGCCGATTTGTCCAGTGTCTTTAATTTCAGCAGTTCGATGGTTGTTTTACCGTATTGTTCTCCTTTTTCAATTAGTTCTTCAATTAAGCCTGATTTTTCGTCCATGTTAAGAATTTTGGTAAAAGATGAGAATTCCTGACTTAATTGGTAGTAGCTTTCGTTTCCTCAACTTTCTGTTTGGCATCACCAATTACTTCTTCAACTTTGGTTTTCGTGGCATTCACTTTTTTAGTCACTTCGTCAATCAGGCCGTTGATTTTTTCTTTCAATCCATCAACGTAATCTTCGCCTTTTTCAATAATTTTTTTCCTTGTTTCTGTTCCTTTGTCAGGAGCGAACAAAATTCCGATCAATGCACCGGCGGCAACGCCTGCCAGCACACCCAATAACAATTTTCCTGAACTCATGATACTAAGTATTAATTGTTTATGACTATTGCTGTAACCTTAAGTTTACATTGGTCGCAGTAATGCAATATAACAAATATTGCCATCAAAAGCAAGAAAACTATCCACTGATTTTAGTAAAATATAGCCAATAGCTTATGAATTTTTTTTCTTCCTGAACCGTTTCAAAATTATATCCTGAACATGCTCCTGTTCTTTGAAGTTTACTTCCTCACCCAGCAGATATCCGTAAGGTTTAAGCGACTCAACATTGTCGCAAACTACTTTGGCCATGCCGGTAAGGGGCATACAAAGCACCATTCCGGGAATACCCCAAATGAGCGAACTTCCCACTAAAACCAGTGTGGCTGTTAATGGATTTATGCTGACACTACTGCCAACAACATACGGAGTAATAAAATTGTTGTCGAGAAACTGCACGACGAAACAAACAGCGGCAACACCAAGGGTGTAACCCATAGAGTCCTTGGTCAGAAAAGCCATCAAAATAGGTAAAGTGCTGCCTATCAGAACTCCAATATAAGGTATGATGTTGAGCAATGAGGTAAGCACACCAAACAGAATCGCATGAGGCAACCCTAAAATAAGAAAACCTGTTGAGTTCAAAATTGAAAGAATTACGACGTCCAGAAAAATACCCACGAGGTATTTTTGCGAAACCCGTGAAACTTTTTTCACTACCATTAATGTATGTTCGTTTTTATCATCTTCGGTAATTAACTTAACAAACTCTTTGAATTTATCCTGATACAAAGTCAAAAAGAAAATGTATATCGGAATTAAAGCAAAGCTGGCCAGAAATGAAGTTGTGGCCGAGAATAACCCAAGAACAATAACTCCACCGGTACTTGCATTTTCCTCTATTTTCGTATTAATCCAGGCTTTTTGTTCGATACGGCTAACATGGAATGTTTCACTGATAAACTGCTGAATACTATCTATTTTGGATGTTAAGGTCTTTTCGAGCAATGGCAAATCGTTGACGAAGCTTAAAATCTGCGAATAGAAAAAATAAAGTAAGGCCACAAAAACTGTCAGTGCAAATACAATACTGATTAGTATGGCTAAAATTTTAGGAAAACGCCAATGTTCTAATTTCCGTGAAACCGGCATCAACAAAAAGGTAAAGAAAACCGCCAAAGTAAACGGAAGCAGAATGTTTTTGGCTAATATCAGGAAAGCGATTACCAACCCAAACAGTAAAAGTTTAATGGTCGCCTGAAAATAAAAAGGTTGTTCGGAAATGTTCATGTGGCAATGTTTTAAAGTTCAACAATCAGGATATAAAATTATGCGATTTATCGGAAGACCGGATAGTCTGGTTGAAAAATCTTTTTTCCATTTTACCTGATTCAATTTTACTTATCTTCATCCACCACAAACCACGTTCTGTTTCTGAATGTAATCGGCATGGTGAAAACAGGCGAATTCAGCGTTGATGCCGCTAAAGCCAAAGAACTGGGACTTAGCAACGGCAACAGCTTTGATGTGAAAGTGCTGAAACTCGAAAACAGCGAGAATGCCCCCGAATGGAAATTAATGACCTTTGGCAAAAAAGCTGCCCATCCAAAACAAACTTATGTGCCCGACGATACCGGTATGCAGTACATCACCATTTTTGTAAAATCAATGAAACCGGTACTCGAACGGATTCAAAAACACGGAGTTAAAACTCTTGGTAAAACACCAACGATGCTCGATGAAACGCGTCAGTTTGTTGCCATTCAGGACCCCGACGGAAACTTTATCGAACTGATTGGGCCGAAATAGTGTTCAGTGGTCAGTCGCAGTTGGCAGATCAAACATACCAGATACCTATGAAATTTACCGAAATCATAAAACGAAATTCCTGGCTTAGCGTTGAACAAGTGTTTTTACAACTTTATCCGAAAGAGAAGAAGAACATTTCAGGATATGAGGCAGTTTTCAACGATTTGAAGTTATTGTCTCCAACGGAAACTGATATTTCGATCGTTGAGAATAAAAGACTTTACCGAATTGGAACTGATTTCTCATTGCCTGTACGAGATGACTTTTTTTGGATTTGATCAGGAAAAAATTCAGAAAGAGATGGACGAGATCGAAAAAGAGGTTGACGAAATAAAGAATATGACCGAAGAGGAAAAGAAGACTAAATTAAAATCCTGGGACGATTTAAAAAAGGAATTAAATATGGATGATGAGAACGAAGAATAATGGCGCACCGAAAACCCGGATGCCGAAAGCAATATCCGTGACCGTCAACCATCGAACAACTGGTAGTGATTTCAAATCTGGAAAGCATCAATGCAGTGCTAATTAACCAGAGTTTGCCTCAAAACGAACGATTGTTCAATTGACCCAAATCGTCATTACCCAAATGCGATCGTTACTGGGGTATAAAAACATGAAGAAATGAATTTGATCAAACAACAGGAAATCGAAAACCGCATTTTAACCATTCGTGGTACACAGGTGATGCTGGATAGTCACTTAGCAGAAATGTACGGTTTAGAAACTAAAATATTAAATCGGGCGGTTAAAAGAAATTTGGATCGCTTCCCAAAAGAATTTATGTTTCAACTGACCGATACTGAGTGGGACAATTTAAGGTTCCAAATTGGCACTTTAAATAATGATGAATCTTTAAGGACACAAAATGTGACCTTAAACAATTTGAGGTTCCAAATTGGCACCTCAAGTTCAAAACATGGAGGTAGGCGTTATCTTCCTTTTGTTTTCACCGAACAAGGTGTGGCAATGCTTTCGGCAGTATTGCGAAGCGAAACAGCAGTAAAAGTAAGTTTGCAGATTATGAATGCTTTTGTGGAAATGAGAAAACTGATATTGGGTAATTCTGCCCTTTTTCAACGCGTCGAAAAAGTGGAACACAAGCAACTGGAGGCGGACCAAAAGTTTGAACAAATTTTTAGAGCCTTGGAAAGCAAGGAAAAGATTCCAGACAAAGGCCTTTTCTTTGATGGACAATTGTTTGATGCCTGGCAATTAGTATCCGACCTGATTCGTAAAGCCAGAACGTCAATTGTCCTAATTGATAATTTTGTTGATGATACGGTACTTAGCCTGTTTACGAAACGCAATAAAGGTGTAACCGTAACCATCTATACCAAAATAATTAGCAAGCAATTAGCGGTGGATATTGAAAAGCACAATTCACAATACGATCCTCTTACTATAAAAGAACTTACACAAGCCCACGACCGATTTTTGATTATTGACGAAACAGAACTCTACCATATTGGTGCCTCCTTAAAAGATTTAGGTAAAAAATGGTTTGCCTTCTCCAAAATGGACGCCGAAACGATCAATGTGTTGAATAAGCTAAATGAAAAGACCACCATCCGATGAAACTCGAACGATTAATGCAATTGAACCAAATTGCTATTACCCTACTGCGATCGTTACTTGGATACAAAAGCCTGAAGAAATTGCAATAAGCTGAAAACTCATTAACGATTATAAGCGGTTAAACAAAAGATGAAAATCCGGAATTCAGGCTGTTTGTTTTGTTGGCAATTCGTTTTATGTTGAGAATAATTGGTTTTCGCCGATATTTTTATGGCAAAGCTTCGTAACTTTATAACAATAAACAAATAAAAAACCATTCACCTTAAATTTATGAATCAAAAAATTAAAGTAATTAAGGTTCAAGAAATTGAAATTTCAATTGTAACCTCAAAGGAGAATGACTTTATATGCATTACTGATATTGCTAAATCAAAAATTGGCGAATCAAGAGCAGCCGATATAATTAAAAACTGGATTAGAAACCGATCTACTCTTGAATTTTTGGGGACATGGGAACAAATGTATAATCCCGATTTTAAAGTGGTCGAATTCGACCACTTTAAAATGCAGGCAGGATTGCCAAGTTTTGTATTAAGTCCCGGACAATGGGTTGAAAAGACCAATGCAAAAGGAATTTATGTGAAATTAGGAAAGTATGGTGGAACGTATGCACATAAAGATATTGCGTTTGAATTTTGTTCAGCAGTTAGTCCGGTTTTCAAGTTGTTTCTGATCAAAGAATTCCAACGCCTCAAAGAAGATGAAAACGACCGGCTAAAGCTGGAATGGAACTTTCAACGCACACTGGCTAAAGTCAACTATCACATTCATACCGATGCCATTAAAGAAAACCTCATTCCTGCAGAATTAACCAAGCTTCAAATCAGCTTTGTATATGCGAATGAAGCCGATATGCTGAACGTAGCGCTTTTTGGTAAAACCGCGCAGGAATGGCGCACAGAAAACCCGGATGCCGAAGGCAATATCCGCGATCAGGCAACCATCGAACAACTGGTAGTGCTTTCTAATTTGGAAAGCATCAATGCCGTTCTCATCCATCAAGGTTTGCAACAAAACGAACGATTGTTTCAATTGAACCAAATTGCCATTACCCAAATGCGATCATTACTTGCATACAAAAGCCTGAAGAAGTTGAAATGATCAAACCATCCTTGGGTAACACTGAAAAAGCAACCTCCAAATGCGGTTGAAGGAAGGATTAAAAGCGGAGTTCTGCCGATTTTTGAGATGTTGCTATTATCAAGATTGAGAAAGAATAATTGATTTTCACTGATTTTTATATAGCAAAGCTTCGTAACTTTATATCGATAAGGTTGCTTAACCAAAAAACTTACTATTAATCTATGATCCAACTCCCAAGTAAAAATGGATTACCTGTCAATCTATTAGCCGCATGTTTCAATAGTACTTCAGCTACCTATAAGTTTTACTGGTTTCTTTCTATCATTCAATCCATTGAATCTGAAAAAACAAGAATTCTAAAGAGGGATATTTTTGCAAAAATGATGTCTAATGCCTGGTACACCGTTAATTATTTTCATGTTTCTTTTGGGAAACAAGACTTAATTCAAGAAGCAATTCAAGTTATAAATGAAAATGAGAGAATAGCAATTGATGAAAAGCAACAAGATGTTTTTCAAAAACTTACTTCAACAACAAACAGAATTACAGAAAGAACGCTATGGCATTTTAATAAAAATGTACCGCACTGGTTTTTAAGTCCTTGGTTTCCAAAGAATAAAAATGAACCAGATTCACAACAAGTGAAAAGAATATATTCGCAATCAAAAAGTTTCAGCGAAAAATGTTTGTATGCTCTTTATGATGATGAAATTGAAATCAATCCTGAATGGAAAAATTATCTGATTGCTAACGCAAGAGTACTGAAGGATTTTTGTTACTGGAATCTTGCTTTGTTTTTACAAGCAAAGAATCCAAATGTACCTGGTATTCCAAACAAGTTGATTAAACCTGCTGTAAGAGGAGATTTGAAAAGCCAACGAAAGGATTTTTGGGATATAGTTATTAACGAACTTGGTTCAGTAAAATGTATTTACACCGACGAGAATCTCACTGTTGGAAACTATGCCGTTGAACATTTCATTCCTTACAATTTCGTTTCACATGATTTAATTTGGAATTTAATCCCTGCTGACAAAGCATTCAACAGTTCAAAGAATGATAAACTCCCACCTCTTGAAAGATATTTTAATAAGTTCTTCCACCTTCAAAAGACAGCCATTGAAATTGTGAGGGAGAAATCCCCGAAGAATAAATTCCTTGAGGATTATCTGACAATATTTTCTGATTTAGATGAAGTGAAAAGTTTGCCTGAATATGTAACCAAAGTAAAATACATGGAGAGAATTCAACCACTAATCACGATTGCCTCAAATAATGGTTTTGAATTTTTACATGACAAAACATAACCAATACAGCCACCTTACTGCGAAAGAAAGAGAAACGCTTTCATTTCCTGCAAAACTTCTGTTGAGCAAAAGTTTATTGATAGGTGATGTTTTAGATTTTGGTTGTGGATTTGGAAAAGATGTTGAATTATTGAAATCGAAAGGCATTTGTATTGAGGGTTACGACAAACACTACTTCCCAAATTATCCAACTAAAACATTTGATACCATTATTTGCTTTTATGTGCTAAATGTTTTGATGCAGGAAGAACAAGCGAATGTGTTAATGATGATTTCTCAGTTGTTGAAGCCAACAGGTAAAGCATACTTTGCCGTTAGAAGAGATTTACTTTATGAAGGTTTCAGAACTCATAAGATTCATCAGAAACCAACTTATCAATGCAATGTTAAGTTGGGTTATAAATCAATTTTCGAAAATGCAAGTTGTGAAATATATGTATATAAACACTATAACCAACACTACAGAGCAGAAAATATTGATTGTCCGTTTTGCAATCCTGAGCCAGAAAGAAAATTGATTTTAGAATCTGCTACTGCTTATGCAATGTTTGATAAGTTCCCTGTCAGCAAAGGACATGCTTTAATAATTTCTAAAAAACATTGTCCTGATTATTTCGAACTCACTTTCAAAGAACAATCTGCTTGTTGGTTTATGTTGAACAAAGTAAGAGAGATTATAAAGACGGAATTTAATCCTGACGGGTTCAATGTTGGAATCAACATCAATGAGTCAGCAGGGCAAACGATTCCTCATGTTCATATACATTTGGTACCGCGATATAGAGGTGATGTTAAAGAACCAAGAGGTGGAATTCGTGGATTAATACCGGATAAAAGAAGCTATTAAAACTGAGGTCTGTTCTAATAAAGTTATCTAACTTCTCTTTTGATTAACCCTTTCTCCAACCCTTCACCGTGCCTTCGACCGGGATTTGGTTTCGGTTTCCGACAATTACCGCATTCTGGTGCATCCCCGCCTCACCGATCATTTTCCGGATGTTGGTATCCGGCAATTCAGCGGTTATGAACTCCATCTTCCACCCAATTCGCGGTTTTATCCTTCACCTGAGAAATTAGCCCAACACCGGAGCAGGTTTGCATTTTCAGGAATAAACCTTTCCTGAACTACTGACGTGGTGACTCGAGTCACCCCGTCAGTAAATTAAGGCAGAGGTTTGCATTTTCAGCCTGATTCTCATATCGCAATATGCGATAATTCACAATTATTATTTGTATATCAATACTTTGTCATCCGTTGGTTGTGGATGATCGTTATCCGAACAACTGATCCGATGACCCCAAGTCATTGGATCAGTGTGCCTATTACAAACCACCATCAAACAAAAACGCAAGGCTTTCGACCTTGCGTTTCTGTATGTGAACGAAAATTAGTATTCGTCTTCATTAAAAAAGAAATCATCTTTGCTGGGGTAATCGGGCCAGATGTCTTCAATACTCTCATAAATCTCTCCTTCGTCTTCAATCTCCTGCAAATTTTCAATTACTTCAAGCGGAGCGCCACTACGTATAGCAAAGTCAATTAATTCGTCTTTGCTTGCCGGCCATGGGGCATCCTCTAATTTAGAGGCTAATTCGAGCGTCCAGTACATATTAATAAATGTTATGAGGTTATTACTTGTTTTTTTTTAAAACTTCTGCGAATATAACAAAAAATCGGTTTCTGCAAACAATTCAAAAATTTATTCACCAAGCTCCTGAGACCACAGTATTTCCGGCGCTTTCTGATCCATCGACACCTTTCTTGACAGTACGAACAGGTAGTCAGACAGGCGGTTAATGTACCTGACCAGGTTCGGATCAACTTCCGTTTTTTCCGACAATTCCACAATATGGCGTTCGGCACGGCGGCATACAGTGCGGGCTACATGGCAAAACGCAGAAGCCTGACATCCTCCTGGTAAAATGAAATTCCGGAGCTCCGGAAGCACTTCGTTCATCAGGTCCATCTCCTTTTCGAGCAATTCAATATCTGTTTTGCCGACAGGCATTTGTTTTTTAATTAACGAAATGGAATTGTCGCTTGCCAGGTTGGCCCCGATGATAAACAGTTTATGCTGAATTTTTTCAAGTACCGAATCGGCATGTGCATCGGTTTGCAGCGAGCGCACCACCCCAATAAAAGAGTTCAGTTCGTCAACCGTTCCATAAGCTTCGAGCCGGATGTCGTGTTTTTTGACGCGTGAACCACCAATTAACCCGGTGGTTCCGTCATCGCCTGTGCGGGTGTAGATTTTCATTGTTAAATTGATTAGGGTTACGGGATTCGGGTTGCGGGATTCGGGTTGCGTGTTTTTCGAAACTCGTAACCCGTAACTCGCAACAAATTTGTTAATACACCGGATCAGGATTCATGAAATCAGCTTCAACTTCACCGTCCTTCAGGCGGATAATGCGGTGCGCATGTTTAGCTATTGATTCTTCATGAGTCACCACAATCAGCGTATTTCCCTTGCGATGGATTTCGGCAAATAATTGCATAATTTCTTCTGAAATTTGAGAATCCAGGTTACCGGTAGGCTCATCGGCCAACAAAATACACGGATTATTGACCAGGGCGCGGGCTACTGCCACACGCTGGCGCTGTCCTCCGGATAATTCATTGGGCTTGTGTTCGATACGGTCAGCCAAACCAACTTCAGTCAGGATTTTTTCCGCCTGTGTTATTCGTTGTTGCTTCTTCATTCCGGCATAAACCAAAGGTAACATCACGTTTTCGAGGGCAGTACTCCGTGGCAACAAATTGAAGGTCTGAAAAACGAATCCAATTTCCTTGTTGCGGATTTCGGCCAGTTCATCGTCTGATAAATGGCTTACATCCTGATTATTCAGTTCGTAGAAACCACTGGTCGGGGTATCCAGGCATCCAATCACGTTCATCAGGGTTGATTTGCCGGAGCCTGAAGCGCCCATTATGGCCACGTATTCGCCTTTATTAATGTTTAGGGTTACTGAGCGCAAAGCCCTGACTATTTGAGTTCCTACCTTGTAGTTTTTGACAATTTTTTGAAGTTTGATAACAGCATCCATCTTGTTGGCTTATTGATATGTGTTGATTAGTTCCGATTAGTTTCCGATCATTACATTTTTGTCACGGCGAATTTAGCTTTTTGAACCGATATTAGTACATTCCTGAAGTTTTTTAACGGAGACCCCGAGGGTGTACGACAAAATTCCTAAATGGATAATTTCATTTTTCGGTGATCAAATGTTTTTTGAAATCCTGAAGGGATTTAATATCAATAGCCCCGGATGGAATCCGGGGTAAAATAGCGACAATGGACAACAACCCTGCAAAGGGTTGAATATCAAAAAAGAACAAATTCAACCCCTTGCAGGGTTGCAAAAACTATCTTTACCTTACCCCCTATTCACATTCAACCACTTCGTGGTTAATTTCTTCAAAAATGGATTTTTGTCGTACACCCGACCCCGAATACAAACCGATAAGTTCACCAATTTTTTATCTTTGCCTTATGTCAGAATTTCTGGAACAGGATATTAAATTTTTACCGGGTGTCGGGCCTCAACGGGCCGAGCTGCTTAAAAAGGAATTGAAGATATTCACCTTCAACGACCTCCTGTACTATTTTCCCTACAAATATATTGACCGGACTAAATTTTACAAGATATCGGAAGTCACCAGTACCATGTCCTACATTCAGTTGAAAGGCACAATTCTCCGGTTCGAAACTTCAGGAGAAGGCTTAAAACAACGTTTGATAGCTCATTTTAGCGACAATTCAGGAGTGATGGAACTGCTGTGGTTTCAGGGAATCAAATGGGCGAAAGAAAATATCCGTACCCATGTTGAATATATTGTCTTTGGAAAACCATCCGTTTTTGGCGGAAAATTGAATATGGTTCATCCTGAACTCGAACCGGCTGAAAACAAACCTGTGAGTACGGGCATTTTTCAGGCATTTTATAATACGACCGAAAAAATGAAGCAGAAGTTTATGACGAGCAAGGCTTTAAATAAATTTCAATTCAATTTGTCGGCGCTGATAGAGGGCAAGATTTATGAATCGCTTCCCCCAACATTAATTTCAAAGTTAAAACTTATGTCGTTGCCTATGGCGTTACGGCAGGTTCATTTTCCTGAAAACCCAAATCTGCTGAAAAACGCCCTGTTCAGGCTAAAATTTGAAGAACTCTTTTTCATTCAGTTAAAAATATTAAGCCTGAAACACAAACGTGAAAGCTCGTTTAAAGGTTTTGTGTTTTCGCAGGTTGGATACAACCTGAATACTTTTTTCAATAATTACCTTCCGTTTGAGCTGACAAATGCCCAGAAAAAGGTGATTAAGGAAATCCGTAAGGATATGGGCTCGGGCAAACAAATGAACCGCCTGCTTCAGGGCGATGTAGGAAGCGGAAAAACACTGGTAGCATTAATGACCGCACTGATTGCCTTCGACAATGGTTTTCAGGTGAGCCTGATGGCGCCGACTGAAATTCTGGCCATTCAGCATTACAATTCGATCAAAAAAATGACCGATGGCCTGGGAATCAAAATTGCCTTGCTGACAGGTTCTACCAGGATTGCCAAACGAACCGAAATTCATAAACACCTGGAAGATGGTAGCCTGCAATTGCTGATCGGAACGCATGCGTTGATTGAAGATAAGGTTAACTTCCGGAAACTTGGATTGGTGATTGTTGACGAGCAGCATCGCTTCGGCGTTGCCCAACGCGCCAAACTCTGGAAAAAGAATGAATTTACCCCGCCACATGTGTTGGTCATGACTGCCACTCCAATACCACGAACGCTGGCCATGACCGTTTATGGCGATCTGGATGTTTCGGTCATAGACGAACTTCCACCCGGGCGTAAACCAATACAAACCATGCATTATCACGAAAACCGCCGGAAACAGGTTTACGATTTTATGCGCGATCAGGTTGAAGCAGGCCGGCAGGTTTACGTGGTTTATCCGTTGATTAAAGAATCGGAAAAGCTCGATCTGAAGAATGTGGAAAATGGTTTTGAGCTTCTTAAACAGGTTTTTGCACGGTACTCGATTAGTATGGTGCACGGCAAAATGAAGTCATCCGACAAGGAAGCCGAAATGAATTTGTTCAAGGAAGGGAAAACGCAGATCATGGTAGCCACTACCGTCATTGAAGTGGGTGTTGATGTGCCGAATGCCTCGGTCATGATTATCGAAAGCGCCGAACGTTTTGGCCTGTCACAATTGCACCAGTTGCGGGGCAGGGTTGGCCGGGGCGCCGAACAGTCTTATTGTTTGCTGATGTCGTCGTATAAAATAAGCAACGAAAGCCGCAAACGGCTCGAAACCATGGTTCGTACCAACGATGGATTTGAAATTGCTGAGGTGGATATGCAGTTGCGTGGACCTGGAGATTTGGAAGGAACTCAGCAAAGCGGCATTGGGTTTACACTGAAAATTGCCAATCTGGGCCGCGATGGGGAGATACTTCAACATGCCCGCAACCAGGCCTCCGACTTGCTCGACAATGATCCGCGACTGGAAAAGCAGGAAAACCAGATTCTGGTTTATAATCTCCTGAAAATGAAAAACACCGAATTTAACTGGAGCTCGATTAGTTGATGCATTGTCCAAGTCCGTCAGCTAAAGCAGACGGCAAAGGATAACAGAGCATTGAACGAGAATAACGCTATTCTTTGCCGTTGGCCTTCAGGCAACGGACATGTAATTAAATAAAAAAAGCTTGTAGATTCCTCTCGGCAAGCTTTTTTTACTTCTGACTTCGGTCTTCCGACTCCGGGCTTTTTACACAATCCTCCTTTGTTTCTTGATGGTCTCCCAAGCTTCATTCACCTTCTGGAATTTTTCGTGTGCAGCTTTCTGTATGTCTCCGCCCAGGTAATGAACTTTATCGGGGTGGTATTTGACTGCCATTTTTCGGTAGGCTTTTTTCATTTCGTCGTCAGTGGCCGTGGTTTCAATCTCCAGAATTTTATAGGCCGCATCGGTATTGGCTACAAACATCGATTCTAATGATTCGTAGTCTTTCTGACTAATGCCCATTTGCTGGGCAATGTGTTTGATCAGTTTGTGCTCGGTTTCATGAACGTGCCCGTCGGCATCGGCAATTCCGAATAGAAAATGCACCAATTGCAGGCGCGAGGGATGATCCATGTTTTTACGAATCTGCTGGCACACTTCGGCAATCGGGATATTTTGATTCAACAGGTCGCGAAGAATTTTAACCGCCTCGCCTGCAGCGGCAATTCCAAATGTACGAACAAAAAAATCTTTGGTATAATCGAGTTCCGACTTCAAGACTTTACTGTCGGCTTTCATCACCGCTGCTACCAGAACCAGTAAACTCATGATATAACCACCTTGCGTAGTGGGTTGCCCGGGTTGATACTCCTGACGCCCGGTTATTACCTGAGTATTGTCGAACATCGATCCGACTACAAATCCCAAAATTCCTCCGATTGGTCCAAAGAAAGCCCAACCCAAACCACCGGTAATCCATTTTCCTATTTTAGCCATTTGTCCTGATTTTTTTATCTATTTCAATAATTTGTGGAATAATTAGTTCATTGTTGTTGTTTCCTATTACAAAATCAGCCAGTTTTATTCGTTGTTCGTCGTTCCACTGGTTTTTGATTCTTTGCCGGACCATCTCAACAGTAATGTAATCACGTTTCACAACGCGATCAATTCGCTCAGTTTCATCAGTAACCACAGCAATGGTTTTATCCATCAATTTATAAAAACCGCTCTCAAACAAGATAGCGGCTTCGTGAATCACATAAGGCGAATGCTGAATAAGGCACCATTCGTTGAACGATTTCCGCACAGCAGGATGAACAATTTCATTCAGTTTTCTGAGTAAAGATGCGTTGCTGAACACAATTCCGGCCAGGTATTTTCGGTCAATAGTCAGATTGGGCAGGTAAACTGCTGTGCCGAACAATTGAATCAATTGTTCCCGGAGCGAAGGATCGGTGTTCATCAATTGTTTGGCGGTACTGTCGGCTTCAAAAACCGGAATGCCTAAAACCCTGAAGACTTTGCAAACTGTACTTTTGCCGCTTCCAATTCCTCCGGTAATTCCGACTTTGATCATGGCTTTAGTTCTTCGATGAGGTATTCGAGTTCTTCAGGGGTAATTTTCAGGGAATAGATAAAGGCAGGCGTTGTTTCTGCTTCTATTTTCAGGCGAAGTTTACCTTCAATAATATCGTTATACGAAACGGTTAGTTTAAAATCTTCAGGCTTTATTTCAGAAAAACGGCTTAAGCTTACCTGAAATGTGACTTTTACTTTAGGTGGAAATAATTTGACAGTCAAATTGGCAGGCTTACCGGTAAGCACAACCGGGACCAATTGCCGGGCTTCGGTGTATTCTTCAACCGGAAAACTCAGTTCAATCTGTTGAGGTTCAAAAAAAATATCTTTCAAGGCGCTTATTCCGGACTTTGTCTGTACAGGCTGGTCGGCATCATTAAACCGCAGGATTTCGGTATAAGCGAATTGAAGTGTATCAATAGCCGATTGTGGCCCAAATACGGTAACCGAATCAGGAGCGCTTCGGATATCTCCTGAAATCTGGTACTGTTTTTTCAAATTAACTTTTAATTGTGGCTTTACCTTTAAGCGTTTTTGCCCCATTTGGTCGAATTTAAAGAACAGGGTATCGGGGCTCATGCTCAGAAGCTCCATGTCGTTTGATAACAGGTAGGATATTTCGGTCAGGAATTGCCTTGCAGGAAAGGCATAACTGCTTTTGTGGCTTTCCTTCATCCGGTTGTTGGTCATGTCGTTCACATTAAATTCCAGTGGTATGAAGAATAAACTTAAGCGGTGCCGCAGAATGGTAAATCCGTGTGCTTTCACTTTCAGGTCGAACTGATCGGGAGGTTTGTTCGATAAGGTTTTGTTATCAGGAAAGTTGCTGTAGCTGACCGGGACTACCATGTCAACCGTGTAGGTTTTGCTCAGTGCATTCAGGAACCAGAAAAAAGTTGCAATGACCACGCAGACGAGATAGGCCACAACGCGTTTGTCGTTTCTGAAATATACCTTTTTCAGGTACTTTACCACTTTATATGCCCAGTTTGTCTTCACAACTTCAAATATAAAAAAAAGGGCCGACATGTTGCCGCCCTTTTCTATTTTCAGTTCGATGTGTCAATTACTTTTGTGCCTGTACGTCAGTCATGTCTCTCACCAGGGCCGCTTTGTCAACCCTTATTTTTACGTTGTCATCAATCTGAAGAAGCACATAATTATCCTTCAGTTCGAGGATTTTTCCGTAAATACCGCCAGTGGTTACAACTTTATCGCCTTTGGCAAGGCTGTTGCGGAAAGCAGTAACTTCTTTTTGCTTCTTCATCTGTGGCCTGATCATGAAGAAGTAAAATACTACGATAATCAGAACTAAAGGAAGAAAAGTCATGATTGGATTTGCTTCGGTACCTGGTGCCGGTTGTCCCATTAATAAATAATTCATTTTTTATTTGTATTAAGTTTAACTGTATATTTCAATGATCTCGCTGGTAACTTTTGCTTTTATAAAGAGCTGTTTTTTCGTTTGTTCTGCATTTGAGGAAATCGTGATTGTTTTCAACTGATTCCCAACTTCTCCGGCTGAGTTATAAATTACTTCAATTCTTCCTTCCTGACCGGGTGCGATGGTGTTATCCGGGATAACAACTTCTGAACATCCACATCCCGAATCAACCCCGGTGATCGTTAAAGTTTTGGTTCCATCGTTCCTGAAAATAAAGGTGAAAGATACGATTTCTCCAGCTTTTAGCGAACCAAAATTATGGATTTCTTCGGTAAAGACAAATTTCGCTTCGCCCGGTTCATCCGAATTGTTGGCTGGTGCAGTTTTTTTTGTTCCGGAGTTACATGAAGCAAGCAACAATAGAAAGAAAACCATTGCTGAGAGGCGCAATTTGGAATTTGGAACCTTGAATTTGGAACTTGCTTTCATTCGTTTTCTTCTTCGCCAATTAAACCACGTCCGGCCTTGAGTATTTTGTTGGCCTTCTTCAAATCTTTCAGGGCTTTGTCGAGTATTCCGTTAATGAAATTCCGGCTTTTGTCAGTGCTGTAATACTTCGAAAGTTCGATGTATTCATTCATGGTCACTTTCGTTGGGATTGATGGAAAATACAGAAATTCACTCAATGCAAGTTCAAGGATCAGGTTGTCTATAAAGGCAATCCGCTCGATGTCCCAATTCACCGTATGTTGTTTAATCAATGCCACATTGTCGCTGTGGTTAAATATCACTTTCCGGTATAAATCTTTCGCAAACTGACGGTCTTCGTCATCTTTGTACATAGGTAGCAATTCCTGGCGTTCGTCGCTGAATTCCTTGAATTTTTTAAAGGTTTTCAGGATCATGCTCACCACAAAATCAAGGTCGTCGTTCCAGTAAATGCTTTGTTCCTCGAGCAACGATTCGATGTCGTCGTTGTCCAGGATCAGGTATTTGAAAATGTCCTCAACCAGTTTCCGATCAACACTATACGAATTTTCAGGTGCATCCATGTACTCCTTATAGAATTCCTGATCAATTAACGAAAGATAGAGTTTGCGGATTAGTTCATTGTCGTTGTTCCAGCTTAATTTCGACGATTCGAGGTATTTATTCAGTGAAATATTGGATTTTATCTGGCCGATCAAAAGGTTGTTCACAAAACGGGTATTTGGGTCAAGCTCGGCGCTTGTTGGCCGGTGTTTTTTTAAGCCCAGGCCGATCCGGTCTTCTGCGAACTTTTCAATCTCAATAATCAGGGCCATCAGGTAATGGTACAGGTCGTAAGTTTTCTGCAAACTGAAAATCAGTTCTTTTTCAGTGTTGTTGACCGAGGTTTCAGGCGAAGTAAAGAACGCGTACAATATTTGCAATACCTTGATTCGGATTATTCTTCTGCTAATCATTGTCTTAGAACCTGTTTATATATGGGAGGGCAAAGTTAGGATTTTTTCTCAGATCATTTTGCCCCAAAGACAAATTAATAGGTTCCTTAACCACATAGACACATAGAACACATAGATTTTTTGTTTGGTTATTTAATATTGGTTATTCGATATTGGAAACAGGTTCTGTGGTATTTTAATTTTGTTTGGAGCAACCTGTTTGGGAATAGTGGTACGGGAATATTCAATTTTTAAAACCTTATTTGTCAAAGAGACCTTAGTAGAATTGAGATACATGAGTAAATTCCTACCAATACTAAAAGTTATAGAACCTATTTTTTCTTTTCCTATTGTGTTCTATGTACCTATGTGTTTTTAGAATTTCCCGGCTCATCTTCAGGAGATATTTCTTCATTAAATTCTTCCTCCTCATCCTCCTCCTCAGGCTCATTTTCCCAGCTTGCTACCGGACGGACAGGTCCCTGATGACGGTAGTAGAATGCCAGTAAAAGTCCGCTTGCAGAGCCCCATAAATGGCTTTCCCACGAGATTTCGGGCTTAATGGGGAAAATTCCCCAGAACATACTTCCGTAGAGAAAAACCACAATGATGCCAATGGTAAGGAGGTTGGCATCTTTACGGAAAACCCCGCTGAAAAACAGGAACGATGCCAGCCCATAAACAATGCCACTGGCCCCGATGTGCCACGATTCGCGTCCTCCAAGCCAGACACAAATTCCGGAAAGAATGTAGATCAGGAAAAAAATGCGGTAGGCCAGGTTGCGGTAAAAGTACAATAAGGCAAATGTCAGGATCAAAAAAGGTATTGTATTGGATAACAGATGGCTGTAACTGCTGTGGATAAAAGGAGAAAGTAAAATGCCAGGCAAACCTTCGATTTGCAGGGGCAATATCCCGGAAGTGGAAAAGTCAAGATGATAAAAATTTTCGATCAGTTTTACCAGCCAGAAAACAATAACAATTGCCAGCGGGATTAAAAGGCTGTACTTAAATATCTTTTTTTCCGTGTCCTTGTCAATTAGTTCTGTATTTCTGGGATAATATTTGAAAATTGGCATTATACGAGTGATTTAATCAGGGCAACAAAATTCAGGATGTCTTCTTCCTGAGTGTCGAAAGAAGTCATCCAGCGAACTTCTGAGCGGTGTTCGTCCCACATGTAAAAGAAATATTTATCCTGAAGTTGGGGAATAATTTTGCGTGGAACAATAGCAAATACACCGTTGGCTTCCACTTCCTGGGTCAGTTGAATAGCCGGGATCTCACGAACATGTTTTTCGAGCAGCTTTGCCATCTGATTGGAATGTGAGGCATTTTTTTTCCAGAGGTCGTTGTCGAAATAAGCCAGAAACTGAGCGCTCACAAACCGCATTTTCGAGAACAGTTGCATGCTTTGTTTGCGAATGTATTTGGAATTTATCGACAATCCGGGATTGAAGAACAATACCGCTTCGCCCATCATCATCCCGTTTTTGGTACCCCCGAACGAAAGAACGTCAATGCCGGCATCAACAGTAAAAGTGCGGAACGGCAGATCGAGCGCCACCGCTGCATTGGCGATCCGGGCGCCGTCCATGTGCACGAAAAGGCCGTGTTTGTGAGCAAGCGAGGTGATCGCTTTAATTTCTTCAACGGTATAGACGGTGCCAAGTTCGGTAACCTGTGAAATGGAGATGATACCCGGTTGCGAATGATGTTCGAAGTCGAATCCGTGCAAATATTTGGCAATCCCTTCCGGTGTAATTTTGCCTTTAATGGTTATTACCGGAAGCAATTTCGATCCGGTAAATTTTTCGGGAGCGCCACATTCGTCCATTTGAATGTGAGCTGTTTCGGCACAAATTACTGAATGAAACGAACGTGTCAGCGTAGAAAGGCTCAGTACGTTGGCTCCCGTACCGTTAAACACAAAGTAAACATCGGTCTGTTCGCCGAATTCCTGTTTAAAACGTTCGATGGCCATTCCGGTGAGTTTGTCACCTCCGTAACCCACAACGTGTCCATCATTTGCTGTTGAAAGGGCATTCAAAATTTCAGGATGAATTCCCGAATTATTATCGCTTGCAAAACCTCGTTTCATCGTTTAAAATTGTAATTTTAACTGGTGTTTTGAAATCAGGAGGCAAAGGTTCGATGATTAATTTTTCAGGCACTCCGAACTTTAGGCACTCCAAACTTTCTTACGGTATAAATGAACTCAAAAAAATCAAATCTAACAAAATGGATAAGTCATTAAAATTGAGCGAGAAGTTGTTTTGTCTGGCTGTCAACCCAAAGAATGGCGGTATTTTAATGAGCGCTTCATCGGCAATAAGCATGACTCTGACCGGTTCTGTGATTGTTGAATTGTTGAAAAAGGAACTGATTTCGATTGAAAAGGGCATCGTTCATTTAGAAAACTCCACGATTCAGAACGACGAAATTCATGAATTTTTCCTGAACCGTGTTCGTTTAAGGGGAAAGGACCGGAAATTAAGGAACTGGATATCGTATTTCAATGTCAGGGGCCGAAAAATACAGAAGTTGTTCATTCGCAGTTTGGTGCGTAAAAATGTGCTTCGTACCGAGGAAAAAAGGATACTTTTCATTCCTTACGAAAAAGTCTATTTGATGGATCGCGAGTTGGTTGAGAATATCCGGAAAGATATTGAAATCACCCTGTTGGATTTGGCAGGTTCGTCAGACGATTCTATTATTTTGTCGGTAATGATTGCCAAAACCAATTTGTTGTCACGGATTTTTCCTGACAGGGAAAGACGAAAGGAAGCCACCAGAAACCTGAAAAAACTTCCTGATACAGATATTTCAAAAGCGGTGCAGGAAGCTATTGATATGATGCATGCCGCTGTTTATGCTTCTATTTCATAAAACATGGAAAACGTTAACATCTTCTGGTTTCGGCGTGATTTGCGGGTTGACGACAATCATGGCTTTTTTCAGGCACTGAATGCCGGACTACCGGTCGTACCCGTATTTATTTTTGATCCGGCCATTCTGGCTCAGTTCCCTAATCCAAATGATGCCCGGATCACTTTTATACATCAGTCACTTTGCGGACTCGACCGTGAATTCAGGAAATACAACAGCAGTCTTCAGGTATATTTTTCATCGCCGGAAGTGGTTTTCGGACGATTGGCAGCCAAATATTTAATTCATTCTGTGTTCACTAATACCGATTACGAACCAGCTTCCATAACCCGTGACCAAAAAGTTGCCAAAACCCTTCAGGAAAAAGGAATTGAATTCCTGAGTTTTAAGGATCAGGTCATTTTTCATCAGGATGAAGTCACAAAATCAAATGGAAAACCTTATACCATTTTTATCTCGTATTGCAAAAAATGGAAAGAAATACTGGCCATACAAGGCATTCCGGATTATAAAAGTGAACAACATCTGGCAAACCTGAAACATTTGTCGTCCGATTATTTCCCGGAATTACAGGAGATCGGATATCAGGTTCAAAACATACAGTTTCCTGAAAAAACATTCAGCCAGTTTCTGATCGAAAAATATGCAAAGACACGCGATTTCCCAGCCGAAAACGGAACCAGCAAACTTGGAATTCACCTGCGTTTCGGTACAATTTCAATCCGGAAACTGACCCAATTTGCCCAAATTCATTCTGAAGTATTTTTAAACGAACTGATCTGGCGCAATTTTTACATGGATATTTTGTGGCATTTTCCACATGTTGCCAAACAATCGTTTAAACCTGTCTATGATTTGATTTCCTGGCGAAACGACGAAACTGAGTTCGAAAGCTGGTGTACCGGACAAACCGGTTATCCATTGGTTGATGCCGGAATGCGGGAACTAAATGAAACCGGATACATGCACAACCGGGTTCGTATAGTGGTTGCCAGTTTCCTTACCAAACACCTGCTCATTGACTGGCGATGGGGCGAAGCCTGGTTTGCGTCCAGACTGCTCGATTACGAACTGGCATCGAACAACGGCGGCTGGCAGTGGGCGAGTGGTTCGGGTTGCGATGCCGCACCGTATTTACGTGTTTTCAGTCCTGATTTTCAGGCTAAAAAGTTTGATCCGGAATTAAAGTACATTCGCAAATGGGTTCCAGAAATTGAAACTTCAAGCTATCCTAAACCCATGGTAGATCATGTTTTTGCCAGACTCAGGGCAACTGAAACATATAAAAAAGCGCTGAAAAGCTGAAAAGTTGCGTCCGTTTGTTCAACTTTGCGTCTATTAATCGCAATTCAAATTATACGGATGACCTGGCTTAAAAATAACAGCTTAAAGTACGTTTCACCGGTAAGTTCAGAATCAATGCTGAAAAGAATGATTCTGCTCGCTTTGCCGGTAATCGGCTCATCGTTTATGACGATGGCCTACAATTTCATCAATATGATATTTGTAGGAAGGCTGGGCAGCGATGCTGTTGCGGCAGTGGGTTCAGCCGGGTTTTTTATGCACTTTGGCTGGGGTTTGTCTTCTTTGTTAACAGTTGGTGCGGGCATAAAAGTATCGCATGCTATCGGAAGCCGGGATGCGCAACTCGCAAAAAGCTATGTACGGAGCGGTATTCTGGCTGTTATCGGATTAGCATTGATCTATTATGTTTTTTTGTTTTTTGCCAGAAATGAACTCATCGGACTGATTCGTCTCAACAATGCTGAAATTGAACATGCGGCATCCGGTTATTTACTTTTGATTGGACTTTGCATTCCCTTTTCCTTTCAGAATCTCTTTTTCACCAGTATTTTTATCGGCTCTGGCGACAGCAAATCGCCGTTCCGGATCAATGCGACAGCTCTGACTATTAATATTCTGCTCGATTACCTACTCATTTTTCAGGCGGGAATGGGAATTAACGGCGCTGCATTAGGAACTATCATTTCGCAGGCTACCGGGACAATCCTGTTTTACATCAAACTGAACGGTTCAGAAAACCTAAAACCAATTGGTACGGCTTACAATAGTTCTCTTCTGAAAAATGTTTTGAAGCTGGGCTTAAGTCCGAGTATCCAGCGTGTTTCGTTCACCATAGTGGCCATTTTCATGGCCCGGATTATCAGCAACTGGGGAGCCACCGCTATCGCTGTGCAAAAAATCGGAGTGCAGGTTGAGGCTATTTCGTACATGACAGCCGGAGGATTTCTGGCAGCTTTATCCACCATTTCAGGACAGGCATTTGGCGCGGCTGACTACCGGAAACAATGGCAGGCTTTTCGCTCAGGTATGCTTCTTGCTTTTGTTCTCGGAATCCTGACTTCAGCAGTTCTGATCATCTTTGCCGAACCGCTCTTCTCAATTTTTCTGAGCGATCCGGAAAGTGTGAAAATGGGAGGTGAATATCTGGTCATACTGGGTTTTTCTCAACTGTTTATGATCATGGAGTTAATGGCTACCGGCGCTTTTTTTGGCTGGGGAAAGACCAATATACCGGCGATTACGGGAATTGCACTGACCGTTTTAAGGATTCCGATGGCTCTGGCATTCATCAGTCTTTGGCAAAATGACCTTTCGTCAGTGTGGTGGAGCATCAGCATCAGCAGCATGGCCAAGGGAACTTTGCTGGTTATACTATTTATCGTTCTTTTTAAGTCGTTTATCCGAAAACAAAAATATGAAAACCACATAGACACATAGTGCACATAGAAATAAAATAGAAAAAACTATGTGGCCTATGTGCCTATGTGGTTAAAACAAAATATATGAAACAATCGGCATTTAATTCATTAAAAGGAAATATCTGGCTCGATGGTTTGTTTGGCCTCGAGAAGGAAAATATTAGGGTTGATCATTCAGGCAATCTGGCTCAGACGCCGCATCCAAAAGTATTCGGCAATAAGCTGAAACATCCGTTTATTACCACCGATTTTTCTGAAAGTCAGATCGAAATGATTACCCCGCCTCTTCCGGATATCAGGCAGGCAACCGGTTTTCTGGAAACCATTCACGATATTGTCAGTCTTGAACTGAAGGAAGAGTACCTCTGGCCGCAGAGTATTCCGCCAATTCTGCCTGCCGATCAGCAGATTCCCATTGCTCAATATGGTGAGGATGGAAATGATGCCCGGGAATACCGTGAATTTTTGGCCGAAAAATATGGTCCGAAAAACCAGTTGTTTTCGGGTATCCATTTCAATTTTTCGTACAGCGAAAAGTTGCTTGAATTGCTTTACCTTAAAGCCAATGCATCGGTTTCGTTCGATGAATTCAAAGATGAAGCATACCTGAAAACCTCCAGGCAGATGCTAAGATTGAGGTGGCTTTACATTTTACTGTACGGCGACAGTCCTGTGGTTGACCCGTCGTTTGAACTTCAGTGTAAAATGGCCCCTTATCCAATCGATCGCAATGTGATTGCATTGTCAATCCGGAATAGCTGTTTCGGATATCAGAATTTCGACGATTTATTCCCGGACTACAGTTCGGTCACCAATTATAAGGACAGCATCGCCAGAATGATTCAAGATCAGAAAATAGCTGCTGCCAAAGAATTGTATTCACCGGTACGTCTCAAGTTTATCCGGAATCAACATCATATTTCATACCTTGAATTTCGCTTCATTGATATCGATCCGCTCGCAAAGGCAGGCATTTCTGTGGAAGCGCTGCGGTTTTTGCATGCCCTCGCATTGTATGGATTGCTAACCGGTGAGCCTGATGATTTTAGTTCTGCTGCACAGGCGGAAGCAAACAAATATCACCAGGGTGTTGCCTTGTATGGTTTGAATACAGCGCCATTTTGGGTGGACATTGATGGAGTGCGATACAATATCTGGCAGAAAGCACAAACGATTATCCGGGAAATAACTGATTTATTTGGAAAACTTGACATCAAAAATGCAGAATACCTTGATTCGTTAATGCAGGCTGTGAATCTGATTGAAAACCCGAAAGAGCGCAAGGTTTATGAAGTGCTGAATGGCATTGTGAAAATGGGATACATTCAGTTCCATGTCGAAAAGGCCCGGCAATATTTGAATGATAGCAGAGCTAATAGCTATAATTTCCATGGATTGGAAGACATGGAACTTTCTACTCAAATCCTTTTGCATGAAGCTGTGAAACGGGGAGTTTCGTTTGAAATACTGGACCGGAAAGAGAATTTTATCCGGTTCCAAAAGGACGGAAATATTCAGTACGTCAAACAGGCCACTAAAACATCGCTCGATAATTATGCGAGTATTCTGGCTATGGAAAATAAACTGGTTACCAAGAAAATTCTGACAGAACACGGGATCAGGGTTCCGAAAGGCCTGGAATATACCAGTGTAAAAGCAGCAAAGGCTGATTTTAACTTTCATCAGGACAAACCGGTGGTAATCAAACCGAACCAAACCAATTTTGGACTTGGAATCACCATTCTAAAGGAAAACAAGGATGAACATACTTATCAGAGAGCAGTTGATATTGCTTTCGAACATGACACAACCATCCTGATCGAGGAGTTTATTTCAGGAAAAGAGTTTCGCTTTTTCGTGATTGGCGATGAAGTGGTGGGCATTTTGCACCGTGTTCCGGCCAATGTGACAGGCGATGGTTCCAGATCGGTTAGTGAGCTTATCGAACTAAAAAATCAGGATACGCTTCGTGGGAAAGGTTATCTCACACCTTTGGAAAAAATTCAGTTGGGCGAAGCAGAAGCCATGTTCCTGAAGCAGCAAAACAAGGATTTTGAAACCATTCCTGTTTCAGGCGAAGTGGTTTTTTTGCGCGAAAACTCAAACATCAGTACGGGTGGCGACAGCATTGATTTTACCGACGATATTCCGGATTCGTACAAGCAAATTGCAGTTCAGGCGGCCAAAGCCCTGAATGTGGTGATTACCGGTCTGGATATGATTATTCCGGATACCATGCAGGAAGCTACAACTGACAATTATGCCATTATTGAACTGAATTTTAATCCGGCTATTCATATTCATTGCCATCCGTTTCAGGGCAAAAACCGGAAACTTAATGAGAAGTTGATGGATGCGTTGGGGTATTAAATAGCAAAGAGGTTATTATTTCTATTCATAAACTTTTAAATCAGAGAAATATCCTTCAGTACCTACATCAACCCATAAACCGATAGCTCCGAAGGAATCATCTCCATGTTTTAAATCGTTGACAATTAAACACGGCTGAATGCCGTCGTTTATAAATAGTAGGGCCTTTGAATCTTTAACGGTAATTTTTATTTTAATCCATTCATTAAGCGCCATATCAGTATATGACTCGTATTTCTCGGGCGACTCTCTTCTTAATCTGGAAAAAGGAAAATCAGGAAAAGAAAAATACTGAAGGGTGTGGTTTCTTCTTATTTGGTCGTCGGCCCGTGCATTTGTCGGACGGATGTAAATGCTTTCGAATTTGGTATTATCCTCATTTATATGGAAGGCATTCACACTATTTGGTAAATAGTCCTGCTCCTAAATCGGCTCCCAATGTGCCCGGCACTATATGCAGATAGTTGCGGTTGGTGGGATCTTCTACTACTTGTAAATTACCTTCTTTTTTTAGGATAACATCTTTGCCAAATTTCAATTTACCCGGGTCAGCTTTTTCTCCAAAACCTGCAGGTCCACCGCCTTTGTTAACCAGTTCGTTATAGCCTGCAATTAGAGAGTTTGAGAGGGAAAACGATGCTTTTTCATCTCTTTTTAAAATCCAAAAAACATTGGTGTCAGTTACAACATTATTGTAAAATTTTAAATCTTCGGCGGCAGACCATGACCAAACATTTGCGCCATAATTGCCAATAAAAAGATTGTGATGAACTTCACAATTCCTGGCAGGTTCGTCAGAAAACCAAAAGACAATAGCATCTTTACAATGATAGAAAATACAGTGATCAACGACCACACCTTGTCCACTGGCCAGTATCGCCAGATGGTTTGGAATGGCTTGCTTGTCGCCGATAAACAGACACTGGGTAATGCGCAAATCGTCAAGATTTCGACCTTCGCGTACAATTGGGTAATTTCTTCTAACTAATCCGTCTTTAGGCCTTTCATGAACAGGTGTGCCTAAAACCCTTAAGCCTTGAATTGTAACATGTTCGGTTTCAATTTGAATTCCATATGATGCTCCGCCAAGTGGATCCTGGTTCCCATAAGGTTTAAAATTAAGAGGCATTGTTGATACGATTACAGGCATTTTCCCGGGATCCCAATCGGAATCATCCGGTAAAACTTCTGCCCTGATGGTCAGTCGCTGCTCTTTGGTAAAATGCCAGTTTACAGGATGAAAGGTAGCAGTAACGTCCAAACCATAAATACCTTCAGAAATATAAATAGTAATTGCTCCTTTTCCATTGGCTTGATTGACTCTTCCAGCCACTTCATTCAGCGTTTTTAAAGGATTATCTTTTGATCCTGAATTTTGGTCATTTCCGGAATTAGCGTTAATGAATATTTCTTTCGCACCTTGAGCGAAGACAACTGTTTGTATTAACATGAATAACACAAACATTTTTAATACAAGCATATTATTTGTTCTCATTTTTGTCATTTTTGTTATTGATTTATTGGTTTTTATACGAGAAATTGCTGAAGAAGTACACCAAATCTCACCGACTTATTACGTTTATTTTTCCTTCATGATTGACAGTTTTTGTCCCTTTCCTCCTAGATAAATTGCTATCACTTCCAAATCAGAATCTTCCATATTTTTCCCATTGTGATACGTATTCATCATTTCAGCAAAGGTTGAATCTTCTTTGAATTTAATTACCCGATGATCTTCGAGTTCTACAGTCAATGTACCTTTTATTACATACGCAAAAACAGGAAAGTTATGCTTGTGCCAACCAGTTGATTTTCCAGGGGGGATTGTTATTTTCAGCATAGTAACTTCCGGATCAGAGAATTTCGGATAAGTCATTTTCTGCCCAATGGAAGTTGTATCAGTACGTAACAGTTCTTTAATAATTAAGCCGCTGTATTGCGACCTGGCAGTCAGACTGAGAAATGCCAATAAAATCAGTGTTAGGAAATACTTATTCATCGCAGATAGTGTATTGATTATGTAACTATTGTTCATTCTTAAGAAAATCGATTGCCAGCTTGTTAAAAACATCCGGATGAGAATCGTAAAAGCCATGACCGGCATCTTCCATAATCTCAAGCCGCGACCCCTGAATGTTGTTATGTAACCAATTCCAAAGCAGTTGTGATGCGAAATGGCTTTTACCACCCATGATGATCATTGTCCCTGAGCGCCTGGAAAAGGTGAAGGGTTTTGAATCTGACTCAGCATTTTTACTTCAATAATTCCATTTTCAAAGTCAAGATTCTTTAATTTGACATAGGTAGGTTCATCAACAGTAGCTGCTAAATTTTCCACCTGAAAAGGTAATGCTTCCAAATCCCGCTCAACTTTTAATACATCTTCACCATTGAATTGGACAACAGAAGCTTTCACTTTCGAAATTTCAAATTCTTTTCCTTCCCATTTTATGGTTTGTGCATGAGAACTGAAAATTGAACTCAGGAACACGATAAGTATTACCATTACTCTTTTCATACTTTAGTTATAAATAACTTAGTTCTTATCATAAATTCCATGTGAATACGGGCCGGTAACCATAACCTTATTGGTATCCGGGAAGTGAACGATTTCGGGAACATTGACAGCGTCAAAATCGATGTAAACCAAATTTTCTGTATCAGAACCGTTTCGAATGACATGTGCACCTTCAGGACCGGTTGGAAAAGTAATTGCATCACCGGCTTTAACGGTGATTTCGCCTTTCGGAGTGCGAACAATGCCTGTTCCACTGATGATGTAAAATACTTCTTCGTTCATTTCATGATAATGGTAGCCGAATGCATAATTTCCAGGCTCCACCTCTACAAAATTGACCCTGCATTTATTACTGTCTTCGCGTGGAATAACTGGTTTTACGGTAAACTCATTTCCATCCTGACCCAATTTCTGACCTTCAATTGAATTGTAATTTTTGACTAAAAGCTCTTTCATTTTTTGTCCTCCATTTTTAATTATTCTGAAGTAAAGGTAAAGTGAATAAAAACGCTATGCAATCGGGTTAGTAACACACCTAACTGGTTAGAATTATTAATTTTCAATAAGTTAATTGATGTATTTTATTTAATATTTTTTCAGACAGTAACAAATGAATAGGGTGTTACTTTCTTTTAGAGATTTTCGTAATTTTGAAGGAATAAAATAACAAGCCGATGAGAGAACTGAATTTACATTATCCGTCCTGTCCGATACGGAATGTCCTGAGCAGATTTAGTGATAAATGGTCGCTATTGATTTTATTAAAATTGAGGTCGAAAGAGAAAATGCGCTATAAGGAACTTTTAAATGCCATTCCCGACATCTCTCAGAAAATGCTTTCTACTACGTTAAAGCACCTGGAAAATGATCACTTAATAACACGCGAAGCCTATGCTGAGATACCGCCCCGGGTTGAATATTCGTTGACCGAAACAGGGAAAGAACTCATGCCTGTATTGCAGATGATGATTGAATGGGCTCAAGTCAATTTCGAAGTGGTTACCAAATAAGGGAACCACTAATTCGCTTTATAAAGCTTCTTCTTAAACCAGAATGCCACATTCACCAGACCAACCATCACCGGAACTTCAACCAACGGACCGATTACCGTTGCAAACGCAGCCTGAGAGTTTATTCCGAAAACGGCGATAGCTACAGCAATGGCCAGTTCAAAGTCGTTACTTCCGGCAGTAAAAGCCAGGGTCGTTGATTTTTCGTAACGTTCGCCCATCCATTTTGCGGCAAAAAAGGTGGTGAAAAACATGAACCCAAAGTAAATGGTATAAGGTATAGCAACCCGAATAACATCAACAGGCAATTCGATAATTTTTTCGCCTTTGAGCGAAAACATCACAAATATGGTAAACAGCAGTGCTACAGGCGTCAGCAAAGAAACTTTCGGGATAAATGTAGAGAAGTACCACTCACTGCTTTTCCATGAGCGAAGTATGAGATTTGAAATTAAACCTGCAGCAAAAGGTATTCCCAGATAAATCAAGACAGTTATCGCAATTTCGGAAATTGAAACTTCAACAATAGCGCCTTTTATCCCAAACAGCGGTGGCAAAATAGTGATAAACACGTAGGCATAAACCGAATACAGAAATACCTGAAAAATGGCGTTGAAGGCAACCAGTCCGGCAGCCAGTTCAGGGTCGCCTTTAGCCAGGTCGTTCCAAACAAGCACCATCGCAATACAACGGGCCAATCCCACCAGAATTACACCAACCATCAAATCCGGATAGTTGTGAAGGAATACGATAGCCAGAAAAAACATGACCAGTGGGCCGACAATCCAGTTTTGTATAAGCGATAAACTGAGCAGCTTCAGATTTTTAAAAACCACTGGCAATTTTTCGTATTTCACTTTGGCCAGTGGCGGATACATCATTAAAACTAAGCCAATCGCAATAGGAATATTGGTGGTTCCTGAGCTTAAAGAATTCCAGAAACCTGAAATTTCAGGTATAAAATAACCTACCATGACTCCTCCAAACATGATCAGGAAAATCCAAAGCGTAAGGTACCGGTCGAAAAATGAAAGTTGTTTTGAAGTACTCATAGGTATTGATTTGAAGAATATTCAATTTGAAAATGATTTATTGTAACCTGGAAGTATTGATTATTTTCAATTCACAAATCGTTACATTGTCGAATTGACTCATTGTAAAATTTCCGGAACCCTTCTTTAATCTCCTCCCTCACCCTGATATATTCACTCCAGATGAATTCATCGGTTCCAGTGGCGTGTGATGGATCATCGAACCCTATGTGCAGCCTGTGTTTTACTTTTCCTAAAAAGGTTGGGCAGCTTTCGTTGGCGCCGCCACAAACGGTAATCACGTAGTCCCATTCATCATTCAGATATTTTTCAACTGGGTCAGAAGTATGGTGACTGATGTCGATCCCGATGTCTTTCATGACTAAAACGGCTTTGGAATTGAGTTTGCCTGAAGCTTGTGTTCCGGCTGAGCAAACCGTCAGCTTCGGGTCGAACGATTGTAAAAAACCGTGAGCCATCTGGCTGCGGCAACTGTTTCCGGTGCAAAGGATTAAGACTTTCATATTTTTTTAGCAAACTCGAAGGTTAGATTGATAATCACATTTTCTTTAAATTCATCATTCATCTTGTTTTGTTTTATGGGTGTTTGTATTTTCTTTAATATGCAATGTTCAATTGGCAAATCGTCTAATTAACTCATTTTTTTAATTGTCTAATTGCCATATCGTCAAATTGTCGAATTGTTCTTATTTGCAGCAAAAGCCATCGGGCAGTTGAAATTCATTTAAAAACCCGCCGAGTAGTTCTTTCATTTCAGCTATTTTGTTGTAATCCAGACAATAGTTGGTTTTGGAGCCTTCGATATGACCCTGAATCAGTCCAATTTCTTTCAGTTCCTTCAGGTGTTGGTTTACCGTGGTGCGGCTAAGAGGCAATTCGTCAGAAATATCTCCTGAAATACAGGTTTTTGCTTCAGCCAGAAATTGCAGGATTTGCAGACGTGCCGGGTGGGAGAGGGCTTTAAACAGGTTGGCCTTTTCCTGAAGGTTTTCGTCGAACAATTCATGTTTTGATGTGACCATAGTTGACAGTTTTAAATATGACGTAAATATACGTTATATTTAAACATGACGCATATATACGTTATATTTTCTGAAATTTTTTTTGGAATTTGTGAACAGCCTATTTTGAGAAATCTAATAAAAGGGTCAAATCCGAATTTTCGGAATTGACCCTTTAAAATTTACAGCGCATTTAAATCAAAAATTATTAGCCGATTGAGACAATGCGGTCGAAACGATAAGTAGGATTAGGTCGTCCAGGACTCAGACTGTGTAATGCAAAAATTTTAAACTCAAGATTTCCCTTTGTGTTGGTGCTGAGTGTTTGGCGAACTATCTGTTCCAAAGCTTCCGGACTCATTTCCACGCGGGCGTTTAAGGTCAATCGGGCTTTTGAGCTTGTTCCTGCCGATCCACGAAAATTCAGGGTATTGGCATTACCAGTAAGGTTGCCTGTCAAATAGTTTTCGCCAGCTTCAAGAATAATCTTGACATGACCGACTGATGCATTTCGGCTGTCGAACTGGTGACTCAGGTCTTGCAAAAGATTACGGGCAAAAGCATCCCAATCTGTCTGTTCGCCGCTTAGTTCGATGTTACTGTTTAGCCAGCCAAGAACGGCTTCGCCTTCGGCATAGATATCGTAATCGACTTCTCCCAGTCGCTGACCAGCATCGGTGCGATGCATAACCTCTTTTATCCACTCATCAATTCCTTCGCCGGTGACGGCACTTACTGTCATTACATCGGCATCAGGAAAATTCAGTTTTACTTTTTCTTTCAATAAAATTAATTCACTTGCATTTATCAGGTCAGCTTTGCTAATCAGAATAATATCGCTTTCTTCCAACTGTTTCCTGAAAATATAAGCGGCACTTGGATGTAACCCGGCGTTTCCTCCATTCAGAATATCGGTAAGGTGAGCAGGATCGGCCATCACCGAAAGGGGACTGACCAAAAGCTCGATACCTTTGTTTTCTTTGAGTGGTTGCACAATGGTGGCCGATAAATCGGTACAGCTTCCAACCGGTTCGGCAATAATTACATCGGCATTGGCTTCTTCGCGTACTTGTTTCATGGCACTAATCAGCCCGTTGAAATTACAGCAAAAACAACTACCACTTACTTCAGCAACTTTCACTTCGTTGCGCAAAAGAATAGCCGTATCAACCAGTTCAGAAGCCTGATCGTTTGTAATCAGTCCTGCCCGTTTCCCATCGTTCATAATCCGACTGGCAGCTTCCCATAACATGGTTGTTTTTCCGGCTCCGAGGAATCCTCCTACCAGAATAAGTCGTGTTGTTTTCATCGTTTTTATAGTATTATTTCTTTATTGATTTGTCATTTTCACAATCGCATCGAACCGATGAACGTTTCATGGCTGGTTCGAGCACATAAACAAAAAACAGTGCTGCGAGTATTCCGCCTATCATTGGGCCTAAAATGTAAACGAAGAAAAATCCTCCATTCTGATCTGGAAATGCAGCAGCTCCCCATCCAGTTATCCATGCAACCATCCTTGGACCAAAATCGCGTGCAGGATTTAGTCCTGCTTGAGTCAATGGTGCAATGAGACAAATAATTGAGCTTACAGTCAACCCGATGAACAACGGAGCCATTGCATCGTGTGGACGGCCCACATTACAACCTTCGGTAAGGGCAAAAATCATCAGAAGCAACAGAAAAGTACCAAAGGCTTCAGCTCCAATGGCAAGTGGTAATGAAACCACTGCTATGCTTCCGGTAGCCGCATAATATTCGCCAAACATTTTGGCTGTTTGTACCGATTCCGCTGTGCCCCGAATGATGTTGTGTGTACTTTCGAAAGCCAAGATTGACGGTGAGAACAAGATATAGATAGCTAATCCTGCCAGAAATGCCCCGGCGAATTGAGCGAACAGGTATACTGGTAATTTTCGGGCCGACATCCGCTTGCTAACAAACATGGCCAGACTAACTGCCGGATTAAGGTGTGCGCAAGACAAATGCCGTGTCAGGTAAATGGCAAGGGTAACACCAATTCCCCAGGCAAGTGCAATCTGCATGATTCCCTGATAAGCATTGAATAGTATGGATACCGCGACCGATCCACATCCGAATAGAACCAGTAAAAAAGTACCAAGAGCTTCGCCGATAAATTCTTTGGAATGTCGCATTGTGTTTGATTGATTTTAATTATTCGGTAAGGTTTCTAAAGCACAGCAGAAATCAGCCGGGAGATGCATTTCATTCCGAAGCCCTATCAGGATTTTTTCCATAGCTTTTACATTCTCAATATCAAGACAATAGACAATTTTGCTGCCTTCAGTGTGTCCGCAGATTAGTCCGGCATCCCGTAATTCCTTCATGTGCTGATTAACCGTTGCACGGGTCAACGGGAATCGTTCCGAAATGTCGCCGGTTATACATGTTTTTGTTTGTGCCAGAAATTGCAGAATTTGCAACCTTGCAGGGTGTGCAAGCGCTTTGAACAGATTTGCCCTTTCCTGAAGTTCTTTGTTGAAAAGTTCGGTTTTTGAAACTACCATTTGTTAAAAATTAAATTTTGATGTAAACATACATCAGATTTTAATGCAATGTTTGTTTATATCGGTAAGAGTTTGATTCCGTTAACAAACTTTATGAAGAAATGTCCTTTAAACGAATTCTGTTCGTATATCAAAACCATACCTACCATTTTATTATCTTCGCTGTATGAATGTAAAACCGAAACCCATATTCTCAAAGCGCATTTTCTGGGATGTGAACTTTGAGCAGCTTGACTATGATTTCAAAGCCTACTTTGTTATTGAGCGGGTTTTCGAGCGTGGAGATGTAGAGGATATCCGTCAGTGCCGGAGATATTACGGTGACGAAAAGGTGACCGAAGCCTTGCTGAAAGCCAAATATTTGCCTGAACACCGCATACATCTTGCCAGCGCTGTAATTGACAAACCACTTAATGAATTCAGATGTTACATACTAAGACAGTTGAACCCCGAACTCTTTCCTTACTAAGTGAGTTTGCTGCAATGAAAATCCAAGCCATACTTGGTAGGGGAAAGAAAAAAGACTTTTGGGATTTATATGAATTGCTTCAGCACATTATTCCTTCCAGCAAATTATCGACTGGCACAAGCAAAAATATCCCAGTCAAATGCTGGCTATTAGCATTCCAAATGCAATTACTTATTTTGTTGATGCTGACGAAAGCGAAACGCCGGTGAGTTTTAAAAAGCAAACCTGGGAAGGTGTTAAAAAGGGCATCAGGCGGGCGGTAAGCGACTATCTGCGATAAACGATCCGGCTTTCAGGAAAATTAAAAGCTCAATCCATCTGAATTATGAATCGAGCTTTTAATACAACTTCCTGAATAAAGCGAAAAAACGCTTCGAAGACCTGCTGTTATTCTGCCTTTATGAATTTCCGGTCGGCAATCAGATACTTCCCATTCGTTATCCGGAGAAAGTAGATTCCTGATTTCAGGTGTTTAATATTTACAGCCGTCTGATTAAATCCTTCAGTTTTTAGTTGCTGCGAAAACGTGCGTTGCCCGGCTATGTTCATGATATCAATTTGCATAACACCCTGAACCGGGTTTCCGAAGTTAATTATCAGCATTTCTTTTACCGGGTTAGGAAAAACTTCGAGTTCTGATTTATTGATGATATCGGTGCCTGTAATGCTTTTCATGACAACAACCTGCTGCGAGAACTCTGAAAAATCGCTGCCACTAACAGCTTTCAGGGTAACATTATAAACCCCGTCGTTCTCGAAACTGTAGCTTACTTCAGCGCCTTTCAGCTTAAACCCGTCGCCAAAACTCCATTCATATTCAACGCCTTCTTTGGGCGAAATAACAATGAAATTATTCTGTCCGTTAATGGTCGAGGCCCTCCAAATGGGCTTTGATAAGAATGTGAATGAATAGCTTTTCTGGCAAACGCCTTCAACAGAGGCCTGAACCGAATAGGTTTTATCCGGACAGAGGCCATCAACTATGGAGCCTGTGCGGTTGTTGTTCCATAGGTATTTTACACCTGTAATATCATTCCCGCTTGCATCCTTCAGGATAACTGTTGCTTTACCATTGCATTTATTGTCGGTTGGATCGAATAGCAGAATGCTAATGGCGCCGGTGCAATTTGCAAGAGGTGCAGCTAAAACGGTGTGTTTGATGGTACGGGTTTCAGTGCATCCGGCTGCCGTTGTAACTGTACACGACACTTCGTAGGTTCCGGTTTTTTCATACGCATGCTCCGGATTTTTCCGATCGCCGGTTTTTCCATCGCCAAAGTTCCATTTCCATGTTTTAATTTCGGCTGATGAAACAGCATAGAATAAAAACGTATTTGGAGTTGCTTCTTTAGGTTTTACAACGATATCAAATTTACATGTGGCGACTACCGGCAGGTTTTCAACCTTAACTTCTGCGCAATATTCACTTTTACAACCTTCTTTGGTAAGAATGGAAAGGCAAACTTTATAGCTTCCAAATTCTTTATATTCATGTATGGGTTTTGCTTCTTTACTTAAGGCCGTATTGTCGCCAAAATTCCAGGTGAGTTCCTGAATTTCACCTACGGATAAATTTGAAAATGACACTTTTTTCATCATAGCCGGGTCGGACCAGATTTTATTGGTCGCTGTAAAATAAGCTTTGCATTCAGGAGTGGTCTGAATTTCTTTAATGGTAAGTATTTTTACGTCTGTTCCTTCTTTGCAGGTACTCACTTTTTCTGCAAATTTCTCGTAGGTAAATTCAACGTATTGGCCTTCCTTTAGAAGAAAGTCAGTCGCCATTTTAAAAGGAACCAGTGTGGCGTTTTCAAGGACAATGACTAAATCACATCCGGCAACTGTTAGTTTCTTAACTTTTCCGCGAGCTGCCATAGGGGGATTAGTTTCGCCCTCGAATGTTGCTTTTGCTTCGCCGTAACATACTTTTCCAGCTTTATCAACGACTTTCAGGTTTATTACCCAGCTTCCTGCCTTTTTGAAGGTATAGGTTGGATCAACTAATGAAGATGATCCGCCATCGCCAAAATACCAATAGAATTTTGAATCAGAAGGCTGTATATCTGTTCTAAATTTATAGCTTACGGGTGTGGTATTTTTCTTCTCAAAAGTGATTGGGATTTTGCAAACAGTTGGTACAATAATTTCAGCGATCTTATGGATTTTTGCCGAAATACCCAAGTTACATCCCGAAGGTTTGTCCTTCAGCAGTTCATAAGCAAGTTCTACATACTGCCCGTCTTTAAACTCAAATGTAGGTATCATCTCAACCGGAACTATAATCGTGCCGTTTTCGAGCGTAATCAGCAGACCGCAACCATCGGTTGAAGCCACTTTTTTAACCTTGCCTTTACCTGATAAAATGTTTGAAATGGTGGTCGTTCCTCCTTCGAAACGGGTTTTAACTTCGCCATAACAACTTTTTCCTTCAGGAGTAGTAACTTTTACCTGAACCAGATAAGTGTCGCTTGTTTTGAAGGTATGTGTCGGCGATGGCGAATCCGAATTGGTTTTATCGCCAAACGACCAGTAGTATTTGGCGCTTTCGTTTATCGGATCTGTTTTAAATGTGTATGATGGAGGCAGGCTTTTATTCATGGCATACACAATTTTGACTGTGCATTCGGTTTGCGCAAATAAACAGGAAAGGGAAAAAAGAACCAGAAGAAAGGTTAAACTGCTTTTCATATCGGTTAGTTTTTAATTTACAAATAAACGATTTGATTACGTTTCTGAATTCAATAAAGATACAATGATTACCGGATATCAGAAACTGAAATCCGATTTTTTTAATCGAAAATTATGGTTTGTTTCATTCAGGGATCTGTTTTACGGCTTTATCTTTTCCCACAATCCCATCAATTTTTCCTGATAAATTCCTTTAATCTGCGCTTCATTTTCACCAATGGGTTTTACAGGAATCAGGTTCATTACTTCGTCAGGACGCATTCCAGAACGGTACATGGTATTCAAGGCTGCATTCAGGGTTTCGTAAATGCTTTCACGACATTCGGCGTTGCTCAGTCCAAACTCAGCCCCGATGTTTTCCAGTTCATTCCACTGAAACCAGAAATAAGTTGGGAGCATAGCCGAAAGCAGGGCATATCCTTCCAGTTTTTCTTCAGCGGTTTCGAAGGTGTGACCCAGTAGGTTCAGCATTTCCAGAATATACCATTTCTGAATTTCTGACATCCCGGAAGAAAAACTTGCCGGATTATAGCCGTGGTTAATGACCGAAGTTGCGCTTGGTATCAACCTGATAATTTGATTGATTGGCAATACTGCCGCCATTTTAATGATGGTAATTTTCGGGGCAAGCGAAATGAAAATCGTTTGTTCGTTAACATCATTCTTGATTTTTGCCAATGTCTCCATGATAACAGGCGGATGCAGCGCCAAAAAAACCACGTCTTTTTTAGCCGCTTCCGATGCAGATGTGAGGATTTGGATGAAGGGGAATTTTAATTTCAGGGCTTGAAGTGTTTCCTGATTGGTGTCGAAAACAGAGATGGATTCGAAAATTGCTTTTTTATTGACAAAGGCCTGCAGAAAAATGCCGGTAATTCTACCGCCACCGATAAAACCGAGTGATTTTGTTTTCATGATGTCCAGCTTTAAGATATCTAAATATAAGAATTACATTACAGAATTGAAAAGATATCCAACACATATTATACCCAAACTTACAACCCCAACAAACACTGCAATCAACTGGATTTTTAATACTTTTCGCAGTATAATCATTTCGGGCAGTGAAAGGCCAATCACCGACATCATAAAGGCCAGAGCAGTTCCAAGCGAAGCCCCTTTTTCAATAAGAACTGAAACAACCGGTACAATTCCGGCAGCGTTCGAATACAGGGGAACGCCAATGAGAACGGAAAGGGGGACGGAATACCAGGCTGATTTACCCATTAATGCCACCATAAAATCTTCCGGGACATAGCCATGTGCTGCAGCGCCAACCAGAATTCCCAACCCCACATAAATCCAGACTTTACCAACAATTTCTTTTACCGCAGCGAATCCCAGATTAATCCGTTTCTCAAAACTCAGTTTTTCTTCTTCAAGTCCACTGTTTCCAATCTGGACTTGATATACCCAAGGTTCCACCCATTTTTCGAGCTTCAATAATCCTATGATCCAACCGGCAAGGATTGCAATCGCCAGTCCGGTGCCTACATAAATGGCGGTAACCTTCCAGCCAAACATGCCATACAGAAGGATAACAGCCACTTCGTTGATCATTGGAGCAGCAATCAAAAACGAAAATGTGACACCAAGCGGAACACCTGATTCAACAAAACCTAAAAACAGCGGGATAGCTGAGCACGAGCAAAACGGAGTAACAATTCCCAGTGTTGCAGCCATCACGTTTCCGGTAAACGTTTTTTTACCTTCCAATGCTTTGCGGGTTCGTTCGGGTGTAAAGTAGGTTCGGATAATTCCGACAAAGAAGATGATTAGTATAAGCAGAAGCATCACTTTTGGAAACTCGAAAATGAAAAACCGAAAAGCTTCAGTTAAGTGGGCTCCTTTTTCCATTCCCAAAACCATGTTGATGAACCAATCGGTCATTGGTGTAAGATTTTTGTAAATCAGAAACCAGATGGGTAGGAAAACAACTGGTACCCAGATCGTATTTTTTATGCTTTTCATATTTTGAATCAAGTAGTTCGTAAATCAACGAACTACTAATGTAAATTTTTTAAAAGAATACCCTGAAAATATAATAGACACCAACCAGAATAAACAAGACGGCAACCACACGGCGGAACCAAATTTCGAAATTCTTCATTTTGTTGTAAACGTTCCCAATTGAACCAACAGAAAAGGCCAGTATCCATGCAAAAATGATGACAGGAATACCGGTTGCAAGAGCAAAAACCATAGGCAAATAAAGCCCCGATGCGCTTGAAACTGTCATTGGAACAAGCATTCCAAAATAAAGGACACCACTGTATGGACAGAATGCCACCGCGAAAATCATACCCAGTAAAATAGCATCAAAATAACTCCACCTGGATTTGGTTTCCATTTTCGACGTCAACCCACTTACACCGGGAAATTTGATCTTGATTACATCGAGCATAAACAAACCAATAAAAATAAGTAGAGGGCCTAACAGTTTTTCGCCGTAAAGCTGGAAAAAGCCTGAAAATTTAAATTGATCGGCTCCGAAATAGATGATAAGGGCAATAGCCGTATATGAAATTGCACGACCAAGTGTGTAAAGCAAACCATTGATGAATACCCGGTTGCGGTTTTCCAGGTCTTTGCTGATAAATCCCACTGCAGTGATATTGGTTGCCAGAGGGCAGGGGCTAATGGCTGTCATAAAACCAAGTATCAGGGCAGTTAGCCAGGGCATTGTACTGTTTTCCAAAAGGTTGGTCAGGAAATCCATCAATTGTTACTCGAGAAGTTGATCAACTTTTTCCTTGATTATCTTTTTAAACTTAACCGGATTAGTGCGGGCGTACAAAAATCCTTCGTTGGTGATGTTAATTTTCTGATCACCTTTAACCAATAACAGCGTCTGCCCCGAAACTTCTAATTTTTTGGCAATAGCTTTAGTTGCTTCATCTTCAAGGTTTAATGCCTTAAAGGTAACCTGACTTCCATACAAACTTTGCAAATCAGCTTTGGCCTCTGCTTCAACCGTTTTACAGTTGACGCATCTGGATGTGTTATGAAAATAATAAGCCTCAATTTGATTTGAGCTGGCTGCTTTTACTTCATTTTTATTGGTTTGTGACATGCCAATAATTGGGATAAACAAAGCGAGCATCAGGATGAACCGGAATGTTTTCATGAGTTGTAATTTATTGGTTTTTAATCAGCATCTCTTTGATTTCAGCGACCGAGGGTAAACGTCCGCTCAGAACTACCTTTTGGTTAATGACTAAGGCCGGAGTTTGCATTACTCCCAAGGCCATAATTTTATAAATATCCTCTACTTTTTCAATTTCGGCAGAAATACCAGTTTCGGCAACTGCTTCCCTGGTATGTTTTTCCAGTGTTTTGCATTTGACACAACCGGTGCCTAATACTTTTATTTCCATTTTGATATTATTTTTGTTTCGTGTTCGTAAAATAACGAACATAGAGATTAAATTTTTTAGGATTCGAATAATTCCGTGAAAAGTAATTGGGCCTCTTTCCAATTCTCTTTGTTAATGCAATACTTGATTCGCGGAGCTTCAATCTCTCCCTGAATCAGCCCGACATCTTTCAATTCTTTCAGGTGTTGCGAAAGGGTTGATTTGACAATCGGTAGTTCTTCAGTTAAATCGCCACTGTAACAACAGGATTGCTTCGACAATAATTCAAGCACATACATCCTGATCGGATGACCCATCGCTTTGGCATATCGGGCTGTCTTTTCCTGTTTTTCGGTAATTGTTTCTTTTTTGATCATTCCTTGTTCGTAATATACCGAACAAAGTTAAGCGATTTTTTATTTCCGCATCAAATTTCGCATGAAAAATCTTAAAGATTATTTTTCTTCAGGTGCAGAAAGTTCCTTAGTTTTTGGAATAGTAATTAAAGTTTCAGCCGCTGGTGTCCGGAAAATATCATCCTTATTGATCGGACGTATTTCGGAGAGCCATCTGAATCCGGGCAACAGTTTTTCACCCTCTTCAATGTCAGCCATTGGTTTGAGTTCTCCTTCAGGCGATTTAATAAAGGCTATTTTTTTAACTTTCCCATCATTCAGGTAAATGATGATATTACTGCTTTCGGCTTTGTTAAGCCCGATAATGCCACCTTTGTCGTCATGTGCAAAGTAGTTCGATTGGCCGTTCCCGTTTACATCAATTCTATAAAGCGCATTTTTACGGACATAGCCAATCATGTTTTTTCCTTTGATCTGGTTGAAACGGATGCTGTCGTCTTCCATCGAAATAATAAAGGCATCCTCCTTCATCAAAACCTCATCAGGATCCTTGCTTCGGTTAATCATTTCGATATAATTGGCCGACATTTGGTTTTTTCCCGACCAGATTACCGGATCAGTGAATAATTGAATTGTCGAATCTTTCGACCAGTAAGCCAGCGAATCGCATTTGCCCTGAATATCGTCGCGGAAAAAACGTACCTGATTATAAGCGAGCACAAGACGGGCATCTTTGGGTGGTTTTACTGCGAGTGAGTCGGCCGCAGGTTTCTGCATGGGAAGAATATCTGGTTCCATTTGGACTACTTTCATTGAATCGGTATCCTGTTGCTCTGTTTTCTGAATTTTAGCGGGGGCTTTTAACAAAGCTGTTTTCTTCTCATTTTTCAGTGGAATTGCTTTTTTGGCTTTGGTGGTATCGGGCATTGTTCGCAAACGGTCGGCATGAAGGTACAATGAATCGGTTTCAGAATACTGAATGAGTGCGGCTGAGTCGGTTGCATAAGCCATTTTGGTGATGTCGTTGTACTGAACCCGGTTCCCAATCACCACAATGCTGTTTTCTATATCCTGAATACGCGCATGACCCAATGCGAGTCCTTCTCCCTTTTCCTTGTCATAAAAAATTGAATCGGCTTTCAGCTTTTGTTTCGCATTCCAGATTCTGGGTTTTTTAGTCAGTCTGGAAATACCTTTCATACTGTCGTACCAACCATATTCGGCATAAAGGGTGTCTGTTTCATTGAAAATATGGGTGGGCCCTTCCATCATTACCTTTTTACTGTTGGTAAAGTAAATAAGGGTATCCGATTTTATTTGGTAGTCTTTAGTCACTACTTCAACCTTTGTCTTGAAATAGGCTTTTTTTTCATTCACATAGTATTGTCCAATCACAGAAGTCAGAACATTGGTTGAGTCCTTCACAGTGCCCGAATTGTTGTACGAAGCCAGATCGTTGACCATGGAATAATCGAGCGAATCGGTAGTCAGGGTAACCTGTTTGTCTATTAATCTGACATTCCGGCGGGCTTTGGCCAGTTTGGTACTGCCATTGTAATTTAAGAAATCGGCATACATGTTGAGCGTGTCGCCACGAACAATGTGTACATTTCCAAAAGCATCCACCGTGTTGTTTGCATACGAATACAAGCTATCGCACCACATGAGTGCACCGTCAACCCTAATGTTAATATTTCCCAGAAGGCGCTGGGCATTGGCAACAATATGCTGGTTGACATCAAGCAGATCGCAATGCAAAATTTCGACCTTTTTTCTGCCCTGAGCCTGACTTCTTCCTGAAAACGCCAAAAAACAAATAAAAGTGATAAGGACCAGGCGACTGCCCGTTTGTTTGATTAAACCTGATTTTGTCATCTTCACTTCATCAATTCTGAAATAATGTCTTCAACCGAAAGGTTTTCGGCTTCAGCTTTGTAGTTTTTAATAATCCTGTGACGGAGAATGCTAACGGCAACTTTCCTGATGTCGTCAATGTCGGGCGAATATTTTCCCTGTAGGGCGGCCAGTGTTTTTGCACCTAAAACCAGATATTGGGAGGCTCGCGGCCCAGCCCCCCACTTCAGGTATTTATTGGAGATAGGCGCTGCAAGTTCGGTATTAGGCCGTGTTTTGGCCGATAAGTTAACTGCGTATTTCAATACATTTTCGTTCACCGGAACCTTCAGTATCAGATCCTGAAAATAGCGGATTTCTTCCTTGCTGATGATTTCCGTCAACTGGGCTGAATAGTCGGAAGTGGTGTTTTTAACAATGGTTAATTCATCCTCGAATTTGGGATAGTCGAGCCAGATGGAAAACATGAAACGGTCGAGCTGTGCTTCGGGAAGGGGATAAGTACCTTCTTGTTCAATTGGGTTTTGGGTAGCCAGCACAAAGAACGGCTTGTCTAAAATATGCTTAATTCCGGCAGCAGTAACCGATCGTTCCTGCATGGCTTCGAGCAGGGCGGCCTGGGTTTTCGGCGGGGTGCGGTTGATTTCGTCGGCCAGGATGATGTTGGCAAAAATAGGCCCGCGAATGAATTTAAATTCCCGGTCTTTATCCAGGATTTCAGTTCCGATAATGTCGGATGGCATCAGGTCGGGAGTAAACTGGATGCGTTTGTACTGAAGTCCAAGAACTTCGGAAATAGTATTGACAAGCAGTGTTTTCGCCAGTCCTGGAACACCAATAAGCAGGCAGTGCCCCCTGCTGAACATCGAAACCAAAACCTGATCAATGATTTCATCCTGCCCGTAAATACGTTTTTTTATTTCGGAACGCAACTCGCCAAACTTGTTGCTCAGCGCATTTACAGCTTCAACTTCGTTCTTATATGTCATTGTTGTCTTCCTTATTCTGTTATTAATCAGCTAATCGTTTGTGTAATTCTTAAAATTTCCGCACTACTTAGTGAGAATACCTTTTCGTCCGAAAGGATGAACCCACTTTTATTACCATTTACCGCGGACGATTTTTTCGATTACTTCGCTGTTCTACAAATATCATGCTCCTAACGGAGTTAAATCGGCATTATCATAAACTTCAGGCACTCCGAACTTTAGGCACTCCGAACTTTTTACTTTACCCAACCCTGATATTTGAAATTGCAATTCATATAGGTAGGATCAATTCGAACATAAGTCCCGGTTTGTTTATCGCGGATCCATTTGTCCATTGTTTTCTCCTTTTTCGAATTCAGGTAAATATTGCTAAGCTCCACGTAATCTTCACGCATGTTGGCTTTGTGGGCATTCGTTCTGTTTACTAGTTTGATAATTTTATAAACGGGACGTTGTTTGTCGTCGAGTGTTTGGAATGGTTTCGAAATCTCGTTGATATTCATTTTGGCAATTTGCTTGCTTACGTCAGGATCGAGTTCACTCATTTTCCATTTCGATTCACCCGATTCAGGATTGATAGCCACTCCACCATTGTTCCGCGAGTTTTTATCGAACGACCAACGCAAGGCAGCCTCTTCAAATTTAAAAGTTCCTTTACGGATGAAATCAGCAATACTGTCTATTTGCGCAAAAGCTATTTTCATGGCTTCAGGCGAAACTTTAGGCTTCATAATGATGTGCCGTGTTTTTATTTGTTCGCCTTTGCGATCCATAACCTGAATGATGTGGTATCCAAAATCACTTTTTACGACATTCGAAATTTTGTCGCCTTTGAGGTTGAAGGCAGCCGCAGCATAAGCAGGGTCAAGGTTTCCGCGCCCCATGTAATCGAGTTCTCCGCCGTTTCGGGCGCCGCCATCTTCCGAATATAAAACCGCCAGAGGAGCAAATGAACTTTCGCCACTTTCAATACGGCGTTTGAGTTCGCGAAGGGTAGCTTTGATGCGGTCCTCTTCTTCCAGGCTTATAACCGGCAAAATGGTGATTTGGGCATATTCAACCTGTGCATCAATCTGCGGAATTTCAGCTTCAGGTAAATTTTTGAAATGGTAACGAACTTCAGCAGGGGTGGCAGTAACTTTGTCAATAATCTTACCCTGCATCTGCTGTGTCATCTGCTGATTTTTAATTACTTCCTCCAAATCAGCTTTCAGTTCAACAATAGATTTTTTGAAATAGGCTTCAACCTCTTTCTCGGAACCTAAATGTGAAGTGAAATATTGAATCCGCTGTTCCAGGCTCTGGTTCAGTTGACTGTCGCTCACAATAATAGTGGTATCGAGTTCGGCTTCGGCAAGGAGCAGTTTTTCAACCAGAAAATTTTCCAGTATTTCACATTTCATGTCTCCCTCGGTAGTAATACCCTGAGCCTGTTGTTGTTTAAACATTTCTTCGATGTCCGATTTCAGGATGATATTTTTCCCGACAACTGCCACAATCTGGTCAACAGTCTTATCTTGTGCCTCGATTTGATTGCTAAAAACAATACTTACCAACAGGATAAATAAACCAATTAGTTTTCTGATCATAAACGATTATTTTTTGTTTTATATAGTTTAACCTTGTTGTTATCAATACCTTCTTTATAAATATCTTTTTCAATCTGTTTCAGGAAATCGAGTTTTTGTTTGCTTAAAATCAGGTTTTTTATGTCGTTCTGAACATACTCAACAGGCGCACCCTGACCTGTCAGCCGGTAGTCACGGATACATACCAGATAGTAAAAATCCATGTCGCTGCTTTCGATAAATCGGTTTCTTTTCAAAAAAAGTTCCAGATCAGGAATCGTGGCCGGGGTATATTTCAATACCAGATCGGCTGCTATCCACTGATCGTTAAACCTGTCGTACGCTTTGGCATAACTCAGGCAAAATTCATTTAGCCTGGCCTGTTTTTCCGGATCATTACTTGAACAAAGATCCTTCAGATTTTCAGGACTCGACACAGCAACCGGAACCTTGATGTAAATGGCTTTGACGATGTTCCGGTTAAGGATAAAACTCTCGTGGTGTTCGCTATAATACTTTTGAATATCCGAATTCTTCACAATGGTATCCATTTTTTGCCTGATCAACTCATTTTTATACCTGAACACGATGAGCGAATTACGGTACTCTTGCAGTTCCTGGCTCACGTCTTTCTCGTTGCCCTTCAGATTTTCTTCGGCTTTAAGCAAAAGAAGTTCCCGCTGCACCCATTTTTTGATGTAATCGTCGGCCCAAAGCGCACTATCGGTTGCATCCAGATAATCAGGAACATTTTTCGAAAGTTCTTCCACTGTTAAAACCCTGGCGCCTACCTTCGCAATTGGCTCGCCGGTATCAAGAAGCAAGCTGCACGCGGAAAGCAGTGAGGCTATAAAAACGATATAGAAACCAGATTTTCTCATTCAACCGCGGGTATTTTTTTGAGCGCTTTTTTATTTATTTCGATCGGATATTTTTTTCTTAACGAGTCAATCCATTCTTTTTCAATTTGTTCCTGAAGGTCAGAGGAATATAATCCCCAGGCATCCTTCAACTCTTTTTGTTCGTGTTGAACGATTTTTCCGTGCACAAAGGTAGTAGTTTCATCAAACCCTGTGGGTTTTGCTCCACTCCAAATGTAATAATCTACAATCGGGTCATCTCCTTTCTCAGAAGCGACTGTTCTGAACTGAACATTATTTTCGGTTTTGGTATTGAAAACATCTTCCAGTTCCTGCTGGGAACATTCCTTTTCATCCAGCATTCTTTCAAGTCTGGACCGGATTTCAATATTTGCTGATTCTATCACCCAGCCTTTAAACCGATCGTTCCAGAAGTACTTTTTATCGGTTTGTTCGTAATATTTCTGAAGCCTTGCTGAATCGGTTGAGGCCACATCCCAGATTTTATCCTTCGAGATATTGAAAAGCAGGATGCCATCGTGATATTCCTGATAGACCCTGGCAAAATCAGGATGCTTTTTCACCAGTTGGGTATTTTCGTATTCGAATAATTTTTGGCTGATGAACTTGTTGAGCAAAACAACTACTTCAGCTTCCGGCTTATCCTGAACGGGTGAATAATTCTCTTTTTGAAGGAAATCTGTAAATTGACCAACCGTAATTGTTTGATTGGCAAAACTTACCAGTAATTTGTCTTTATTTTCTTTTCTTTTCATGGTATCCGAAACCGAAGCATTAAGTTCTGCCAGATTGGTTTCATCAACTTTTAACTGATATTCTGCCCTCAGTTTCCGATCGAATGCTTCGTCGCTGTACTTGCTGATTGCCGGATTTTGTTTGATTTTGGTTTCCAGTTCAGACCGTATTTTTTCGAATGGTGGAGTAGTGTGGAATTCGAGGCGTTTGATGATGTGCCAGCCAAAAGATGTACGGATTACAGGCGAAATATCACCATCATTTTTTAGTGCAAAAGCTGCTTCGGCAAACTCCGGAACCATGTTGGTTGGGGTGAACCAATTCAGGACGCCGCCTTCAACGGCCGATTGTTTGTCGTCGGAATACGCTTTGGCAAGTTCAGCAAAATCGGTTCCTGAAGTTGCTTTCTGCCAGATACTGTCAGCCGAAAGTTTCAGGCTGGCAATAGTTTCATCGCTGGCTTGCTGTGGGAACATTTTCATGATATGAGCTACTTTTATTTCCCCGGGAGTAATCCGCTCGTCGTGCACTTTGATCAGGTGGTAGCCAAAACGTGTGCGGACAATTCCGGAAACCTGTCCGACAGGCGTGCGGTATGTCATGTCCTCAAACGGGAAAACCATCTGGAAGGCGCTAAAGTAACCCAATAACCCTTTGTTTTGTGCAGCCGACGGGTCTTCAGAATATTTGGAGGCCATTTCGTTAAAATCGGTTCCTGCAATTATCTGTTTGCGCAGGTCGTTGATTTTGTTCCATGCTATCAAGGTGTCGGTTGGTGAGGCTTCCGGAGTAACGAGAATCAGCAGATGACTTGCTTTTCGCTCGTGCCGGGTTCTGTAATAGGCAGTCTGAACCATTTCTTCGTTAAAAGAAACATCAGTCAGATAGGGTTTCGCCAATTCCTGCCGGTAGCCTTTTAACTCCTGAATGAAGGAATTTACCGTGTCGTAACCTAATTTTTGGGCTTCGAGTACCTTCAGTTTAAAGTTTAGGTACAGTTCGAGGTATTCGGCAGGTGTTTTCCGGTCTTTTTCGTCCAGAATATTAGTGTTGTTTTTCTGATAATTGGCTACAAATTCTTCTTTGCTAACTTTTTGGTCACCAATTTTAACGATGAATTCGTTCTTTTTTTGGGCTGTTAAGTTTAGTGTGATCAGGATAAATAAAAATATACCTGATAATCGGGTAGTGGCTTGTTTCATAGTCTGATAAAAGCTGGCGCTGGAATATAATTTCATGAAAAATTGAGGTACAACAGGTTAATGATTAAATTTATCGGGAACTGTAATTGGGTGATTCACTGGTAATGCTAACATCGTGCGGATGACTTTCCTGAATACCGGAGTTTGTAATGCGTATAAATTTGGCATGTTGAAGAATTTCAATGTTTTTGGCGCCACAATAACCCATTCCCGATCTGATTCCTCCGGTCAACTGGTGAAGAACTTCATCGAGTGATCCTTTGAATGGAACACGACCGACAATTCCTTCCGGAACCAGTTTTTTAGTATCGTCTTCCACATCCTGAAAATAACGGTCTTTGGATCCCGATTGCATAGCTTCGACCGAGCCCATTCCCCGGTAAGATTTAAATTTGCGGCCCTGAAACAAGATGGTATCGCCCGGAGATTCTTCAACGCCGGCAAACAGCGATCCGGCCATGATGGAATGAGCACCGGCAGCCAGCGCTTTCACTATGTCGCCCGAATAACGGATTCCGCCATCGGCAATAACCGGAACCCCGCTTTTTTTAATGGCTTTGCTCACATTGTAGATTGCCGAAAGTTGAGGTATGCCAACTCCGGCAATAATTCGGGTCGTGCAAATAGAACCCGGACCAATTCCGACTTTCACGGCATCGGCGCCGGCCAGCACCAGATCAGAAGCAGCTTCGGGTGTAGCTATGTTTCCCGCCACAAAATCAATTTCAGGATATTTATATTTTGCTTTTTTGAGCATTTCCAATACATACTTCGAATGACCATGAGCGGTGTCAATAACGATAGCATCAACCTGGGCTCGAACCAGTTCATCAACCCGGTCAATGGTGTCGCGTGTTATTCCAACAGCCGCGGCGACCCGCAGCCGCCCTTTTTCGTCTTTCGATGCCAGCGGTTTGTCTTTTACCTTGGTAATGTCCTTGTAGGTGATTAAAGCTATTAATTTATTATTCTTATCAATAACAGGTAGCTTTTCTATTTTGTATTTCTGCAGGATATCAGATGCTAATTCGAGTGAAGTTGATATATTGGTGGTAATCAGATTTTCTTTGGTCATCACTTCCGAAACCAGTTTGTTCATGTCGGTCTCAAAACGAAGATCGCGGTTGGTGACTATACCCACCAGGCAACCCTGATCGTCAATAACCGGAATACCACCAATTTTGAAAGTTTTCATCAGCCCGATAGCATCACGGACCGTCTTTTCTTTCGAAATGGTGACCGGATCGTAAATCATCCCATTTTCGGCCCGTTTTACAAAGGTTACCTGTCGGGCCTGTTCGGAAATACTCATATTTTTGTGGATCACGCCAATTCCGCCTTCACGGGCAATGGCAATGGCCATGTGTGAGTCGGTCACCGTATCCATGGCGGCAGTAACTATGGGTGTATTCAGCCTGATGTTCCGGGTAAACCAGGACGACAGGTCAACCTCGCGCGGTAAAACTTCTGAATAAGAGGGTATTAACAATACATCGTCAAAAGTTAAACCTTCGGATACAATTTTATCGGCGAAAAACGACATTTATGTGTATTTTTATATTCGGTTGTGAAAAACAAAACTACAAAAAAAATAAGTACAAATGTCCCGTTATTTTCGGGGCAGTCAACCCTATAAAGTTTAATGTTTATTAAAAGTTGTTAAGCAGAATTGAGCGAATTCAAACAAATATTGACCAAATACTGGGGCTTTGCTGCATTCCGACCCCTGCAGGAAGAGATCATCCAGTTGGTTGATCAGGGAAAAGATACGCTTGGTTTGATGCCTACCGGCGGAGGCAAATCGGTAACTTATCAGGTGTATTCGCTTTCGAAACCCGGTATTTGTCTGGTTATTACACCACTCATCGCCCTGATGAAAGATCAGGTGGAGAACCTTAACCAGCGCGGAATAAAAGCATTGGCAATTTACTCCGGGATGAGCAATCAGGAAATAAAGGTTGCCATGGATCATGCGGCCTGGGGCAATTATAAGTTTTTATACCTGTCGCCCGAACGCATTGCCACCGAGCGTTTCAGGGAACGCATCGGTAAGTTCGATGTCAATCTTATTGCAGTGGACGAGGCGCACTGTATTTCGCAGTGGGGATACGATTTCAGGCCATCGTACCTTCGGATTGCCGAATTGCGCGATTTATTGCCAAATATTCCGGTTTTGGCTGTTACAGCAACTGCCACGGCTCAAGTCATAGACGACATTCAGGAGCAGTTGAAATTCAAAAAGAAGAATGTACTTCGAACCAGTTATTACCGAAGCAATCTGATTTATCTGGTCCGAAATGAAGAGGATAAGGTTAATTATTTGGTGAAGGCCGTTCAAAAGGCAAAAGGAACAGGGATTGTGTATGTTAAAAGCCGGAAACTGACCCGGGAAATCAGCGATTTACTGAGTAAAAACCAGATTTCGGCTGATTGTTACCATGCCGGATTGAGTACGAAAATAAGGTCGTCCAGGCAGGAGGCCTGGATGAATGGCAAATGCCGGGTCATTGTTTCGACCAACGCATTTGGAATGGGCATTGACAAAGCTGATGTGCGGTTTGTGATCCATCTGGAAGCGCCTGACTCTGTGGAAGCTTATTTTCAGGAAGCTGGCCGTGCTGGCCGTGACGGAAAAACAGCCTGGTCGGTATTGCTGTACAACAACAGCGATAAAATCAGGCTGCACAAGAATGTGGATAAATCATTTCCCGAACCGGATGTGATCAAACGGATTTACGAAGCAATCTGCAATTTTTATCAGTTAGCAGTTGGTTTCGGTAAAGATCAGTCGTTCGAATTCAGTATGGCTTCGTTTGCATCCAGTTTTTCGTTCCAGATAACTGTCGTTTTCAACAGTCTGAAAATTCTGCAGCGCGAAGGTTATCTGGAATTAACCGATGAATTGGATAATCCCTCGAAAGTTTATTTTCAGGTTGGCCGCGATGATCTTTACAAATTTCAGGTGGCCAATGCCGGATTTGACGGATTCATCAAACTGCTTTTGCGATCGTACACCGGATTGTTTACCAATTATGTGGCCATTGATGAGCAATTAATGGCTCAGCGGGCAAATATTTCTCCTGAATTGGTTTATCAGTTTTTGTGCAAGCTTCGGGCACAGAAAGTGATTGACTACATTCCTCAGAAAAAAACTCCCTTTATCATTTTTACCAAAGAGCGAATTGACCTTGACCGGCTTAAAATTACCAAAGAAAATTATACCGACCGTAAACGGGATTACATGCAGCGGATTGATTCCATGATACATTATGCCTCCTCTGGCCACAAATGCCGGAGCCAGTTGTTGCTTCAGTATTTTGGCGAAACCGAATCTGTCCGTTGCGGAAAATGCGATGTGTGCATGGAGCGAAATGAGTTGAATGTTAGCAAATACGAGTTTGACACCATCAGCGACCAGATTAAAAAATTGCTTCTGGAACCGTGTTTTTATGAAGAACTTATAGCCCGGATTGAAGGAAAACCTGATAATACGGTTAAAATAGTCCGTTGGCTGCTCGAAAACGAAAAGATTGTTTACCGGGTTGATAACCGGATGGAGTGGCGAAAAGGGTAAAGTCTGTGAGCCGAACTTAAAACTGGCTCAAAATTATGATTTGTTGTTGCATTTCTTAACTTAGCAAAAAAAACAATGCTTTCATTAATCAACGATCTTCAGGAAAAGAAGAACTCATTGGCTGAGTTTGAAAATATAGCAGTTCGGGTTTTGGAATATCTTCCAAACGTATTAAGCGAAGAACTCAAGGAGAAGAATGGGTACAATATTCATTTTTCTCAAAGTGCGGGAACGACAAAATTTATCAGACCAATAAATCAACGACTTTTTATCTATTCACCTGAAGATTTAAAAAACAAGCTAATCAATTTTCGGAAGTTAACAGAGAAAATGAAAGCCAGTCATGAAGACTGGACCGATTGGGAAAAGGAATTAATTGATAGCGTTTTATATACCATCCAACAATCTATAGGAGCCGGGTTTGATTTATTGGCAAATCCGAACAGTGCAAGAAAACATGTTGGAAACCGGTTTGAGGAATTAATTAAAGCCTTTTTTACAGAAATTGGAATTGCCAATAAAAAGACGGTTCTTCAAATTCCTTATAAAACTGACGAAGGGGAAAAGACCTATAAATGCGAAAACGATCTGATTCTTTCTCCGTATGCAAAGGTAAGATCTACCAGCAAACACCTTGATGAACACGAAATTGTAGTTTCGGTTAAAACAACATCCAAAGATAGAATGGGCAAGATGTTTATTGATAAGATATTACTTGAACGATTTGTAAACCATGATCAAAAAGTTATCGGAATTTTCCTGAATGATGTTCAGCGAAAGGAGAATGACAATATAAGTTTTACTTTGGTTTCAGGATTATTTATGGTTTACTCCAATTTTCTAACAGAACTCGAAGGGATTTACTATCTTGATCCTCCGCCAAATGCTTCAAAAGAACCTTATAACAAGTATTTGAAGCCATTCTCTGAATTGGTAACCAGGGATATTTGGAATTTACTCTCCTCTTAATTTTGATCTTCTTTTTTGAGAATCTTCTTCATCCTTGCAAGTTAATATCCTATTGATGTGACCTTTATCTGACAATCTATTTTTGATAACTGAGCAGTAATGATCCTCTAATTCAGTTCCTATCCAAAGTCTTTTATACGCTTCGGCCACTGCATAAGTGGTGCCTGAACCCCCAAAAGGATCAAGAATTAAACTGTCCTGATTGGACGATGAAAGGATTATTTTTCGCAATAACTCAACAGGCTTTTGTGTGAGGTGACTAGTTTTTTCCCAAGACCCATTTGAAATAGTCGGAATTTCCAATACATCTTTAGGTTTCGCGCCCAGCGGATTAGGAGTCCATTCATAATTGGTCTTTTTCCCATTCGAAAACTGAGAGGTTTCGGCCTGGCCTCTCTCCGGATATTTAAGTGTATGTTCATTGTAGGGGATTCTAACTTCATCAATATTGAAAATAAATTCCCTACTTTTTCTGAGGTGCAAAATACTTTCATGAGAACGTCCCCAATCATTTCCCAGGTTTCCTTTGTTCCGGTAAAACCAAACTAACCACTTACATCCCTGAAATAAGCTTGATGCGTTCCATTTTAAATCTGCCAGGATTTCCGAAAAACCGCAAACATATAGTGACCCTGTTTTTTTTAATACCCGGTGTGCTTCTTTGATCCATTCCATGCTCCACTCAACGTACTCTTTCTGAGAGGCAAATGTATCCCATTCGGCTTTTTTAATATTGTACGGAGGATCAGCAAAAATTAAATCAACCGACTCATTTTCTAAAGTTTTTAAGAATTCAATAGCATCGTGTTGATATAGTTTTCCATATTTGGTTTCAAAAAAAGGCTCTATTTCCAGTTCCAATAAATTCGGGCTATAATATTTTAATTCGAGCTGCAATTCTTCTACCAACGACATTACATTGCTTTCAGGATAGACTCTGTAATTGTTTATGGGGTGGCGGACACTCTCAAATTTCTTCGATTTGTCCCAACGTCTTAATGTTTCGCTACTAACACCTAAAAGCTTTGCTGCTTCACCAACTTTGACATATTTTTCCATGATCAAAACATCTAAAACCTTATACAAGCTTACACAGCAAATATACAAATTGAATTGAAAAACAAATGTTCTCGACTGAACAAAAATTCTTTATACTTTTGCAAGATATTTTAGTACGCTTTTCATGAGGGAAGAAGGATTGAACAGTCTGGTCTATTCAAAAAATGTGATTGAATTAATTACCGTAGCCAACGAGTTTTGCAGTTTTGTGGAACGTTCGGAAGAAATGGAATCTTCTGATTTCCTCAGCCGCCTGCAAAAATTATTGCCATTATTATACCTGAAAGCCAGTTTATTGCCTGTGTTCAGCCTGGAGGCCGATGATGAACTCGAAAAATATGTGACTGAAGTAGATTACAATCTGATTCAACAGAAAATTCTTCGCCATACTGGTGCAGGCGATGATTACCAGGAAATATTTCTTTCAGGAATGCAGTTCAGCGAGTCGGCCCTCACGGCCAGTATTTCTGAGAACGTTGCCGATATTTATCAGGATATGAAAGACCTGGTTATGTCGTTTCGTACCCTGGACGAAGAAGTTATGGAGCTGGCGCTTTCTGAATGTCAGAATAATTTTTCGCAACTTTGGGGCCAGAAACTGGTGAATTGTTTACGGGCAATTCATAATCTGATATACAGCGAGACAGATGATGATGCCATATCGGCTAAAAATCAAAATATTGAAATAAAGAATTTAAACCGGAAACCCGATTGGCTAAACGACAGGTTTTCTTATCAGGAAGAACAAGACGATGTATAGGGAAAGTATTGATAAAGATGAATTGGCCGAATTGCCATTGATTCAGTTTGAAGGAAAAATAAACCTGGTCGAATCGAAAGAAGATTACCTGGCTTCTGTCTCGTACTTGTCGAAACAAGCGTTGCTGGGGTTCGATACCGAAACAAAACCAGCATTCAAAAAAGGTGAATATAACGAAGTGGCTCTGTTGCAACTGGCAACAAAAGATCATGCTTTTCTATTCAGGATCAATAAAATAGGTTTCGGAAATGCCTTGAAAAACATTCTTGAAAATCCTGAAATTCAAAAAATTGGAGTAGCCATCCGCGACGATATCAAAAGCCTGCAAAAGCTGAATCACTTTAAGCCTGGTGGTTTTATCGAACTTCAGGACCACGTAAAGGATTTCGGCATTCAGGATTTCAGCCTGAAAAAAATATCAGGCATTGTATTGGGTTGCCGCATTTCGAAATCGCAGCGGGTTACTAATTGGGAAGCTGCAGATCTGACCGAAGCCCAACAGGTTTATGCCGCCACCGATGCCTGGATTTCCCATCGCATTTTCGAATCTCTCAATCAGCAATAAACATGGTCCAAAAGTACAGCCGGGTAATACTGAAATCCGGAAAAGAGCAATCGCTGGAGCGCTTTCATCCCTGGGTTTTTTCCGGAGCAATCAAAGAAATTATTGGTCGCGTGGAAGAAGGCGATGTGGTTGAGGTTGTTTCCAGTAAAAATGAGTTTCTGGCAATGGGCCATGTTCAGATTGGCTCCATTGCTGTACGCATTTTTTCGTTCGAAAAAGTTGATCCCGATTATCATTTCTGGAAAGGTAAACTTGCCCGGGCTTTGGATGTGCGTAAAAAGCTTGGTTTGGTTGATAACGATCAAACCAATGTTTATAGGTTGGTGCATGGCGAAGGCGATGGTTTGCCCGGACTGATTGTTGATTTTTACAACGGAACAGCCGTGATGCAGGCTCATTCAGCCGGAATGTTCCTGATTCGTGAATTGATTGCCAAAGCGTTAAAAGAAGTAATGGGCGACCGCCTGGTTGCCGTTTACGATAAAAGCGAAAAGACCGTTCCTTTCAAGGCTGGACTGGAAGCCAAAGATGAATACCTGCTTGGAAAATCGGAAGTTTTTGAAGTTCAGGAATACGGAAACCGATTTAAGGTGGATTGGGTGGAAGGCCAGAAAACCGGATTTTTTGTTGATCAGCGCGAAAACCGCCGATTAGTACAGGAATATTCGAATGGGCGCAGTGTACTGAACATGTTCTGCTATTCGGGTGGGTTTTCGTTTTATGCCATGCGTGGCGGCGCCAAGCTGGTTCATTCGGTTGATTCGTCGGCCAAAGCCATTGAGCTGACCAACAAAAACGTAAAACTGAATTTCCCGGAAGATATTCGCCACGAAGCTTTTGTGGCCGATTGTTTCGATTACATGGATCAGAATAAAGACAAATATGATTTGATTATCCTTGATCCTCCGGCATTTGCCAAACACCGCGAAGCTTTGCCCCAGGCCTTGAAAGGTTATAAACGCCTTAACCTAAAAGCCTTTCAGCAGATTGCCCCCGGCGGAATCCTGTTTACATTCAGTTGTTCTCAGGTGGTTACGAAAGATAAATTTCGCGAAGCTGTATTTTCTGCAGCAGCCATTTCAGGCCGTAAAGTCCGCATTTTGGGTCAACTCGTCCAGCCGGCCGACCATCCGGTTGACATCTACCATCCTGAAGGAGAATATCTGAAGGGATTGGTTCTGTATGTGGAGTAGGGCTTCGACAGGAAACAATTGAAGGATTGAAGTATTGAAAATCGTGAATGTAAAAAAAGCCAGATGGAGATTCCGTTGGACTACTTCCATAGATCTTCGGTTTTGATTAACTTTCCTTTACTTGCCCGCGATTTTAGTAGTTCTTGTACAAATTCGGGATTATAAGGGCTTTCTTCCAGACCGATAATTTCGACGTTTTTATCGTTTTTTGCAATTTCGCTGATAAGTCCCAGCAAATACTGGATTTTCCGCGTACGTGCGTTTATATTGACTGTTACAGTTGCCATATTAGATTATCTTTTTGTAACTTTGAGATAAAAATGCCAACAATTTTACTCATAGCAGGTTGGAGGCTATATTTTTGGGCAAACGAAAACAATGAACCCATTCATATCCATGCTGAGAAAGGTGATATGGAATGTAAGTTTTGGCTTGACATCGATAATTTTGAGATAACAACTGCTTTGGAGTTTAATTTGACGCCTCAAGCCAGACGTGAGATCAAAAAAATTGTGTATGAACATTTTGATTATATAGTTACTGAATGGGACAAATTCTTCAAAAAGTAATAATTATGGAAAAGGCATATAACATAAAAGGGATAAATTTGGAAAATGATTATTTGATTATAAACATTGATGATCAATTATTTAAATTGAAATTATCAGACATTTCAACCAAATTGGCAAAAGCGACTGACCAGGAGAAAAATGATTATAAGGTTTCACCTTCTGGCTATGGAATACATTGGCGGTTATTAGATGAAGACTTATCTATTAATGGAATATTACGAGTAGCCAAATCACAACAGGCATTTCGACACCGCATCTGAAAAACACAAATAAAAAAGCGGCCCTCTTTCGAAAACCGCTTTCAATACCAATCCACCACAACTATTTTTTAATCCAGCTTAATATCTTTTCGTCATCTGGCTTTACTTTGGGGGCAACCATATCAACCAGTTTGCCATTTTCGTCAATCAGGTACTTCTGGAAATTCCATGTGACTTCCGAATCAAGAACTCCATTTTCACTTTTTGTGGTCAACCATTTATATAAAGGATGAATATCATCGCCTTTCACTGAAATTTTAGACATCATCAGGAAAGTAACGCCGTAATTTTTTTCACAGAACTCGGCAATTTCGCTGTCTGTTCCGGGTTCCTGCTTCCCAAAATTGTTGGCCGGAAATCCTATAATTACGAATTTCTGATTTCCGAATTCTTTATATAGTTTCTCAAGATCTGCATACTGCGGCGTATTCCCACACTTTGAAGCGGTGTTAACAACCAATACTTTTTTCCCTTTCAGGTTCGAAAGACTGAAATCGCCACCTTCAATATCTTTTACTTTAAAGTCGTAAAACGATTTCTGACTGAAAGCAATAGATGAAATTAAAATAAGACTAAAAATTA
>PNOH01000014.1 GCA_013824715.1 Odoribacter sp. | reverse complement strand
GCCTTAATGATGATCAATGCGTTATCCTTTGCCGTCACATAAATGTGACGGACATTCAAATCCAGTAACTATTTCCTCTTCTGATCTTCCAACCGGTATTCCTTTTTTTCTTTCTGATCATTTGGCATATCCTTCACATCATCAATCAGGGGAGATTCTTTCACTGCTTCCCAGTCGAATTTTTCGTCCAGCGGAGTCAATGCTTTTTCCGGATCAAACATGAACGGATTAACCGGGACAGCATTGTACGGAGTAAAATCAGGGATTCCGGTGAACAGGTCAGCAAAGTCGTTGGCCGCAGCGTCGTACTGGTTCAGGTATGGCATCCCCAGCACATTCCAGAAAGTTTTAAAAATACTTCCAAAACTGTAATGCACTTTCGAAACATAGTTGCGTTTGGCGTAGGGAGATATGACCATTAGAATACTGCGGTGCGCATCCACATGGTCAACGCCGTTTTGGGCGTCATCTTCGGTAATTACAATCGCCATATTTTTCCAGAATGGTGTATGTGAAAGGTATTCCACAATCCGGCCAACAGCCAGGTCGTTATCGGCCATGTAACTTTCCCTGAACGGATATCCGGCTTCGGGTCGCTCATCCGCACCATGATCGTTTGGAATAATAACCGTAATAATGGAGGGCATTTCAGCTCCGGTTTTCATCCACTTTTCATCAAACTCTTTGATGAACTGATTTACCCGAAATTGATCAGGAATAGCCATGTTGTAAGTTGGGAACATTTGGGAGGTGCGCGAAAACATGGGCAGGGGAACAGGATAATTGACGTATTGTTTGACACCTGAATATTTAAACGATTCCTTGTAAAAGGAGGGTTCGAACATGACCCCGAAACCGAAATTGAAGAACTCGACCTTGTTGCGTTCCAGATGTTCCCACATCGAGCCGGCTTCGTTGTAATCTTCCGGGTAAATAGCGCCAGCCGATCCGTTCATGGCAAGGCTTCCGGGGGCTTTTGACTTTTCGTTGTATGACCGGTTGCCGCCATAACTAGCCGCGACAGTTGATTCAACCCACTCGTTCGGATAGGTATTCACCAGCCAGCGGTGCCCGTCGGCGGATACATCCGAGTCAACATAAAAATTGTCAGACATGGCAAATTCTGTTGCCAGTTTCAGGTGGTTGGGCATTACGGTGGCATTTTCGACTTTCAATGTTTTTTTACGGTTGGTAAAAGTGGCATTGTAACCATACCTGGCAATGGTGGAATCGCCCTTACCTTTTTTAATTTGCCCGAAGACCTCGTCGTAAGTTCGGTTTTCTTTCGAAATGAAAACCAGGTATTTGACCGGCGATTCTTTTTCACCTCCAAAAACCGGAATCGGATTGCTTTCCCGATGTTTCTTTACCTTCCGGTAATTTTCAATCTTGTAATTGTTGCTGATTACCTGTTTGGTAAGTCCGGCCAGTTTTTTGTCATCCGGAATTTCCATTACCGAAACCGTTCCTTTCATCAAATTTCCTATGTAGCTGCCTTCCTTTCCTTCCTGAAAGGCTTTCCCACCGTTTGGCCCGCTGCCAAAACCTTTGGCATTGCTCACCACCAGCGTTTTTCCATCCGGGGTAACTTCAAGTTTGGAAGGAAACCAGCCTGTTGGAATATGCCCAGCCACTTTTAGTGTTGGAATGTCAATCACGCCAATTGCATTTACTCCGGCCTCGGCCACGAAAAGCCGCTTTTGATCGGGCGTAACGGCAAGTCCGAAAGGAATGACACCACGAAATTGTTTGACTGCCGGATGCAGTTTGAGCGGTATTTCCGCAGCAATGGTGTCATGGAGGATATCAATTACAGAAATATTATCGTTTGTTCCGTTGCTTACAAAAACATACTTGTCGGTTACTGCCAGCGAATTTGGGCTCGAACCACCCACTGCCGGAATTCCTTCAAGGAGTTCGCCTACCAGAAAGCCAGTTTTAATTTTAGCCTGAACTTCGGGTTTCATTGGATTTTTTACTGAAAATGACCAAACCGAAAACGATTCGGGGACATTGGGGTCGCCTAAACCAGGAATATCCAGGGATCCGATTCGGGTTCCTTTTTTCATTTCTTCAGTTCCAAAACCAAATGCCGGAAAATCCAACGCATTTTTATAGTCTTTTTCTGCTTCGATATTGCCGATTTTGCTGTATTCGAACATACCCACATTGGCCACATAAACCTTTTGTCCGTCGGGCGAAAGTACGATACCAAACGGATAGCGGCCGGTTTTTGCACTCGCGGTAATTTTCTTTAGCTGAGTGTCAACCACAATCAGGCGAAACAACATCTGATCAACTGCATAAAGATACCTGCCATCTTTGCTTAGTTTCATATCGCCGATGTAGCCATCCGGAGTTTTTTGCCCGTTTTCAGAAATTGAACAGTCAATCGAATCGAGTTTAGCGCCGGAATCCACAGAAAACAAATATATCTTGTTCTCCTGGCCTCCCGCCACATAAACGATCCGGTTGTCGGGCGAAATAGCCAGTCCCATAAAGACTGAGGCAAGCACTCCCTTGTCGGTTGATGCTCCGGGAGGAACCTGCATAACTGTAGGGTTGGCCGATTTGAGATTTTTTATAATTGAAATGGAGATAGGCGATGTGCCAGAATTGGCTGTTACAGCCACCTTTCCATCAGCGCTCAGGGTTAATCCGAATGGATGGGGAGCAACTTCGATTGATTTTCCGAAAGGAGTAATAAAACGGCCATTCGGGATGACGGTTTTTCCTGCTTTATCAATTTGTGTGCATAAACTTCCGGAGGGTGAAGAAACGACTTTGAGTTTTGGGGAAGTCTTTTGAGCGTTGGAATCAACGACCAGCAGGCAAAACAGAATGAAGAAAAAGTTTTTCAAATTCATGACATTCGGATTTTATGAGGTATGAAGATAGCTGTTTTTAAGTGTCAAAAGAACAGCTAACAACAAAAGGCCGGAACTTTGTTTTGAAATCAGGATTGTAAATGCACCTAAAATTTGTTAAACATACGTGTCCCCACTGTTCTGTTCATAAAAAGCTGTATTTTCGTTGAATCATCAAAAATATTAAACGTGCATCAAAACCTGGTATTAATCCCAACCTACAACGAGAAAGAAAATGTCGGGCGAATGGTCCGTAAAGTCTTTTCATTGAAAACACCTTTTGAAATACTGATCATTGACGACAATTCGCCGGATGGAACTGCCGCAATTGTTGAGCGGTTAATGCCAGAATTTCCCGGAATACTTCATATCCTGAAACGTGCAGGGAAGCAGGGACTGGGGAAAGCCTATCTGGCGGGATTCCACTGGGCGCTGGAGCGTGATTATGAATATATTTTTGAAATGGACTGCGATTTTTCGCACAGGCCCAAAGATTTGGTACGGTTATATACTGCCTGTGTGGAACAAAAAGCTTCGCTGGCTATCGGATCGAGGTATATTTCAGGAATTAACGTAATTAACTGGCCCCTCGGCAGAGTATTGATGTCGTATCTGGCTTCGGTTTATGTTCGGACAATCACCCGGATGAAAATCATGGATACTACGGCAGGATTTAAATGCTACCATCGAAAGGTTTTGGAGACCATTGATTTCGACAACATCAGGCTGAAAGGCTACGGATTTCAGATTGAAATGAAGTTTAAAACCTGGAAACATGGCTTCAAAATAGTGGAAGTGCCCATCATTTTTAAAGATCGCAAACAGGGAACTTCAAAAATGAGCGGTGGTATTTTCAACGAAGCGCTCTGGGGGGTATTGAAAATGAAAATCAGAAGCTGGTTTATATCGTATAAAAAAGTTAACCCATGAAGACACTCATTAAAAATGCAAGGATTATCAATGAAGGCCGGATTTTTAAGGGAGCCGTGCTGATTGACGGAGAGTTCATTTCCAAAGTATATGCCGGTGAACCGGCCCCGGATGAAGTGCAAGGCGCGGCAATAATTGAAGCCGGCAGTCAATACCTCATTCCTGGCGTGATTGACGATCAGGTGCATTTTCGCGAGCCGGGGCTTACGCACAAAGGCGAAATTGCGACCGAATCGAGGGCTGCAGTGGCCGGTGGGGTAACTTCGTATATGGAGATGCCCAATACCAATCCGCAAGCTACGACCCAGGAAATACTTGAACAGAAATACCAGCGTGCAGCCGAAGTCTCGGCAGCCAACTACTCGTTTTACTTGGGCGCCACCAACGATAATCTGGACGAAGTTTTGAAAACCGATGGCTCCAGGGTTTGCGGAATAAAGATTTTCATGGGCTCGTCAACCGGAAATATGCTGGTTGACAACGAAGAAGCGCTTTCAGAAATATTCCGCAACACCAAATTGCTGGTGGCCACACATTGCGAAGACGAACCGACCATCATCCGGAACACGGAACTCTACCGTGAAAAATACGGCGAATTCGTTCCGCTGTCGGCGCACCCGAAAATCCGTAGCGCCGAAGCATGCTTTAAATCATCGGCCAAAGCAGTTGAACTGGCCACTAAATTCGGAACCCGATTGCATATTTTGCACCTTTCAACTGCTGATGAAATGAAACTTTTCACCGCCGGAAGTGTAAAGGAGAAACTCATTACTGCCGAAGTTTGTGTACATCACCTTTGGTTCGATGAGCATGATTATATGACTCTTGGCAACCGTATCAAATGGAATCCAGCCATCAAATCGGCTGATGATAAAGCAGCACTTTGGGAAGCATTACGCGCCAATAAAATTGACGTGGTGGCTACCGACCATGCACCTCATACCCTTCAGGAAAAGGAACACTCCTATTTTAAGGCTCCTTCAGGAGGACCTTTGGTTCAACATTCGCTGACGGCCATGCTCGAAATGAGCAAAAAAGGCTTGATTTCGGTTGAACGTGTGGTTGAAAAGATGTGCCATGCTCCGGCTGACTTGTTCCGCATAGACCGCCGTGGCTACATTCGCGAAGGTTATTATGCCGATCTGGTGTTGGTTGATCCGGCCCGTCATTGGGTTGTTACTCCTGAAAATATTCTGTACAAGTGCGGCTGGTCGCCTTTCGAAGGGATGGAATTTTCGCATCAGGTCACGCGTACCTTTGTAAATGGAGCGTTGATTTATGCAGAAGGGAATATTGTTTCGGAGAAACAGGGAAGAAGATTGATGTTTAACAGATAAACAATCATCACTTTCTTAAAAAGAAAAATTTAAATCAGCTTATTGGTTTCAGTGTCCGGGAATACAAGCCAGGGTTTAAATGTTTTGGCTTCTTCGAAATCCATCTGGGCATACGAAATAATAATGACCACATCGCCAACAGCAACTTTTCTGGCAGCCGGGCCATTCAAACAAATCACGCCTGAACCACGTTGACCTTTAATCACATAGGTTTCAATCCGTTCGCCGTTGTTAATGTTCACCACCTGAACTTTTTCGTTTTCAATTAAATTGGCAGCATCCATCAAATCCTGATCAATAGTAATACTTCCGACGTATTGAAGATTGGCTTCGGTAACAGTAACTTTATGAATTTTCGATTTACAAACTTCTATAATCATGATGTCTTTATTTACTATTTAATTATTTACCATTTACTATTTTATGGAACATTGATCGGTACAACAAATTGTAAATCGTAAATGGTCTAATAGTCAATCCTTCATTACTCCGAACTCCATATTATCAATCAGCCTGATTTTTCCACAGTGAACGGCGATACAACCCACCTTTGAACATGGTTCGTCCCAGCTTTTCACAGGCTGGAGGGTAACAGAATCAACAATTTCGAAGTACTCCGTGTTCAAATACTCATTTTCATTGATTCGGGTTATCACCCATTTGCAAAGTTCTTGTACGGTGAACCCGCCGGTTTTGTTTATTGCCTCGAATAATGTGGCCGAAATAACAACTGCATTTTGCCGATGTACAGGACTCAGCAACATATTGCGCGAACTCATTGCCAATCCATCAGCTTCGCGAATAATCGGACAGGAAATTATCTCAACCGGGATGTTCAATTTCCTGACCATTTCATTGATAATCGCCAGTTGCTGAAAGTCTTTCTGACCAAAAAAAGCTTTATCGGGCTGTACGATTTCAAACAAGCTGCTCACTACCTGAGCCACTCCGTTAAAATGTCCTGGCCTGAATTTTCCTTCCATCACCTGTTCAAGGGTTCCAAAGTTGAATTGCCGGGTATCGGGTTCAGGATAAATCTCATCGGGTTCAGGAGCAAAAACCAACTGGCAGGCTGTAGGCGTCAGTAAATCCACATCTTTCTGCAGATCGCGCGGGTAGCGTTCCAAATCGGCTTTGTCGTTAAACTGGGTGGGATTTACAAAAATGCTGACTACCACTAATCCGGTTTGTTGTCCGGCCAGCTCAACCAAAGAGATGTGCCCATTGTGCAATGCCCCCATCGTTGGAACAAATCCGATACTCAATCCCTCTTTTCGTTTGTCGTTCAGTATAGTGCGAATATCGTTTATGTGCTTTACTACCTGCATTTTGGATTAAAAATGAGGGTGCAAAGTAAATAAATAAATTAACACAAATACGTTCATCTTAAGGTTTTTTAAGATCACTGTAACCTGCTGGAATTGAATATTGCCGATATTTTACTAATTTTGCGCTATTAAACTCAGGCGATATAAATGGAAAAGAAAAAAGTCTTATTTATTTCATCAGAAATTACCCCTTATCTTCCAGAGACAGAAATGTCTAAAAAATCCAGGTTCCTTCCACAGGGGATTCAGGAAAGAGGAAAGGAAATCCGGACTTTTATGCCTAGATATGGTAGTGTGAATGAACGTCGGAATCAATTGCATGAGGTGATCCGCCTGTCGGGGATGAACCTCATTATTGACGATACCGACCACCCCTTGATTATTAAGGTCGCCTCTATACAATCGGCGCGAATGCAGGTGTATTTTATCGATAATGAAGATTATTTTCAGCGTAAGCACGTTTTGAAAGATTCGAAAGGAAATGAATTTACCGATAATGACGAAAGGGCTATTTTCTTTGCCCGCGGGGTTTTGGAAACTGTAATTAAACTGCGATGGGCTCCCGATCTGGTTCATTGCCACGGCTGGTTGACTTCGCTGGTACCCCTGTACATTAAGAAGGCATACAACGACGATCCTTTGTTTGTAAATGCAAAAGTAGTTTATTCGGTATATCACGATGATTTTAAAAAACCACTGGATGCCACATTCATCAATAAACTGAAAATGGGCAAAATCGAAAACGAAGATATTGAAGTTGTTGATGATCCAAGCTATGTTAACGTTAGCAAACTTGCGGTCCAGTATTCTGACGCTGTAATTCAGGGAAGTCCTAAAATTAACAGCGAGCTATCAGAATACATACAATCGTCAGGAAAATTATTTTTAGAATACCAACCCGAACATACCTATATTGATGCTTACAACGACTTGTATGATCAGGTATTGTAAGAAAGTAGGTCAAACAATTTAAAACATTTATTGGTGAAAAAAGAACACGCAGTAATTTACAAATTCGTTTTTGGATTTGTATGTATGGTAATTACATTTTGGAGTTGTACAAACGATATTAATGATCTGGGAAAAGACTTACTGCTTCCGGGTGATTTGGTGGCAGTAGGAAAAGTAACCGAAAAAGGAACCATTAAAGCTTATACCCTGACTGACGAAAAACAGAGGACTGATGAACCGGCTTATAATTTACTCGGTACTTTTAATGATCCGGTTTTCGGTAAAACAACTGCCGATTTTGCCTGTCAGTTTCGCCTGACTGGTTATCCTGATTTTTCGAAAAATGCCCGGATCGACTCGCTGGTACTTTATTTGCTCTATCTGGAAACTTATGGCGATACAATAACCCCGCAAAAACTGAAGGTTTACGAATTGGCTTCCGACCTGGATATTGACCAGAAATATGATCAGGATTTGAACCTGAAAGGACTTGCCAAAAGTGAAGTACTAGCTGAAAAAAATTACATCCCCAAATTTAAGCTCGACTCTCTGACCAATAGTTATGGTTCAACAAAAAAGAACCCAAAAGATACTGTTATTCAGGAAATCGCTATTAAACTGGATCAGAAACTGATTCAAAAATTAATGGCTGCCGATTCGTTGACCTGGTCGGATAACGACAAGTTCCTGAAATATTTTAAAGGTCTGTATATTGAAGCAGGTGATCTGAACCAGGGTGGAGCCATCATGAGAATTTATACCCTTGCTTCCGGCTCCCGAATGGTCATGCACTACCACAACAGCGAAAATGATTCATTATATTATAATTATAATATTAACGAAAATACAGCAAGGGTCAGCCGTTTCACGCACGACTATTCAAAAACTTCTTTTTCGGCCAACCTCAACAAACAGGTTAATCAGGACAGTTTGATTTACCTTCAGACAACCGGTGGACTTCGATCAAAAATATTGATTCCTGATCTTGAAAACTGGACCAAACTAATTCCGGATTACAGCGATCAATCAGCAAAAATTGTCATCAATCAGGCTGAACTTATTTTTCAGGTTGACACCATCGTTTCCGATACAGCCAGGTACATCCCACCTCAACAGTTGGTTTTAACGGCAATAGATAAGGATGGTAAAGAATATTTGCCATCTGATGTTGCTTTCTCGTCGCTATATTATGGAGGTAGATATGACAGCACCGATAAAACCTACCGGTTTAACATCGCCAAACACATGCAGGAAGTGATAGAAAAGAAAAAAGAAAATTATGGATTCCACCTTGCTACAGCTTTCAGGAGTGCATCGTTCAGGAGAGTGGTACTTAAAGGAGCAACCAGCAATACCGGAATCAGATTGGAAATAACGTATTCCAAAATAAAATAATCCCCCATCCCCGATAACCCTTAAATAGAATCGTATGTGTGGAATTGTCGGTTATATTGGAGATAAAAATGTTTATCCCATCCTGATACAAGGGCTTCAGCGTCTTGAATACAGAGGTTATGATTCAGCCGGACTGGCTATCTTTAACGACTCATTAAATGTTTACAAGTGCAAAGGCCGCGTTTCGGACCTTGAAAAACATGTTGCAACCGAAGATGTCAGCGGACACATCGGAATTGGGCACACGCGCTGGGCTACTCACGGCGAACCCAACGACCGCAATGCCCACCCGCATACTTCAATGAACGGCGACTTTGTGCTCGTGCACAACGGGATTATCGAAAACTACGCCGAACTAAAATCTGACCTGTTTAAAAAAGGATATACTTTTCAATCGGATACCGATACGGAAGTTCTGGTAAACCTGATCGAATATTTTTACAAAAATGTTGATGAGGCGAATGCCGAAATTGCCGTCAGGCTGGCGCTTTCGAAAGTAGTTGGAGCTTATGGCATTGTGGTTATCTGCAAGAATGAAAAAAAGCAGTTAATTGCCGCCCGTAAAGGTAGCCCGCTGGTAATTGGATTAGGCCGGGGCGAATACTTTATTGCTTCCGATGCCACGCCTATTGTGAATTATACCGACAGTGTAATTTACCTGAACGACCACGATGTGGCCATCATTACCAACGACAGCCTTACCCTGAAAACAGTTGAAAATATTCCGGCAGCTTTCAAAATTACGAAAGTGGATATGACCATCGGAGATTTGGGAAAAGGGGATTTCGAACATTATATGCTGAAAGAAATCTTCGAACAGCCTAAAACCATAGAAGATACTTTCCGGGGGCGCATTGCACCCGACCATTCGGAGATTGTGCTGGGCGGATTGCTCGATGTTTTCCCCAAATTACTGAATGCCAGAAGAATCATTATCATCGGATGTGGAACCTCGTGGCATGCTGCCCTGGTGGGCGAATACCTGATTGAAGAATATGCCCGCATTCCGGTCGAAGTTGAATATGCTTCGGAATTCCGTTACCGCAATCCCATCCTGAATAGTGAAGATGTGGTGATTGCTATCTCCCAGAGTGGCGAAACTGCCGATACACTGGCGGCTTTGCGAATGGCCAGAGAAAAGGGAGCGACTATTCTGGGAATCTGTAATGTAGTTGGTTCGAGCATTGCACGCGAGACCGATGCCGGGGTTTATACCCATGCCGGGATCGAAATCGGGGTGGCTTCGACCAAAGCATTCACTGCCCAGGTTACGGTAATTACCCTTTTAGCCCTGAAACTGGCTAAAGAAAAGGGGAATATTTCGCCTGCACTTTACCTCGACCTGATTAAAGAACTGACTGAAATTCCTGAAAAAATTAAGTCAATATTGGTGATGCATCCTCACATCAAAGAAGTTGCGGCCAAATATAAAGACTCCGTAAATGCCTTGTATCTGGGCCGGGGAAATCTTTTCCCGGTTGCATTGGAAGGCGCCCTGAAACTGAAAGAAATTTCGTACATCCATGCCGAAGGTTATGCTGCCGGAGAGATGAAACATGGCCCTATTGCTTTAGTTGACGATAACCTTCCAGTGATTGTAGTTGCCGCCAAAGACCATTATTACGAAAAAATTGTGAGCAACATTCAGGAAGTAAAAGCGCGGAAAGGAAACATTATTGCCGTAGTTACCGAAGGCGACGGCGCATTGAAAAACATGGTAAACGACCTGTTCGAGATACCCAAATCACACCCGGCTGTATCGGCTTTGCTGGCCATTATTCCGTTGCAGTTGTTCTCATACTATATTGCTGTTCTGCGCGGTTGCGATGTTGACCAACCAAGAAATTTAGCGAAATCGGTTACCGTCGAGTAGTTCGGGACTATTCTTCCACCGCTTCCATATAAGGCGAATCCAATCGTCGTCCACGGTATTCAAAACGGTTTGCCAAAGTATTCAGGATTTCGTTGGCGCTGGTTTCAATGGGCTTGTTCGAAACATTGATAACCGTAAATTTCCCTCTTTCGAAAATCATATTTGCACTTCTGATTTCCTGGGCAACCAGACGCTCGTCAACATAATTGATATTGTCGGTATTATTTGTGCTTTGCAGGCGTTTCATCCGGTGCGATATCAGTTGCGCAGGACTAATGCTCAGCCCAAATACCCGCTGCGGGTCAACTTCGAACAATTCTTTGGGCGCCGGAATGCCATAAACCAGAGGAATGTTGGCCACTTTCCATCCATACATCGCCAGATAAACACTTAGTGGGGTTTTTCCTGAACGGGAAACGCCCGTCAGGATTATTTCTGCCTTGTGCAATTTGCCAGGGCTCAGTCCATCATCGTGGTTCAGGGTAAATTCAATGGCTTCGATACGGTCAAAATATTGCTGGTTGATTTCGCGATAAAGACCGGGGGTCTGAAGTGAAGGAATTTCAAGTTTTTCGTCCAGATAGTCGGCCAGCTCGCCCATGAAATCAATGTTTTTCACTCCGTTATCCGCGCAAAGTTTTTTCAAAATATTACGCAACTGCCTGTTCACCAGGGTATAGGCAATCAATCCCCCACTTTTTTTTACTTTTCCCATCAAATCAATCAGTTGCCTTTCTTCACTGACCAATGGTACAATAATTACAGGTACATTGTTATTCGGGTATTGAATAAGCAAAGAATGGATCATGTGATTTCCTGCCAGCCCTTTTCCCCCTGAAACAATATAAATCGGTTCGGTATGTTTGCCCTTTTTTTGATAGCTCATGGTTAAACAGGATTATTAATGATTAGTGATTGACAATTCAGTCTGAAACTACAATATATTTTAATGAAATTAACCTTTAAATTATAAAAATGTTCGGATTGATGTCCTTTGAACTAACTTTATTTCTTAATTTGGCCTGATATAAATAGGAATTTAAAAACAAAAATCGAAAGAATATGCACTATGTAGCTGATGAAAACCGGTATAACCAAATGCCATACAACAATTGCGGTAAATGGGGATTGAAACTTCCTGCCATTTCGCTTGGGTTATGGCACAATTTCGGTGGAGTTGATGTATTCGAAAACGGACGGGCCATGTGCCGCCACGCTTTTGACCTCGGCATAACACATTTTGATCTGGCCAATAACTATGGACCACCTCCCGGATCGGCAGAAGAAAACTTCGGTAAAATTATGCAGCTTGATCTGGCTCCCTACCGCGACGAACTTATCATTTCGACCAAAGCCGGCTACCTGATGTGGCCCGGGCCTTATGGCGAATGGGGCAGCCGCAAATATTTGCTTTCGAGCCTTGATCAAAGCCTCAGACGAATGAAACTGGACTATGTGGATATTTTTTACTCGCATCGTCCCGACCCTGATACACCGCTCGAAGAAACCATGATGGCACTCGATCATGCTGTGCGCCAGGGCAAAGCATTGTATACAGGTATTTCGAATTATCCCGCCGAAATGGCTGCCGAAGCATCACAAATATTGAAAGAACTCGGAACGCCATGCCTGATTCACCAGCCCAAATATTCGATGTTCGAACGCTGGGTCGAAGGTGGATTGCTCGATGTTCTTGAAAAAGAAGGAATAGGTTGTATTCCGTTTTCACCGCTGGCACAGGGATTACTTACCGATAAATACCTGAACGGGATTCCTGAAGGGTCAAGGGCCGCCAAATCGTGGGGTTTCCTAAAACCCGAACAGGTTGAACCGGCCATCGAAAAAGTGAAGAAATTGAATAAAATAGCACTTCTGAGAGGACAAACCCTGGCACAAATGGCTTTGGTCTGGCTGCTCAAAGATCCAAGGGTAACTTCAGTGCTAATCGGAACCAGCTCGGTAGCCCAGCTCGACGATAATGTGGCTGCACTTAAAAATAGGCAGTTTACAAAAGCTGAACTGGCACAAATCGAACAAATTCTTTCAGGCAGAATAACCAATCAGCCCATAGTTAATAAACCGACCCAAAATATCCCGCAAGGTACTATTTCTTCAAGAGGTGAGTTCCTTCAAAACCTTGCAAAAAAATTGGACAGGAGATAAAAAGAATGGCCAGAACAGCCCTGATAACCGGTGCAGCTAAACGAATTGGAAAGGCAATAGCCTGGCATCTGGCCAGTCAGGGATGGAATATTGCGATTCATTACAAAACTTCGGAAACGGAAGCTAACCGGTTTTTGAGCGAACTGGCAGGCAGTCATCCTGATCAGAAATTCGAATTGTTCAAGGCCGACCTGAATCAACCCGATGAAGTTGAAAAGCTGATTCCAAAGGTTTTGCAGGCAATGGGAACGATTGATATGCTGGTGAACAACGCATCGGTTTTTGAACCGGCCAATTTGAGCCAAACCCCGATTGAATTTTTCGACCGGTTAATGAATATTAATTTCAGGGCTCCTTTTATTCTCACCCGAAATTTTGCGCTGACATTTCGATCAGGGGTAATTGTCAACATTATTGATAGCCGGATTGTTACTAACCAATCGAACTTTGCCGCTTATTCTTTGTCAAAAAAAGCTTTGTGGGAAATGACAAAAATGGCCGCACTCGAATTTGGGCCCGGTATAAGGGTCAATGCAATTGCACCTGGTCTGGCCCTGCCTCCTGAAGATAAAGGAGATGATTATCTCTGGAAACTGGCCGGGAACATTGCCATGAAACGTCCCGGAGGCCTGTATCCCATTCTGAAAAGTCTGGATTACATACTGGATAACGACTATTTGACCGGACAGCTTCTGTTTTGCGATGGAGGCGAGAATTTAGGTTTGAAGATTTGAAAATCATCAATAATCAATTACATCAATGGCTTTAATCCGTGTTAAAAATTTATTGCTGAGAACCTTTATCGGGTTTAATCCTGAAGAAATTGACAATAAGCAGGATGTTGTCATCAATATTGAAATTGAAGCCGATATTCCTGAAGAAGTGCTGTTGGCCGATGAATCGGATGGAATATATAATTATAAAACCATCACCAAACAAATCATTGAATTGGTTCAGGACAACCGTTTCAAATTGCTCGAAGTGCTGACCAAAAACATACTCGACCTGATTATGGCCGATGAACGGGTCGTCAGGGCAAAGGTAGAAGTTGACAAGCCACATGCCCTCCGTTTTGCAGAATCGGTATCGTTCGAAATGGAGGCCGGGCGATGAACGAATGTATTATTGGCATTGGTTCAAACATCAATGCCGAAATTAATATTGCTGAAATGCTCAGGCTTTTGGCAGGCGATGTTGAAATTGTTCAGGTTTCGAAAATGGTTCAGACTAAACCTATCGGAAAGCCTAAACAAGCTGATTATACCAACGGTGCGGTCCGTATCTGGACTGAAATGGATATGAAAACACTAACATTGTACCTGAAACAGCTTGAAGACAGGATGGAACGCGACCGCAGCCAGAATAAATTCGGGCCACGGAACATTGATCTCGACATTCTGATCTGGAACAGTACGATTGTTGATCCTGATTATTTTACCCGCGAATTTCTTCGGAACTCTGCCGCAGAGTTGGGTTTTGAAAGCGCCAGTTAAACATTACAGAAAAATACAAACTCATGAAAAATTTTAAACTATACCGTTTTTATTTCCTGATCTTCGTTTTTGCCGGATTGATTTTGCATTCGTGCGATAAAAGCGATGTCCCCGAAACAAAAGTTAATGAATATTTCCTTTCGGTTGAGCATAAATTCAACCTTACCGTTCAGGAAATTAAAACAATAAACCCACAGTTTGCCCTTATTGCCCCAATAATCAACGATGTTGAAATTTATAAAATTATATACAAAACAACGTATAAAGACAAGGGCATTCAGGCCTCTGGTTTAGTTTGCCTCCCGAAAGCTGCTGGGAACTATCCGATTATGAGCTTCCAGAACGGCACCAATACTGAGCAAAGCAAAGCGCCAACCGAAAATCCCCGTGATGATGCATTTTTACTTCTTGAAAGTATGGCATCAATGGGCTTTATTGTGGTGGTTCCAGATTATATCGGATTTGGCGCATCGTCGCAGCTTCCACATCCGTATTTACATGCCGAGTCAACTACCCAAAGCATTTTGGATATGTTGCGGGCAGTTAAGGAATTTGGAAATCAGGAAAAAATAGTGGCCAAACCAACCAAAGACCTCTTCATTTTTGGATACTCTCAGGGCGGCTGGGCGACCATGCAACTTCAGAATACCATCGAAAAAACCCATTCCGCCGAATTTAACCTTGTGGCCAGTTCATGCGCTGCCGGTCCTTATTCCATCGGATATATGAACGAATTCATAACCGCGAAAACCGATTATCCGATGCCGTATTTCCTGACCTATCTTCTGAATGCATACATCACTACCGGCCTCGTTACAAATCCCATCACTGATTTCATAAAATCACCTTATGCGTCTAAAATTGCCGGCTTATATGATGGAAAGCATAGTGGTGGTTACATAAATTCAGAATTGACTACCAAGATGGGAGACCTTCTTACTAATGAATTCCGTACCGGATTTGTCTCCGATGCCAAATTCGCAACTATCAAAAGTCAATTTTCAGCAAATAGTATTACACCGTGGAAGATAACCACCCCAACCCGGTTGTATCATGGAACTGGAGACGATTATATCCCGCTTAGCCTTAGCCAGAAGATGTACACCGATTTCCTGGCAAAAGGAGTTTCCGAATCAACACTAAAATTGGTAATGGTTCCGGGCAACCATAGCGAGGCAATCAGTATGGTAGGGCTATATACCATATTATGGTTTTTGGAATTAAAGAAATAAGTTGATCAGCACGACCAGGTTCAAAGGAAGAATTACATCAATCCATATCCGTCATGAAGGTTTTTAAATTTGGGGGCGCCTCTGTTAGCTCTTCCGAAGCTGTCCGCAATTCAGTAAATATCCTGAAAATGTATCCCGGCAACAAGGTTTTGGTCATTTCGGCCATGGGGAAAACAACTAACGCGCTCGAAATTGTCGCACGGAAATATTTCAATCAGGATCCGGAAGTCTGGACTGTTTTTCAGGAAGTAAAATCTTATCATGAAGGAATTATCTCCGAACTTTGGGGCGAATCAACCGAACTTCCGGAGATCGAAAAAATGTTTGGACTTTTAAGCAACCGGATCAAAGGTGAACGGTCGTTGAATTTTGACTACGAATACGACCAGATTGTAGCTTTTGGTGAATTGATTTCGACACAAATTGTCAGTTTGTATTTCAATAAAATCGGGCTGAGAAACCGCTGGGTGGACGTGCGCAACTGCCTGAAAACAGACGACCTGTACCGTGAATCGAACATCAACTGGGAACTTTCGGCGCTGCTGGCCAAACGTTTATTTACCTTTGAACCGGACGATTTATACATCACGCAGGGATTCATCGGCGGAACCCTGACTAACCAAACCACCACGCTAGGGCGCGAAGGATCGGATTATACAGCCGCCATTCTGGCCAATTTACTCGATGCCGAAGAAGTGAGTATCTGGAAAAATGTGCCCGGAATCCTGAATGCCGATCCTGACTTCTTTTCCAATACGCAGAAACTGGACGAATTGTCGTACAAGGAAGCTATCGAACTATCATACTCAGGAGCCAAAGTCATTCACCCTAAAACAATCAAACCACTTCAAAACAAGAATATCCCGCTTTTTGTCAGGTCTTTTCTCGAACCCGAAAAACCAGGAACGATAATTCACGCGGTTGAACATCCACTCGACCTGGTTCCTGTAATCATTGTAAAAAAGAACATGGCGCTGATTACCCTGACACCCAACGATTTTTCGTTTATCAACATCAACAACGTTTCCGATGTGTTCAGCTTATTTGCGAAATACCGGTTAAAAGTGGGACTCATCCAACAATCGGCCATTGACCTTTCAATATCCTTTGATGAACCCGAACAGGGAATTGATGTGTTGATCAGGCAACTGCAGGAAAAATTTGAAGTAAAGTACAACACGGATCTCGATTTGGTGACTATCAGGTATTATACGCCTGAATCTGTTACTCAAATCACCACTGGACGCACCATTTACGTTGAGCAAAAGAGCCGGAGAACTGCCAGAATGTTGCTGAAATAAACCTAATGGCTTTCGTCGAATGTTTTTATTTTTGTTAAAACTTGTGGTTCAGCCTGATCATACATATCACGAATAAACTCATCGTTGAAATTTAGCGTCCGTTCTTCAAAAGGCATATCCGAAATCCGGTCGAAAAGCCTTTCCTTCGCAACATTAATATCCTTTCCGTAAATATGAAACGAATCGGCCTGCCAGTTTAACCGGCCTAGTTTTACTACCCTTCCGGTTTTTTTAGCCACACCCGCGGCTATCACTTCCTTGTTAAACTGAACAAAGCCAAACATATTCATAAAATTGGCGCCCCAGGCATCGTTACTGCGGAAGCGGATGTTGCAGTTCAGCCAGTAAATTCCATCTTCGTCTTCCAGAATGCGGTACCACAAAGATTGCAGACATGGCGGATCGTAACAGTCGCTGTCAATATTGGGCATCCAGGTAATCATTTGTGCCTGACGGGTAAACGGTTGTTTCGAGAGTTTATCGATGACCGACTGTACCTGATCAACTTTGAATGGCCCTACTTCCTGCGAAACACCATCAACCAATTCTTTCCAAACACCATAATTCTGTAACCGTCCATGATAGGTATATTCCCAGCGGGTATCAGCCTCAACATTCATATTTTTGGTCCAGTGGTCTTTGTATCCCTTCAGTTCCAGGACATATTCTTTCAGTTCGTCAATTCCTCCGGGAAATGCCATGTGGATCATCGGGTCGGTTTCAGGTTCTTCAATCGTAATGTTCATGGTACAATCCATACTTTCCGGATCGTCAGGCTTATCATACTGAGTTTTGAACCTAGTACCCTGCCAGTAAACAGCAGTTAAGGCTGCTTCGTAAGCTTCCGCAAGGGTTTTTCGGGTGATGGAGATAACAGGGATATTTTTCATGATTGGTACCGTTTTATTAGTTGAAGTAACTTTGGTTAGACAGGTTTTAAAGCTATTAAATATCAGTGCTCAAACCTTAAATTGGTGCCGGATTTTCTGAACAATCTATCAACAACATTTCTTTGTGGCCAAAATATCGCTTTCAAACCGGTTTTGAAACAACAAATTCAATTCCGTTCTCTGTCTCGCGCGTGAAACTCGAAAGGTATTTCCTGTGCCGGATATTTATAACCCGGAAATGAAGATGGAATGTCTTTGTTTATAATAAATCTTCCTTTCCCAGAATATACTGATCCGACGAGCGAGACTTCATCCCAAATTAATGTAATATCAACGTTCGAAGCAGGTCCGCCAATACCTCCGCATAAACTCTCTTCATAGATATCAAGCTTGTTAATCTGGATTGATCCCGGTTTAAAAAACTCATCCCTTGTCATGGCATTCATTTTCAACGTAAAGGTATAGTCTGGCTCACAGTGGTCATGCTTTGAATTAATGTATTTGATTCGAAAAACGCTCTCATTACAGGGTGCACCCACAGTGTAAAAGTAAGATTCAAGCTTGACATAGGTATATTTAAACATGATGTCCCAAAACTGAATATTGCAGTCAGTATTAATACTTCTGGCTATTGGCTCAGTTGCTCTACACTGATACCCGGGATACTGTTTTGGATAGGAGTCTTCTGATTCCTGGCATCCAGTTCCAATTACGGCAGTCAAAATGATGAATACAGTAATCAATCGAATTATTTTCATATCCAGACCGTGTTTATTATTGATTACTTTCATCTTGGGCTTTCCTAAGTAGATGCAAAAGATACCTCAAGGGTTGCTTTGAATTACAATACCTATCCCACAGCTTCTGCTTCGTACAAATGTTCCTGAAAGCCAATGAAGGTGCGACGGATGGACGGAATGTCGCCCAGGGCATGTTTTGCATCGGATAGGGCTTTGTATTTCAGTTCAAGTAACTTTGGGAGTTTAGCGTCATCGAGCTCTTCGAATCCGGTTTTCACGTACTGTTCCAAAACGAAGTTCAGGAAATCCTGCTGAGCGGGCTTGTAGCTTCCGAAGTGGACTTTTGCTTTCTCCGCACGCTCCAGGCGCGGAACCAACTCGCGATGATAGGCCACAAAAGCCAGTACGTCGAATAGGTCGCTGTTTTCACCGTGAACCATCTTCCGGAGATCATTTAGTTGAACGGTGGTATAACCCTTTTCGCCCAACTCTTCCAGAAGCCTTTTCCGGGTGTCGGGTAGGCTCCATATTTTACGCAGTTCATTTTCGTTGCTAAACAGCGAAGGAAGATCACCAAACAAGTTTTGGATAAACTGTTGCGCTGAAATAGGTTTTCCACTGGGGTCCCAAAATGAGGTTTTAACCATCGAATCGAGCTCACGAGTTTTACCGTCAGCTAATTTGACCGTGATCATATACCTGGGTGGTCCTTCGCAAACACATGGGAGGTTTCCACATTCAGGACAGGGCACAGGGTCTGGCCTTTCGCAAACACATGGATTTTCACCACATTCCTGACAGGGTTTCTTTTTCGGTTTTTCGTAAGGTTCTTCCGGGGGTAATGGAGGACCGTCCCAAGCTGGGTCGTTGAAATGCCTGTGGGCTTTTACAAAATCGTAGATCGTAAAATAATCTTTCCCATCGTAAAGCCGGGTACCACGCCCCACAATTTGTTTAAACTCCACCATCGAGTTCACCGTCCGGAGCAAAACAATGTTCCTGATTTCAGGAGCATCAACCCCGGTGCTTAATTTTTCGGAGGTGGTAAGTATGGTTGGAATGGTCTTTTCATTGTCCTGAAAGTCGTGCAGGAATTGTTCTCCCAGCTTACCATCGTCAGCAGTTACACGGCAACAGTATTTCGGACTTTTGCTATTGGCTTGCTGGTTTATCAGGTCGCGGATAGCAGCGGCGTGAATCTGGGTCGCACAGAACACCAGCGTTTTGTGGTTCTGATTGATCATTCCCATGAACAGCTTTACCCGGTAGGCTTCACGCTCCTTGATTTCGATGATACGGTTAAACTCAGCTTCGGTATATTCGCGCCCTTCGTCAATCTCTCCGGTCTCCACCACATCGTCGGGTTCGTAGGTGTAATCATCAATGGTGGTGCTGATTTCCTTCACTTTGAACGGTGATAAAAACCCGTCGTTAATTCCTTCCTTCAGCGAATAAACGTACACAGGCTCACCAAAATAAGCATAGGTGTCGCCGTTGATGTCGCGTTTGGGAGTTGCGGTTAAACCCAACTGAACGGCTGGTTTGAAATAATCCATGATCGCTCGCCAGGTGCTTTCGTCCTTCGCCCCTCCGCGGTGGCACTCGTCAATAATAATGAAATCGAAGAAGTCAGCAGGGTATTCACCGAAGTAAGGCGTATCACCGGGACCGCTCATAAAAGTTTGGAAGATGGTAAAAAAGATGCTCCCGTTCTTTGGAACTTTCCCTTTCTTGCGTATCTCGTCAGGTTTAATGCGAACGAGGGCATCTTCTTCAAAAGCGTTGAATGAGTTGAAAGCCTGATCAGCTAAAATATTTCGGTCAGCTAAGAACAGAATCCGGGGGCTGCGTGTGCCGTCGCGGTTGATGTTCCATTTGCTGTGAAACAGTTTCCACGCGATCTGAAATGCGATTGCTGTTTTTCCTGTACCTGTTGCAAGGGTGAGCAGAATCCGTGTTTCACCTTTCGCAATTGCTTCAATTACTTTGGTTACAGCGTTATCCTGATAATATCGCAACTGCCATGTTCCGCTCTTGTCTTCAAACGGAACAGCAAACAAACGCTCATTCCAGCTTGCATTTTCAGCTTCTTTGGTGGTAACCGGAACCGGAAAAGTCAGATTCCATAGTTCTTCGGGGCTGGGATAATGGCTTACGTCACCCTCCAAACCCATCTGCATATCGATTCCGTATATCTTCAGTCCGTTGGTGGCGTAAGTGAATCGAACATTCAGGCGTTCAGCGTAATCCTTCGCCTGAGCAACCCCATCGGTGTAATAAATATCACGGGCTTTGGCCTCCACGACTGCGAGGCTGCGGTTTTTATAACGAAGCACGTAATCGGCTTTCAAAGGTTTGCTGCGGCGACCCTGACCCAATAAACGCCCCTGAGAGATAGGCCATTGTTTGCGTACCTGACTACCTTCAACCACACCCCAGCCAGCCGCTTTTAATGCCGGGTCGATGTATTCGAATTCGGTTTGTGCTTCGTTCATGCTGTGTTGTTTTGTTGTCCGATGGGTTTCACCCCATCGTTATTAGATGCCGCCCTTTCAGGGCTGGGTTTATGTTGTTTCATTATTCGATGGGCTACACCCATCTCTATTCGATTTTTAATTCGATGGGCTACACCCATCGCTATCAGATTGCGCACTTTCAGTGCTAATGTTCAGCCCTGAAAGGGATTGATCCGTTAACACAGGGTGAAGCCCTGTGGAAAAAATCAGGCTCATAGGTCCCAAGCCCTAAAAGGGCGAAATGTCAATCCCACACATATCGCTCGTCATAATCAATCTTATACTTCTTCAAGAATGCCCTGTATTCATCTTGAAATGTTTTTTTACGATGGTGTTCTTTCTGGTTTGCAATATAATTAATTACAATTTCTACTTCGCTCGGATTTACCGAAAAAGCGCCGTATCCATCTTGCCAATAGAACTTATGATATGCTTCACCTTTGGTTTTTATCCATTTTGAGGAGTGAGATTTTAACTCTTCCATCAGCTTTACCAGCGCTATTTTTTTTGATAACATACACAGAATATGAATGTGATCGGTATGTCCACCAACCTTGATGGGTTGACATTCCAGATTTTTACAGATTCCGCCCAGGTAATTGTAGAGTTCGTTTTCAATGGCATGATCAATCAGCGATTCCCTGTGTTTCGTACTGAACACGATGTGGAGGTAATTGGTTACGAGCGATTGTCCCATGGTTATTGTATTACGCCCCTGCTGGGCTTGTTGTGCTTCGTGTCTCTTCTGACGATGGGCTGCACCCATCGTTCTCAGATGCCACCCTTTCAGGGCTGGTTAACTCCCCGCTAAACGCTTTCTGTAAAATGCTTTTCTTCAACTCTTCCAGGCTTTCCAGCTTCTTCCGGTAGTTCTCTTCCAGTTGTTTGGTTTCCGAGGAAAGAACATTAATCTGATTGACAACACGTTGTTGCTCTTCCACAGTGGGCAGATTATAAATTTTAAATGCACGAATATCCTTCATGTTGACGTGTTCAACAGTTGCCCCATGTGAATGCGAAAGTAATCTCTGCTGGACTTCCTTTGATAGAATCAGATACGCTAAATACATCGAAACAAACCGTTTCATTTTAGGTCTGACTAAAACCGTCCTTTGACCTAAACAGACCTCTAAATTGTCTGGTATTACAGCAATATTTCCGGCTGGGGCCTCACGTGCTAAAATCAAATCACCAGCTTGTGGAACAGCGCGGCGCGTCCATTCCAAATATGTTTCATGAGAAACTCTATAAACACCATCCAGAATCAAGTTGCCTTTTCCAATATTAGGAGTCCGAATTGATGGATATCCTGTTTCTTGTGTCGGGGCCGTTTTATGCTCACAATCAACAATTAAATCACACAAGCTCTCTAAAGTTTCACTTTTACTCCCGTGTATTTTGCTTTCAAACATACCCTGCAAATAGCTTTCAAACAGTTCTTTAGCGTTTTGCAGGTTCTTTTCGGCGTTGGCTTTGGCTTGTTCTATCGCTTCAAAAGCTTCGTCCAGAATGGCTACAATGCGCTGCTGCTCTGGGAGTGGAGGAAGTGGTATTTCAAACGATTTAATCTGTTCGGTACTAAGATTTGGTTGAGCAGAACCAGCTGAAATCCTTAAATTTTCTTCAACCTTCGTGGAAAGAAAGTAGTAAAGTAGAGGTTTAATTAATGTTTTCTTCGGATGAAACATCCCGACTCGTTGATTGAGGTAAAACACTGTATCAGTATTGTTAATACCTATTTTACCAGTCGTACCCCCAGACATGGCAATTAATAAATCTCCAGAATTTACTTCATACTTTGAAAGGTCTTCTTTGTAATCAGCTACATCAATATAGACCAGATTTTCAAAATCAATAGCATTGTTTTGAATATTTGATATTCGCAATACTGGTGATCCTATGGGTTTGAAAGAATTGCTCTTAAATGCAAATCCATTCTGAAAATCACAAACCTCGCCCAGTTTTTTTATCTCCCAACCTTTTCTCATGCGATCAATTCTTTAATTTGTTGGATTACAGTTACCGAACCTTGCTCCAGCCGGGTAAAGGCGAACCATTTCTGGCCCAGATCTTTCAACGAAGCGCCCAAATGATAGACTTCAGTTTCGTCGATAATCAGAAAGCGGTCGTGTGCTTTGCCGAATTCTATTACTTTCAGCGTTGGGTATTGCTTGTTGAATTTCGCTGCATCGAGTTTCAATTGCCCGGAAACCGTTTTGGTAAACAGTGTACAGGCCACACCCGCTTGCTTCTTACCCAATAACACCAGCACGCTTTCGTCCACGTAATTGTCAATAAGGATAATGCTTTTAGAGGCTTGTTTAATCAGTTGCGAAACAAAGCTGTAAGCATCGAAAACCTGCCCATCGAAAAACACACCTTGCCGGGGGAGCGTATCTTTGCTTTCGAGCGCCTTGAAAACCTGTTCAAACATATGGTCGGTTTCAAGGAGTTTATGCTCAACATGGTCGAGTCGTTGATAAAGCAAGGCATTTCCGGTAAGTACCTTGCGCATTTTAACAAATGCATTCATGATTTTAATGCTGGTTTCGATGGCTGTTTGGCTGTTCAAAACCGCCGACAACATGGCAACGCCTTGTTCGGCAAAGACATAGGGAAGTGTCCTGCGTTTTGCGGTCGCAAATCATTCCACTCAGATTGTAAAAGCTGAAACATAAAGCTTTCGGGGAAACGGGAATTGTTTCGTTTAACCTGCTCATTAAGTCGTTTCGTTTCAACCTGATACAACTCAGCCAAATGGAAATCGAGCATTACCTGCACTCCTCGAATGGTGAATATCCAGTTTTCAATTTCGAGGTGTTGTCCTATTTCTTTTTTCATATCAATTGTCTGATTGAAAGCATCAGTTCTGCAGTTTCAGCATCCAGTTCCTGCATTTCGTCCAGAATGTCCTGTGGGCTGCGCAACGGAGCTTCTTCCGGAGTGTTGGGGTTTTTAACACTTAAATCCCAAGTGTCAGTGTTCAAGTCTGCAATTTTCAGGTTCCAGCTCTTTTCTGTTTCAGGACCTTTGCCTGTTTTGGTTACTGAGCTTGCCGAAGTAACGAACTCCTGTAAATCTTCATCGTTCAGTGAGTTGGTTTTACCCATGTTGCGGCCTGGGTTGAGTTGGTAATACCAAACCTGTTTGGTGGGTTCACCTTTCTGGAAGAACAGCACCACCGTTTTTACACCAGCCCCAAGGAACGTACCGCCCGGCATATCCAACACCGTGTGCAGGTTGCAGCTTTCGAGCAGGTGTTTGCGCAGGCTCACCGATGCGTTATCCGAATTGCTCAGGAAAGTGTTTTTAATCACGATGGCTGCACGTCCACCAGCTTTGAGCGATTTAATAAAGTGTTGCAGAAACAGGAAAGCCGTTTCACCCGTCTTAATGTCAAAGTTCTGCTGCACTTCCGGGCGTTCCTTTCCACCAAACGGAGGATTCGCAAGTATAATATGGTAGCGGTCTTTCTCCTGAATGTCGCGGATATTCTCGCCCAGCGTGTTGGTGTGGATGATGTTCGGGGCTTCAATACCGTGTAAAATCATGTTCATCACCCCGATGATATAGGCCAGGTTCTTCTTTTCTTTTCCGTAGAACGTTTTTTCCTGAAGGGTTTTCAGGTTGTCGGTGGTTTTATCCATCCGCTGATACATATATTCGTAAGCCTCGCACAAGAAGCCAGCCGAACCCACCGCACCGTCGTACACCTTTTCACCCACTTTGGGGTCGGTAACCTGAATCATCGCCCGGATTAATGGTCGGGGTGTGTAATATTGTCCACCATTGCGGCCTGCATTCCCCATGTTTTTAATCTTGGCTTCGTACAGGTGGCTCAGTTCGTGCTTGTCCTTGGTCGAAAGGAAAGGAAGGTCGTCAGCCAGTTCCAGAATCTCACGCAGGTTGTACCCGCTCTGTATTTTGTTCTTCAGCTCACTGAAAATCTCACCAATCTTGTATTGCAGCGTTTGCGGGTTATCAGCTTTGTGTTTGAACCCGGCGAGGTACGGAAACAGTTTCAGGTCAACAAACCGAACCAGATCGGGTCCGGTCATTGCTTTGTGGTGATCCAGTTGAGCTTTGATTGAAAAATCGGGAGAGCCGTCCGGTAACTGAGCTTGTCGAAGTTTCGGCATCGCCCACACAGGCCAGCGGTATTCCTCGTCAATAATGTATTCGTATGCTTCACCACGGAGAGCCGCTTCATCAGCCTTTTCCATTTCCAATTCGTCGAGGTAGCGCAGGAACAGCACCCATGAGGTCTGCCCAATGTAATCGAGTTCGCTGTCAGCTCCTGAATCCTTGTACAATATGTCGTCGATGTTCTTAAACGTTTGTTCAAACATGAGTTGTGTAATATTTAGTTGTGTGTACACAATTTCCCGTGCTTTAAACTGGGGCAGGAAAAATCAAGACCAAATATACAACTATGGAACAACTTAACAGGCCGTAAAGGGTAGATAATTTATCAAAATCAAAAATGATTCTTTTCAAACACAAAAAACCTCTTAACTTATTGTAAGTCAAGAGGTTTTTTGTGTTCATTGTAGTCCCACCGGGAATCGAACCCGGATCTACGGTTTAGGAAACCGCTATTCTATCCGTTGAACTATGGAACCGGATTTTTTAAGGTGCTGCAAAAATATGCAAATAAGCTGTGTATGCAAAAATGGGCAGAATTATTTTTCGGAAAGGAGATGGTGGTTCAAAAGTGTCAAACTGCCTCGATATAAAAAGTGATATGGCTCTGTTTTGATATATTTGCGTAGAAACATTTTAAATTAGTTATTTTGAGTGCCTTTTTATTGGTTGTGAAGCCCGTTAATTTTACTTTCGTGGCTCGAATAAAAGTGAATCTATTTCTAAAATAAAAATCTGTTATTCTATGAGCAATTTACTGACTTCTTCTATAGGACGGAAACTCCTGATGAGCATTTCAGGTTTGTTCCTGATTTTGTTCCTCTTTGTACATTTAATTCTGAATTCTTTCCTGTTGCTCGATGGAGTGTTTGGATTGGAAACAGGCCAAATGTTCAATGCCGGGGTGCATTTCATGGGAACAAACCCATTGATTAAAGTCATTGAGCCTACTTTGGCCCTGGGATTTATCGTACATATCATTTATTCTCTGATTCTTACATTTCAGAACAGGAAGGCGCGTGGTACGCAGAGTTATGCTTCAGGAAATAAAACATCAGGGGTTGAATGGGCTTCAGAAAACATGCTGGTGTTGGGTATTGCTATTTTTTCATTCCTAGCAGTTCACATTTTAAACTTTTACATGAAGATGAAAGGTTTCATCGCATGGGAAGGCGGCGAAGTTGAATTTCCGTTCTTCGGAACCATGGCAAAAGGCGAAAATGCCTATGCTTTAGTCAACGAAACTTTTAAAAGTATGCCAATCGTGCTTCTTTATATCACTGGTTCGGTTGCGCTTGCCTTTCACCTTGCTCACGGGTTTTGGTCTTCATTCCAAACCATTGGATGGAACAATGCTACCTGGATGCCCCGCTTGAAATTTATCAGCAACTTTGTTGCCATTATTCTTGGTGGTGGCTTCGCTGTCATCGCATTGGCACAATACCTGTTTTTCTAATTTTCTTAATAACTGAAACATGAGCAAACTGAATGCAAGGATTCCTGAAGGGCCACTGGCTCAAAAATGGACCAATTATAAAGATCACCAGAAACTGGTGAACCCATCCAACAAACTAAAACTGGATATAATCATCGTTGGTACCGGCTTGGCCGGAGCTTCGGCTGCCGCTTCTCTGGGCGAGATGGGTTTCAATGTTAAAAATTTTACCATCCAGGATTCACCACGCCGTGCGCACTCGATTGCTGCGCAGGGTGGTATCAATGCTGCCAAAAACTATCCAAACGACGGTGACTCTGTGTTCCGTTTGTTTTATGATACCATCAAAGGCGGTGACTACCGCGCCCGCGAAGCCAACGTTCACCGTCTGGCCGAAGTGAGCAACGACATTATAGACCAATGTGTGGCCCAGGGAGTTCCGTTTGCCCGCGAATACGGCGGCTTGCTCGACAACCGTTCATTCGGGGGAGCTCAGGTTAGCCGTACTTTCTATGCCAAAGGACAAACAGGTCAGCAGTTGTTGCTGGGAGCTTATCAGGCACTGATGCGGCAGGTAAACTTAGGTTCAGTGACCATGCACACACGAACTGAATTAGTTGACATCGTAATTGTTGATGGTAAAGCCCGCGGCATTATTGCCCGCGACCTGGTTACCGGCGAATTGCAACGTCATTTCGGACATGCAGTGGTTTTAGCAACCGGAGGCTACGGAAATGCCTTCTTCCTTTCGACCAATGCAATGGGATCAAACGGATCTGCTATTATTAAAGCTTTTCACAAAGGCGCCATGTTTGCCAATCCTTGTTATGCACAGATACATCCGACCTGCATACCTGTTCATGGCGAATCTCAGAGTAAACTGACTTTGATGTCGGAATCGTTGCGTAATGATGGCCGGATCTGGGTCCCGAAGAAAAAGGAAGATGCCGAAGCTATTCGTGCCGGAAAACTAAAACCAACACAAATTGCTGAAGACGACCGCGATTATTATCTCGAACGCCGTTACCCGGCTTTTGGTAACCTTGTTCCGCGCGATGTTGCTTCACGCGCTGCCAAAGAACGCTGCGATGCCGGGTTCGGTGTCGGGGCAACAGGTTTGGCTGTTTACCTCGATTTCAAATCGTCGATCGAACGCCTGGGACAAAACACCATTGAGGAGCGTTATGGAAATCTCTTCCAGATGTACGAAAAAATTGTTGACGAGAATCCATACCAGACACCCATGATGATTTACCCGGCTATCCATTACACTATGGGCGGACTGTGGGTGGATTACGAATTGCAAACAAACATCCCTGGTTTATTCGCTGCCGGCGAAGCTAATTTCTCCGATCATGGCGCTAACCGTTTGGGGGCATCTGCTTTAATGCAGGGATTGGCTGATGGATATTTCGTGTTGCCATACACCATCCAGAATTACCTTGCAGATGATATTGCCGTAAAACGGATGACCACCAACGAACCTGAATTTACGGAAGCAGAGAAGGCTGTTAAAGCCCGTTTCGAAAAGCTGATGAGCATCAGGGGAAAACGTTCTGTTGATAATCTGCACAAAGAACTTGGGTTGGTGATGTGGGATTTCGTCGGTATGGCCCGGAACAAAGATGGTCTGCAAACTGCCATCGAAAAAATCGCAGCTATCAAAAACGAATTCTGGACCAATGTTCGTATTCCAGGTAATATCACCGGAATGAACATTGAACTTGAAAAAGCCAGCCGCTTAGCCGACTTCATCGAAATTGGCGACCTGATGGCCCGCGACGCGCTGAACCGTGAAGAATCTTGCGGAGGCCACTTCCGAGAAGAATACCAGACTCCTGAAGGTGAAGCGCTTCGTCAGGATGATAAATTTGCCTACGTTTCCTGTTGGGAATTTAAAGGTAGCGATGTCGCTCCTGAACTTCACCAAGAAGAACTGGTTTACGAAAGCGTTTCAATGGTTCAGCGTAATTACAAGTAATGGCTTTTAAAAAGGACATCAATCATGGAAAAAACAATCAATATAACGCTTAAGGTTTGGCGTCAGAACGGTCCGAAAAAGAAAGGTCGTTTCGAAACCTACAAATTAGCTAACGTTTCAACCGACAGTTCTTTTCTTGAAATGCTCGACATGGTGAACGAACAGCTCATTAATGAATATAAAGAGCCTGTCGCATTCGATCACGATTGCCGTGAAGGGATATGCGGAATGTGCTCGTTGTACATCAATGGCCGCCCGCATGGACCAGACGACGATGTAACTACCTGTCAGTTGCACATGCGCAAATTCAAAGACGGACAAACCATCACCATTGAGCCCTGGCGTTCGGCTGCTTTCCCTGTAATCAAGGATTTGATAGTTGACCGACGTGCATTCGATAAAATCATCGCTGCTGGTGGCTACGTATCGGTGAATACCGGCGGAGTTCCTGATGCCAATGCCATCGCTATCCCGAAAGTGGATGCTGATGAAGCAATGGACTCGGCATCGTGCATCGGTTGCGGCGCCTGCGTTGCTGCCTGTAAAAACGGTTCGGCCATGTTGTTCGTGTCGGCAAAAGTGAGCCATTTGGCTATGTTGCCACAAGGTCGCGTTGAAGGCGCCAGACGTGCCAAAGCGATGGTCGCCAAAATGGACGAACTGGGTTTTGGTAACTGTACCAATACCGGCGCCTGCGAAGTGGAATGCCCTAAAAACATCTCGCTTTCGAACATTGCCCGTCTGAACCGCGAATTTTTATACGCAAAATTACAAGATTAAGGGTGTCGCGGATTTTATCCGCGCTTAATTGGCGGTTAAAAACCGCCACACCCAAACAATATTCAAGCTCCGGAGTTTCATTTCTTCGGAGCTTTTTTCAATTCAATCATAACTTAATGTGGTTCATTTTAATTCAAACAATTGATTTTAGCCATTAAGAGCATTACATTTTACCTGTCTGATACCCAAAAACATACGATTTCAGGGGCAAAAACAGGTTGTTTATGAGCAGCGGCTTGTTGATATCTATTCAGAAAATAGCTTTAATCATCAATCTGTCAGTTAATTAACAAGTCTTGTGAACAATTGGATGTTGATTAGTTCTTTTGCGAAGATCAGAATGATGAATGCTGAATTTGTATATTCGCAATAGTCTATCTAAAAACTACCTTATGCCTTACAGGAGATTACCGAATACAGATGTGGCCAGGCTTCGTGCCATTGAAGCCGGACTGGAACTTGGTAAGAGAACCGCCTTAACAAAGCTGGCATTCAGTCAACAGACCCTTGAGAAACTACAGATTTTTTATCCGCATTTTCTGGGGGCGATCCGTCAGCTCAATATCTCCAAGCAAAACCAGTTTGATCGCTCCAAAGAGTACGGCGAAATTTTCAGGAAATCGAAACTTTATATCTCCCATTTTCTTCAGGTCGTGAACTTTGCAATTTTACGTGGCGAGATGAAACCTGAAGTCATCGAGTTTTATGGCCTGAAAATGAATTCCAAAGCTACGCCTCCTCTAAATTTGGAAGCCAATGTGTTGACATGGGGCGAACGGATTATTGATGGCGAACAAAAGCGGGTGATGAAAGGCGGAAGCCCGATATACAGTCCTTCGATCGCATTGGTCAAAGTACATTACGAAGAATTCAAAGAAACCTACCGTAATCAAAAGATGCTTCAGAATATCACCAACCGTGCCTCGGTAAAAGTCTCCGAATTGCGCGAGCAGGCTGACGAACTGATTCAGGTGATGTGGAACGAAGTTGAAAATTCGATGGTCCACCTATCGGATGACGAAAAGAGGGACAAAGCATCACAATACGGAATCGTTTACGTTTACCGGGCTTCAGAACAGAAGAAAACAGAAATTGAAAGTTTACAACAGAGTATTGTCTTTTCTTAATAAAAATCAATCAATTCGTGATGCCTGTGAATCAATCTGATTTGCAGGCATTTTTGTTTTAGCCTGCTCGCTGCGGTAAATCAGAAAAAGTAAAAAACCAACGATTGAAAAACTGAAAATAACCAGCGGAAGTTGTTCGGCGCCAGTTCCCCACTCTTCCACATCTTTCGAAATTACTCCTTTATTGATCAGGTAATAACCAAGTACCCCCATGGTATTGTTAACGAAATGAGCCAGAATCGGGACCCACATGGTTCCGGTCCAAACAAGCAGGTAACCAAACATGGCTCCCAGCGCCATTCGCGGAAGAAACCCGTAAAACTGCATGTGCATGGCGCTAAATAAAAAAGCGGCAATCCAGATTCCCCAATGGTGGTTTTTGGTCCAGTTGGTCAAAATCCGCTGAATCACCCCACGAAACATCAGTTCTTCTCCCAGAGCAGGAATAATAGCAATCATCAAAATATTAAACAGTAAGCCGGAAACACTCTCCACTTTCATAAATTTCTCAACCATTAATTCTGCAGCGTCTTCCATGGTCCGCATCCAGTTTTCAATTCCTGAAAGTGATTCAGGAAATGTCATCAGGCTATTGATTGCCCCTAAAAAATTAATGAACGGAATGACCATAAGTAAACTGACAGCAGCCAGAAAGTATGTTTGCCGGCGCGTTGTGCGATTTAGTTGCAGATATTCGCCGATGTTTCCGTGGTAGAGCAAACCCAGAATAAAAGGAGGGACAACAAATAAACCAATGGATTGAAGAACCTGAAAATATTTCAGGAAATCGATATTTCCCGGAGAGTTTAAACCTTGAGGCGACAGGCTGCTTGTGAGCGCTGACAATCCAAAAAAAGGAATTGCAACAACCATCCCAATTACCATAAATGCCAAAACCGAAGCTACCATGACAAATAAGGCAAACATCAGTTGGGCAAAAGGTTTCATTCCGCGAAAAGCAGTAGTAGCCATAGCAATTTGTTTTGTTCGGGGGCAAAGATAAGTTTTAAAAATTAATCAGTTCTTCCATCTCCTTCAGGTGTAACTCAAAATGCTGAGGATAGTATTCAATGTTTTCACGCAGTGAAATCAGTTTGTCCTCTCCGCTGATCCATTGGTTTTCAAGTTTTGTCAGATCAACATTCCGGATAACATGAATTAAATGATGGTTAGCATATTTCCATAGCTGAACCAAATCTTGCCAGTTTTCGTGTTGGTAATCCTGAATGGCAATCCACCGGTCGTTGTTTCCAAAAGTGGCGTAATTCGGAAATGACATGGGATTTTCGCGGTATTGTAAATGCACGATCCGGTGTATATTATTCGATGCAGAGTCGAACAAATGTCCCAGGATTTGCCGGATGCTTCGGTCCTGAATGTTCTTCCGATTGCTGATAATTTCTTCAGGAAGTGCCAGCAGGCGAGGTTCCCAGTCTTTTAAAAGCTTTAATACATTCTGGCAGTCGTTTTCGAATGGATTCATGATTGATTCATTTTATTCCGAAAAATACCATAATCTTCATGATTTTTCACCTACCCGAAAGATAAAATTTGCATTTCTGAAAAATATTGTATTTTTGCGCCGAGCCTTCTGTGAAGGCCGTGTACTTGGTAACCACGTAAAAAACAAGAAAATGAAAAAAGAAGTATCTGTTCTGTTTATGCTTGCCGGCATTTTGTTTGCCATCTGTTTGTTGATTTCCAACATTCTTGCCACAAAAATTTTAATGATCGGCCCCTGGGCTGCACCTGCAGGTGTACTGATTTTCCCGATTGCCTATATCCTGAACGATGTGATCACCGAAGTGTGGGGTTTCAGTAAAGCGCGCCTGATTATTTGGACTGGGTTTGCCGTTAATATCGTGGCTGTACTGTTTTTCACCATCGGAATTGTAATTCCAGGCGCTCCATTCTGGCAAAATCAGGAAGCGTTTGCCACCATATTAGGCAATACTCCACGAATTGTTGTAGCCAGTTTGAGCGCCTATTTAATCGGGTCATTCCTGAATGCCTTTGTGATGAGCCGCATGAAAGTAGCCACGAAAGGAAAAGGGTTCTCCGGAAGGGCAATTCTGTCAACTTTGGTTGGTGAAAGCGCAGACTCGTTGATTTTCATCAGCATTGCTTTTGCCGGAGTGTTCCCGCCTGGAGTTTTGATTACCATGATTTTCACCCAGGCCATGCTGAAAACTGTTTACGAAATCCTGATCCTGCCAGTCACCATTTGGGTAGTTGGTTTCGTGAAACGTGTTGAAGGAGTGGATACGTTCGACACCAATCTGTCGTACAATCTGTTCAGGGTAAAGGAAATTTAGGGCTGAAGCCCAGATAGCATTATGATCTGCGTCCGTTCACTGAAGTGAACGGCAAAGAATATAGCGCATTGAATGAGAACTGAGTGTTCTACTGAGTTCACGCCAAAGTCTATCCTTTGCCGTCCCATTTATGGGACGGACTGGTAATACAAAACAAAAAACCGTCTGCGAGATAATGATATACAATGAGATAAACAACTTTCGGACGGAACGGCATTCGATAAGAAAAAGAAAAAATAAGGAACATCGAATAAAAAATAAGGAATATCAAAGTATCTGTTCATGATTTCTTATTTCTCGTTCGATATTCGACATTTCATATTTATTAATGAAAATGAATAAAAAAGCGCTGGTTGTATTTTCAGGTGGACAAGACTCGACCACTTGTTTGTTCTGGGCCTTGAAAGAATTTGACGAGGTGGAGGCCCTTTGTTTCGACTACGGTCAACGACACCGCATCGAAGAAGAAGCAGCACGCACCATTGCCGAAAAAGCAGGCGTGCCCTTCACTCTGCTGAACCTTGATTTGCTGAAACAAATCACTCACAATTCACTGACCGATTCAGCCATTGATGTTGAAGATAACAAACCTGAAAATCGTCCGCCAAATACGCTGGTCGAAGGTCGGAATATGTTGTTCCTGACTTTCGCTGCAATTTTTGCCAAAGGGAAAGACATTTCGAACCTGGTAACCGGTGTCGGACAGGCCGATTACAGCGGGTATCCCGATTGCCGCTTCGAGTTTATCCATTCGTTGAATCAAACTATAAATCTATCGATGGACTACCCATTCACAATCCACACGCCGCTGATGTGGAAATCGAAGCAGGATATTTGGGCCTTGGCTGATGAACTTGGAGTATTTGATTTGGTTCGTACCCAAACGGTGACTTGTTACAATGGAATTATTGGCGACGGCTGCGGGCACTGTCCGGCTTGCCAGTTGAGAAAGAATGGGTTGGAGAATTATTTGAAACAAAAGAATAACTGAGGGTTTCACTTTGAGTGAAGCCCTCAGTATAAAAACATAACGATTATGAACGACTTAAAAAATCTCGGAAACGAAAGCAAATACCTTTTTGAATATTCTTCGGAAATGCTGGAAAGCTTTGAAAACAAACATCCGGAGAACGATACGATGGTCAAATTCAATTGCCCTGAATTTACCAGCCTGTGTCCCATTACCGGGCAACCCGACTTTGCAACCATTTACCTGAGTTATATTCCCGATCTGAAATTGGTGGAAAGCAAGAGTTTGAAGCTGTACCTGTTTAGTTTTCGCAACCACGGAGCATTTCACGAGGATTGCATAAACATCATCATGAAAGACCTGATTACCCTGATGGACCCGAAATACATCGAAGTTTGGGGAAAATTCCTGCCACGAGGTGGTCTAAGCATCGACCCGTATTGTAATTACGGAAAACCAGGCACCAAATACGAACAGATGGCCGAATACCGGATGATGAACCACGATTTATATCCGGAGAAGATTGATAATAGATAGAATTATTTCTTTTGTATCAGCAAGGTAATCACCAAATTTTCGGGTTTCGATTCGGTACCGTATTTCGGGTATGGTTTGGCATCAACAATTTTCATCGTAAATCCCTCCGGCACTTTTTGCTGGTCATTCAATACGGAGTGCAATTCGATATTAGTTTTATTGTTTAGGGCTGTCCATTCACCTTTCAGGGTCACTTCACCCTGCCATATACAGACTACTCCTTCCGGACAGCGTGAATCACCGATTTCTTTTATCAGCAAGGTATATTGTCCATCATCTGAGGAATAAAGCTGATTTATGCGAAAAGCCGATTCCTGACCAATGGTAAATACCGGGTCAAAAACAGTTTTTTCGCAACTCATTCCGGAAAAAAGGAGGAAAACAAGCAGATATTTTATTGCAGATAACTTTTTCATTTGAGTGTGTTTTGTTTCAACTAAGACGGAAGAAATCTGGTTTTAGTTGCGTAAAACTTAAGATTAAGTGACAAAGTGTTTAGCAATATTTTGAATGGGGATAATAATCTCAGGCTCTTTGTCTCTTTGAGACTTTGTTACTTACTTTGCATAGAATTTTAAATTGCGAAAATTAAATAATGTGAAAATCGGATCAATTGATTTAGGTGAGATGCCGCTGTTTTTGGCGCCCATGGAGGATGTGACATACAAATCGTTTCGGTACATGTGCAAAAAGTTCGGCGCTGATGTGATGTACACTGAGTTTGTTTCGTCGGAAGCTCTGATCCGCGACATTCAGAAGACGAAGCAAAAAATGACCTTGTTTGATTTCGACCGCCCGGTAGCTATCCAGATTTACGGGCACGACATCAATTCAATGGTTGAAGCAGCCAAAGTTGCCGAAGAATCACAGCCCGATTTTATTGACATTAATTACGGATGTCCGATGAAAAAAATAATTCGTCACGGAGCGGGTGCAGGCATGTTGCTCGATCCGGAGAAAATGCAGCGAATGACTGAAGCGATTGTGAAAGCGGTAAAGATTCCGGTTACTGCCAAAACCCGACTGGGCTGGGACGAAAACAGCAAAATAATTGTTGATGTTGCCGAACGGATGCAGGATGCAGGTGTAGCAGCATTAGCCATACACGGACGTACCCGAAGTCAGTTGTACACCGGAGAGGCTGACTGGTCGCTGATTGCAGATGTAAAAAACAACCCACGCATGAAAATTCCGATTATTGGAAATGGCGATATCAATGGCCCTGTTAAAGCCAAAGAATTTCTCGATCAAACTGGTGTAAATGCTCTGATGATTGGCCGCGGTTCGATTGGCCGTCCGTGGATATTCAGAGAAGTAAAACATTACCTGAAAACCGGGGAGTTGTTGCCACCGCCAACTGTTTCTGATGTGATTCAGAATGTACGCGACCAACTGAATATGACGATAGAATGGAAAGACAATGTACGCAGCGGAATTCTGATGATGCGCCGCCACTTTGCCAAATATTTTCCGACTTTGCCTAACTTTCGGGAACACCGGATCCGGCTGTTGCAGGCCGAAACACTCGAAGATGTTCAGGAAGCCTTGAATTTGATTGAAGAACTTTTTGGCTTTGTTCGGGTTGATTACTCGAATGTGAGTTTGAAATAGCAAAGACATTGTGGGGCTAAAGCCCATTGATTAACGATGATTTCAGCTATCCGTCACATGAATGTGACGGCAAAGGATATCGCCCTAATCATCTTAAGAGCAATATTCTTTGCCGTTCGCTTCAGCGAACGGTATTGAGATTAATATTATCAATCCGTCCACGGTAGGTAGCAGAATAAAACATTCTCCTTATTTCGGACGGAATGGAATTGGCCTTAAATATTTTGAACTTTTAAAAAGAGAACAGCGAAATCAGATGAAAAAATTCCGCACCATACAAATCGGGGCCAATCTGTACAGCCTGTTTGCCGATGAGATGAAATCGGCCAGATACAGGAAACATTATTCGGATGCTTCGTTTAGGGATAAGCTGAAACGTGTGGCCAAAGTTTCAGGCATGAAAGTAGTGTATCTTGCTATCTTGCTGCATTATATGATGAAATCGGATGACGTTCCGCTCAAAGCCAAATTGATTTTATCGGCTGCATTGGGTTATTTTATTCTACCAATAGACTTTATTCCGGATATTGCCCCTTTACTTGGATTTACTGATGACTTGGGGGTTTTGCTGCTTATCATTCGGCAAATGGCTGTTTATATCACTCCTGAAATCAGGAAGCAGGCCAGAGAGCATGTCCGGAAATGGTTTGGCGAAACTGAAAACGCTGAATTGGATTTGCTCGACAAGGAATATTTGCTAAAGTAAATCGCTTACTTTTAGGCTTCAATCTAAAATTGCCCGATGGAACTGCTCTCCTCAATTCACCTTAATGCTCTCGAATGGATCATCATGGATTGCGGAATGCTGGTCGGAATGTCGTAATTTGTTGTTCCCGGAGTGTAAATAGTTGTCATACCGGCGCTGGCTTTTATTTTTGGAGTAATGCACCGGGCAATGAAAAATCTAAAGAAATCCAATGATTTTCGCTATTTTTATAGCATGAAACAAAGAGTTTATATTGACACATCAGTTTTTGGTGGTTATTTCGATGAAGAGTTTTCAGAATTTACAGTACCGCTATTCGAAAGACTTCAAAATGAAGAATTTAAACTCTTATTTTCATCCGTTACACAAGACGAAATTAGTCCGGCACCTGAGAATGTTAAAGAATTGGTTAAAAGTTTAAAGACAGAAAATACAGAATTTATCGATACCAATGAGGAGGTAGTTGAACTAGCGACACAATATATTATGGAGAGAGTTGTCGGCCAAACAAGCTTTGCCGACTGTTTACATATTGCACTAGCAACAATTAATCATGCTGACTTTTTGATTAGCTGGAACTTCAAACACATTGTTAATGTTGAAAGGATACGTGGATACAATTCTATAAACATTAAGAATGGATATAAGGAATTAGAAATACGTTCACCGAGAGACTTTATGACTTATGAAGACAACAACTGAGAAAACGTTCGACGCTGTAAAATTTATGCGTGACCAACGAAAGATATTGAGCGAAAAGCTTTCCAAAATGACAAAAGAGGAAATCGTTGAGTATTTCAAACTGAAGAAACTGGAAAACTCAATAAAGCCCAGTGCATAATAGTAGTAACCTTCAGGCACGGGTTTCACCCTAATAAGACAGGAATGTATAATTTATCGATATGGAAATCCTGTCTTCTCTCCAAATAAATGCACTCGAATGGATCATCATCATGGTTTGCGGAATGCTGATCGGAATGTCGAAAGTGGGTGTTCCGGGCGTTTCGATGATTGTTGTACCGGCGCTGGCTTTTATTTTTGGAGCTAAACAATCAACCGGGGTATTACTGCCAATCCTGATGATGGCCGACATTTTTGGTGTTGCTTATTACCGTCGTCATGCCAACTGGAGACATTTGGTTAATGTGATTCCATGGGCTGTGGTTGGATTACTGCTGGCCTTGTGGATTGGAGAAATGGTCAACGATGAGCAATTCAAAAACCTGATTGCCATCCTGGTATTCCTGAGTATCGGGCTGATGCTTTGGCAGGATAAACGAAAAGGAACAAACTTTTTTCCGGACAAATGGTGGTTTGCCGCAGCTATGGGCGTTTTAGGAGGTTTTGCAACTATGATCGGCAATGTGGCAGGACCGGTTTTTGCCATTTACCTGTTGGCCATGCACCTTCCGAAAAACAGCTTTATTGGCACCAGCGCATGGTTTTTCATGATCATCAACTTCACCAAATTTCCGCTGCAATTGTTTGTCTGGAATAATATCAGCTCCGAAACCCTGATGATCGACCTGATAACTTTGCCTGCGATTGCTCTTGGGGCTTTTCTCGGATTCAAAGTGGTTAAAATTATACCTGAACATACTTATCGCGGATTCGTTATTGTTATTACTGCTATTTCGGCATTCTTATTACTACTTTAAAAATGGAACAGCTTAAAACATTTTTCGACGGAAAACCAATTCACAAGGTACTGGATATTGGCACAGGCAATGGTGATTTTATTAAATTGATCAGTTCTGCATTTCCTGAAAATCCTCACTATTCCATATCTTCAGAGAACGGTTAAAACTTAATGAATTTCAGCTTGCCCGCCAGATTGTGGTGGTTGGGCAAACCGAAAAATAAATTCAGTTTCTAATTCTTTTGTTTAAAATTTGTTGTCATCGCACCTTTAAAAGTTATCATTCTGCAATAATTGTAATCGGTTAAGGTCTCAGTATTTGAATGTATTTCGCAGTTATTCAGCGCTATAACCTGTATGACGCGACGTGCCGTTTGATTTGAGTCATTTTAAATTAATCCTGCTGTAACATTATTGTAACAGATTTTTAATTTAATAGTCTCAATTTTGTACTCGTTGTAAAGCAATAAATCAAAACAATCAACTGAAATTCTCCTTATTCCTGAATAATTCCTATCTTAGTAAAACTGTTGCTTAACTGGAGTAAGAGTGAAGAATAGCATAGTTGAAAAATTATAATAAAAATCAAACATGCCACAAAAGAAGGACGAAGCAATTCTTAATATTTTGTCTGATTATGAGAAACTTGCCAACATGGTACTCAATCAGCTTGATGTAGTTAAGAAACTGATTTCAACGGAAAAATTACTTTTTGATGACGATCAGCTTAATGCGTTAAATAAGGATGAAAGCAAAATCAATAAGCTTGAAGTCAGGGTCAGCGAAAATATTATCAATTCCATCGCGCTCTATCAGCCGGTAGCCTCAGAGATTCGAAAATTAATTGCCTGTTACCGGATTGTAATCAGTCTCGAACGGATTGGAGACCTGGCCATAAGCATTACCAAATTGCTTGTTGGCATCGAAAATCAGGAAGTTTACTCCAGCCTTTCAGGATTTATATCAAAGATGATGGACTTAAGTGTCGATATGGCCCGCCGTTCGATGTTGTCGTTTATTAATCAGGATATGGAATTGGCTATATGGACGATCAAATCAGAGTCTATCGTTGATGAGTTCAATCACAAAATGTTGAAAAAGGTTGCCGAAAGGGCAAACCTGGTTGCCGAAGACAAAAATATCCTGCTCAGTTTTATCAAAATCAAAGAGATGGTTGCTGCCATTGAACGGATTTCGGATCATGCGGCCAACATTGCAGAAGCTTCTTATTATTCCTGCGAAGGAAAAGATATTCGCCACAAGCGACCCTGAAACAGGAAAAAATAACTCCTCAGCAAACTATGAATCAGGATTATAAAATATTGGTAGTTGACGATGAAAAGGATCTGTGCGAGATTCTTCAGTTCAATCTGGCAAGCGAAGGTTTCGGGATCGAAGTGGCTTATTCTGGTGAAGAAGCTCTCTCCAAATCGATTGAGCGTTTTGACCTGTTGTTGCTCGACGTGATGATGGGCGGTATGTCGGGTTTCAAACTGGCCGATAAAATCAGAAAGGAACTGGGACTTTCAATCCCCATTATTTTTCTGACAGCACGCGAAACTGAAAACGATATGCTTACCGGATTTAATGTGGGCGCCGACGATTACCTGTCAAAACCTTTTTCGATTAAAGAACTGGTGGCCCGGATCAAAGCCGTGTTGCGCCGTGGTAAAAGCGTTGAAATCAAACCTAAAGTGATTACCATTGACAACCTGGAACTTGATTTGAACCGCAAATCAGTAAGCATTGATAATGAACCGATATTGCTTACCCGCAAAGAATTTGAGATATTGACTATGCTGATTTCATACAAGGGCAAATACCTCAGCCGCCAGGAAATTCTGGACCGCATCTGGAGCGATGACGTGATCGTTACTGAGCGAAATGTTGACGTAAATATTGCCCGGTTAAGAAAAAAAATCGGCGAATACGGCAATTTCATCAAAGGCCGGTCAGGATATGGATATTGCTTTGAGAACTAGGACAAACTAATACAGAACTTACCGTGGTCATACAACGTACTTTTCGTCGACGAATTTTTACGAACTTTTTTGTAGTCTTTTCCATCTTTACCCTGGCTGTGCTGGGTTACCAGTACGATCGTGAAAAAAGTTACAGGACTGGCCAACTCGAAAATAAGCTGGATAACATTTCGGAAGTGGCCCATCGTTACATCGAGCATAAAAAGATATTTGAAACGGGTGACTTTAAATCGCTTGATACCTTAAAGAGCCTGTTACCCATCGAAAACACCCGGCTCACCATCATGAATATGGATGGCAAAGTGCTGTACGATAGTTTTGTGGCTGATGTCAAACACATTGAGAACCACCTCTTGAGGCCGGAAGTCCAAAAAGCTGTCCATTCAGGCAAAGGTTCCAGTATCAGGGTTTCTCAAACTACCAATCAGAAATTCTATTACTACGCCAAAAACTGTAAAAACTATGTGGTACGCACTGCAGCCGTTTACAATGTGGATATCATCAAATTCCTGAAGACCGAACATTTTTTCCTGTTTTTCGTGGTTTTCCTTTTTCTGCTAATGTGGATTTTGCTGCATTATACTACCCGCAGGTTGAGTGATTTTATCATCAAACTGAAAGATTTTGCGCTGAAGGCCGGATTAAACGAAGATATTTCAAAAATGGACAGTAATTTTCAGGACAACGAGCTGGGCGTAATCCGACGACAAATCATTCAAATTTACGATAATCTGAAAACAGCCAAAGACGAGTTAACCGGCGAAAAGGAAAAATTGTACGGGCACTTGCAGGTTCTTAAAGAGGGCATTTCTATTTTTTCTCCTGAAAAGCATAAAATACTGGCCAACAGTCATTTTATTCAATTCATCAACATGATTTCAGATAAGTCAACTATTTCGGCCGAGCATATTTTTAGTATCCCCGAATTCAGTAAAATTGTTGAATTTGTTGATCAATACCGGGGACAGGACATTCAAGCCCAGCATAAAGAGCTTCCACAGATTGAATATACCATAGAAAAAAGCGAAAAATTCTTTCAGCTCAGATGCATCATCTTTGTGGATAAAAGTTTTGAAGTACTGATTAGTGATGTGACACGTCCCGAAAAACAACGACTGCTGAAACAACAACTTACTTCAAACATTGCCCATGAGTTGAAAACGCCTTTATCATCCATAAAAGGCTACCTCGAAACACTAATTAATAATCAGAGTATCCCAATAGATAAACAGCGCTATTTTCTTGAAAAAGCATTTGCCCAATCTGAACGGCTGACCGACTTGCTCAATGACATTTCCTTGCTGAACAACATTGAAGATGCTGGTGGATTATTCGAATTCAAACCGTTGATGCTGAAACCTGTTATCCGCGATGTCATTGAAAATCTGAAAAGCAGGCTTACCAACAAGAATATGGAATACCGTATTGAGGTTGACAACGAAGTCGTTGTAAACGGAAACGAATCACTGCTCTTCTCGGTTTTCCAGAATCTGGTTGAAAATTCAATCAACTATTCCGGCGACAACACAGTTATATCCATCCGAAAATACCTGGAAGACGATAAATTCTACTATTTTCAGTATGCCGATTCGGGTAATGGCATTTCGGAAGAACATCTGCCCCGCATTTTTGAACGGTTCTACCGGGTTGATTATGGCCGTTCGCGCGAAAATGGAGGTACAGGCCTGGGCCTTTCAATAGTTAAAAATGCCATTTTATTACACAAAGGCGAGATTTCGGTTCGAAATAGAGTCGAAGGAGGATTGGAGTTTTTATTCTCACTTTCTAAAAAATAAACTGACAGATTAGAACTGAATTGCGATACCCTTATTTCATTAAGTTTATTTAAAAAGCAAAAATTTGCACTGAACTAATCCCGGAAATATTCGGGATTTTTTTTTGTGTGCATCTTCCAGATTTCAGACTAAAATTATTAACATGTTTGAAAGTACCTTATTATTCAATTCTGAATATTTTTTATAAATTTAACAACAAGAGCATAGGCACAGAAGTCTTGAATTTGAAACGATTTAAATGATGGAGATAATACACATTAGTGCAGAATGTTACCCGGCAGCCAAGGTTGGTGGATTGGCCGATGTTGTAGGTGCATTACCTAAATATCAAACCTTAATGGGGCATTCGTCCACCGTAATTATGCCTTTTTACCACGGAAAATTTAGTCGGAAAAATGAATTTTCGACCATTTTCTCGGGTGTTGCCAGGTTGGGACATGCGAATTTAGCTTTTAATGTTTTAAAACTTCAGAAAAAACCGTTGGGGTACGAGTTGTATCTGATTGACATTCCGGGTTTGTTCGACCGCGAAAATGTCTATTCCTACAAAGACGACACCGAGCGATTCATAACCTTCCAGATTGCCGTATTAAACTGGCTGAAGGAGCGTAAGGAAACACCAGACGTGGTTCATTGTCACGACCAGCATACCGGATTTATTCCCTTTTTGATGTCGAAAGTCAGGGAATATCAACGGTTCGAACATGTTCCCACGGTGTTTACCATCCACAATGGTCAATATCAGGGACAGTTCGGGTTCGAAAAACTGTATTACCTGCCTCCGTTTCATTCGTATTATAACGGACTGATCGAATGGCACAATCTGATCAATCCGCTGGCATCGGCCATTAAATGTGCCTGGAAGGTGACGACCGTTTCTCCAAGCTATCTGGACGAAATCAGTTACTCGATGAATGGGATGGAAGAGCTGCTTCGTACCGAACGCGGCAAATCGCTTGGCATTTTAAACGGAATTGATGCTGATGTTTGGAATCCGGAGACCGATCCGATGCTGGAGAGAAATTTCAACACAAAAACAGTTGAGGAAGGGAAAAAAGCCAATAAAGAAATACTATGCAGCCAATTTGGTTTAGATAAGTCAAAACCACTTTTTACTTTTATTGGCCGTTTGGTTGGTGAAAAAGGAGCGGATATATTGCCCGGTATTATTCATGATGTTTTACATTATAAGCCCGGCGAACAAAATATACTCATTTTAGGCTCGGGCGAAAAGCATATCGAGCATGCCCTTCTTCATTTGGAAGACCAATTCAAAGGAAATTATTGCTCCCATATTGGATACAATGAAAAACTTTCGCACCTCATTTATGCAGGGGCAGATTTTTTGCTGATGCCTTCGCGGGTTGAACCATGCGGATTGAACCAGATGTATGCGCTTCGTTACGGAACAATTCCAATTGTGCGACGTACAGGTGGGTTGAAGGATACTGTAACCGATATTGGCGACCATGGATTTGGTGTTTGTCACGATCAATGTACAATAACTGATGTTACCCATGCCATTCATCGGGCAAAACATATCTTTCAGGAAAAAAGAACTTTCAAAAAAATCAGAAAACAAATTATGGAGATAGACCATTCGTGGAACAGGGCCGCCTTGGAATATATAGAATTGTATCAATCACTTAAATTATAAAGCAATGAAAAAAAGAACATTAGCCATAATTCTGGGAGGTGGTCAGGGATCAAGGTTATCCCCATTGACCGAAAACAGATCGAAACCGGCTGTGCCCATCGCCGGAAAATACCGCCTGGTTGATATACCCATTTCGAATTGTATCAATTCTGATATTGACCGGATTTTTGTACTGACACAATTTAACTCGGCATCGTTAAACAAACACATCAAAAACACTTATCAGTTCAGTTTTTTCAGCAATTCGTTTGTTGATATTCTGGCTGCCGAACAAACTCCTGATAATAAACATTGGTTTCAGGGAACAGCCGATGCTGTCAGGCAGTGTATGCAACATTTCCTGAACTACGATTTTGAATATGCGCTTATCCTTTCAGGCGACCAGCTTTATCAGATGGATTTTAACGAAATGATAGAGGCCCACAAAAAAGCCGGAGCTGCAATCACCATTGCCAGCTTGCCTGTAATAGCCAAAGAAGCGCCCGAATTTGGAATACTGAAAGCCGATTCGGACAATATCATTACTGAGTTTATCGAAAAACCTGCACCGGCCTTATTACCTGAATGGATCTCGGAAGTGAGTGAAGAGATGCAGCGTGCGGGAAAAATTTATCTGGCCTCAATGGGAATTTATGTGTTTAACCGCGATTTGCTGATTGAACTGATGAAGGATAAAGAAACCAAAGATTTCGGCAAAGAGATAATTCCCCATGCTATTAAAGACCATAAAGTTTTAAGCTTTCCGTACGAAGGCTACTGGACTGATATCGGAAATATAGATTCGTTTTACGAAGCCAATCTCGGTTTGACAGATGATATTCCGAAGTTTAACCTTTTCGACAATTCAAAATTTGTATATACCCGTGCACGCTTACTCCCTCCATCCAAAATTTCGGGCACGCAACTCGAAAAAACAGTAGTTTCCGATGGCTGTATCATACACGCCAGCCGTATCGAACATTCTGTAATTGGCATCCGTTCAAGGATAGGAAAAGGAACAACCATTGCGAATTCATACATCATGGGCAACGACTACTATCAGAACCTGAATGAAATTGATAGGGATTCCAACAATGGAACAGTCATGGGAATTGGCGAAAGGTGCCATTTAAACAATTGCATTGTTGACAAGAATGTCCATATCGGGAACGATGTTCGCGTAAACGGCGGCAAACATATACCCGATACAAACAATGAACTTTATTCGGTGATTGAAGGAATTGTGGTGATCAAAAAAAGCGCTGTTATTCCTAACGGATTTTTCATAGGGTGAGCTGGTTGGAGTAAAAAATTAAAGAATAACTAGCTAAGCAAAAGCTTACTTCACCATTCTTCTTTCGACAGGTATTTATTGACATGGCATCAGGCGTGAGATCTGATTCATCATTTAGCTGCCATCATTCATCAACATACGATTAATGATGGCAGTTTTTTTGGAAATGAAATCCGAGGTCAGAAAGTACGGGATTTACGAGTATTTATTCTTCGCTAAATTTTGACAAATAGGGAAATCGTCTTTTTCCTCACCGTTGTTTGATTCGGTAAAATTACTTTTTTGCTTTTTTGAGCTTTTTGACACTGATCTTAAGCTTTTCAAAGGCTTTTTTTAATTTTTCTTGCAAGCCTTTAAGTTTACTGGTTTTAACTTCTTTCTTTTTAGCTTTTTTAACTTTCTTTTTAAGTTTATCAACCTTTTCTTCAGTCTTTTTAGCATTCTTTTTTATAATTTTTATCTTTTTCTTCTGATTTTTACCTGAACCAGGCTTTTCCTGTTCTTCTTTAAAATCAGCCTCTTTTGCTGTTTCTTTGGATCCTGCCAGTTTTTTATTTATTACAGTATCCTCCTTAACCAGTGTGGGCTTCGTCTTTTCTTTTTTTGAATCATTTTGATTGTTTGGGGCATTTTCTCCTTCTACAATCTTGTCTGAATTTTTCATGTTTCGTAGTGTATCAATTTTGAGTTAAAAATAGCATTTAAAAAATTAAATACCAATTTGTTGTGTGTGAATTAAATTCTGAATAATTGCAATCTGATTAATCATTTCAGTTCGATTTCAACCCTTAACTAATCTGTAACGCCCTGTAACAATTGTTTGGTTGTTTAATAACTTTCGCTCACGATTTTGGTAACAATCTCCTAACTTATCACTTCTTGGTCTTTAGTATGTTTGAATTGAATTGCTTCTGCATTTTTTGGCATAAACATAGCCACGAAAATTACCAAAGAACAATTTATTAATGAAATGAATAAAAGTTTATTACTAACCGAAGGTGATATCAATATTTCGGACGAACGCCGGAAATGGGATGAGAAAATTACTGATCCACAAACCCTGCAGATTCTGGAAAATGATGCCCGTTATTTTCTGCACCAGTCGATGTCCACTCCTTGCCTGGATGTTTTAAAAACCAGTAAAGGTAGCGGAATGGAAACCCTCTCAGGAAGGTATCTGCTCGATTTCCACGGGAATAATGTTCACCAGTTGGGCCACGGAAACGACTATATCATCAGTCAGATTTTTGAACAGATGCAGCAATTATCTTTTTCGCCGCGCCGGTACACCAATCAGCCTGCCGTTGCGTTTGCCCGGAAATTAGCAGAACTGATGCCCGGTGACCTCAACCGGAGTTTATTTGCCCCCGGCGGAACTTCGGTTATTGGCATAGCTTTGAAATTGGCGAGGGTTGTTACCGGAAAACACAAAATTGTCTCGCATTGGGATTCCTTTCATGGAGCATCGCTTGATGCAATTTCGGCCGGAGGCGAATCCGTATTTAAAAAGTACATGGGGCCAATGATGCCCGGAGTGATCTGTATCCCACCGCCAACCACTTACCGGGGAATTTTCGGAGAGACTGAAGACGATCAGTTAAACTATGCCGATTTTCTGGAATATGTAATTAAAAAAGAAGGTGATGTTGGAGCATTTCTGGTGGAAACAATCCGGAATACCGATGTGCAAATACCAACCAAAGCCTATTGGCAAAGGGTTCGCGAAATTTGCCGCAACCACGGAGTTCTCCTCATTCTCGATGAAATTCCAATTGCTCTTGGCCGCACCGGAAAGATGTTCGCCTTTGAAAACTTCGGCATCGAACCAGATATTCTTTGCCTGGGAAAAGGGCTGGGTGGCGGAATAATACCATTCGCTGCCATGATCGCCCGCGACAGCTATAATGTTGCCGGAGATGTTTCTCTTGGACATTACACCCACGAAAAAAGTCCGTTGGGCAGTGTGGCAGCTTTGGCAACCATCAACTATATCGAAAAAGAGGACCTTCTGCAAAAAGTTTTTGATGATGGAATATGGATGCAAACAGAACTGAATAAGCTAAAAGAAAGGTTTCCGTTAATCGGTGATATTCGCGGACTTGGTCTTTTATGGGGCATTGAACTGGTGAAAGATCGGGCAACAAAAGAAAAAGCAACCAACGAGGCCGAACAAATCATGTACGGGTGCATGCATCATGGCTTGAGTTTTAAAGTTTCGCAGGGAAATGTGCTGCAACTTTCGCCGGCACTCACCATCAGCCGTGAAGATTTACACACGGCTATTTCAGTATTATCTGAAGTATTTGAAATACATGCAAGGCAAATCAATTGACACGGATAATTCAGGAGTTTAATTTTTAGTGAAAACTGTTACCGATAATTAATAAAAGTTTAATTCACCTTCAATCGAAGTTAAATAAAGTTAAAACAATTTTGCAACGCACAAAAAAAGAAACTTATCATGAAACGAGGATTACAAATGCTTACCATTATGTTGTTATTGATTTCAGGAAAACTAATTGCACAGGATGCTTTAGTAATGGCCTTTCGGGGGGACGCTAAAAAAACTATTTCAAATTCAAGCAGTCTTCCTGTTTTTGAATTCAGGGCTTCATTAAACGACTATGATTTGAATTCCGATTCGAAAGATATAATCGGAGAACATGCTTTTGGGCAGAAAATTTCCGAAAAATTATATTTGTTAGAATCAAAATATACCTACGAAGTTCCGATCGTACCCGGAAACCCGCAAACCCGCACGATGATCCGCAAACCGGTGATATACGATGCAGTCAAAAAGATTGAACGCCACCTGAAAAAATCGGTTAAAAAAGGAGAGATCAGCAAAGAAACGGCTTCGAATGATTTTAACAAAGTTTTGGATATAGCATTCAATGTACTTACCGCCGAAACCGAAAGTTTTGAAAAAGCCATCGGCGAAAGCAATGATGCAAATTCACTAACAAATTTGTTTACCAAACGGGTAATTCTGGTATTCTAAGCTCTCCCATTCAAAATCCATTTCTTATTGATTCTTACTGGTATTTATGGCACTAAAATGTTGTAAACAGCCATTTCTATGTCTAAAAAAACAAGTATTAATTCTAAACACTTTAAAATGCAAAAATTCATCTTTTTAGTTATTACGTTCCTCCTGATTGTAACGATGGTGTTTGCCCAAAAGGCAAATATTGAAGGAACGGTGAAAACCAGCAATGGGGAGAGCCTTCCAAGTGCCACCATTCTGGTGAAAGGAACCACTATCGGAACCTTGTCGGACGATAAAGGTCATTTTGCCATTCAGGCAGAGCCTAAAGATATTCTGGTGGCATCTTACGTCGGGTTCGAAACTGTTGAAGTTGCCGTTGGCAACCAAAAAGTAATCAGTATTATTTTAGATGATTCGCAACAGGAGATTAAAGAAGTTATTGTTACTGCACTCGGAATCGAAAAGGTGAAAAGTACCATCGGTTTTGCTGTTCAGGATGTAAAGGGAAGTGAACTGGTAAAAGCCAGGGAACCCAACCCGATCAATGCCCTTACAGGTAAAGTGGCCGGGTTGACAGTTGGCGCTTCTGCCGAACTACTTGGAGCTCCCTCTGTTTTACTTCGTGGATACACTCCGCTTTATGTAGTTGATGGCGTTCCGGTCCAAACCGACACCTGGAACATCAATCCTGATGACATTGAAAGTTATACCATTTTGAAAGGCCCATCCGCTGCAGCGTTATATGGTTCCAGAGGACAATACGGAGCTATACAGATAACTACAAAACGCGGAACAACAGACAAACGAGGTTTCTCTGTTGAATTCAACTCAAGCACTATGGCCGAGAGTGGATTCATTGCTATTCCGGAAGTTCAGGACGAATACGGACCTGGCGACCATGGAAAGTACGAGTTTGTTGATGGTAAAGGAGGCGGTTTGAATGATGGCGACTATGATATCTGGGGGCCACGTTTCGAAGGCCAGCTTATTCCTCAGTATGACAGCCCAATCGATCCCGCAACTGGCAAACGAACCGGTACTCCCTGGGTTGCCCGCGGAAAAGATAACCTGAAACGTTTCCTTGAAACTGGACTTTTATCGAACAACAGTTTCTCTGTGGCTTCAGGTAACGAAAAATACGATCTCCGGGTTTCTGCTTCGCACAGCTACCAGAAAGGAATTGTACCAAATACTTCGCTGAATATTACCAATTTTAGCTTGTCGGGAGGTTACAAAATTTCGAAGAAGCTTAGCTTAAAGGCAAATATGGCTTACAGCCGTCAGTACACGCCCAATGTCCCTGATGTGAACTACGGTCCGAACAGTATTATTTATAACATTATAGCATGGGGTGGAGCCGACTGGGATATTAATGATATGCGCAACTACTGGCAGCCCGGGAAAGAAGGTGTACAGTCGATTTATGCCGAATACCAACGTTACCACAACCCGTATTTTATGTCGTACGAATGGCTTCGCGGACACTACAAAAACGACCTGACCGGTTATGCATCAATCAACTATAAGTTCAATAATTACCTGAATTTACAGGCGCGTACAGCCATCACTTCATACGATTTATTCCGCTCCGAAAAACTTCCGTTCTCGGCCCACCCTTATGGACGCGAAGCCGGTCTTGGCGATTACCGCGAAGACAAACGTAATTTGTTTGAGAACAACACCGATATTCTTTTGTCGTACGACCGCTATGTGATCCCCAAACTTAGCTTACATGCCACCGCCGGGGGAAACCTGCGTACTTACGATTTCAGGAGCAGTTTTGCCACCACCGATTACCTGAACGTTCCGGAATGGTACAATCTGAGCAACTCCAAGAATCCAGTTAAATCATATAGTTTCTATGCTCCAATGCTGGTGCTCAGCGCTTACGCAACTGCCGACCTCACTTACGACGATTTCCTGACCCTCTCGTTAACCGGACGAACCGACAAAAACTCAACTTTACCTTCAGGAAACAACGCGTATTTCTATCCTTCAGTTTCTACCAGTATCGAACTGTCAAAACTGATAACTATACCGTATGTCAAATCATGGAAACTGAGGGGTTCATACGCTAATGTGGGCAGCGCACTTTCTCAGTCAACGATTGGGCCTACCTATCAATTCCTCGGATTCAACGTATTGGGTTATGGCGGAAATTACTATTCTCCGTATGATGGACCAACCTACCAGAATTCGTCTTCATACAATATTAGCCTGATACAGGGCAACTCGGCTGCATCATACACCAACACCATTTCGAACCCTGACCTGAAACCAAGTTCAAGCTCAGCATGGGAAATTGGTACTGACGTAGGTCTTTTCAACAATAAGCTTGTATTTGATGTGACTTATTTCTCAAGCATCGATGGCCCAAAAATCTTCTCATTGCCAATTTCAGGAGCTACCGGTTATAATTCAGCATTGGTAAATGGTATTAAAGTAGAACGAAAAGGAATCGAGATTTCAGCTTCAGCTTCACCCATACATAATAAAGATGGCTTTAGCTGGGATGTTTCGGCCAATTATTCAACCAATCAGCAATACCTGAAGGAAATTTATCCGGGAGTTGAAAAACTGAACATTTATTTAAAAGTAGGCGACCGAATGGATAAAATGTACGGTTCTGACTTTGTGCGGAATGCCGATGGACAAATCATCAACGATGCAAGTGGCCGTCCGATCAGGAACTCGGTTCCTCAATATCTCGGAAATGCCAACTCAGATTGGGCCGGGGCGATTAATAATACCCTGTCGTATAAAAATATAAGCCTTAAATTCCAGTTCGACGGACGTTTTGGTGGCACTATTCTCGACTATGTTGAACAGAAAACATACCAGGGAGGCCGCCACATTAATACCGTTTTGGGCGATATGGGCGTAGCCAGGATAAACGACACCAAAGGAATTAAATCGTACATAGGTGAAGGTGTTGTGGTAAGCAATGGGGTGGCAATTGTTTATGATACTGACGGGCAAGTTACCAATTACGATAAACTCCAGTACGCACCAAATACAACTGCAACTTATGTACAGGATTACATCAGCCGTTATTACGGTACCAATTCATCATATGCCATCAGCCGTACCTATGTGAAATTGCGCGAAGTGGTACTGACTTACAACCTTCCGCAAAAAATCCTGAACAATACCTTCATCAAACAAGCCAATATCTCATTCGTGGGCCGTAACCTCTTGTATTTTGCCGAAAGAAGCGATATCGACATCGAACAATATGCAGGAACCAACGGATCTTCAGGCTTGCAAACCCCGACAACAAGACGTTTTGGTTTTAACCTGAATATCACTTTCTAACACATGTCATTTTAATAACTCACAATCATATAAAAAAAATGAAAAATATATTTCTGCTTGTGATCATGCTCGCAGTGGCATTATCATCATGTAACAATTTTGAAGAACTGGAAAAAGATCCGAACCGTCCGGGAGAAGTACCGCCATCGTTAGTTTTCACCAATGTTCTATATGGCATATATAATTCACCCTGGAGCGATATCCAGCGATGGAACCAGTTCTGGTGCAGTAATTATGCCTATTACAGCGATCAGGAATACGACTGGACCAATACCAGTTTCAATTATACCCAGATGAAAAACGTGGCCCAGATGATTGCCGAATCCAAACGCGTTGGTATGGCCGATAACAATCCGTATGCAGCAATCGGGAAGTTCCTGAATGCTTATTATTTTGTTGAAATGAGCATGAAACTGGGCGATATTCCGTTAACCGATGCCCTAAAAAGTTTGGAAAACACAAAGCCAAAGTACGATTCTCAGAAAGCGGTATTCAAACAAGCACTTATCTGGCTGGAAGAAGCAAACAGCGATTTACAGGTACTCAACAACAATCTCGACAAATCATTGACCGGCGATTTTATGCTTGGGAACGATTTGAAAAAATGGCAAAAAGTGGTAAATACTTACAAGTTGCGTGTATTGATTACTTTAAGTAAAAAAGAAGCTGATGCTGACCTGAACATCAAAAAGCTGTTCTCTGATGTACTAACTAATCCGACCAAATATCCGTTAATGACATCGTTAGACGATAATCTGAAATTCAGTTACAACTCCGTTACCGATAAATACCCGCTCAATCCGGATAATTATGGATTTACTGCCACACGTAACAACATGTCGGCCACATATCTGAACACGCTGGCATCACTGAAAGACCCACGTACGTTTATTGTAGCAGATCCAGCTCCTGCTAAAATTAAAGCCGGACTTACAATTGCCGACTTTGAAGCTTATGTTGGGGCAAGCTCGGGTGAAAGTCTCGACGATATGTCAACGAAAATGTTGAAAGGTGAATACTCGCCCATCAGCAAAAACAAATATTACAGTTCATATTTTGGCGAACCTGCCATACAGATTGGATATCCTGAAATGTGTTTCAACATTGCCGAGGCCATTAACCGCGGTTGGGTGGCCGGTAATGCCGAAGATTATTACACCAAAGGGATAAAAGCTTCATGGACATTCCATGGTGTTCCATCTGTCGATGCCAAATGGGATGCATATTATGCCCAGCCAACAGTAAAACTAAACAGTACAACCCCTGAAGCGCTAAAACAGATTCTTACCCAGAAATATCTGGCATTTTTCCAGAATTCGGGTTGGGAAGCTTACAACAACTACCGTCGTACCGGTGTACCAACATTCCTGACCGGGGCTGGTACTGCCAATAGCGGACGTATTGCCAAACGCTGGCAGTACCCGAGTTCAGAACGGACTACCAATGCCGATAATTACAAAGCAGCGCTAAAAAATCAGTTTGGCGCCGAAACCGATGACATCAATTCAGAAATGTGGATCATCAAATAAACAGCATCACAAATATCCCCCTATTTTCAAAAACCCTGACAGTAGATGCTGTCAGGGTTTTACTGTAACAACATTTACACATAAACTTTACCCTCCGATATGCATCAATTAAAACACATTAAAGCTGTCATTTTCGACTGGGCCGGAACTATTATTGACTATGGTTGCATGGCTCCTGCACAGGTATTTATCGAAGTATTTAGAGCAAACGACATCTGCTTAAGCATGGATGAAGCCCGAGGCCCAATGGGACTGGCGAAAAAAGATCATGTCCGTGAGCTTTTCAGGCTCGATACCATTCAGAAACAATGGATTTCCGAATATGGGAGAATTCCTTCAGAAGACGATATTAATGTGATCTATGAATATTTGGAGCCGGCACTGGCTGCCCTTGTAGCCGATTACTGTGAACCAATTCCCGGATCCATTGTGTTGATTAATTCTCTGAAAGCGCAGGGCATTAAGGTAGGCTCAACCACCGGATATGTTGCCGGAATGATGAAAAATATCCTCCCGGTCACATCTGCTGCCGGATTGGGCCCTGATTCAGTGGTCAATTCTTCGGAAGTACCTGCCGGTCGCCCTTTGCCCTGGATGATTTACCGGAACTGCGAAAAAATGAACGTTTTCCCGTTAAGTCAAGTCGTAAAGATCGGCGACACGGTGGCCGACATTCAGGAGGGAATAAATGCCGGAACGTGGACTATTGGCTTGACCAAATCGGGCAACGAAATAGGATTGTCTCAGGCAGAAGCCGAAAATGCTGATTTTGTTTGGTTGGAAGAAAAAATTGCCCTTGCCGGACGGAAACTGTTGAATGCAGGTGCTGACTATGTGGCCGAAGGTGTTTGGGATTGCTGGCCAATTCTGGAAGAAATTGACGAAAGAATTGAAGCCGGATTTAAGAAATAGAATCGCATTATGACCAAAGCAATTTCAAATGAATTGAAAAAATGGAGGGTTCAGATATTTGCATTAACCTGGCTGGCCTATTTCGGTATGTATTTTTGCCGGAAAAATTTTAGCGTTGTTATGCCAATAATGAGTCGCGACCTGCATACATCCAAAGAAGAGTTCGCATTTGTAATTACAATTTACAGCATCACTTACATGCTTGGCCAGTTCCTGAACGGCTACCTGAGCGACCGGAAAGGACCCAGATTGATTGTTGGAATTGGATTGCTGATCTCCGTCATTTCTAATCTATTGATGGGTTGGATGGGAACTATCGGTTCATTCGTATTCCTGATGGGATTGAATGGTTTCGGGCAATCCTCAGGCTGGTCGGGACTCATTAAAAACCTGACGCCATGGTTCAGGAAAAAGGAGCGTGGTGTGATGATGTCGTTCTGGACCACCTCCTACGTGATTGGCGGAATGGCGGCAACCGCTTTTGCAACCTATTGGCTGAGCAACCAGAATATTTTGAGCGAGTTATCGTGGAGAAGAGTTTTTCTGGCTCCGGCAATTCTTCTCCTGGTCATATCGCTGGTTTATATCGCTTTTATCCGGAATAACCCTGTAGATGTTGGAATGGAACCTTTCGAAAGAGATACCAACACAAAAAAAGGGAAGCGAAAAGAAAAGGAAGCACAACTTGCCGTATTAAAAAACGGAGCTGTGTGGATTGCCGCTGCCATGTATTTTTTTGTGAAATTTACCCGATATGCTTTTCTTTTCTGGCTACCGCTATATTTGTCAGAAGCGCTTAAATATTCAGATGAGCGGGCTGGCTATACTTCTATTGCGTATGAAGCTTTTGGCTTTCTTGGAATTCTCGCTGCGGGTTTCGCCTCCGATTACCTGTATAAAACCCGTCGGTTCCCCATAAGCTCTATCATGTTGTTCGGTTTGGCTTTCGTTCTGTTTCTTCAACCACATCTGAGCCCACTGGGAATTGTACCCACTATTTTTTCCATCGGACTGATAGGATTCTTCACGTATGGACCCGATTCGCTCATGTCGGGCGCAGCAGCTATGGATATGGGGAAAAATCATGGGGCAGCGCTTGCGGCAGGGCTTATCAATGGCGTTGGGTCTGCCGGGCAGTTGCTTTCGCCGTTTGCAGTGGCTTTTGTTTCAGACCAATACGGTTGGGATGCGTTGTTCCGGTTATTCGTAATTGTTGCGTTGATTGCTGCCTTGTTGCTTATCCTGAAATGGAACTACGGTAAAGAAAATCAGGATGAAATTGAAGTTAATCAGGGAAATTTTCAGGATTTGGCTATGTCAGCAAAAATTCAATGAGGATAAAATAGAACAGATAAATAAAGCCTGAGTTTTAGATATTATTTATAATTAGTTGCTAATTAAACAATTATTTTCAAAAATATGGATAATAAATTATTTACCCCCGGACCAATAAACACCAAATATTCAGTAAAAGAAGCCATGCTTCACGACATGGGCTCGCGCGATATGGAATTTCTGGAAGTGGTAAAAGAAATACGGCTTGAATTGCTCCACCTCGCCGGAGTGACCCGCGATGAAGGATACGATACCGTCCTGATGCAGGGATCGGGGACTTTTGGAGTTGAATCAGTCATTTCAACAGCGATTCCCCCCGACGGACATTTGCTTCTGATTACCAATGGAACGTATGGTGACCGAATCAAACAGATGGCCAAAGTTTACGGAATAAGGACTACCACTTTAAAATACAAAGAAAACGTTGTTCCTCCGGCAGAAGATATAGAAGAAGTGCTGATAAAGGATGAAACTGTAACCCACGTGGCTATAGTTCATTGCGAAACAACAACCGGAATATTCAATGATATTGAAGGTGTTGGCCTGGTGGCCAGAAAGTACAACAAAATTTATATTGTTGATGCCATGAGCAGTTTTGGGGCTGTCCCGATTGACCTGAAAGCGCTTGACATTGACTTTTTGGTGTCGTCTTCAAATAAATGTATCGAAGGTGTTCCGGGTTTTTCGTTTGTAATTGCCAAAAACAATACCCTCCAGACTTGCATCGGACAAGCCCGAACCATATCGCTCGATTTATACAGCCAATGGGCCGACATGAGAAAGAACAATCAATTCCGCTTTACCCCGCCAATTCAAACGATTTTGGCATTCCGCAAAGCTATCGAAGAATTAAAGGCTGAAGGTGGAATTGAAAAACGATCCGAACGCTACCGCCAAAACTACCACCGATTGATTGAAGGAACTGAAGTTTTGGGTCTTCGAACTTACCTTAACAAAAAAGATCAGGGATACATCATTACATCTTTCCTGTTTCCGGAACATCCAAATTTCGATTTTACACGGTTCTATGAAAAGCTTCACCAGCACGGACAGGTTATTTATCAGGGAAAATTAAGCGACACCAACTGTTTCCGGATAGGGAATATTGGCCAGCTATATCTCGAAGATATTGACCGGTTGCTTATTGCTATCCAAGATGTTTTAACCGAAATGGATGTCATATCCTGAAATATTCTGATCCCCTGAAATTAAATCGAAATAGTTTTTTCCTGAGAATATAAAGCATAAAAAGCCTCCTTCGAAATTCGGAAGAGGCTTTTTATGAAATTTTCTTAGCTTCTTACTTAGAGGCCTGAAGTTCGATTTTAACCTGACTGGCTTTTGAATTCACCTGAAAAGTTTTTTCGTTTTTGTTGTACGAAGTGTAACTTGAAACTAATTTACACTGACCAGCCTTCAGGTTGTCGAATACAAAATGTCCGTCAAAATCGGTGTAAGTTTTCACATCCGATCCTTCAACTTTTACCTCAACGCCAACCAACGCTTCGCCTGAAACTTCGTCAATTACGTTTCCACTCAATGAAAACACTGCTGCTTCTGTTTTTGTTTCTGCTTTTGAATCAGACTTTTCGGCAATTGCTGATGTAGAAACCAATGCTACCAGTACTGCAAATATTAACCGTTTCATATTTTTTGTTTTTGAATTTGTGCCTGTAATACAATGCCAAAAATACTTTGAGCTTATTACAGCAGAATTAAGCTTCGATTAAATTTTTATTACAGATATCGATAATAATTCCAAACAACGACAGAACAGCGAAACAGAGTTTTTCCAATCCTTCATCAGCAATTCAAATTATACTTAAAGAGATGTTCCATAAACACAGAACTTTAATTAAACATTCATTAAACATTAATCATCATGTAACGGAATAGAAGCTACTTGCACAGGAATATATAAGCAATATACGATATGCAGGAAGCTATCCGGAAATTAGATATTTCAGTCATTTCAGACGTACATCTGGCAACACTGGCCAGCAAAGCCAAACACCTTCTTAAATACTTAAAATCGATACAGCCCAAAACACTGGTTTTGAATGGCGACATTATTGATTCATGGCGGTTTAGCCGGAATTTTTTTCCAAAAGCTCATTTGAAAGTTATCCGTCAGTTGGTAAAAATGATTGAAAAAGGTATCCAGGTAGTTTATATTACAGGCAATCACGACGATGTGTTCCGTAAGTTCAACAACACCAGACTGGGCAATTTTAGCATTGTCAATCAGCTTGAACTGACCGTCGGAAATCAAAAAGTATGGATTTTTCATGGCGATGTTTTTGATCATATCATCCATCATTCGCCCTGGCTTGCAAAATTTGGTGCTGCAGCATACGGTTTACTAACAGGCATCAATAAAGCGCTGAATGTTATATTGAGAATCTTTGGAGGTAAAGATATGCTTCTTTACAAATCCATGAAGGATCGCATTTTGAAAGAAAAAAAGGTTTTGACCAATTTCGAACTGGCTATTGCCAATGCTGCGCTAAGTAAAAATATTGATTTGGTTATTTGCGGTCATACGCATATTCCAGTTGATAAAACCACCACTACCGAGAAGGGAACGGTTAGGTACATTAACTGTGGAGACTGGGTTGAACATTTTTCTGCGGCCGAGTGCATCGACGGAAACTGGACATTAAACTATTTCAAATCTGATTCGGATGAGGAGCCGGAATTACCTGGTGATGAACTTTATATCCCCGATAAAAATCAGATGTACCGGTCAATTCTGAAAGAAATGAAAGTTCCATATTACTTTTAATCCAACCCAGCGCCCAATCATCAATTGTAATCCATGAGAATTCTTTATGCCATACAAGGCACCGGAAACGGTCATCTGGCAAGGGCAACCGAAATTGTTCCGATCCTGAAATCGATGGCCGATACCGATATTTTGGTGAGTGGCACACAATCCGATTTAAAGGTATCTTTCAAGATCGATTACCGTCTGTCCGGAATGAGTTTTATGGTGGGACAGAATGGAGGAGTCGATATTTTAAAGACCATCCAAAAGACGCCTGTCATAAAGTTTTTTCGTGACGTAAAAAACCTTCCTGTCAATCAATACGATTTGGTTATCAGTGATTTTGAACCAGTATCAGCCTGGGCATGCTGGCTTCGAAGAAAGATGTGCATCGGACTCAGCCATCAAAATGCAGTTTTACATCCCTCAGCTCCCCAACCCGAATTCAACGATTTCTTTGGAAAACTCATCCTGAAAAAATATGCTCCGGCAACTTTTAAATATGGGTTCAATTTTAAACCGTCCTCTCCTGATATTTTTCCTCCTGTCATTCGTCTGGCCATCCGAACTACTGAATCAACAATTAAACCCCACTACACAGTTTATTTACCCGCTTACAGCGATAAGCAAATTCAGGATGTTTTATCCCAGATTCCGGATATCGAATGGCAGGTTTTCTCTAAACATTCAAAGCATAACTATACAGTTGGCAACATTCAATTTCAACCCGTTTCGCTCGACAGTTTTACAAAAAGTTTCCTTAATTGTACCGGATTAATCTGTACTGCTGGTTTTGAAGGCCCTGCTGAAGCTATTTTCATGGGCAAGAAGCTTTGTGTCATACCCATGAAAAATCAGTATGAACAATATTGCAATGCCGCTTACCTGAAATCTATGGGAATAAAAGTGCTCGATCATTTCACAAATTCTGCACCTGAACTAACAGAATGGATTCAGAATACGACTGCATTGCAGATCAGATTCCCTGATTTGACCCGCGAAATACTGGAAAGCATATTGAAAAGGTATAGTTCGTTCTGAATATACGATGGCTCCAATTCACAATCAATAACCGCCCAAAGCTATTTCTCTTTTGGGCGCTCCGGATATTCGCGTTCGCTGACAATTTCACCATTTTTGCCAAAGTTACGCCATTTACCTACTTTCACACCCATATTGTAATGCAGTTCATACAGCAGGTTTCCGTTTGCATCCCAAATCATCCAGGTACCATGTTTCAGCCCGTCTTTATAATTGGCCAAACCGGTCAATACTCTCTGCTCGTTGTAGGTAATCCACGAACCGTGCATCAGGTTGTTTTTATAGGATCGCACTTCATTTAACTGTCCGTTTTCAAAATAAACATTGGCCGTGCCATTCTTCATCCCGTTTTCAAGGTTCAGTTCAATTTTGATTTTGCCATTCGGAAAATGGGTTGCATATTTTCCGGTATAGGCCACACTGTCAGCATAGTAAATACCGTTAATTTCTTTCAGTTCCTGGGCGTTACCTGCTAAAGACAACAAGCCGATCAGTACGATTAATAAACCTATTTTCTTCATGGCGTTCTTCCTTTTTCTGACTTATACTCTGTTCAGTTGATTAATGTTTAAAAGAGCTTCACCAGCCATTTGCCGATGAAGCTCCTGATTTATTTCATTTTGCAATTTCCTTATTTGGAAATCATTTTAACAACTTTCTGGTCGTTTCCGGCAACCACTTTTGCGAAATACATTCCTTTTGGAAGTGCAGTCCCGTCAAATTCAAAACGGTGTTTGCCTTCGGTAAGCTTGCCTTCCTGAAGACTGGCCACTGTACGGCCAGCCAGGTCAATTACGAAAACACGGACTAAACCTTCATTTTCAAGTTGAAGTTCGATGGTAGTACTTCCACTGAATGGATTTGGATAATTTACCAGCCTTGTTTCGCCTGAAAAAGCAAGCGGATTAACAGCAGTTGGAATCCAGTATGAAGCATTGAATACCGGTGATCCTGTTGCCGGTTGGAAATTCAAAGTTGCATAATTGAAAGGGGCTGCAATTTTTACATCATCGTTCGCAGTAATAAATTGATTACGACGGCTAGGAGCCTGATACCATGCCTGTAAGCTTGCTGCATCGAAAATGGTTCCGTCTTCTTTAAACTTATCGGCACGGATTCCGGCCAAAATACAGTTTTGAACGGTCAGAACGTCGGCGTTTGCTGCGGCCTGGCTGCCATCTGATTCAATTCGAAGACCAAGTCCCCAGCCTAAAAATGCTGAGTTATAGATTTGAAGTTTGGTGTTGCGGCGCAAACGCATGGCCGATCCTCCGGCATGGTTTGCCAGCAAGGTTGCCGGTTCGGTAGCGCTCTTTGCAGGACCGAATGCGCTGATGTTGCTGAAAATAGATTTGGTAAACGGCTCGGCAGTACTTCCGGCTGCGTCGTTATCCGACTCAAACGCATTGGCGGCATCGGTATCCACAATCGCCGGATCGCGCGAAATCAATCCAAACTGAACCATTCCAGAGTAACCGTTATCGGTATCAAAGTCATCGTCTTCAGTTTTGTACGAAATCAGGTATTTAGCATTTACAGCCCCACCGAACCATTCGAAACCGTCGTCGCCCGAGTACGAAACCTGTACGTAGTTGATTTTTGTTTGACTTCCAACAGAATACAAGGTCAAGCCATTGATTTCCTTTCCGGTAGCAACTTCATATCCCGGGAATTCAATGCGCACATATTTTAATTCGCCTGAATTGTCGGTATTGTCAGTTCCACCGTAAGGAGAGTCGATACCACCTTCGGCAATACCTTCGCCACCGGCATTGTTGTTGATCCCTTTTCCGCAGAGAACCAACCCTGCCCAATTGCTCTGTGCACGGAAACCGGCTCCCTGGTTCGAGGTAAACACGATTGGTTTAAACTCAGTACCCACAGCCATAATTTTTCCGCCGCGTTCGATCATTAGGGCGCTTTTTTCTGTTCCGCGAATGATGGTTCCGGCATCGATTGTAAGTGTTGCACCGGCATCTACATATACCCAGCCATCAAGTTTAATCACTCCTGACCAGGTTTCGTTGGCCGAAATGTGCAAACCTGCTGAGCGTGAAAATTGTCCATTACCTTTGGTAGCAGTAGTTGCAGGATAATCGGTAGTTGTTGGATCAAAATTGGTCCAGTTTTTAGCCCAGTCAATAACTCCGTCGAAAGCGCCAATGTAATTGACCTTGTCAAAGAATTCGTTGGTTATACTTTGAGCAAAAATTGCTGAAGTAAGTCCAAACGAAAGAACGATTGAAAGTAAAGTTTTCTTCATAGTTGATAAATTTTAATATTCTGTTTTTAGAACTTGTGTTTAAAGTTTTACCACTAACGCGATGGAATAATTCCGGTTGGGTACATATGAATAGGTGTCCATTTCCAGTTTATCGCTTGGTCCGTAATACTGTACAAAGCGAACGGCTTCGTTTAGGATGTCTTTCACCCCGGCTTTCAGGCTGATCCGTTTTCCAAGGCCTTTTTCGATGGTCAGGTCGAGCGAATTGCGTGGAAGTTCCCAGGTGTGCGGATTGGTTGGCGTACCCACATAGGCAATACGTTTACCAATGCGGTTGTAGTTCAATCCTATAGAAAGGTTTGCCTCCTTTTTCTGGTAATTCATTCCCAGGTTAATGATGTAAGGCGACTGGCCTTGCATGATGCGTTTTTTGTCGCGGGCAAATCCTTGCTTTTCGGTATTGATTTCACTTTTGATCAGTGAAGTATTAAAAATCAGGGTCAAATCTTTCAGATTATGCAGAAATCCAGTTGACTTTTCGAATTCCAGAAGCTGTTTTCTCACATCAAGTTCAAGACCCATGCTGTAGCCTTTTTCAGTGTTGTAGGGTTTATAATCATATCCGGTTCCCGCAGGAATCAGGAACGCTTCGATCGGGTTGGTGAAGTTTTTATAAAAAGCCGCTACCGAAACAATCTCGCCGTTTGATGGATACCATTCGTAACGGAAATCGTAATTGTTGATGTAGGCATTTTGCAAATCTTCGTTTCCGTGGATCAGCACAAACATTTCAAAGTCCTGATAGTCGAAATTCGACATTTCCCTGAATTCAGGACGGTTCACCGTTTTTCCGTAAGATGCACGGAAGAGGTTTTTTTCATTCAGGTTGTAAGTCAGGTTGGCCGACGGGTAGATGTTTACTGTGTCACGCAAGATGTCAAGTAAATCGGTATTGCCTGTTTTTTCGTAGAAATCGGTGATCTGACGTTCGAATTTTTCGATGCGCAACCCGCCGTAAAGGTTGATTTTGTTGCTGAAAGGAATTTTCAGGCCAACATATCCGGCAGTCAGAATGTCTTGGGCATTGTAGCTGTCTTTGGCGCGGGTATTGTCGCGGTACGAAAGCCCGTGCTGGTTATAAGGAGCAGTCTGATCAAAAAAGAAGTTTTCCTGGGCAAATATCTTGTCGATAGGTTGGTAGAAAATATCGGGCGGGTTGCTTACGGCCACAGCGCCAATCAGGCGCGAATCAAATGAACGATTTTTCCTTTCGTGTAAAAATCCGGCTTTAAAAGTCCAGGAACTTTTGCTGTCAAACAGGTTGAACAGGTGTTCCAGATCGGCTTTGAAGTCGTACACATTTTCAACCATATTCAGCCACAAACGGCCTGCCATGTAAGCATTCGGTACGTTTTGCAAACGAAGGTAATACTGATTGTACCGCTCGCTCTGGTCATTTTCGTCAAGCACAAAAGTCAGGCGGCGGTTGTCGGGTTGGTCGTTGCTTGTATAACCGTAACCAGCCATCCAGTTTATTTTGGTACGGTCGTTGTTGAATTTCTGCTCGCCAGCCAGTTGTCCGGAGTAAACAAAACGCGTTTCGTATTTCAGGTCGAACGAACGTAAGGTTTCAACATTGTAGTAGTTAATACCGTTTCGGATACTTGTTGTTTTATTCCCCATCTGGCTTATGAAATTCCTGAATTCAAGCTTCTGATTCTTTCCGTATAGAAAATTCCAGTTGTGAATGAAACCCAGTTTGGCCGATTCTTTATATCGCTGGTCTTTGAAATCAAAATCTTTAATTACCAGATCCTGCCCGGGTGAATAATCCTGATATTCGAGGCGGTTGATGTTTAGCAAATCGCTGGTCGAACTGAAGTTTAAAGCGGTAATGTTGCCGACAGAAATTTTCCCAAGTACGAACCGTCGTTGAAGGGTAATGGTTAAATTCTGGTCAGGAAAAGGGCTTTTGCTGTTGGTTGTCCACTTGTTGCTGAACGATTTGGAGATGGTATTCAGTTTGTCCGATTTTTGGAGATAATCAGCCGCGTCCTTCCAAACGTACAATTCATTGAACCCTTCTTTCGATGGCACTCCGGAAGGGATATTGCGCGAATTATCCGAAAAGCCCAGCCAGTCGGTTTTACCGCCTTTGTAAGTTTGAAAGTTGCTATTAAATGTCGTGTGTTCAACGTATTTGGTTCCGTACGAAATAACCAGGCTATTTTCGTCGGCTACACTTTTTGTTTCCACATTGATGGCTGCCCCTGCAAAATCGGCGGGCAATTCAGGAGCCGGACTTTTATAAATCAAGATGTTGTTGATCATTCCGCTCGGGATGGCATCGAACGAAAAAGCACGTTTGTCGGCTTCGAAGCTTGGCGCAGTGGCACCGTTCAACATTACCGAATTATACCGTTCAATCAACCCACGGACAATTACAAAACGACCATCAGTAATAGTAATTCCCGGAACGCGGCGGATTACCTCGGCTGCATCTTTATCCTGCGATTTACTGATTTGTTGTGCGGTGATTCCACTTACTATCAGGCTACCCGTCTTTAAATTGGAAATCATGGAAACCTCAGTGTTGTCGCGGCGTTTAGCAACAACCTGAACTTCCTTGATGTCAACCGAAGCCACTTTGAGTTCAACTGTTACATTTGATTCCTTTCCGTTGCCAACTTCCACCCGCACAATCTGACTATCATAGGATATGTATGAAATAACCAGATTATAGCTCCCGGGTGAAATTTTCTCAATCAGGAAATTCCCATCAAAATCGGTGACGGCCCCATTTGATGTACCCTGAAGCGCTACAGTAGCCCCGATCAGGGTTTCTTTGGTGTTCGCATCTTTAATGGTTCCTTTAATAACTCCGGTTTGAGCTTTGACGGCAGTTGAAATAATGATCCAGGCCGCTATAAGCAAAATTTGTTTCAGTTTCATTCAATAACGCTTTATAATAAGATGCCTTTCTCTTTAAGTAAATAATTTCTGATAGGCAGGCTACTAATTTTGGCGCTAAGAAATGGGTTAATAGTTACAGAATGATGAATTTTTATTTGCGGAACGATTACATTTAAATAACAACATTGTAATAATTCCACCTATATTTCTATATATCAATCTTATAACCTGATATATTTATAGCAATCAGAGCCAATGCCATTAATTATCTGTTAATAAATATGGCGAACTGTAGTTCGGGAAATGGGTATTGACAGAAACCGTATGTTATACTTTTGTAATCAGCATAAGAGCTTAAAATACATTGAATTACTATTATTTCCTACAGGTGTAATCTATAATTAATAATTGTGTAATCGTTCTGTAACATTATTAGGGAAACTTTGTATCAAACTTTAATATTATAAATCTCAAATTGCACAATGAATAGAATTTGTTTGATTGCCCTGGTCTTAGTTTCTGCTTTGTTCTTTAAAGTGAATGCACAGGAAATTACCCTAGACGAAAAACTTACCGAAGTAAACGACAAAGTAAACGGGTTAACAGAACGCCTGGCAACTGCCGAGAGCGATCTCTCCAAACTTACCAAAATCAAAGTTTCAGGATATATGCAGGCTCAGTATCAGTATTTTGAAAATCCTTCAATTCAACCCAATAACTATTTTTCGCTGCGTCGGGCCCGCGTAAAATTTACTTACGAAATGACTGATGGAGTAAAATTTGTTCTTACCCCGGAATTTGTTCCCGGAAACCTGTCGGTTAAAGATGCTTATGTGGTTTTAAACGACCGATGGTCAAAAGCTTTTAGTATCTGGGCTGGTAAATTCAACCGTCCGAACTACGAAGTTGAATACTCTTCAAGCAGCCGCGAACTGGCAGAACGTTCAACAGTTATCCGGACGCTTTATCCCGGCGAACGCGCCATCGGCGCAAAACTGGAATACAATCCGGTAAATGTTCCTTTCCACTTTCAATTGGCATTGCTTAATGGCGCCGATGGAATCACAATTAATAATGCATCAGGAACAAACCTGAACACAACAGAAAACAAAGATTTCGACAACTATAAAGACATCATGGTCCGTGCAACTTATAACTTCCAGTTAGGCAACTTCGGTGGACTTGATTTTGGGGCACATGGTTACTTCGGATCATTCAAGTCAAACGCACTGAAAACTTTAAGCAGCAATTATACCACTATTGAAGACGTTCAGTTTGGCGACGCTGTAAAACGTAACTGGGTTGGCGGCGAATTCCAGTTGTTTGCTGACTTACTTGGCGGATTGTCGGTAAAAGGTGAATACATTGCAGGAAAAAATGCCTCCATTGGCTATTCTCCGGTTGCTGCTGTCGGAACAACCGCTCCAATACCGGGTGTAGCCAATTTTCAGAATAATTTCGCTGGTTACTACCTCTATTTCATTAAGAATTTAGGCAAAAAGAACCAGTTTGCCTTCCGCTACGATTACTACGATCCAAATACCGATATCACCGGAAAAGAGGTAACTATTACAAAATATACTTCTGCCGATGCAACAACCTTGAAAAGTAGATCGAGTGGTAAAAGTGACCTGGCAACTTCAACATTTGGATTCGCTGTGCACCACTATTTTGACGACAATCTAAGAATTTCTCTCAACTACGACATCGTTCAGAACGAAAAAGTAGGTGCAGCAGGTTTATTAACCGAAGATTATACCAAAGCTGATGGAACTAAAGTGGTGAAGGGATTGGATTACAGTAATGTGATCAATCAAAACCTCCTCACTTTGAGAATTCAGGCTAAATTCTAATTGAAAAGTATTAATACTAAAAAATAAAAAAAATGAAATCATTGAATATTAAAAAGTTCGCAATAATTACCATTTTACTTGGCATGGTAGGTTTTGCTTTTGCTCCCGTAACCGATCGGATTACAGTGAAAGGTTCGGATACTTTAGTAATCCTTGCTCAGAAATGGGCCGAAGTTTACATGAAGAGCAACCCTAATACAGCCATTCAGGTTACTGGTGGCGGTTCAGGTGTTGGGATTGCATCTTTGATTAATGGCTCAACCGACATTGCCAATGCAAGCCGCAAAATGAAACCATCAGAAAGAGACAAACTGAAAGCCAGATACAATACTCTCGGAGTTGAAGTGGCCTGTGCCAAAGATGGAATCACTGTTTATCTGCATCCGTCAAATAAAGTAACTGAATTGTCGGTTAAACAATTGGGCGAGATTTTCAAAGGGAACATTAAAAACTGGAAGGAAGTTGGCGGAGCCGATGCCAACATCAAACTTTATGGCCGCGAAAACAGCTCCGGAACGTATGTCTTTTTTCAGGAAAACGTAGTGAAAGGTGATTATGCCCCAAGTTGCCAAACTTTACCCGGTACCGCTGCGGTTGTAAATGCGGTGAAAAAAGATCCCAATGCAATAGGTTATGGTGGCGCCGCGTATGCCGAGGGTATTGAAATCTGTAAAGTGAAAAAGGATGAGAATAGCCCTGCTTATATTGCCTCGACAGAAACAATCAAAAATAACCAATACCCAATTACCCGCTATCTTTATATGTATCTGAAGAACAAACCAACAGGTGCACTAAAAAGCTATATTGACTGGATATTAAGTCCTGAAGGACAAGAATTGGTAGTTGAAGCAGGTTATTTCCCTGTAAAGTAATTACTGGTTATAAGTGCCAGAGTAACACAGTACCAGAGTGCCAGAGTTTTTTCCTCAGGCACTTTGGTACTGTGTAGTTTAGGTACTTTACCCATTTTAACAGAGCTTATCAATTGTTTGTATGACAAAAAAAACCAAAAAGGGGAAGATATCAACCCAGTCTGAATCGGGACTGATCGACATCACCAGAAAGAAATTCCGGTGGAGTGATTATCTGGCAGAGAAAGTGATTAAAGGAACCGCTTTTTTGTCAATCACCATTATTGTCCTGATTTTTGTTTTTGTATTTCGGGAGTCAGTGCCAATTTTTAGTACTGCAAAGGCGCCCGCTCAAACAGAAATTCACAGTGATGCAAATCAGCAGCAGGAAACTTACGGAGAAGTAACCGATCAGCCTGCTGCTCCTGAAGTTCAGGAAACATACGGCGAGGTGACGGATAGTTCGGAACACGCCGAAACAACTGATGAAAGCTATACGGTTAGCGCCGGAAGCGGGCACGACGACAACCAGACTGCTTTGAAAACGTTACTGACCAAAGATTGGGTGCCCGTTTCAGAAAAACCCCGCTACGGAATTTTGGCTCTCCTTGTCGGAACTTTTAAGATTACCTTCATTTCCATATTGTTCGCAGCGCCCCTGGCCATTCTGGCTGCCTTATATACCGCTTCGTTTGCAAGCCGCCGGGTGAAAGAAATTATCAAACCTACCATCGAACTGCTGGCCGGATTTCCTTCCGTAGTTATCGGTTTTTTCGCATTGATGGTGTTGGCTACATTCCTTCAGGATGTTTTTCATTACGATACCCGCTTGAACTCTTTCGTGGGAGGTATTGCCATGGGCATAGCTGCGATTCCGATCATTTTTACCATTACCGAAGATGCGCTGACTGCAGTCCCGAAATCATTTTATGAAGCCAGCCTGGCATTGGGCGCTTCCAAATGGCAAACTGCCTTTTTCGTAATCCTTCCGGCAGCCACTCCCGGAATTTTTGCCGCTGTACTGCTTGGTATTGGCCGTGTTTTCGGCGAAACCATGATCGCTTTGATGGCTACCGGAAATGCTGCGCAAATGGGATTAAATCCTTTCGAATCGGTTCGGACACTGGCTGCCACTATCGGCGCTGAAATGGCCGAAGTAGTTTTTGGTGATACCCATTACAATGTGCTTTTTCTTATCGGCTCGCTGTTGTTCATTTTCACGTTCGTGATCAACGCCATTGCTGAGTTCTATGTGAAAGGAAAGCTAATGAAAAGAATCCAGGGAAAATGATCAGGAGCTTCAAAAATAATATCAAAGGCATACTGATAGAAGGTTTGACGCTTTCGTCTGCCCTGCTGATCATCGCTATTGTGGTTGTAATGGTTACAGTGATTGTAATTGGCGGAAAAGACCAGATATCGTGGGAATTTCTAACGAGTTTCCCTGAAGACGGGATGACCAAAGGCGGAATTTTTCCGGCTATTTATGGAACAGCCCTGTTGGTTATCCTGATGTCGGTTGCAGCAGTGCCATTTGGAACCATTACTGCGATTTACCTCACCGAATATGCCAAAGAAAATTCGGTGATCGCCAAAACGATCCGGTTTGCTGTGCGCACGCTGGCTGTAATTCCTTCAATTATTTACGGATTGTTCGGGCTGGGCTTTTTCATCAAGTTTGTCGGTACCCAAATGGATAATACCTTTATGGGGGGAGAGTTAAAATGGGGGCAACCCAATATTTTATGGGCAAGCCTGACGATGGCTCTTTTGACTTTGCCCGTCGTAATCGTTTCGGTCGAAGAAGCTTTAAAAACTGTTCCAAACGACCTTCGTGCCGCCAGCCTTGCATTGGGGGCCACCAAATGGCAAACCATCTGGAAAGTGGTACTTCCCGGTTCTATTTCAGGAATAATGACCGGAACAATTCTGGCTGTTAGCCGTGGCGCCGGTGAAGTAGCGCCCATCCTGTTTACGGGCGTGGCTTATTATGTGGCAACACTTCCGGCATCGCTCAGCGATCAGTTTATGGTGCTGGGTTACCACATTTATGTAATGACTACTCAATCGGCCAACGTTGATCAAACGATGCCGATTCAGTTCGGAACCACGCTCGTACTGTTAATGCTCACATTTATCCTGAATATTTCAGCCATTGTTTTAAGATACCGGATCAGAAAAAAGAAATCAAACTAAATATGGCAATAGAAAAAATACATACCGAAAACTTGTTTCTGCACTACAGTAGCAAAATGGCCCTCAATAATATTTCAATCAGCATTCCGGAGAAAAAAATAACTGCTTTCATTGGGCCCTCAGGTTGTGGAAAATCAACCTTCCTGCGTAGCCTGAACCGCATGAACGACCTGATTGACGGTGTAAAAATTGAAGGAAAGATTTTCATTGACCACATCAATATCTATGACAAAAACATTGATGTGGTCACCCTCCGAAAAAAAGTTGGTATGGTTTTTCAAAAGTCCAATCCATTTGCCAAATCAATTTTCGAAAACGTCGCTTACGGGCCAAGAATTAACGGTATAAACGACAAAAAACATCTCGATGAAATTGTTGAAACAGCGCTTATAAATGCGGCTATCTGGGATGAAGTGAAAGACCGTTTGGGCGATTCGGCGCTGGCACTTTCAGGCGGACAGCAACAACGGCTGTGCATTGCCCGTACATTGGCTGTAAATCCCGAAATTGTGCTGATGGACGAACCGGCCAGCGCACTCGATCCGTTATCTACATCTAAAATTGAGGAACTGATTGTCGAGCTAAAAGAAAAATATACCATTGTAATCGTAACGCACAACATGCAACAGGCTGCCCGGATCAGTGACCTGACTGCCTTTTTCTACCTGGGCGAGCTCATCGAATTCGATAAAACCAAAAAGATTTTCACCAATCCTGAAAAAAAACAAACCGAGGACTACATTACAGGCAGGTTTGGATAAGAGACTCGTTATTGGTTAACCTACCGGCGGATAAAAAGCATTTTTGAAATGTTCCAGTTCAAATCCTTTTCCGGTGAAAATGATCGAAATCACATCAAACCGGGTATCACAGTTGATATCGTTTTCGAAAATGTATGCTTCGGCTGCATTCACTAAAAACCTGATTTTTTTGTTCGAAACAGCCTCCGAAGGATGCTCGTATGAATCGGTCCCACGGGCTTTAACTTCAACAATCACCAGTTCATTGCCATCTTTTGCAACAATATCCAGTTCGAGGTGGTGCGAAAACCAGTTCACGGCCAGTATTTCATAACCAACTGACCGAAGGTGCTCAACGGCCAACTCCTCCCCTTTCCGGCCCAGTTCGAATGCTTTGCTCATGGTTATTATAAAATTTGATCACCCACAAATTATTGATACAATAATAATTACAGGGATTTAAGTTTGTGGTTAACGTCCGGAACTATATGCAGTTTTGGATTTGCGGGCGATTTCCTGTCCGTGTACCACTAAAATTGTTGCGGAACGCTGCTGCTCGCGTACCACGGAAACCCCAATTGTCAAATAGTTTTTGTTAGCGTTTCGTTGTTTGTTTTTCTCGTTTTGTTTCTTTTATTTATGCTGCATTATTTTCAGGCTGTGTGTCGGCATGTTGGCTAAAATCCGTAAATTGTTTTTACTGTTTCGTTTAATTTGTTTTCTAATCCCTCATTGTAACTACCTGTCTGTTTGATACTTTCTAATATTTCCTTAACTGTGCTGTCAATAATATTTAGTTGTTCAACAGATGGCATAATAAAAGGAATTTTTTTAATGTAGTTCGCTGGATTGTTTGCAGAAGGGTTAATAGTCCTAATAAATTTGTTACAAGTTGGTGAATTGAAAAAAGCCAATAGGTAAAATGTCAATGATTTGTCTTTAGGGAAAATGCCGACTATTGATTGGTCAAAAAGTTTGTTCTCTATCAAAGATGCTGTAATACTCGATGAACTTATCATTGGAACTCCAACTCCATATCTAAAATAATATTGAGGATTTTGAAATCTTGCTTTTTTGTCTTTTTTGTAATGGCTTACAGCTTCTTTACTCCAATTCATAAACCAACCTTCTGGTTTTAAAAATTTTATATTTCCGCCCTTAACTATTGGCACAAAATGTTTTTCTCCTTCGATACCGTCTAAAATATTGTGAATGTTTTCGTAATCTCTATTTACTGAATCAGCATCAACCAAGTCATAATTTTTCCCATTCTTTAAATCAGGACTGTTAACCTGTAAAAATGTTTTATCGTCTCCCGAATAAAAACCTGTTACACAACTTGCTATATCGCAAACTTTTAGTTTTGAGTTATTTATTGCTGCTGCAATTGCCGAGTTATTTGAAATTAAAAAGGCATGGTCTGGATTTGATAGAATTTCATTTTGCGTAAAAGAGAAAACTTGGAGTTCTGACTCATTTATATTCCTCAACTGTTCAACAGTTTTAAATGAATTAAGAACCTTAAAATCATTGCTTAAACATTCACCAATATTGTTTGCTTTTTGAAGTGTAATTATTGAAAGGTTTGCATAACCAAAATTTACACCAGGGAAAAATGATGAAGGGAATAAGGCTAAATCAACAATTTTTGTCTTTGTCAATATGTGTTTTCTGATAGCCTTGTGCATATGAAGATTTAGGAAAGTATCTGGAATAATGAAACTTAAGATTCCCCCATCCTTTAAAAGTTCAATGCACCGAAATAAAAACAAAGCATAGGTTTCTTTTGCATAAAGGGTAGAATATATTTTTTTTAATATAGCCCTTTTTTCTAAATCTTGCCAAGCTCCATAAGGTGGATTTGCTATGATTTTGTCATAAACACCGCCAAACCCTGAATTGAATATCAGGTCGTTATCCAGCAACGTATCACATTGGCGAATATTTATTGTTGGATAAGATGAAAACTTATTTAATAATGTCTTGTAGGCATTATCATTTAATTCACAAATATCAATGTTGGCATATTCATTGTCAGCAATAATGGCTTCAATGAAAACACCATCACCACCGCAAGGTTCAAAAATCTTGTCTGTAGGTTTAAGGTTTAGCTTATTAACCATGTAATCAACTATAGGAGTTGATTTTGTGTAAAATGCTTGATATTTTCTTGCTTCTAGTATCATCACCACAATAAATATTGTAAAAGATTTTGTTCTTGGAAATGTGCAATTGTTTCGGGCTTGAAATCATTTGACCAATCCATATTTGTGTCTATCCAATCTTTTAAGTTGTACCCGGAATATTCTCTGATTTTCTCGTATGCTTCACTGCCACAAAATGCCTCCCAAATACCTGAATTTTTCAACGTGTTGAAATAACTATTGTTTTCTTCGGCTCGAACAAACAATAGACATTTATAGCTTTCAGAAAGATTTTTATAGATGCTGGCTACAAGCAATAAGCGGTTTGTATTTCCTTTTTCATTTGAACCAAATCCGCTTTTAAAATCAACCACATATTTCTGTCCTTGTGAAACAAAATGCAAATCAAGTTCTAATTGAATTTCGCCTGATGTCACTAAACTCCAAACTTTATCGTAGTATTTTTTGAGATCTTCTTTTTCTTCCGGAGAGATATTTAGCTTGTTAATGTAATCAACGATTTCGTCAGTAAGTTTTTTCTTAACTTCTGTAAATAGAGGTGGAACAAAAAGTGAAACATCATTTACTGGATAGTAAAAGCAAAGTTTACAAAATGGATCCCAAAGTTCACCCACTCGTCTTGAAAAGTCCATATACTCGTATGGCCTAACAGAATTCCTGCTCTCAATCATTACAACAATATTGCAGTAGGTAATCATTAGTAAGCATTCAAGTTTTTCTTGGTGTGTCCAATTTTCCTTTTCTGCTTGCTGAAGAATGGTTGTAATTAGTTTGTTTTTTGTTTCATTTAAACATTCATTGATTGCCCTTGCTCTTTTATCGAATTGGGTCTCGGCATACTTCTGTTTTATATCGGTCAGGAACTCACTTGCTCTATCCCTAAAATAGCCAAGGAGCTCTACTTTATTTTCCTTTAATAATTTGTCTATGTTCATTGTAATTGTTGTTGCTTGTGATATATAATTTTTTGTTCTGCTACTTTAAGAATTTCAATTCCATCTTCTTCGTCAAGAAGTTGGTAAGTAATTTTGTCGCTTAGATAGCGAACTTTTAAATCCGCTTTGTCAATTGAAAATATTTTGGATAGTCTCTCAATGATTTGCTCATTAGCATTCCTTTCATTTTTTTCAATTTTACTCAGAGTTGAAGTGTCAATGTCAAGTTCAGCGGCTATCTTCCTTAATGGTAGATTTCGGTCCTCTCTTAATTGGCGAATGTATTCTCCGAATGAAATATTTGGTTGCTTGGACATCATTTGTTTTGACATTTATTGTCCAAAATTAAAAATAATAGTTTATTGAGCAAAATCTGTTTCAACTAATTATTAACATTTTGTCAACCTTCAACTTGTCAGATATTGGTTGGGCTTTGGTATGTTTGAAAAATGAAGGCTTTTTTGGCTGCGAAGCAGTCGTCTGTTCGTTTAGGTAGCCAAATGTTTATGAATGTGAGTTGGTTTTTCATTCTTATTTATGGTCTTAATACAGCAAAATATCATTGTCATTCTGTGGCTGTGCCTCTTTTTACAATGAATGACAACATTTCTATACCCGTAGCCTGGATTTCGTAGGCAAAAGGATTCTGAATATTAAAATCCCCCTCCCAAATCGGATGTGGTTCGATTCTTAAATCAATCGTTCTTCTCAGCAGCATTAATTGCATCTGAAAAAAAAAAATCATCCATTTTACCCACTACCAGAGCAATATCTATATCACTATCCATGTGATTACTTCCTTTGGCATATGATCCAAACAGTTTCAATTTAAGAAATCCATTCGTTAGAAAAGTCAATCGTACAAGGATTCCATCCTTTTTTTTGAAGGATGGAATCCCTTGTCGCAGATTATTTGTTTTTCAGCAAATCCCTGATTTCGGCCAACAATATTGCTTCATTGGAGGCTACAGGTAGCGCAGGCGCTTCAGCCGGAGCTTCTTCTTTCTTTTTCAGGCTATTCATAGCTTTGATCATCATGAAAATGGCAAAGGCAATAATGACAAAATCAACTGTTGTCTGAACAAAATTACCGTAATTAATTGCAACTGCCTGAGAAGTTATCTGGCCGGCAGCATCCATTACCGGATCTTTCAGGGTAATTTTCAAATCGGTAAACTTCACGCCACCCAACAGGAGCCCGATTGGAGGCATAATTATATCGGAAACAACCGAACTGACTATTTTCCCGAAAGCGCCACCGATAATGATACCCACAGCCATATCAACCACATTGCCGCGCATGGCAAAGGCCTTAAACTCATTGATCATTTTCATAATTTCAATTTTTTTTGTTTAACTGGTAGAACTATTTTTATTTCAATCATGTTCCGAAAATCATCAGGAAAAGTGTCATCCAAATTTCAAATACTTTTCAGGGTTGTATATGACTTCTAATTTCTGAAAAATTAATTCTATTTCAAATTTATGGTGGCCCAATATTTCGCCATCGGCTTCGCCGGCAATGTTTTGTGCCGAACTGATTAAAATATGACTGGCTTTGTGGGTCGAAACGCGGAAATCTTTGATGAACTCTCCGGAATATAGTCCGGCCAGATTCCGAAGTATCCCGAAGATCCCTATTTTACGAATGACTGTAACCTGAAACTGTCCATTGTTGGGAATAGCTCCGGGAGCCTGCATCATGCCTCCGCCATTGTATTTTCCAATACCGATGCTGACCGAAAAAATAAGTTCATTAATCTCCTGGCCGTCAATAACTATGCAGGTCTTGGTTGTCTGGTAATTCCAGAAACTTGAACCCAAAGCCTGAAGATAAACTGAAATTCCTTTCCTTCCTTTGTCTTTTAGTTGGTTTGATTTTTCGGCAACCCTGGCATCGAAACCAAAACCAGCCATGTTGGCAAAATAGTAGGTTCGCATTAAATCACTCTCAGGAAAGGTGATAAGTCCCACATTCTGCCGCATGGTATCTCCCTGAAGTATGATATTTATTGCAGCCTGATAATCATTAGGAATACCAAAGGTTTTAATCCAGTCATTACCGGTTCCAACCGGGATCATACCGATGGTTATTTCTTCAGTTGGGCAGATTGTTTGTGTAAATATACCATTTACAACTTCGTTCAAAGTGCCATCGCCACCGGCGACAATAAAATTCCGATAACCATTTTCAACGGCTTGAATAGTTAATTGAATGGTATGTTTCGGAAATTCCGAAATTGCCAGTTCGTATAAAAAGTTTGATTTATTAAGCAAGTTGATTATTACTGCCTGGTCTTTTTTCCCGCGACCTGATCCTGCATGTGGATTCAAAATAACAAACCACTTTTTTTTCCGGAAATTACCCATAATGAAAAATGAAAAATCAAGCCATCAAGATAAAGAAAAAAGCATTCAGAAAAAAAATAGGGAAAAGTGGTCAGTGGTCAGTCGCAGTCATCAGTCTGTTGTCGGACTTATCTGGTTGTCAAGTTATCGCTTAACACTTCATGTAGTATTACAGTTCAATTCATTTTTCTTGTTCAGGCCATCAATAGCTCCTTCAGTTCATGTACCGAACCAACTATGAAATCGGGATTGCAACTTCTTAAAATTTCTATGGTTCCAAAACCATAACTTACAGCAATCGCTGGGATTTCATTTTCCCTGGCTCCTATCAAATCATAATGGGTGTCGCCAACCATCACCACCGACGATGACGGAAGAATACAGTTTCGTTCCATCAACCGGGAAATCAACTGGCCTTTCCCGGAGTGTTTCCCAGTATCTTCAGCGCCTTGCAAATCGGCAATGTATTGGTCGAACTCAAAATGCCGGATAATCATTTTCGAGTACTTTTCAAGTTTCGAAGTCACAACATAAATACATTTGCCGGAAGTGTACAATTCGTGTAGTAATTCGCCGATTCCCGGATAGGGCTCGTTTTCGTACAATCCTTTTTCGCCAAAATATACCCTGAAATGTTCAACGGCAAGCTGAGAGTTTTTCTCATCCAGTCCGAACAGGTTTTTGAACCCTTCCTGAAGTGGCGGGCCGACAAAGCGTTCAAGGATTTCGTCGCTGTAACCGTCAATCTGCATTTGTTTCAGTGCATATTTCAGCGAATTGCCAATTCCCAGGCGCGGGTTGGTCAGCGTTCCGTCGAGGTCGAAGAGGATATGGGTAAAATTGGGCATAGTAATAGTTGCGGGATTCGGGTTACGGGTTTTTGGAATTATTCTTTCTGCGGATTCACGTTAATGAAAATGCGCTTTTTTGTGCGGCTTGCTGTTTTTGCCTTTTCTTCGAGTAAATCGTAGTCCGGCTTCCGGTTTTTGACAAACTCGTTAAAAGCTTCTTCCGATTGCCATTCATCAATGACCAGAAAGATACCATCCCCTTCGCCGCTTTCCAGAATATCAGTTCCCTGGTAATCGGGCGATTTGCTTAAGAATTCCACCCATTCGCCTTTCGGATCATAAAATTGCTCAAACTTTTCGCGTTCCCTGAATTTCACTTTAAGTTCCCAAATCACCTGAAACATAACCTGTTGTTTTAATGGAATGCAAATGTGCGGAAAAAGTAGTTCAGAATCAATGGTGGTAAAACCCCAAAATCCCAATGTCATATAGTTAAGGTTAGTAAGAGACTTTTAATTGCATATCTACGGCTATATTTCGGTGCGCTGCACCTTGTGAAATCTTGCTGATCCAATTTCTACAACTATTTTGCAGCTCTGCTGCTTTACATTGATCAAAATGGTGCAGAGCACCAGTATATTTATAGAAAAAATGGATGTCTGTTTGTTAAGGTGCATCGCACCGAAATATTTTGATTATGTTTTCAGCTTAATTATCGACATTGCCCTTTAGGGGATATAGGGGTGAAAAGGAATATCTTACAACCGCTTCAACTCTCCGTCAAACGAATATACCTTTCCTTTTTCAGTAGCCATTTCAATAACCTTTTCGCCGTATTTGAGCGAACATTTCTGACCTGCCTTCGACAAAACTTCCAGTTTCTGAAGTTTGCCTTTGTTCCAGATGAAAGTCAGTTCGAACCCGCCACGCGCGCAAACTCCTGAAATTTTTCCTGAAGGCAAATCATCGGGCAAAGCCGGAAGTATGGTTATTTCATTCAGGTGACTCTGCACCAGCATTTCGATCATTCCCGCGGGCGCGCCAAAGTTTCCATCAATCTGGAATGGCGGATGTGCATCAAACAGGTTCGTATAAGAACCCCCGCCGCCAGTGTAAACCACATCATCAATCTGAACCGGACGAAAAAGCAGTTTTACCATTTCGTAGGCATGGTTACCGTCGAGAAAGCGTGCCCAGAAGTTAATTTTCCAAGCCAGGCTCCAGCCGGTTCCATCATCGCCCCGATAAATGAGCGACTGACGGGCTGCCTTCATCAATTCAGGAGTTTCTTTCCAGTTAATTTCGGTTCCCGGATGAACGCCCCATAAATGCGAAACATGCCTGTGTTTATTGGCCGGATCGTCCCGATCTTCCATCCATTCCTGAAGTTGGCCATGTTTCCCTATTTGGTTGGGAGCAATCTTTGGAAGCATTTCTTTCAGTTTACTGGCAAAGGCCACATCGGTTCCCAAAATTTCGGAAGCATCGATGCACGAGCGAAACAAGGCCCGGATAATCTGGTGATCCATGCTTGGTCCGGCGACCAAACCTTCATTTTCCGGAGAATTTGATGGCGTACTGATCAGATAACCTGTTTTCGGATCCTTAATAAGGAATTGGGTAAAGAATTCTGCAGCACCTTTCATAAGTGGGTAAGCTCTTTCAGCAAGGAATTGTTTATCCTGTGAAAACAGGTAATGTTCCCACAAATGACGGCTAAGCCAGGCCCCACCAGTCACCCAAATCCCGTGGTTCGAATTATTGATTGGAGCAGCCCCCCGCCAGATGTCGGTGTTATGATGCAGTACCCAACCCGGAGCATTGTAATGTTCCCGGGCGACTATTTTCCCAGTTTCGGCACAATCGGCAATCATGCTGTAAAGTGGTTCCTGACATTCTGCCAGATTAGCCACCTCAACCGGCCAGTAGTTCATTTCAGTGTTGATATTTACTGTCCATTTACTGTCCCAGGCCGGAGCAAGCTGGTCGTTCCAGATTCCCTGCAAATTGGCAGGCTGAGTTCCGGGACGGCTGCTCGAAATCAACAGATACCGTCCGTATTGAATATACAAAGCCAGCAGTTGCGGATCATTTGCTTCTTTCGAAAAAGCTACTATCCGTTCATTGGTCGGTAATTTTGATCGTTCATTTTCTGAAAACTGGACATCAAAACGGTTGAATAGTTTCTGATAGTCGGCAATATGAAGATCGTGGATTTGTTCATATTTTCTGTTCTCAAGTTTGGCTAAAGTTTGGTTTACAATTTGCTCCGGATTTCCGCTCACATCCTTGTAATTGATGTAATTGGTGGTAGCAGCCAGGTAAATGGTGGCGGTTTTTGCTCCTGAAACCGAAAGCTGATTAGCAGTTGAAGAAACCGTCCCGTCGGAAACAACTTTTAGTGAAGCCACTCCCCGCAAAATACCATCTTTTACCTGAACTTTCAACGTTAAGCAATTGCCACTGGCTTTTATCGTTTTAGATTCATGGAGGGCATCAAAATCCAGTGTAAAATTTAAAGCCTTTTTTTGGTCTGCTGTTAATCGAATGGCAATGACCTGATCCGGATTTGAAGCAAAATATTCACGGGTATACTTGATTCCTTTCGAATGATAGGAAACCTTTTGTACAGCGTTCTTCAGATTAAGCTCACGATGATAATTGACAACAGAATCCTGATTTTGAAAGTGAAGATTTAAATCTCCAAATGCCTGGTAAGTTTTTTGTTTTAACGGTGCACTCATAAATTCGGCCATAGCCAGTTCTTCGGCTTCCCTCTGTCTGCCATCAAATAGCAATTGCCTGATTTTATGCAGATATTGAACTGCCCCTTTGTGCGCGTAATCGTTGGGTGCGCCATTCCATAAGGTTTCTTCATTGAATTGTATCCGGTCGTTCTCAACACCGCCAAAAATCATGGCCCCCAGCCGACCGTTTCCTATTGGCAGGGCTTCCGTCCATTTTTGGGCAGGTTTGGTGTACCAGAGTTTAAGCTTATCGGTGGTTTCTTTTGCGGAAGAAAAGTTGGTACAGATAAAAGTAAGAATTAGAAAAAGCAGAAGTGGTTTGATTTTCATTGGTTCCGGGTATGATCAGGCAACGAAAATAAACATTTTAAAGACTTTGTTGTCCCGGTATATTTTTAAGTATGAAAAAAAGTTATTAAAACTGTTTTAATTTTCTGGGTCATCACAATAATGCGTACCTGTTTGTCTATAATGGAAACTATAGATAATTATTTTTGACATTGTCAATTCATAGAAACCTGATTTCGCAAAAAGAATTGTTTTAAAACCTTAATTGACAAAGAAACCTCTTAGTAGAATTATTGGAGCAGGAAGCTTCAACCTTATTATCTAATTGATTTACAAATAGACCAATAAGGTTAAAAAACAACCTGGATTATGATTTCTACTAAGGTTGAATAAATAAAAATAAGGTTTTTATAAATAAAGCTATTTTAGCTTGAAATCACATTGAAAACGATTGATAAATCTTTTGCTGTAATTTGCTTAAAATCTACCTTTTCAAATATGTAGGTACGCATTTCTGTGAAGAACCAATTTTCTCCGTAGGAGATGAATATCAATAGACAAGGCGTGTCACGAAAACAAATTTCCCTTAGGGAATTAATCCCCTTTGAATTAATGTCCTAACGGACAACAGATTTATGGGTTGGTTTTTTCTATTGACATTTATGCCCTACGGGCAAAATAGATATAAATCTAATTTTAAACCGTTTAAAAAACTGTAGATTTTAGGTTTATATATATTACCATCTGCCCTGCAGTCCTTCATCCAGTGCCCTTTTATAGTTTTCCAGGTTGAATTTATACAAAACGGGGGCTTTGTGTGCAACCCCCAGTCTCACTTCCTCCAGGCGGGTTAAAATGTCGTATGCCAGTATTTTTCGCTGAAAATTACGGCGGTCAAGTTCCTTCCCCAAAATGGTTTCATATAACTTTCGAAGTTCCGACAGGGTGAATTTTTCGGGAAGCAGATTGTAGCCAATCGGTTGAAAGGTAAGTTGCATGCGAAGTGTTTCCAGCGCTTTCTGCAGGATATGATTGTGATCCAGCATTAAGTTGCCAATATTTTCCAAATTAATCCATTCGCAAATATCCGAAAAAGCATCAGGCTGAGGTTCAACCTGCGAAAACTCGACCAAGGCATAAAAACCCACCGAGATAAACCGCTTGTCAAACCAGGACTTTTCCGGGTAAGTCTGTCCTGATAGTATCAAATCGGAAACAGCCGGATTATGTTTCGACCTTTGCGGATCGCTGAAAACATTAAACTGATGTAAAAAAATTTCATCCAGACCAGTCCTTTCTTTCAGTACCCTGTTGGCAGCAACTTCTATTGATTCGTCTTCACAAACAAAACCACCTGGTAAAGCCCATGTTCCGGTATTTTTCATACGTAGCAAAAGCACTTTTAACTGATTGGAATGAAAGCCAAAAACCACACAGTCTAGAGAAATATGTTGCAGATAATTTTTCATTTTTATGGTCTTTTTTTCATCATTTACCGTTTCAGTTTTCATTTCATTTTCCTCCTCCAAAGCTATTTTTTTTCAACAAGATAAACGCGATGCACCACATTACTAATTTCAGTTTAAACCAACTGTATGTAAACCAAATGTTTTCTTTTTTGGATTTTGAAATATACAAATAAAAAACTATCATTGTGTCGTATTGACACAAAGAAATTAAACATTTAAATTAATCGAAATATGAAAACAAAATGGCTTCGTTCAACAATGCTTCATACTGTTGTTCTATCAATGTTTGCAGTTGTTTCATTATTATTGATTTACAGATAGATTAATAAGGTTTAAAACAAGGCGTAATATGTTTTCTACTAAGGTTGCTTAAATAGAAATAAGATTTTTTAGATTACATATCTTTATCATTTGATATTTCTTGTAATCGGTTTAAAATTTAAACCACACCAGATGTCATAGGGCCAATATAACTAACTGATATAATGTAATGAATATGAAAAAGATCGCAAATATTTTTACTTATGTGCTTTGGACCAGCATGTTTTTAAGCTACGGGTGCAGCCCGAAATGGACTGAAACTGACAAAGGATCGTTCAAACAGATCACCAACGAAGGTGGCCAAACCTTAGGCTACTCAACAACTTCAGGCGTAAAAATTCTGACCATTGACCGTTTGGCTTTTAAAGACCTGAACAAAGACGGCAAGCTCGATGCATACGAAGACTGGCGGTTACCGGTTGACGAACGTGCAAAAGACCTGGCATCGAAAATGTCGGTTGAGCAGATTGCAGGTCTAATGCTGTACAGCGGCCATCAGGCTATTCCTTCTATGGGTGGCGGACCTTTTGGCGGGACAACATACAACTCAAAACCTTTTAAGGAAAGTGGAGCTCAATCCAGTGATTTGACCGATCAGCAAAAGAAATTTTTAACCGACGACAACCTTCGCCATGTGTTGATTACTTCGGTCGAAAGTCCGGTTGTTGCAGCCCAGTGGAACAACAATGCGCAGGCGCTGGTCGAAGGTATTGGTTTAGGAATTCCGTCAAATAACAGTTCCGATCCGCGCCATGGCAGCGATTCGTATGCCGAATTTAATGCCGGCGCAGGCGGTAAAATCTCCATGTGGCCCGGAACAGTGGGAATTGCAGCATCGTTCGATCCTCAGTTGATGAAACAGTTTGGCGAAATCGCTTCGAAAGAATACCGTGCACTGGGTATTGCAACTGCGCTTTCTCCTCAGATTGATTTAGGTACCGAGCCCCGCTGGAACCGTTTTGACGGAACAATGGGAGAAGATCCTAATCTGGCCGCAGAAATGGCACGGGCGTATGTTGATGGTTTCCAGACTTCAACCGGAACTGATGAAATTTCAGGAGGTTGGGGATATAAAAGTGTGAATGCCATGGTCAAACACTGGCCGGGCGGTGGCCCTGAAGAAGGTGGCCGCGATGCTCATTTTGGCTATGGTGCCTATGCTGTTTATCCGGGCAAGAATCTTAAAGATCACCTGAAACCTTTTACTGAAGGGGCTTTCAGGCTCGAAGGCAAAACCGGAATGGCTTCGGCGGTAATGCCATATTACACGATTTCGTTCAATCAGGATACAGTGAATGGAGAAAACGTGGGCAACGCCTATAATAAATACCTGATTACCGATTTGCTCCGTGGAAAATATGGTTACGAGGGGGTGGTCTGCACCGACTGGATGATTACCAAAGACACCAAAAATTTGTTTGTTTTCCAGGGAAAGTGCTGGGGCGTTGAGAATTTAACCGAAGCCGAACGCCATTACAAAGCCATTGAAGCAGGAGTTGACCAGTTTGGCGGTAACAACGAAATGGGGCCGGTGATTGAAGCGTACAAAATGGGTGTTACCACTCATGGTGAAGAATTTATGCGTAAGCGTTTTGAGCAGTCGGCTGTGCGTTTGTTACGCAATATTTTCAGGGTTGGACTGTTCGAAAATCCATATCTCGATGTGGCTGAAACAGAAACAACTGTTGGTAATCCTGAATTTATGAAAGCCGGATACGACGCACAATTGCGTTCGGTTGTCATGCTGAAAAATCATGGAAAAGTACTTCCAGTGAAAAAACAGATGAAAGTTTACATTCCCAAAAAATATATCCCCGGAGGACGGAACTGGTTTGGAGTTGAAACCAAAGAAAGCTGGAAAGATGCCGTCAATCCTGAAGTTGCAAAGAAATATTTTCAGCTTGTTGAAAAACCTGAAGAAGCTGATTTTGCTTTAGTTTGTATTGATAGCCCTAAAAGTGGAGTGGGCTATTCGGAAGAAGACCTGAAAAAGAATGGGAATGGTTATGTTCCGATTAGTTTGCAATACAGTCCGTACAAAGCCGAATTTGCCCGCGAAACCAGTATTGCCGGAGGAAGTCCGTTCGAAACTTTCACCAACCGGACTTACAAAGGAAAAACCACCGTCGCATCAAATCTTCAGGATATGAAAACGGTTATTGAAACCAAAGCTAAAATGGGGGAAAAGCCGGTAATTGTTGCAATAAGAGTTTCGAACCCAATGATCTTTGCTGAAATTGAGAAGAGCGCTGATGCCATCCTGGTGCAAATGGGTGTTCAGAGTCAGACGATCCTGGACATTCTTACAGGTGTTTCCGAGCCTTCAGCTTTGTTGCCATTCCAAATGCCTGCTGATATGAAAACCGTTGAAGAGCAATCGGAAGATGTTCCGCGCGACATGAAATGCTTTGTGGATTCGGATGGGAACACCTATGATTTTGCTTTTGGAATGAACTGGGGCGGGGTGATCAACGATGCCAGGGTTACGAAATACAAAAAGTAGTTTCAAGCTGTTGATTTGATAATAAGGCTTTACTGGATTTAACTATGATTTTAAGAAGTTTTTTTTGTGGGTTGATTTTTAGTTTAACCTTTCATTCGTTACAGGCTACTGGTTCCGACATTTTGCCAATTGCAAGAATTACCGAAGCGGTTGAATTCAGTGGAAATACAGCTCCCAATATTTGGGATATGGCGAGCCCGGTAAACCTGCAAATGCATGTGCCAAATTTTGGTAAATCGCCCGGCGAACAAACTGAAGTCCGGATTGGCTACGACGATAAATATTTGTGGGTCTTTGCCCGGTTACATTATACCGACCCAACCCAAATTGTATCAAAGAGCAAAAAGCGGGACGAAGAATCCAGAAATTCGGATTCATTTGGGATAATTCTGGATACCTATGATGATAACGAAAGTGGATTGGCTTTTTTTACCACTCCAGCGGGCCAGCGGATTGATTTTGCGATTTCGAACGATGGGAATTTTCAGCCTTCGCCACAGGGAAATACTTCGCTCAATTTTAGCTGGAATACATTCTGGGATGTAAAAACTGCCCCTCTGGCTGATGGATGGTCGGTCGAGATGCGTATTCCCTTTTCCAGCCTTCGTTTTCAGGAAAAGGACGGGAAAGTCAGAATGGGCCTTATCATGAACCGGAGTGTCAGCTACTGTAATGAAATTGACACCTATCCTGAAATTGATCCCAAACATGGACCTTTCGCCCCTCTGAAACCTTCACTCGCGCAGACCATTGAAATGGATGGTTTAAAACCGGCAAAACCCGTTTACATTGCACCTTATATTTTAACAGGAATAGAGCATAATCAGCTATTAAATGAAGCTCGCACCAATTATAGTCTTGAAAGAAAACCGCAATTAACCGGTGGCCTCGACATAAAATATAGCCTGAACAGCAACCTCACACTTGATTTAACTGCCAATACCGATTTCGCGCAGGTGGAAGCTGATGACGAATATGTCAATATTACACGCTTTTCAATGTTTCTTCCTGAAAAACGAATGTTCTTTCAGGAGCGTTCGAGTATTTTTGGATTCAACATGGGGCGCTTCCAGGAACTTTTTTATAGCCGCCGGATTGGGTTGAATGATGGTAATCCGGTCAGGATTTATGGCGGGGCAAGGTTGACCGGAAGAATAGGGAAATGGGACATTGGAATGCTCGATATGCAAACGGCAGATTATAAAGATACTCCTTCCGAAAATTTTGGAGTGCTCAGGGCACGCCGGCAGGTTTTTAACCACAATTCGTACATTGGGGGCATGGCCACTACCCGGATTGGAATGAACGGCGCAAGCAGCATGGCCTATGGAGCTGATGGCGTTTTCAGGCTTTTTGGTGACGACTATCTTGAAACACGATTTGCGCAAACAACCAATCCGGATGGGAAAATTAAGGTGGATGCCAAGGCAAATTCGTTTGCCTATCTGAAATGGGAGCGACGGAATCAGGAAGGTTTTGCGTACAACCTTACTTACTCTTACTCAGGAATGGATTTTAACCCGAGCGCCGGATTTATGGCGAAACTTGGAATTGCGGGAATAGACACGAGAGCACAATATGGATGGCTACCCGGAGAAAAGTCTAAATTATTAAGTTTTAAACTGATCGCGGGTTACATGAATATACACCGCCTGGTTGATAATGGATTGGAAAACAGGTGGCTGAACGGAGGCATCGATCTGAAAACTAAAAATGGCTGGAGTGTCATGGCATTCTTGTTTCACATTAAAGAAGGCATTTTAAATGAATTCAAGCTCTCGGACAATGTCTTTGTTCCAACAGGGGAATATGTTTACAAAAATATCTTCTCCATTATTTCAACTCCGTTGACGAAGCCACTGGTCCTCAGATTTATCCTTAACGGCGGCGAATTTTACGATGGAACCGTGGCATCAGTTACAACTGAGCCAACATTAAACCTATCTTCAAGTCTTCAGGTTACCGGTTCATACGGCTACAACCGGATCAGCTTCGATTCACGCGATCAGCTTTTTTCAAGTCATATAGCCCGGTTGAAAGTTTTATACATGTATAATACCAAACTTTCTGTCAGCTCATTTGTACAATACAATAGCGTTAATCGCATGATGATAGGAAATTTCAGACTGAGGTACAATCCAAAGGAAGGGAATGACTTTTTCCTTGTTTATAACGAATCACGGCCAACTTCCAATTACCTGTTTGGGAGTGCACCCGGCGTTCCATTCCTGAACCGGATGATTTTGCTGAAATACGTTTATACATTTACTTTCTGATCAGGTAGAAATTAGTCAGAAAAAGCAAGCCAACTGCAAAAGGCAGACTGATCATCATCCAGGTTCCGCCCATCAGGCGTGATGTACCTCCGAAAAAGAACACCATAAATACGCTCATCCCAATAAGAAGAATTCCAGCCCAATTTTCGCGTTTCCAGGCCAGCCATAAAACGAGAAGCATAAAAACAGTGAAGATGTTGTGCATCAGAAATCCGCCCAGTTTCTGAAGCAGAGTTCCGTCCATCGAAAAAACATCGAAGGAAAACATCATAAAAAACAGAGCGACCAGAAGCAATAAAACTCGCAGCGACCAGGAAATATAGCGATTGCCGCGGATAGGGATTTGGGAGTTTTTCATTGTTAATGATTTAGTTTTTATCGGTTTCCTGAAAATCAGCATTTCCTTTTGTCAATAAATTTTCAATTTATGAAACCTCATCTATAAAATTCCGTGCCTCTTTTTCTGACCAATTTTTCAGCAAATAGTTGATGTTTTCGTAGTAATCAAGCCGTGCAAGTTTGTTCCAGCGAACGGTTCTCATTTGAATTTCAGATTTGGAAATTTATTCCGTGCTTCAGATACCACATCATCATGCAAATAGGTCTAACCTTCTTCAACCACTTTCAAAGCTAAGTCAATCGCTTCATTTTCCTCCTCGGATAACTTATATGGAGTCGCCAATTTAAGAACTTCAAGTAACTGATTATATATTTTTTCAAAATCAGCTTCATTCAGACTATCAATTTTCCTGATGATTTTGTTTTTCAATTCAAGCGTATTCATAACCAATGATTTTCAACAAATTTAGTATAAAATCATAGAATTAAAATTAAAAAAACCGCCTTTCCGTAGAAAAGCGGGTTCGATTTATAGAGAGTAAGCAACCGATCCGTCCCGATGACTCGGGATGGCACTGAGGCTTACGAAAACCGCACCAACAGTAGTTGGCAGGGTTAGAGCAGCCCCTCCTAACCTCCCCGAAGGGGAGGGATTTGGGTATGTCTTTGATTAAATTCGTTACATATTTCTGGCAGCCGTCCAATCCTCCCCCTCCGGGGGAGTTAGAGGGGGCTTCCTTATTTTATTTCCGACCCGTTTTTAACCGGTGAAATCGGCGCCACAAATTTCAGCGAACCATCGGCATCCTGCGCCATCAGGATCATTCCCTGCGACTGGATTCCTTTCAGTTCTTTGGGTTCGAGGTTCACCAGAATGCTCACCTGTTGGCCAATGATTTCTTCCGGATTGTAATATTCGGCAATGCCCGAAACCACGGTACGTTTGTCGATACCAGTGTCAATGGTGAGTTTCAGCAGCTTTTTGGTTTTGGGAACTCGCTCGGCTTCCAGGATGGTTCCGGTACGGATATCCATTTTATTGAAATCGTCGAAGGTGCAGTTTTCTTTGGCTGGTGAAACCTGGGCATTGGCAACTTCGTTGGCTTTTTTAGTCGCCAGAAGTTTGTTTACCTGTTTTTCGATCACCTCATCTTCAATCTTTTCGAACAGCAATTCCGGAGTATTGGTTTGGTGACCGACCAGTAAAAGATCGGTTCGGCCCAGATTGCTCCAGTTCAGTTCGTCCATATTCAGGAAAATACGCAGTTTGTCCATGGTAAATGGCAGAAATGGCGCCAGAATGATGGTCAGGTTGGCGGTAATCTGTAAACATACGTTCATAATCGTTTCAACACGTTCCGGATCGGTTTTCACCACAATCCAGGGCTCAGCATCGGCGAGGTACTTGTTGCCCAATCTGGCCAGGTCCATCGCATATTTCAGGGCTTCGCGGAAACGGTATTGCGAAATGCTTTTCTCTACTTCGGCTTTTATTGCTGAAATTTCAGCCAGGGCAGCTTTATCATTTTCGGTCAATGTTCCGGCAGCCGGAACTTTTCCATTGTAATATTTTTGGGTCAGGACCAGCGCACGGTTCACGAAGTTGCCTAACACGGCCACCAATTCATTGTTATTGCGGGTCTGGAAATCTTTCCAGGTAAAATCGTTGTCTTTAGTTTCAGGAGCATTGGCAGTAAGTACATATTTCAGCACATCTTCCTTTCCGGGAAACTCTTCCAGATATTCGTGCAACCATACGGCCCAATTGCGCGAGGTTGAAATTTTATCGCCTTCAAGGTTTAGAAATTCGTTGGCAGGAACGTTTTCAGGCAAAATGTACGAACCTTCAGCCTTCAGCACGACGGGGAAAATGATGCAATGGAAAACGATGTTGTCTTTCCCGATGAAGTGCACCAGTTTGGTTTCCGGGTCTTTCCACCATTTTTCCCATTCCGGAGTCCATTCTTTGGTGGCCGAAATGTAGCCAATCGGCGCATCGAACCACACATACAGCACTTTTCCCTCAGCTCCGGCAACCGGAACCGGAATGCCCCAATCGAGATCGCGGGTGACGGCCCGGGATTGCAATCCACTATCAATCCACGATTTGCACTGCCCGTAAACGTTTGTTTTCCATTCCTTGTGACCTTCCAGAATCCATTCTTTCAGCCATTCTTCGTATTGACCGAGTGGCAAATACCAGTGTTTGGTCTCTTTCAGTTCCGGAGTGTTTCCGCTGATCATTGATTTTGGATTGATCAGTTCGTTCGGGCTAAGCGATGTTCCACAGCTTTCGCACTGGTCGCCGTAAGCGCGTTCGAAACCGCATTTCGGGCAGGTCCCGGTAATATACCGGTCGGCCAGAAATTGCCTGTTTTCGGCATCGTAATACTGTTCCGAAGTTTTTTCTATGAATTTGCCGTCCTGATAGATTTTCAGGAATATCTCTGAAGCTGTTTGATGGTGAATCGGATCGCTGGTCCGGGCATAAATATCGAACGAAATTCCGAAACGCTCAAATGAATCTTTGATCATTCCGTGGTATTTGTCCACGATATACTGCGGTGTAACTCCTTCATTTTTGGCTTTCAGTGTAATAGGCACGCCATGCTCGTCGGAACCGCCGATAAAAGCCACTTCCTGTCCGTTCATGCGAAGAAAACGGGCATAAATATCAGCAGGAACATACACGCCGGCGAGATGTCCGATGTGAACCGGTCCGTTGGCATACGGCAAAGCCGAAGTAATGAGGGTACGTTTAAAGTCAGTCATTTTTCGAATATTGTTTGAGGCTGACAAAGATAGTTGAATTTCGGGTGATGCGGTTTTTAACCGCATTTTTTATGATTCAGCGATTAAATGGGTGATGTTATTTTTAACCACAATTTTTATTGACCGCGATTAAAAATCAGTAAAAACTATCAAATCGTTGGTTATACTTCTTGAAAACCTGAAAAATATCATTAGTTTTACTCACTGAATCTAAAAAAGATATGTACAATTCACCTTCATACGGAAAAGAATGGAACTGGCGTAACATTAAAAATGAAACGCGAGATTCACATAGGAATTTGCAGTCATAAAGACTGGAAAAAGGGATTCTCTGTGAAAGCAGGAAATCCCTTTTTCTGTATGTAAGTATCTGAAAAAGAATTAAAATAAACCGAAATACTAATTAAAAAATTAACATCATGGCCAGACAAAAAAAAATCTATCTCGACGAATCAGAAATGCCGAAACAATGGTACAACCTTGCACCTGATCTTCCCTCTCCTTTGAATCCACCACTTGGTCCTGACGGAAATCCGGTTCGCCCCGAAATGCTCGCTCCTGTTTTCCCGATGAACCTTATTGAGCAGGAAGTTTCGCAGGAACGCTGGATAGACATTCCTGAAGAGATACGTCAAATCTTATTTCAGTGGAGGCCAAGTCCACTGATCCGTGCTTATGAACTGGAAGCCGCCCTCGGTACTCCGGCCAAAATCTATTACAAAAACGAAGGCGTTTCGCCTGCCGGAAGCCACAAACCCAATACGGCTGTACCTCAGGCATGGTATAACAAGCAGTTCGGCATCAAAAAACTGGTTACCGAAACTGGCGCCGGACAGTGGGGTTCCGCCCTTTCATACGCCTGCGCCCAGATTGGAGGAATCGAATGTAAAGTCTTCATGGTGCGTGTAAGTTTCGACCAGAAACCCTTCCGCAAAATTCTGATGCAAACCTGGGGCGGCAAATGTGTTGCGAGTCCGAGTATGGAAACACAGGCAGGCCGTAACATTTTGGCCGAATTCCCTGATACTCCCGGAAGTTTGGGAATTGCCATCTCGGAAGCCATTGAAGAAGCGGTAAGCGACCCAAGCGGAAAAACCCGTTATGCACTGGGTTCGGTTTTGAATCACGTGATGCTGCACCAAACCATTATCGGGCTCGAAGCAAAAAAGCAGCTTGCCAAAGTGGGTATCAAAAAGCCGGATGTGGTGATTGGCTGCTGTGGTGGTGGTAGTAATTTCGCCGGAATCTCATTCCCGTTCATGTACGATAAAATTAACGGAGCCGATATTCAGATCATAGGGGCAGAACCATTCTCCTGCCCCACTCTGACCAAAGCTCCCTTCATTTACGACCATGGTGATGTGGCTAAAATGACCCCACTTCTTGCGATGAACAGTCTGGGACACAACTTTGTACCTGCCCCAATCCACGCCGGAGGTTTGCGATACCACGGAATGTCGCCACTCGTAAGCGCTGCCCTGCGCGATGGGCTAATGGAAGCACAGGCAATCCACCAAAACGAATGTTTCGAAGCCGGATTACTGTTCCTGAGAACTGAAGGAATTATTCCTGCTCCTGAAACGACCCATGCGATTGCAGCAACTATCCGCGAAGCGCTGAAAGCCAAAGAAGAAGGCAAGGAAAAAGTAATCCTTTTCAACTTCAGCGGACACGGTTTAATGGATTTGGTTGGTTACGACAAATACATGACCGGTCAGTTAACAGACTACGAATATCCGGAACACGAAATTGAAGCCAACCTGGCCAAACTGCAGGGTTACCCGATGCCGAAATAGAGAAATCGATCGATCCTATTCACGGGGTGATGTAAGGTCACCCAGTGAGTAAAAAAAAAAGACTTAAAGGTATTTTAAACCTTTAAGTCTTTTTTTTGTATTAGCTTAATTTTCACTCAACTCAATTGATTCACTATGACAAAAAAGCATCAAAGCGATATCATTAACTGGGGACAAGTTTGGAATCTGAAGAACCTGCTTCAAATCCTGGTCGGATCGGGCATGGCAGTATTTGCCATGAAAGGATTTATGATACCCAACCGGTTTATGGATGGGGGGGTTACCGGGATTTCCATTTTATTGCACGAAATCTCGCACATCAACATCAGTATTTTTGTGGTTGTTTTCAATCTGCCTTTTATTTATCTGGGTTATAAAAGAATCGGGAAGACCTTTGCCGTTCAAACCACGCTTGCCGTTATCTTACTGGCATTGGGGTTACTCTTCACCGATATTCCTCCAGTTACCACAGATCGTTTGTTAATTGCCATTTTTGGAGGTATCCTGATTGGTACCGGCGTTGCCCTGGTGATCAGGAGCGGTGGGGTGATTGATGGCGCTGAAGTTATTGCAGTATTTACTAAAAGAAGGACAGGCTTCTCGAACAGCGAAATCATCATGCTTTTTAATACTTTCATCTTCGCAGGCGCTGCATTTCATTTTGGTCTGGAGACCGCTATGTATTCGCTTATCACCTATTTTGCTGCAACCAGGGCAACCGATTATGTGGTTGATGGAATTGAGCAATATACCTCGATCAATATTATTTCTGCACAACACGAAAGGGTCAAAGATTTCCTTGTTAATGAATTGGGAAAAGGCATTACAGTGTATAAAGGAGAAAGAGGATTTCTGCCCGGTAGTTTCGATATTAAGAGCGATTGCGAGATCATTGTTACCATAGTTACCCGTCTTGAAATAAACCAGATACAGGATTCTATTATGGATATTGACCCCAAAGCATTTATGTATATTCAAAGCATCAATGAAGCGTCCGGGGGAATTTTAAAAGAAAAAGGACATGCAAAATAATCTTCTCATGCAAAATTTTGTTCTCAATCTATTGAGAAACAATCTTCCACAAAAATATTATTATCACAATCCTGAACACACCATCTATGTTCAGGAAAAAGCCCTGGAAATTGGCGCCCACGAAGGATGTACAGATAAAGAACTGGAATTGTTGAGCGCCGCAGCACTCTGGCATGATACAGGCTACATCAAAATGTATAGCAATCATGAAGAAGAAAGCTGTATTATAGCCCGGCGAAACCTTCCGGGGTATGGTTATTCCACAACTGAAATTGACTTGATCTGTGGTATGATAATGGCCACCAAAATACCGCAATTGCCAAAAACAAAATTAGAGGAAATACTTGCTGATGCTGATCTGGAGTACCTTGGAACACCATCGTTTGAGATTAAGTCAGTAAGTTTATTTTATGAAATCCAGTCATTAAATCCTTCTTTGACACAAGCAAAATGGAACCTTATGCAAATTTCTTTTCTTCATAAGCACCATTACTTCACCCGTTTTTGTAAGGAAAACCGTGAGCCCGTCAAACAGATTTATTTAAACAAACTGGTTATTGGCATTGAATAAACTTTAAGGTCGGGATTATGTTATAAAAGCTTGGAATAACTTGAATTTCATTAATATAACCATTTAAAACGATATTTTATGCCCCAATCGCGCCAACTTGCAGCAATCATGTTTACCGATATTATTGGCTATACCGCATTAATGGGAAACGATGAACAGAAAGCCTTTTACCTTCTGCGGAAAAACCGTGAGTTTCATAAACCGGTTATTGATCAATTTGGTGGCCGTTGGATTAAAGAATTGGGCGATGGGGTTATGGCCAGCTTTAATACCGTTTCAGATAATCTTAAGATTGAAGCCGTTTTGAAAAAAATGGCTCCATTGAGGGATGATTATTTCCGATATTGAATACTGAGTCTTTTTTTTTAAATATTATCAGATATACGAATCTTTATATGTTCTATTAACGTTTGCATTAAACCTGAAACAAAAACAAATGAAACAACAATCAAAGTTCCGAAATTCTTTAATGGCCGTATTAGCTGTTACTACTTTATTACTCTCGGCCTGTTCAACACCGGTAAAAGAAAAAGCAGATCCTGTTGAAGCCAACATTAAAATGTACACTCATGTTTGGGATGCAATCATCAACCAGGGGAAATTAGAGCTTTTCAATGATTCCAACTTTACTGCTGATGTGGTGATGCATGCTAACCCTGACATTTTTGGCATCGACAAAGCCCGTGAGTACTATGCGAATTACCTGACCGGGTTCTCCAATATCGAGTTCACCATTAAAGATGTTGTCGGACAAGGCGACAAAATCGTCAAACACTGGAATTTTAAAGGAACCCATACCGGTGAATTTTTCGGTATTCCGGCAACAGGTAAAACCGTCAATATCGACGGCGTCACGTTGGTCCGTATGGCCAATCGGAAAATTGCAGAAGAACGGGATTTTATGGACAACCTGGACTTCATGACCCAACTCGGGCTGATCCCACCTGCAGGGAAATAACACTTTGCTCTTAAACAGGCTTGCCGGTTTCTCAATATTAGAAATTTAGACGACCCAAATTCGATAGTTGAGCAGTCTTCAACTCCAGAGGAGTGAAATATTTGTAGAAATAGAAAATGTAAGCAGGCGATCGTCCGCGAGATTTAGGACAAAGAAGCTTGAACCTTTTTTCGGACGAAACAGAATAGTCTTTTAAAAAGGCTACATAAAAGAGGTTCTAAATATTAATACTGTTTCTATTCAGGCATTCTCCTGAAGAACCATAAAATTAAAACGGGAAGGCTGAAACCCGGCAATAGTAGGCAAACAAAAAAATATCAGAATGAAAAAAACAATCTTTATCGCCTTGTTATTCTGCTTCGGAATAGCAGCAGCACAAAAACCTGGTATCGATGCGGTTATTAAAGTATCAGCAGATAAAATAGAACAGAAAGTTATTGACTGGCGGCACGATTTTCATCAAAACCCGGAGCTCGGAAACCGTGAAACACGAACATCAGCGATCATTGCCAAACATTTGCAATCATTAGGCCTTGAAGTAAAAACAGGCGTTGCGGTAACCGGTGTGGTAGGCATTTTAAAAGGTGACAAGCCCGGTCCGGTGATTGCTTTAAGGGCCGATATGGATGCCTTGCCTGTAACCGAAAGAAATGATTTGCCCTTTGCATCGAAAGTAACAACAATGTACAACGGAAAGGAAACCGGCGTGATGCATGCATGCGGACATGATGCCCATGTAGCCATACTGATGGGTGTTGCAGAAGTTTTATCCGGAATGAAAAAAGACCTGAAAGGAACAGTCAAGTTCATTTTTCAACCTGCAGAAGAATGCGCTCCCGTAGGAGAAGAAGGTGGCGCAGAACTGATGGTAAAAGAAGGCGTTTTGGAAAACCCCAAAGTGGATGTAATTTTCGGTTTGCACATGAATGCACAATTTGAAGTGGGTAAAATATACTATCGCCCTGCAGGTACAATGGCGGCTGTCGGCGATTTCAGGATCACGGTAAAAGGCAAGCCTTCGCACGGTTCGCAACCCTGGTTGTCAATCGACCCGATTGTAGTAGCAGCCGAAATCATTAACAACTTGCAAACCGTAGTAAGCCGGAATGTTGATTTGACAGAAAATCCTGCTGTAGTTTCAGTTGGGGCTATTGAAGGTGGCAACCGCTCGAACATTATTTCCGAACAGGTAGTCATGCTGGGAACTGTGAGAACTTTCACCCTCGAAGATGAAACGATGGTTTTTAACCGCATCAGACAGATTGCCGAGAAAACAGCCGAAGCTGCCGGCGCTACCGCAGTGGTTGAATTGCCCTATTCCTCTCACTACCCAGTAACTTTTAATAATATAGCGCTTACCGCTGCCATGCTGCCCTCGTTACAAAAAACAGCAGGAACTGATAACGTGGTGCTTATGCCAGCAAAAACCGGGTCCGAAGATTTTTCCTTCTATGCACAAAAAGTTCCGGGTTTATTCTTTTTTATTGGTGGATTACCCAAAGGGAAAGACCCAAAAACTTCAGGCCCACACCATACACCTCAATTTTTAATTGAAGACAGTTCATTTAAAACCGGGGTAATTGCTTTCTGCAACCTGGTATTTGATTATGAGGAAATGAATAAAAAATAAGAAAAGACGGAAGACCGAAGTCGGAAGTCAGAAGAAAACGGCGACTTCGGTCTTCGGACTTCGGACTTCGGACTTCAAACTTTAAAAATATGAAAGCGAAATCAATCAAGGGAAATTCCCCTTCAGAAATTAAAACCGAACTGGAGCAAAGCATGGCGGATGGCTACAAGCCAACACTTGCCATCGTGTTTATATCAGTAAAACAAGATCGTGATGCGGTTTGCAAAGTACTGGATGATGCCGGCATTGCCATTTTTGGCGCCACAACCAATGGAGAATTTACCGGGGAGGGAATAAGTTCCGGTGAAATTGCCATGTTGCTGCTCGATATCAATCCGGCATACTTCAGCATTTTGTTTGAGGAATTTCCTGAAAATAAATACAAGCAAACCACACAGTCCATAGCTACCAAAGCATTGGAAAAATTTGCACATCCCAGCTTCCTCATCGCCGGCAGCAATTTAGCCACTGATGCAGAAGAGTTACTGCATGGTTTTGAAGACATTCTTGGCAAACAGGTGAATGTTTATGGCGGTATGGCGGGTGATGATTTTGCATTTAAAGAACAACTTGTTTTTACCAATAGCAAATCGAGCAACAACGGCATAGTGGTCCTTGTTCTTGATGAAGACAAAATCAGTATAAAAGGTAGGGCTACCTGTGGCTGGAATGCAGTGGGCACCGAAAAAACAGTAACAAAAAGTGTTGGCAATCATGTTTATACGATTGATGATACTCCGGTATTGGACCTGGTCATAAAGTATGGCGGCCTTAAAAATGTAACACCCGAAAATTTTGCATTGGAACATTCGATCACTTTGCCATTGCAATTGCAGCGCGAATGCGGAGACCCTGTGATGCGGGCTGGGCTGGTCGTAGATTGGAATGATCGTTCGTATTACTGTAGCGGGTCGGTGCCACAAGGTTCTAAAGTGCGTTTTTCAATAGCACCTGATTTTGATGTGATAGAAAAAGTGATTAAAGGCTGCGAAGATTTGAAAGCCAATGAAATGCCTGAAGCAGATGCAATCTTGTTGTTTAGTTGTGCAGGCAGACTTCTTTCGTTGGGGCCTTTGATTAGTGAAGAGATAGAAGGAATAAGAAAAGTGTGGAATGTGCCCATGGCAGGTATGTTCAGCAATGCCGAAATGGCACGGGCCACGAATGGAAATTTAGAGATGCATGGCTTAACCGCTTGTTGTGTTGCATTAAAAGAAAAATAGAATAATCATGAACCAGAACCTCCAGAAAATATCAGAATTTCTCCAACAAGACGAGTTGTTATCAGTCGAAGAAAAAACTTCGCTTACCAAAGCTGTAGCCGATGCTGAAAAAGAAATGGAGATCACAGCCTTCAAGCTCGACCGCACCGAGAAAGTCAAACGGACCACAGCCATTCTTCTGGAGGAAACCATCGAAGAACTGGAGCAAAAGCGGAAAGCCGTTGAGGCACAAAACCGTGAGCTGGAAATTGAAGCATCATTAGAGCGGGTTAGAGCAGTTGCATTGAGCATGCAAAATCCTTCCGAAATGGCAGAAGTTTGCCGTATTATTTCTGAACAGCTTGAATTTCTGAAAGTAAATAATATCAGAAACATACAAACCGCCATTATAAATGAATCCAAAGGAACTTACATCAATTATGAATATTACGCCCGCCATGATAAGCTTTTAATCACTGAGGTGAGTTATAAAACGCATCATTTGCAGGAAGAGTTTGCCTTGAGGATGCTTAAAGGTGCAGGCGAATTTTTTTCAACTTCTTTAATGGGTCAAGAAGTTAAGGATTGGTACGAATATCAGAAAACAACCAATCAGTTTGCTGATTCCTTTTTAGAAGAGGCACAAACACTCAATTATTATATGTTCTCATTGGGTCCGGTTGCATTGGGTATTTCAACTTATTCGCCTTTGATTGAAGAAGAAATAAACCTGTTCAAACGATTCCGGAATGTTTTTGAATTGGCTTACCGACGATTTCTGGATATTCAAAAAGCCGAAGCCCAGGCAAGGGAATCACAAATTCAGTTGGCTTTGGAACGGGTTCGCGCTCGAACTATGGCCATGCAAAAAAGTGAGGAGCTTTCAGAAACAGCTTTTATCCTTTTTCAGCAATTCAAGGAATTGGGCGAAATTCCTATTCAAATTACTATTGGAATTATTGATGAAGCAGAAGAATCAATTGAATTCAGAATAACAGGGTCGGACGGAACCGGCACTCAAATAAACAGTGCTTTCAATGCTAGTATTGAGGAACCTACCTTAATGCAAAAATTGTTTAAAGCATGGAAAGCACATAACAGATTGGTGGTGATTGAGTTGTCAGGAAAGGAACTCAAAGGTTGGGTCAATTACCGGAATATATTAAGTGGTACAAAGGATAATTCTGATTATTCTGATGCCAGCCGGGTAATCAGTGCCGGCTTTTTTTCTAAAGGGTTGATCTCTATTTCCACGCTCGCACCGTTGCCTGACGAAACCATTCAACTATTGGAAAGGTTTGCCGGTGTATTCGACCAAACCTACACCCGTTTCATGGATCTCCAAAAAGCCGAAGCCCAGGCCCGCGAATCACAAATTCAGCTTGCCTTGGAACGGGTCCGTGCCAGGACGATGGCCATGCAGCGAAGTGAGGAATTGAGTGATGTGGCAGAAATTTTGTTTAATCAGGTGAAGGAACTTGGAATATTGCCCTGGTCAACTGGATTTAACATTTGGCAAGAAGGGAATGAATCCTATATCGACTGGGTAACAAATCCAACGGGAGGATTCATGGAGCCTTATACCGTAGACCTCACCTCTCATCCTGCTTTTCGTGAGATCAGCGATGCGAAAAAAAGAGGAGAAGAATTTCATGCGTTTGATGTATCGGGAGAATCGCTCGCAGAAACCTATGAATTGTTAGTGAGCTTTGCACCAAGACAATTTGAAGGAATCAGGGCTTCTGGCATTCCATTTCCTACTCGCGTGATTAACCATTATGTATATGGTGAGAAGATAGGCTTGATGTTTATTACACTTGAACCATGCCCGGATGCCTGGGATATTTTCAAGCGCCTTGGAAAAGTTTTTGAACAAACCTATGCCCGCTTTCTTGATCTACAAAAAGCCGAAGCACAGGCGAGGGAAGCACAGATTGAAGCCGCTTTGGAGCGGGTTCGGGCAAGGACGATGGCCATGCAGCGAACAGATGAATTGCAAGATGCTGCCTCCTTGCTTTTTCAGCAAGTGAAGGCATTGGGGACTTCATCGTGGACCTGTGGTTTTCAAATTTGGGATGAAGACAAAAAGTTCCTCACGGCTTGGATGGGTACTGAAGTTGAGTTGGCCAAGTTTATTTATCCTGGTCGCGAAGATGCCACGCTCCGGTTTTATGAAGCCTTACAACGAGGCGAAACTTTGTATGTCGAAGAAATAGGAGGTGAAGCCATCAAGGCACATTACGATTTTATGAAAACAATCCCTGGCCCACGCGAGGCATTGCAACATGTTACCGATGCGGGCTTTCCCCTTCCAACATTTCAAATATTTCATGTCGCCTACTTCACGCAAGGTTTCCTCCTGTTCATTACCTACGAACACGTTCCCGAAATGCATGATGTATTCAAACGCTTCGCTAAAGTTTTTGAACAGACCTATACCCGTTTCCTCGATCTGCAAAAAGCCGAAGCACAGGCCAGAGAATCACAAATACAACTTGCCCTTGAAAGAGTTCGTGCCAGAACCATGGCCATGCAAAAAAGTGAAGAATTGCCAAATGCCGCACTGCTT
>PNOH01000013.1 GCA_013824715.1 Odoribacter sp. | reverse complement strand
CATTGTAATCCCAAAAACTAAACTATGAATTATAAATATTTTGCCTTTATCTTGCTGTTTGCAATAGCTTGTAAAAAATATAGCCCAATACATGGAAGTTATAAAGCAATTTATGGGAATAAATACGCCGTCATAGTTGATAGTACAATGTATTTTATGTGTGGATTTGATACTGCATTTATATACAATTTAGCTCTCGTTGAAGAAGATTATGAAAATGATACTCTAATATGGCGAGGATATGATTTAAAGTTTTCAAGTTCACTTACAACACATGGCTATAAAAATATAATTTGTCCCTTTAAATTTGAAGGGAATGAAAATAATGGTGGAATACCTTTGGTAGTATTTAGAAATAATAAATCCTTTAAAATAGATGAGTATTATTTCAAAAAAGATACTTCTAAATTATTATTTGATAAATGGATTGAATTAATATCAAATAATAATGACTCAAAAATTTTAAGGATGACTGATAAAGATTAGATGCTCCAAAGGAACCTATTAAGGAATTATTCTTTAATCAAAAATGGAGCATCTTCATCATACCTTTCAACAATAACATTACAAGTTACATTGCACTTGCTATTTTTTAGAGAATAGCGAAAATATCTGGTTTTTACCTTGTAAATTCCGATTTGCCCATCTTCCTCATGACTAAATTCAATATAATCACCAGCATTGGGTACATTACTCAAATTGTTAGAGAAAATGTCTTTGTAGTTCAGAAATTCTTCAGATGGTCTACTTTCTCCTTTCAATATCTCTTGAAAATTAATTGAAATAAAATGTTCCATAGTAAAAATTGTTTAAGTTAATTTTATTCATATTTGCGCTACTCACCGATCAAATTGCTGAATTTCAATTAATAATCCGATTGGTTTTTACAAAAGCTACTTTATCAAAGATGTGGTGTCTTTTTTTATGATGGCAATATCTAATTCATCAGGTATTTAAATCATCTAGAATAAACTTGCGTAATTCTTCTATTAATACTGATGTTTGCATAAGAACAAATTGAACTTTCGTTTCCAATTTTTCTTCTTGCCAACTTTCAATAGGGTTACCATAGATTTCTTCAACAATTGGAATTAGCTGATCATACTTACTCAATATATTCTCAGCATAAATTTTGATTTTATGATCATTAATTATTGGAAATAAGTATGTTGCTCGATTGATAAAATTAGTAAGAGAAATACCAGCACTTGAAATTTTATGGATGATCATATATTTTTCTTCTCCAGCAAGATCTAATGCAGAATCAAGCTTTTGACTCAATTTGTCAAGTTCATTTTGGCGAAACTGTGATAATACAATTTTATGTTGGGCGTCAATTTGTCCTTTGTTTCTTTTGTCATCCAACTTACTTACTAGATAGGTAATGTATATGAATACAATAACATTGATAACCCCAATAACGCCGGACAAATAACTACCAAAACTTCCCCAATCTGAAATTGATTTTGAAATCATGCTGTCTTTGAAAACAAAGAAAAATGGGATAAATCCAGCCAAGAGAACCACTAGAAGTAAGCTTATGCCAATCCATTTGTTAGTAAAGATATCTTTCATTTACTTGATTCTTATATTCGGGTTTTGCCTCCCAAATTACTGAATTTTACTTAACAATCAATTATTTGGGTAAAAGATGCTGTAAGAAATATTTAGGACCGACGGAATGTTCTAATCGAGAAACCGCCTTTGACTGCTTCGCGCTCAGGCAGCGGTATGCTGAGGGTACTTGCGTTGTAGGATGATTCTTCAATTTTTTGGTTATTCTTTTCTTCGCAATCCATAAATGTTGATCAATGCGCCGCTCCCTGAGCGCGAAGCAGTCGAAGGAAGCATTGATTCCTATATCATAGCCCTCCATTTCATTCCGGACTATGCTGTTACCTGTCGGGGCGTTGCCCCTTGTTGCGGATGCGATGATTGATGATCTGCCTAAAAGTCCTGAAAGGACGTTTTGTTATAGCACAGGGTGGAATGAAATGGAACCCTGTGTTGCATTAATGTGGATCCGCACCCTATTTTTCGTGCACCAACTCTTTCAATCCCGAAATCTGATTGTCTTTGGCAGTTACTTTAGAAGATTTTTTGCCAACCAAAATAGCAGTAGTCTGTTTCCCTTTGCCGGTTGAGCGAATAGTGTTGTTGGTAATAGTAATATCTTGTGTTTCGCCGCCAATGTAGAACCCTGCCGATTCGCGTTCGGTGCCATTGTTTTCAACCACATTGTTTGTAAAAGTGTTGCGATGGCCGCTGTTCTGCTCATTTTCGTTGCGGAAAAGTACACCGTGATGGGCGTTTTCGTAAACGTGGTTATTTTCGAACAAGTTGTCAGTATCCTTGTGGCCGATTGAAATACCGTTATCTCCGTTGGCATACGATGTATTGTTGCGGAAGATGCCGTTTTGTACCCGCCAGCACAGAAAAATGCCATCTCCGCTGTTGTGGTGGCTGATGCAGTTTTCGACAATAGAATGATCCGATCCGGTTCCGGGATGGAACCCAAGACCGCCGCCATTGGAAGCTTCGCATCCCCTGACAGTTATGTTTTCAGTAATCTGCCAGCTAAAAGTGTCGCCATTAAACTCGTTAATCCTGACATTTTCCACCGTGCAATATTTCGATTTATGAATGTAAATTCCACCGCCACGGCATCCGTTGATGTAGTCGTTCGTGGATTTATTTCCTTCAATAACCAAATTGGCAATTCGCACATTTTCAACCTCAACCGCTTCAATAATCGAGCAACCGTTGGTAATGGTTCCGCTCAGGCTGGCCAGGTAATCATTCACCGTGCGGTTGTCGAAATAAATCACATTGTCCTGAATGTCGGTAATTACAGCGGTTGTAACATCCCAACCCTGATTGTGTTCCTCATCATACAACTGAATACCCATCCCCTTTTTAAAACCATTTGCATCTTTTACCACTGCCTTTAACATTCCCCAATCTGCATCAATAATAAAGCTGGTTTTAAATCCATCGCATTTTTTCAGGATAGTTGATTTGCCTGATCCGATCAGTGAAGTATTGCTCGAAAGGCGCACCGGACCAATGATTTGAAAGGTCCCCGGGTTGAGTTTCACCACACCGCCACCTCGGGTACGAAGTGCATCCATTGCAATCATAATCGCCTCAGATGTAAATCCTGTAACATCGGCGGTCGGGCCGCCAACGGTGATCACCTGCTCAGCATGTTTCACATCCACAAGCCCCATTACCTGACTGAAAACAGCTAAATTGGTCATAAGGAAAGTTAGAATCATGCCTAAAAGTTTCATTGATTTTGGTTTCATTGCTGGTTTCATAAATGGTTAGTTTTGATGACCAAATTACTGAATTTGATTTGATTATTGTCATTTTTCCTACCTTTATCAGGCAAAGTTTAAAACAAATCTGTTATGAGAGTACTTTTTATCGGTGGCACTGGCTTTATCAGCAGTGCGGTCAGTCGTCAGGTCATTGACAAAGGTTTTGAACTTTATTTGCTGAACCGTGGATTGCGTTCCGCAGAAATTCCCGGAAGTCAACAGTTGATTGCTGATATCCATGATCCGAAAAGCATGCGGGCTGCATTGAAGAATATGGAATTTGACGTGGTGGTTGACTGGATTGCCTACACTCCGGAAGATATTGAGCGGGATATGACTCTTTTCCGTGGCCGTACCAAACAGTTCGTGTTCATCAGTTCGGCTTCGGCCTACCAAAAGCCCCCAAAACATTATCTGATCACAGAATCTACACCGCTTGAAAATCCATACTGGGATTATTCGCGCAACAAAATTGCCTGCGAAGAACGCCTGATGAAAGCCTACCGCGATCAGGGTTTCCCGGTAACGATTGTCAGGCCTTCACTGACTTATGATACAAATTTCCCGATTGCCATAGGTGGCTGGGGTTGCTATACTTTAACCGATCGTATGAATAAAGGGCTGCCAATCATTGTTCACGGCGACGGTTCATCGCTTTGGGTGGTGACACACGCAGAAGATTTTGGACGTGGATTTCTGGGACTTCTAGGTAACGAAAAGGCTTTGGGAGAAGCCTTCCACATCACTTCTGACGAAGTTCTAACCTGGGATCAGATATATCAAACCATCGCCGCTAATTTGGGTGTTGAAGCGAAAATCGTACATATTCCGTCCGACTTTATTGTAAAAATGGCTCCATCGTTTACCGGAAGTTTATATGGTGACAAAATGTGGAGTACAGTATTCGACAACAGTAAAATCAAAACATTTGTTCCCGGTTTTCAGGCTAATATACCTTTCAGTGAAGGAATACGCCGAACTTTGGATTGGTTTGAAGCTGACGAAAGTCGACAGTTTATTAATGAAGCAGTAAATTCAGAGATGGATAGAATAATCAGGGCATATTCAGAAATATAAGATACACCACTTTTCATCACTTCCAGTCAGATTGAATATTTGGCCTGCATGGGTTCTTTGTTATTCAGTCAGATTATGCCTTTTTGCATACGAGAATTACGAAATTATGGACTGGATATTTAAAATAGTTGAAAAACAAGACTTAAAAAACCAATAAAAGATAAAATTATCTTTTATTATAATATTCTCAATGATACTACCTAAAAGTCACTTATATTTAATCAGGATTGCTTCGGACTATTTTACCGGCGGGGAGTGAGACCTACGGAACACATCTGACAGTCAGTATGTATAATGATGCTGCACAGTTGGCATTTGATTTGGAAAGTTCTGTTGGAGAGATGAATTTAACTACATAGCTTGCCATGAAAGTAGGTCTGAAAACCAGAGAATGGAAGGAAGTGAAAATTGCCAGAATGGAAATGATGGTCAGATGATGGTCAGATTTAATTTTCGAAAAGCATAAAATATGGATTGGAATTTGTTTTAAACAGCAGAAAAGGGAGTGTGAAGCTCCCTTTTCAATTTTAATACATTACAACGATTGACGTTAATCAGTTATATAGGCTTAATTACATCACAAACTCCCAAAAATTATCGCGGGTAATACATTTGAAATTGTTGCCGTAGTTTGCTGTCCAGGTTTGCGGAGCTTTGTTCCTGAGTTTTGAATACTTGATTTCGAAGGCGAAAAGCTCGCCGTTCTTTTCTTCTATATAGTCAATTTCTGCGCCGGTATAAGTACGCCAGAAAAATGAATTGGCATTTAACTGGTTGTTTGACAAGTATTTTAGCCGTTCGGTTACAATCAGGTTCTCCCACATTTCTCCCACATCATTTCTTGTAGTTAAGGAAGAAAAATTCTGAATAAGACAATTCCGGACACCTAAATCCCAGAAGTAGATTTTGTCGCGTTTGCCAACTTCCTTGCGTAGGTTGCGGCTGAATCCACTCAAACGAAATACGATAAACGACTTTTCGAGTAAATCGATGTAGCTGTTAACCGTTTCCTGACTCATTCCAATGCTTTGCCCGATTTCATTGAGCGAAACCTCCTTCCCGATTTGAAAAGCAAGAAGGTTGAGCAGGTTGCTTATTTTTGATGAATGTCGGATATTCGATAATTCCAGAACATCCTTATACAAGTACGAAGAACTCAACTCAGTCAGATATTTTTCTTTATCACTGGCACTGGTGTAATGGGTAATTTCAGGATACAGCCCATAAAGCAAATACTCTTCAAGCTTTTGCTGAACATCGAAAATCGTTGTGTTTTGCCGGATTTCTTGTAATGAAAGTGGCATTAGTTTGAAGGTTGACGTTCGTCCGGTTAGAGGTTCTTTAACCTGATTACCTAATTCGAATGATGAAGATCCGGTAATCAACATTTTCAATTCGGGCATGTTCTCATAGATAATTTTTAGATTGATGCCTATATCCGGAATTCGCTGTGCTTCATCAATAAAAAGTACCTGATACCCGTCCAGCAGAAGTTTCATCCTGGAGAAATCACGTGATGAAAGCAATTCTGAATATTTCATTTCATCACCGTTTATCTTTAAGATTTTGCCTGAAAGACCTTCTAAAATACTATTACACATGGTGGTTTTTCCGGTTTGCCGGGCGCCAAAAACCAGAACTATTTTACGACTTCGGATTAACGATTCCGACAAAGTATCCTGAATGTTTCTTTTTATATTCATAATCAGTCTTTTATGAATTTATGGATACAAATATCGTGAATTTTTCAATTATATCTTAAATATTAGCGTTAATTTTTCGATTATGTCTTAATAATTAGCGTTAATATTCAGAATTCATCAACGGATTCCAGCCCTGTGCCTGAAGTGGAATAACCGAACCTCCGGAAGTGATCAGGTTGGCTCCTTCACTTTCGGCAGTAATGTGGCCAATAATGGTAATGTCGAATTCCTTTTTAATCACGTCAAAACTGGTAATCGGAACAGTAAACAGCAATTCATAATCTTCACCGCCATTGAGTGCGGCCACCAGCGGATTGATGCTCAGCTCTTCAGCAAAATCTTTGGTTTGCTTATCGAGCGGTATTTTTTCTTCGTAAATGCTGCAACCTACCTTCGATGCCTTACACAAATGTAATGCTTCCGACGACAGTCCGTCCGAAATATCGATCATTGCAGTTGGCTTGATATTCAACGTTTTCAGTAATTCTTTAATGTCAGCGCGTGCTTCGGGTTTCAACTGGCGTTCCAGAATATAATCGTAACCTTCGAATTGTGGCTTTTGATTTGGGTTTACTTTGAACACTTCGTTTTCACGTTCCAGCAATTGCAATCCCATGTAAGCGCCTCCCAAATCTCCGGATACACAGAGCAGGTCGCCAACTTTTGCACCGCTGCGATAAACAAGTTCGTCTTCATTGGCTTCACCAATGGCCGTTATGCTGATGGTCAGTCCGGTAAGCGAGCTTGTGGTGTCGCCACCAATCAGGTCAACGCCGTATTTTCCGCAGGCCAGATGAATACCTGAATAAAGTTCTTCAACAGCTTTGAGCGAAAATTTCGATGAAATAGCTATCGAAACGGTGATCTGCCGTGGCGTGGCGTTCATGGCGAAAACATCAGAAAGGTTCACTACCACAGCCTTGTAGCCCAAATGTTTCAGTGGAACGTACATCAGATTAAAATGAATACCTTCGGTTAAAAGATCGGTGGTTACCACAATCTTTTTGTCAGGATAGTACAAAACGGCAGCATCGTCGCCAACTCCCTTTAGCGTACTTGTATTTTTGAGTTTTATTTTTTCGGTTAAGCGGTTAATCAATCCAAACTCTCCCAGTTCAGAAAGCAAAGTTGGTTTTTTTGTTTCTTGCATGTTAAAAATTAAGACCTGAAGGTATTTATTGTCTCCAAATCATCGGCAAAAATAGCTTTACTTCCTTATCTTTGCAATTTATTTTAAACAGTCAGGTTGCAGGATTGTTACTTAGTCAACATCATGGAAAATCAGGATAAATTATTAAACGACATAACCACACAAGAATATCAATACGGTTTTGTAACCGATATTGAAACCGATGTTATTCCCAAAGGATTAAGCGAAGATGTGGTCAGGCTGATTTCATTTAAAAAGAAGGAGCCTGAATTTATGCTTGAATTCAGGTTGAAAGCATACCGCGAATGGCTGAAAATGAAAGCTCCGGAATGGGCCCATTTGCGGATACCTCCCATCGATTTTCAGGAAACTATTTATTACGCTGCTCCCCGGACAAGCCCGAAATACCAAAGTCTGGACGAAGTTGACCCGGAGTTGCTCGAAACGTTCAAAAAACTGGGAATTCCGATCGAAGAGCAGAAACATCTTGCTGGTGTTGCAGTTGATGTGGTGATGGACAGCGTTTCGGTAACCACCACTTTTAAAAAGGTACTCGGCGAAAAAGGCATTATTTTCTGTTCATTCAGTGAAGCGCTGATTGAGCATCCGGAACTGATCAAAAAATACCTTGGGATGTCAGTTCCAATAACTGATAATTTTTTTGCCGCCCTGAATTCGGCAGTATTTTCAGATGGATCGTTCTGCTACATACCCAAAGGTGTTCGCTGCCCAATGGAACTTTCGACGTATTTCAGGATCAATACAGCCGGAACCGGTCAATTCGAGCGCACCCTGATCATTGCTGAAGACGACAGCTATGTGAGTTATCTCGAAGGCTGTACAGCTCCAATGCGCGACGAAAACCAGTTGCATGCCGCAGTGGTCGAAATCATTGCTATGGATCGTGCCGAAGTGAAATATTCAACGGTTCAAAACTGGTATCCGGGAGACAAAAACGGAATCGGTGGAATTTATAACTTCGTTACCAAGCGTGGTATTTGCCGCGGCGAATCATCAAAAATAAGCTGGACACAGGTTGAGACCGGTTCGGCAATTACCTGGAAATATCCGAGCTGTGTGCTGATTGGCGATAATTCGGTGGGCGAGTTTAACTCCGTTGCCCTGACTAATCACCATCAACAGGCCGATACCGGAACAAAAATGATCCACATTGGTAAAAATACTAAAAGCACTATCGTATCGAAAGGTATCTCAGCAGGGAAAAGCGACAATTCGTATCGCGGACTCGTCAAAGTGATGCCAGGAGCAACCAATTCGCGTAACTATTCGCAGTGCGACTCGCTTTTACTCGGTTCAACCTGTGGGGCACATACTTTTCCGTACATCGAAGTGGGCAACAAATCTTCGATTATCGAGCACGAGGCCACTACTTCAAAAATCGGGGAAGACCAGATATTTTACTGCAACCAGCGAGGTATTTCAACTGAAGATGCCATCGGGATGATCGTTAACGGTTATGCCCGCGAAGTACTGAACAAACTTCCGATGGAATTTGCCGTTGAAGCACAAAAATTGCTGGCCATCAGCCTGGAAGGCAGCGTGGGGTAAAAGAAGCCCCACCAACCTCCCCTAAGGGGAGGCTTTAGGGAAATCAAAATCAGGAAGATATATGTATAAAATGAAACAAATATTAATATTTATCCCTCTGATCCCTCTGATGAAGGGGAACAGTGGGGTTTTTAATCTCTCCCCCTTAGGGGGAGTTGGAGGGGGCTTTTTATGTTGTCAATAAAGAACTTACGTGCCTCGGTTGAAGGCAAAGAGATACTGAAAGGGATCAATCTGGAAGTAAAAACCGGCGAAGTACATGCCATTATGGGACCAAATGGTTCAGGAAAAAGTACCCTTGCCAATATACTCGCCGGGAAGTCAGACTACGAAATATTGGAAGGTGAAGTAACATTTTTGGGCCAGGATTTGCTCGAACTTTCTCCTGAAGTCCGCTCGCGCAGCGGGTTGTTCCTGAGTTTTCAATATCCGGTCGAAATTCCGGGAGTGCCAATGATCAGCTTTCTGAAAGCTTCGGTCAACGAACACCGTAAATTTAAAGGTCTGGCGCCGCTAACAGCCGGGGAATTCCTGAAACTGATGCGTGCCAAGAAGGATATGCTTCACCTCGATACTGAACTGACTAACCGTTCAGTGAACGAAGGTTTTTCAGGAGGCGAAAAAAAGAAAAACGAAATTTTCCAGATGGCTATGCTCGAGCCTAAACTTGCAATTCTTGACGAAACTGATTCCGGATTGGATATCGATGCGCTCCGGATTGTCGCCGAAGGTGTGAATGCCTTGAAAACACCTGAGAATGCGACCATCATTGTAACACACTACCAGCGTTTGCTCGATTATATCATTCCTGATTTTGTACACGTTTTGCATAACGGACGGATTGTAAAAACCGGAGGTAAAGAACTGGCTTTCGAGCTGGAAGAAAAAGGTTACGATTGGATTAAAAACGGGAACGATTTTTAGTCATGAGTATTATTTCTGAAAAAATATCACAGGTGGATCAACTGGTTTCGCTGTTTGAACAAAACAGGGAAGTACTCGCCCGTGGATCTTCGCCAATCCTTAACCGGATGCGCGAAGTGTCAATCAAGCGTTTTACCCAAACCGGAATACCGGATTTAAAAAACGAAGATTACAAATATACCAGGCTCAAACCCGCCTTCGAAAATAGCTATCGTCAGGAATTGGTACGTGAATCAGGATTAATCAACCTGAATGAGATTTTCAAAAACAATATTCCGGAGTTGGATGCGCACTTGGTTTTCCTTGTGAACGGATGGTTTTACAGCGGAAATAATCCGGGTGCTGAACTTCCGAAAGGTGTCGTTTTAGATAGCCTTGAACAGATAGCCAATGAACAACCTGATTTGATTCAAAATTATTTGAACCGCCAGGCTGGATTGTCGAACGACCCGTTTGTGGCTCTGAATACAGCTTTTGCAAAGGATGGGTTTTTTCTATATGTTCCGAAAGGGGTTGTAATTGAAAAGCCGATTCAAATCATCAATTTGCTTAGTTCCAACGAAAATCTGATGGCAACGCAGCGAAACCTGATTGTCGCAGAAGCTGCCAGTCAGGTTAAACTGGTGGTTTGCGACCAGACACTTACTTCGGTTTCTTACCTGGTTAATTCAGTCTCTGAAGTATATGTCGGAGAGGAGGCTGTTGTTGATATTTATACGATTCAGAATCATAACAACCAGTCTACCGTGATTAATTCAGCATTTTACAGGCAACAGCGTAATTCAGTCCTGAATACCGGAACATTTAGCCTGCATGGCGGACTGATCAGAAACAACCTGAAGGTTACATTTAGCGGCGACCATTCTGAGGCTAATGTCAATGGACTTTCGTTTACCGATAAAAAGCAGCACATAGATAATTTCATCATAATTGAACATGCTTCACCCAATTGCCTTAGTAATCAGATATACAAAAATATATTGGACGATGAGTCAACCGGCGCGTTTTCAGGTCGGATTCATGTAGCCCGCGATGCCCAACAAACCAATGCTTTTCAGCGGAACAACAATGTGCTGTTGTCGGACAAAGCTAAAATGCAAACCAAACCTCAGCTCATAATTGATGCCGATGATGTGAAATGCAGTCACGGTGCGACGGTTGGTCAGATTGATGAAGATGCATTATTTTTTCTCCGGGCACGCGGAATAGGAGAAAAGGATGCCCGGATGATGCTGATGAATGCCTTTGCTCACGAGGTCGTTCAGAAAATTACCATTGAACCTCTGCGCGACCGGATTGACGAACTAATTGAAAAGCGGCTGAATGGAGAGATTGGCCGGAGTCACGATTGCAAAGATAAATGAATCTGTTAGTAGATTAAAGACACCAATATTTGTCATTGTTTTAATTGTACTGCACGTTTTTTATATACTTTTGCGCAGTATGTATTTAAATATGCACAAATGATACAAAATATCATTGCAGGACAAAAGGCTGAGTTGGAGCGGAGACTTCAGGAAAAGTACGTTCCGAGGAAAACTGTATTAAAGGGATTTGATACCGATCTGATCAGCGTTGTGATCGGACCAAGAAGAGCGGGAAAATCATTTTTTACCATGCATTCTACCGGACTAAAAACGGGAATCGGTTATGTGAACTTCGATGAAGAAAGGCTTTTAAGGATTGATAACTTCGATGAGATAATTTCAGCGGTCCGTGCAGTTTATTCTGATCCTAAGATCCTTCTTTTTGATGAAATCCAGAATGTGAATCAATGGGAGATCATCGTGAACCGTTTGCATCGCGATGGCTACAAACTACTTCTTACCGGAAGCAACTCTCATTTGTTAAGCAGCGATCTGGCGACACATTTGACAGGGAGACACTTTAGCACTTATGTATTCCCCTTTTCCCTTCCGGAAATAATGAGCCTTTCCCCCCCTTCTGATACCACCTTCGATAAGCAGCAGCGATGTTTTGAATATGTAATGAAAGGTGGATTTCCCGAAGTATGGGTAAAAAATTATGAAGTAGGCGAATATCTATCAGCCCTGTTTGATTCGATTATCCTGAAGGATATCGTGAAGCGTTACCATGTACGTTTTCCAAATTCACTTACAGATCTGGCTCAAATCCTGATTACTAATATCACCGGGGAGTTTTCATTTACTTCTATTCAGAAAATTGCAAATTTCAACAGTATCCATACTGTTGCGAAATACCTCGGGTACCTTGAAGAAGCTTTTCTCCTTTTTAGTATTCCAAGATTTTCATATAAAATATCAGAACAAAAGAAAGCCGGAATGAAAATCTATTGTTACGATAATGGGTATTTTCAGGCCAAGGCTTTTAAATTCAGTCCGAACATTGGTAAACTGTTTGAAAATGCTGTTGCCATTGAATTAAAACGAAGAGAATTTGAAGAGGGAGTAAAAATATTTTACTATAAAAATCAAAAACAGGAGGAGGTTGATTTTGTCATACAGCAGGAAATGAAAATAACTCAATTGATTCAGGTTTGTTATTCGATTACAGAACCGAAAGTAAAAGAACGTGAGGTCAGGTCTTTATTGAAAGCCAGTATTGAGTTAAATTGTAGCCGCCTCATAGTTATCACGAATGATTATGAGCAGAAAGAGGAACATAAATGGTTTGGGAATACGGGCGAAATAGAGTTCGTACCTTTATGGTTGTGGCTGGGAAGTATCTTGAAGTGATTGCGATTACGGGTGCTGCGATTTTTAATCGCAGTATTTAAGTTAAGTTGTTGAACGCGGAAGTTGTAAACTTCTGCACCCGGTTTACCACATGCAAAAAAAACCGTCTTAAAACTAAGACGGTTTCCATATATTTTGAAAAACTAAGTTTTCCTAGATTTTGTTCAGGTGTATAACCAAAGATGACTTCAGGTTAGCAGCTTTGTTTGCATGAATAACATTCTTTTTAGCAAGTTTGTCAATCATTGAAACAACTTTTGGTAAAGCTTCTGCAACTACTTCCCTGTCAGTTTCAAGGCGCAATTTTTTTACTGCATTACGCATTGTTTTGGCATAGTATTTATTCTGCAAGGTTTTCACCTCGTCTTGTTTGATTCTCTTTTTAGCCGATTTATGATGTGCCATCTTTCGTTTTCTAAATTGTTAAAATTTATTTGTAGCCCGTAGGGGATTCGAACCCCTGCTACCAGGATGAAAACCTGGCGTCCTAACCCCTAGACGAACGGGCCAAGTTGTCAATTCCCTGAATTTGGGACTGCAAAAATAAGTCATTTTTCTTAGCCACCAAATGTTTTCAGAAATTTTTACCAAAAATCAGTCAACTTAGCTTTGTTTCCTTGTTTTTGTTTTGGTGATTCAATGAAAATTATTTTTTTTAAGCCGTAAATAAATCGAATGTGAGAATTACCGCCATTCTACGATGGTTCCCCGGTTTTTTTGCAGCAGTTTTTCGGGCATCGAAGCAACGATTTCTTTCCATAGCAATTCAACAAGTTTATACTTGGCGAAATGCCTGGAATAAACTAAACTAACTTCGCGGAGTGGATTGATGTCGGTGAAAGTCCTTACATGTTCAAATCGTGCTTCACTCATTCCTAAGGTTGCCAATTCAGGAATAATAGTCATTCCACCCTCTTTGTCAATGATATTCATGACTGTTTCAAGTGAACCTGCTTCGAAATGGAAGGGCAATGCAGAATTGGCCGCGCCTTTGAAAGAGCAGAGGTTAATCACCTGATTACGGAAACAATGTCCGTCGCTTAAGAGCCATATTTCAGGAGTTGCAATATCTTTCAGTTTAATATTGGCTTTTGTGGACAGTGGATGATCGTCGTGAAGATACAGTAGCATTCCTTCGTAAAAAACAGGTTTTTCATTAATACGGTCTTCATGGAGTGGCGTAACCAGGATGCCCACGTCAATTAAATCGCGGTGCAGGCGATCAATGATATTGGCCGTAGTCAATTCTTCTATCTTAATGTTGATTTTTGGATATTTACGCTTGTAATTTCCAATAAACAAAGGCAGCAGATAGGGTGCCAGGGTTGGGATAATCCCGATCTTAAGTTCGCCCGAAATCAGGTTTTTATGTTCTTTGATGATGTTGTTTATTTTCTGCGATTCCTGAAGGGCAATGCGGGCCTGATCTATGATCCGGCGACCCACATCGGTTGGGATCAGCGGTTGTTTGCTGCGGTCGAAAATGATGACTTCCAGATCTTCCTCCAGTTTTTTGATCTGCATACTTAAAGTTGGCTGGGTAATAAAACAGTTTTCAGCCGCCCTGCCGAAATGACGGAAGGTATCCACAGCAACAATATATTCAAGTTGGGTTAAAGTGATCATAGTTTTTGAAATTATATCAATTTCAGAATTTCTTCAACGGGCCGGGCAAGTATTGCATGTGTACCTTTAATGACCAACGGACGCTGGATCAGTTTTGGATTTTCAACAAGGATGCTGATCCATTCTTCGGTTGAAAATTCGTGCCCTTTATACTTTTCCTTATAAAGTTCTTCGGAAGTACGGATTATGTCGGTTACTTTCAGTCCTGATTTGTTCAGAAAGTCTTTGATCTCCCAGGAAGTAATCCCATTTTTCATGTAATCGATGATCTCGATATCGAATCCTCTTTCTTCAAGGTATTTAAGTCCTTCGCGGCTTTTTGAACATCGTGGATTGTGGTAAATCTTCATATTATTCTGATGTCTTTTTTTAATGTAAGTGTAGTAATCCTCCTGAGCACGATGGCGTTGACCATTGGAAGGATTGTTATAACGGTTGCTCAGTTCACTGTCAAGAATCCGGGCTTTTGTGTTATCGCGAAGCTGAATACGAAGTAATTCTTTTAGCTCATTTTTGATTTCAGGGGAATAGATCGGACAGGCTACTTCAATGCGACGATCAAGATTTCGCGACATCCAGTCGGCCGACGATATGTAAATGTCATCTTTCCCGCCATTGGCAAAAAGCATCACCCGGGTGTGTTCCAGATACTTATCGACAATACTGATTGCCTCTATGTTTTCGCTCAAAACCGGATCGTCTGTTTTCAATCCAAATATTCCGCGGATAATGAGCTGAATCTTTACCCCGGCCTGACTCGCTTTGTAAATCTTGTCTATCATTTCCTGATCAATAAGACTATTCATCTTTAGGATCATATAGGCTTGCTTTCCTTTTTTTGCATTGGCTATTTCCTGATCAATTTTATGCAGAAAGAAGCTTCGCTGCGAAAATGGGCTGACGATGATCTGTTTGAATTCGAAATGTTTATAGGTATGCTTGAAGAATTCGAACATGTTGGCCACCTCGTTTGCAATTTCAGGATCGGCAGTCAGCAAACCCTTGTCGGCATATACACGGGCAGTTCCTTCATGAAAATTTCCGGTACCGATGTAGGCGTAATTGCGAATGCCATTTTTTTCTTTGCGTTCAACCCAGGCCAGCTTGCAGTGTATTTTAAGTCCTGGAATGCCGTTAATCACATGTGCGCCTTCTTCCTGCAATTTATTTGACCAGAAGATATTGGCTTCTTCGTCGAAACGGGCTTGCAATTCGATCACTACCGTCACTTTTTTGCCGTTACGGATAGCATTCAGCAGGGCATTCACCACTTTCGATGTTTCAGAAACACGGTAAAGCGTAATTCCGATTTCACTGACTTTTGGATCAATGGCCGCCTCACGCAAAAAATCGATGAAATGCGAAAAGCTTTGATAGGGATAATGAAGTAAAATATCTTTCTGTCTCAATTTTTTCAGAATACTCTGATGCTGTGGTAAATCTTTGTGAGGAACAGGTGGCAGTCTCTGATAGTAATGATGTGGTTTCCCAACTTCAGGAAAGTCCATAAAATCTTTATGATTGTGATATCTTCCGCCAGCCACCGTTTTTTCTTCCCCGTTAAGTTTCATTTTTTTCATGATGAATTCAAGCAGGTCACCTGGCAATTCGCGGTCGTAAATCAAGCGGACAGGAATACCAACCTTGCGTTTTTTCAGGCTGATTTCCATTTTTTCCATATAACTTTTCGAAATATCATCGTCAATATCGAGCTCGGCATCACGTGTGACTTTGATGGTGTACGCCTCGAAATGATCAAAATTGAAAATCGGGAAAATATCATTCAGGCAGAAACGGATGACATCGTCAACTAAAATGACAAACTTCTTGTTTCCCTGATCGGGCAAAACCAAAAAGCGTGAGATGGACCGGCTGGGAACCCGGATGAGCGCATAGGCAAATTTATCAGGCGATTTTGTCTTTGATAATTTTACAGCCAGGTAAACCGATTTATCGCGTAAATACGGAAATTTCATCGATTTGCCCAACATGATCGGGACAATGTTGGGAAGCACTTTAACATTAAAGTACTTTCTGACAAATACGCCTTGCTCGTGAGTAAGCTGCTTTTCATCGATCATGAAAATGTTTTCGCTGGCCATTTCCTGCCAGATATTCCGGTAAATTTCCTGAGCCTTTTGCTGATGCTGAACAACTGTTTCCTGTATTTTATCGTACAATTCTGCCGGGGTCATATCCCCCAGAAGGGCCTCCTCGTCTTTTCCAAACTCAAGCATGCGCCGGACTGCAGCAACCCGAACCCTAAAGAACTCATCGAGGTTATTGGAAAAAATGCCAAGAAAGCGGATTCGCTCAAACAATGGAACCGTCGGATCTTCAGCTTCCTGAAGAACCCGGGCATTAAACGAAAGCCAGCTTAATTCGCGGTTATTGTATTTGCTTTTGTTATCCATTATTTTAGTTCTATCTGTGCAAAAGTGCCTATAAAACAGTTTATTACAGATTTAGTTTATCTAATCCTTTCTGTATTGCTTCCTGAAATGCCGGAAGTCCGATAATTTCATTCAAACGTAAAATCTGATCTTTTGGTGCCTGCGTTTCGTCCTGAATAAACAACTCGAACCAGCCAACGTTTTGCCATTGATTCAGTTTGAAACCGACTTTTGTGAATTCGCCGCATTTACGGTATCCGAAAAACTCGTGAAAGCCAACACTTGAATCGTTGGGCATAGTAATGATAGCCAGCAAATTGGCGATTCCCTGATAACAGACCATTTCGTGCAAACTGGTGTAGAGCGCATAGGCCACTTTTTTACGGTGAAAATCAGGATGAACATATACCGAAACTTCCTTGGTCCACCGGTACGAAGCCCGGTAGCGGTAGTCTGATGCATAGGCATATCCGGCAATGCGACCATCTATTTCGCAAACCAGAAAGGGCAATTCGTCCATTATTCCCCGAATCCGTTCCCAGAATGACTCCTGGTCAGGAACAGTTTCTTCAAAAGTGACTGCGGTATGGAGAATAAACGGGGTGTATATTTCCAGAATTCCCGGCACATCACGTTGTTCTGCAAGGCGGATGGTTGCGTTCATTATTTTGTATTTGTTGCGGGTTACGAGTTGCGGGTTTCGGAGCTTGCCCGGAACACGTAACTCGCAACCCGTATCAGTTTGTCAGTTATTCTTCATCACTGAATTCCATCAGGAATGCCTTAATGAAGCCATCAATATCGCCATCGAGAACGGCATTCACATTGCCCGATTCAAAATTAGTCCGGTTATCTTTTACTAATTTGTAGGGTTGAAGTACATAGGAACGAATTTGCGAACCCCATTCAATTTTCTTTTTAGAAGCGTTGACTAATTGTTCGGCTTCACGGCGTTTCCGAAGTTCGAGTTCGTACAATTGTGATTTCAGCAACCGCAAGGCATTTTCCTTGTTGTTCAACTGCGAGCGGCTTTCGGTATTTTCGATGATAATGCCTGAAGGGGCATGTTTTAGCCTTACCCCGGTTTCCACCTTGTTCACATTTTGTCCGCCAGCGCCTCCCGAACGAAAAGTATCCCATGATATGTCCGAATCTTTGATTTCAATTTCTATGGAATCGTCGATAGCCGGTGATACAAAAACAGAAGCGAAAGATGTCATCCGTTTGCTTTGGGCATTAAATGGAGACAAACGTACCAGCCGGTGAACCCCGTTTTCACTTTTCAGATAGCCGTAGGCATATTCGCCTTCAAATTCAATGGAGCAACTTTTTACCCCCACTTCGTCGCCACCGTGATACTCAACAGTTTTAACCGTATAACCCTGCCTTTCGCCATACCTCATGTACATACGCATGAGCATTTCGGCCCAGTCATTGCTCTCCGTTCCACCCGCTCCGGCATTGATGCGTAAAATGGCTCCCAGTTTATCCTCCTCTTTCCGGAGCATATTTTTGGTTTCGAGTGACTCGATTAAAAATAAAGTTTGATTGAAATGTTGCTCAATGTCTTCCTCCGTAGCTTCTTCCAATTCATAGAAGTCGTACAAAACGAGCAAATCTTCCATGTTTTTGGCCACTTCATGATATCCATCGGTCCATACTTTTACTGACCTGATGACTTTCATCTGTGCTTCAGCTTGTTTGGGATTGTTCCAGAAAGCAGGATCCTGAGTTTTGAGTTCTTCTTCCTGAAGTTGAATTAATTTCTGATCGTAGTCAAAGATGCCTCCTTAACGCAGCCTGGCGATCAATAAGACCTTTTACCTGTTCTTTGAGAATCATTTTCGGATTTTTAATTTATACAAGGCAAATGTAGAAAATGAAACGGTATAATTAAAGAAAAGACTATTTTCCCCAAACCACAGTTTGATCTGTAAATGACATTGCCTGGATGTTGTTGCTATTTCCCTGATCTTCGTACAAATAAGCATATAGCCGAACAGTATATGTTTTCCCGGTTTCAGGCGAAAAACTCCTTGCCCATCCATTTCCGCCGGAAATAACCGCAAAAGATTTGGTAGTACCTGCCAATTCATAGCTTGCAAAAACCGGAGATAGGCCATTAAAAATAAAAACGACATAACTTGATGCACCTTCGGTAACTGGCCAGGCAATATCGAGCTGATACATTTCAGTATTATAGGTACATTTTTGAATGGTTGGGATTGGTAAAACCTTATCGGATAAAACATCATTAAAAACCTGAGTTGTTCCATCAGTAAGGGCTGCAGTAAATGTATAGGTTGATGCTGCCGGCCTTGTAGCGGTATATTCACTCTCGGGCATTTCGTAAATGAAATTCGTTTTTAAGCCCTGATCGGATTTCAATGAGAAGGATTTTCCGGCATCGGCCGAACTTACAACCTGTACACTTTGGAACGAACTGTTGGTATAGGTATAAATCGAAAGGCCATAAACTACATTATTTCCTGCCATTTTAGATACAATCATTGCATCTCCTGCACATATAATATCGTCCGGATTTTTTAAACATGACACCAATGATATGGCGCACATTAGTAGGGCAAAATTTCTGATGGGTTTCATGGGTTACAATTTTATTATCGAAAACTTTACATGTTGAAAATCAATTACTCGCCCCAGGTTACATTGGTTTCAGAAACAGATGAAGCCTGAACGTTGTATGAGTTTGCCTGCGATTCGTACAAAAAGCCTAAAACTTTAACTTTATAGGTTTTTCCGCTCAACGGAGTAAATCCGGATAACCATCCGCTTCCGTTTGCACTGATTGAATAAGCTTTTACTGTATTAGGCAATTCGGCGCTTCCAAAAACCACCGTAGATCCATCCAGAATGTTGATGGCATAACTGTCGGCATCAGTTAGTACAGCCCAGCTTACTTCAAGTAAACGCTTTGTTGCATTGTATTCGCATTTTTCAATTACGGGCAACAACAAGGCTTTGTCAGACAATATATCCTGAAATTCGTGAGAAGCACCATTTTCGAAAACAGCAGAAAAATTATAGGTTGCGGCAGTTGGTTTGGCTGCAGTAAATTCAGCATCAGGAGTTTCGTAAAAAAAATTGGTTTTGTAATCCTGATTTGGTTTCAATGTGTAAGTTTTATCAGGAACTGTTGTATTTACTGCTTTTACACTTTGGAAGGAGCTAAATGAATATGCATAAAAGGATAAGCCATAAACTGTATTTATACCTGATTTTTTTGTAACGATTAAAACATCGCCCACCCCGGTTGGTTGCGACTCCTCCTTGTTACAGGATGAAATATAAAAAGCGAAAAATAGAATTAATAAAATCTTGAACTGTTTCATGGTTTTGTTTTTTGAATATTTGGATCATTAGTGATAAAGATGCACTTCACATCCAAAAGGTTGTCTGATGCAAAGATATTAATTGCATTTTAATAGAACTTGCAGAAGATGTGTTTTATAGGGTCATGCCTTCCGTATTAATCACAAATAGATTAAAAACAAATCATATTTTAAGTAGCAATTTTCGTGAATGTTGGTTTCCCAAGTGATCAATGTAGTTTATAACTCGTCTGGTTAATATTTCTAACGGTGAATCTTTAAATTCAGTTTAACGGATAATAATTTTTCGGGTTAAGATACGTCCGTCAATTAGAATAATTCTCAATACATACAATCCCGAACAAGTCGGAGGAACTTCAATCTTGATCCCTGAATTTTGAAATTTGTCCTGACATACTGGTACTTTTTCGCCATTAGCAGAGTACAGGGAGATTCGTAAAGGCTGGATAGATCCGTTGAATTCGACATATATCTCCGTTTCGGCAGGATTTGGATATATTCGTGTAATAAGGTTGTTTTCTGCCATCCTGATAGTCGTGACCCACTCGTTCTTCAACTGTTCAACCTGGGCAACTGGGATCTCTACACTCCACAACCTGACTTCATCCACACTTCCGAGAAGTGCATACTGGGTTTCCGCATTGTCCATCCGGCCAATGGTCAATGGTTTGGAAGAGGGCTGGATAGCTCCCGAAAAGGCTTTAAAAGTATCCAAAACTCCATCAACATAAAGCTCCATCGAATAACCGGTATAGAGCGCCGTTACATGGTAATAACGATTGAGTTCAATGGGTGTTGAGCTGTCGAGGTCGGCAACTCCGGTGCTTGTTTTTATAGTCCACCTTAATCGTCCTTCCGGAGTAATGGATAATTTATATCGTTGTTGCCACGATCCGTGTGAGATAATAAACCTTTCGGAGCCAAATTGTTCGCAACTGACCCAGCAACTTAGGCTCACGGCATTGGTAAAATTCAGGATATCATTGTTATCAGTGTAAATAATGTTTTGCCCTGAAGTAAACCGGTAAGCCAGTGACGCTTTACCACGGGCATCATTGGTTTTGGATACACCTGTTGCAGTGGCGTGGAACCGGTCTGCAACAGCATTACGGTTATCCGAATCAAACGGATACCAGATCAGCGGAGACTGAAAAGGAAGACTGGTGTCTTTTACCAGAGCGCCAATAGATACTGTGGTCGAGAGTTTCTCCTGATTGGTAACCTTTAAAGTTACATTAACAACAGTTGGAGTTGCCGGAGCCTGCCAGGTGACTGAACTCCCTGTGGATTGAGTTAACATACCTGCAGAGACACTCCATAAATATTCAAGTATTTCACCTGTGCCTTGCTCTGTCAAGGCGGTAAAGGTGTTTGTTTCACCTGTTCCGGTGTATTTTGAAGCAGACTGTATGCCCTTTACTACAGGCGGAGCTGAAATCCGGTCAACCACCTGCAAATGAAGCGTGTCTTCTGCAGTCTGTCCATTGGCACTGATCTTACATTTGAGCACAGGTTGTGATTTAAAGGAGGGCGCTGTTAACTGAACCTGTGATTGGTTCTGCCCGGCGACCGGTACTCCATTCAGAAACCATTCGAACTGCAACTGGGCGCCCAAAGGGACATTTCCAGCAGAACAAAAGGCTGTGAACACTGAATTAGTGATAATAGGTTTTTTATCGGTAGAAACTGCTTTTATCCTTAGGGTTTCAGAATAATTGTACTGATAATGATAATCGAGAATATCATTTCCGGTATAAAGCCTGCCGTTGCGCGCTTCGGGAACCAAACCTGATTGGAATAGCCTGATCAAACATACCTCATTCGCAGGAATTGATAACTGAATTGACCCTGAAGCTGATGAGAAAAGAATTTTTTCAGTGATGGCATCATACACTTCAAATGTGCCTGACGGAAGACTAAAATTAACCTGTTTGATGGCTTGTGTTGGATTATAATACAGGTACGAGCCCAGTTTATTTTCACCATAAAAATCAGTTTTATTAAGATCGATCTGAAGGATTTCAGGAATATTGGTTGTTTGTACCACCGCAGCAAGGTAGCCTACACTTGAACCACTGTAAAGCGACAAATTAGTGGCTGCCCAGCCTCCCTTAATGGCATCTCCAGTGGCAAACGGAGTTTTTCCATCCAGGAATTGTTTCATTGATTCGTGAGGTATGCAGGCAGTCGGGTCGTTTATCGAAGCCCAGGTGTATGAATCCTGTTGCGTTTGCGGAAGGGCATTCCAGTAAAAAAGCCTGCTGGCATTGGTAATGTTTAGTATCCATTTGGCAATGGCACGGGCAAAGCGTTTGTCGTATTTTGGGAGTGGCGCCAACGCGGCAGCCTGTTGGAAGCCATTCATTACAAAAGCATAATCGTTTCCGGCATCGTTGGCTTCACCGATCAGGCCGGATACATCTAAACCGCCCCAGTTTCCTACAATAGATCCCCAACCTCGCAGTGCGCCCCGGTCGAAACACCAGCCAAGCATTTTCTGAAGCGGGTAGTTCGTACCCTCAACGGCATTTATTCGGGCGGCAGCAAGCGTTCCGTAAGGCAACTGTAGTTCGTAGGAAGGATTTGATCCCATTCCGGACAAGAAATCCATGGCAAGCTGCGCGCCTTCGAAATATTTTCGGTTCCCGGTTTCGTGGTAAGCGTTATAGAGCAGCCAGGCGATACTCCCTGCTGATTCGGGTTCCGGAACGCTTGTATTCAGCGGTAATCCTGTTTTTAGGTTAAAAGCCCGGTAGTTCATGTTTGGAAGCGACCATGGAGTCGTTTTCCCGCCCAATTGGCTGACACAATAGAGCCAGCGGTCGGCCACCGTAGTGAATTGAGTGTTGAATTCGGGCGCCACATTCGGGTAAAGCGAATACATCTGATAGAAATAGACATTGGGCATCACATCGTACCACCAGTCGTTGCCCGAGGCGCTTGAATAGTTATTCAGATAAACGTTTTGCCCATTTTTCAGGTTGAAAAAATCTTTTGTTTTTGCAACCCAGTTTATTCCGTTTTGATTGCTTTTGTCTATTCCCGCAAGTGATGCTCCGACAATGGCCGGCAAGATGTTTATCGCTTCAGCTTGTTTGAAATGGTCGCCAGCGCCCACATAAGAATCGAGAAATATCGGTGAGTTGTCGGTATAATTAAATTGCCCTTGTGTACCAAGCCGCGACAATGGCAGATAAGTCCCGGTTTTATTCAGGTTGAACACAAAGCTGTCGTAATCGTGTGCCACAGTTTTCCAGTCCCTGATAATCAGTGGAGAAGGGGAGTCGGGCATTTTATCGATCCGGGAAATACTCAATTGGCCCTGTTGTGAAAAAGATATAAGGGTGAAAATACAGAGTTGCAGGATAAGCAGATATCGGATCATAATGGGAAGGTTTTTGAGATGTTTGGAAAGCGGTAATGAATCATTTAAAACCTTATTTATCAGAGAAACTTTAGTAGAATTAGGAATTGTATGATCGTTTAACCTTATTCTATTGTTTTACAGACAGCTTAATAAGGTTGAATCCAAGGGAGACTATGTTTTGTACTAAGGCCTAGCTAAATTGGAATAAGGTCATTCTTTACAAAAAGGATAGGCTCAAGACTCCGCATCACCGATGCAGAAATCATTGAGCCTTACCTTTTAGAATTGTAAATAGTACATCGTTAAATTGTAAATACTTACTTATGGTTTTTCGTCATTATAGAGTTTCGAAACCTGACCATCAACCAAGGCGATGTTATAGATTTTTAGCTCGTCGATAGCTCCTTTAAAGTAGCCTAGAGAAGTTGCCGTCTCAGTCCATGACCAGCTTGCAAGTTCAGCATCTGTTGCCACACAGCCAATAATAAACGGCTGGGGGGCAGGAGCAGTAAGGGTTTGTGTAAGTGGCCCTATGCTCTTATTGGTTGCTGTCCATGTTTTAGTGAGAGTACCGTTAACGAAGAATTTCAGTTCCTTTGTTGTTCCATTCAATGTGATCACAATATGATTCCATACATTGATTTTAATAGAATTATCAGTTTCATTATCAGCATCAATAATACCACCATCAACTTTCTTGTAAGTAAAGAATGGTTTTCCGCCACCCTGAGTCTGAAGTTTATATCCATTCCAGTAGTTCTGTGAAACAACATAATTGTTTTCATAGAGTTCAATAGGTTTAATCCAAACGGAGATGGTTAAATTAGCGGGAAGGAAAGCAGTTGTATAAGGAACTTCAAGATGAGCTCCTTTATCCAGAGAAATAGCTTTTCCACCTTTAACACCAGTTACCCAGGTTGGCAATGCAGCATTCGCCCCAAAAACACCGGCATTTCCTTTTGTGAAGGTTCCAACATGTTTAACGGTAGAGAATGCTGTTGCGGTAGTTCCGGTTCCTTCGTCAAAATGCCAGCCGGCATTCAGGTAAAGGGTTTCGTCAATATAGCCATATATCTGCGTTCCAAAGGTTTTTTTTGCTGCGGTTAAATTGACGTTCAGATTAGTGACTTGTGCCTCAGTAAGCAAAGTTGCAGCCGCCGTTTTAGTCGTTGCCAGGGTAGTTTTAAATGCATCGATAGCAGCTTGTGGATAACTGGTAGAGGTTGCGCCATTGGCAAGTGTTTCGCACTCAGTAATTAACGCGCTAAGCGTTGCATAGGAAGCAGTACCATACGACTTTAAAGTAGTTGTAGCTGTAGCTAAAGCTGTTACCTGTACGTCAACTTCTGCCTGTGTAAGTGTAGTAGAGGCAGCCGCTGTTTTTACAGCAGCTAAACTAGTTTTGAATGCATCAATTGCTGCCTGTGGATAAACCGCAATGGTTGCTGAGGCGGCGAGTTGATCAGCCGCTGCGATTGAAGCGGTCAAACTGGTTTTGTCTCCCACTGGTTCATCTTTTTTGCACGATCCAAAGATCATTGCTGAACTTACTACCAGCATAAGCAGCATCGTACGAATTTTAATCAAATGTTTCATTTTCATAATGATGTTTTAATGGTTATTAATAGAAAAGAATTGCTTTAGTGATATCAGGGATTTATAGCTTGGTTTGCATCCACTTCGGCCTGCGGAATTGGGAAATACCGCTTGGTTTCGTAGTTGAAATCCGCTCCAAGTGCAGCTTCGGCAATAGTTTTGCCCCAGCGTGTCAGGTCGAAATAGCGGTGATATTCCTGAGCCAGTTCAACCCTTCGTTCTTTTTGAATGGCTGTCCGGAGTCCGTTTTGATCTGAAGTTGTAATATCGGCCAACAGATCAGCAGGAGGAGTTCCTTTAAAGCTTGCACGGGCACGCTGCCTCACTTTGTTGAGGTTGGCTTTAGCCAGGTCAGCATTGCCGGTTTCGTTGTATGCTTCTGCTTTCATCAGCAAAACATCGGCATAGCGCAGGTAAATATAATTGAGGTCACCATCGCCTTTCAATGAAGAAGAAATCTCGGAGAGCGGTTGCTGGTGTTTTTTTGTCAGGTATCCGGTGGGCGACCAGCTTGCACTGAAAAGATCATCGTTCAGCCAGGGCTGGCCATCGCGGCCAACAGAAGCATCGAGGCGCGGATCAACTTCGTCGGTAGTGCTTCGTTCAAAAGCATTAACCAGACTTTGCGTTGGTGCGTTGAAGTAATATCCACCTTCGGACGAAGGCGCAAACCATTGATTTAATGCGCTTCCGGCAAAAGGGTTTTGTCCGGACAGATGTTGAATCTCGAAAATAGATTCGCTGCTGTTTTCGTGGGCCAGCTTAAAATTATTGGCATAATCAGGCAAAAGACTGTAAATCTTAAGGTCTTCAACCTGTTGAAAATAGGTGGCGGCTGCCGCCCATTTCTGTTGAAACAAACTTACTTTTCCGAGCATAGCCAACGCTGCTCCCTTGGTAACGCGGCCAATATCTGTCGAACTGTATGAAACCGGCAAAGCTGCGGCAGCTTCGGTCAAATCTTTTTCAATCTGAAGATAAATACCAGCCACTTCGCTCAACGGCACGTGGATGGTTTCATGAGAGAGCTGGGGCAGTAGTTTCAGCGGAACCTTTCCGAAGATATTCACCAGGTTAAAGTAACTGTATGCCCTGATAAATTTGGCTTCGCCGAGAATGCGGTTTTTCAGTCCATCGTCCATTGGAACAGCAGGAACGTTGGCAAGTACATTGTTGGCACGGGCAATTCCTTCGTAGGTAAAACCCCAGTAATTACTAATGATTCCATTGTTGGAGTCGGCATTAAATTCATCGATAAACGTAATTTCAGACTGGTCGCCCGGATTGCCACCTTTTACAGCATCGTCAGAGGCAATATCTCCAAACACCCACAAATTGTTGTTGGAGTTATTGAAAGCGATGGAATTGTAAACGCCGGTTAGCGCCTGAATGGCCTGTTTATCGTTCTGGTAAAAAGTTTCGGATGAAAAATTACCCTTCAGGTTTTCGGTCAGGAAATCAGTACATGCACCGAAGGTCGTCAGGGCAAAACCAAGCAGCACAACTGTTTGAAGCTTCATTCTTCTAGTTTTGGCGACATTAACATTCATCATCTGATTTCTGAAAGTGCCTGATATTTTGTTTGAATTCCATTTCATAGCCAATAAGATTAAAAGGTGATGTCAAGTCCAAGCATGATAGTCATTGCCGAAGGATAGGTTCCCCAATCGATACCGGCTGCCCGGTCGCCTTCGCCTTTTGAGTTGTCGCTTACGGTCATTTCCGGGTCAAGGCCTGAATATTTGGTGAGGGTAAGCAAATTGGTGCCCGAAGCATAAATTCTTGCCTGCGATAAACCAATTTTCTTTAGTGTTTCCTCCGGAATTGAATAACCAAGCTGAAGGTTTTTCAATCTCACGTATGAGCCGTCTTCAAGAAACCGGGAAGAAGAACGTGCATTATTCGATTTTGAAGTCCACGAAGCCCTTGGCTGTGTATTGGAAGTGCCTTCGCCTGTCCAGCGTTCGTCAAAATAGCGTTGGGTAACGTCAAACCCTCGGTAAAAACCTTCGATATCCTGATTGATCTGCGAGTAGATTTTATTGCCATAAGTTCCCTGGACGAAAACGCCCAAATCGATGTTCTTATAGTTGGCCGAAAGGTTCAATCCGGCGGTAAGTTTCGGGATGGCGCTGCCTAAATAAACCCTGTCGAGGTTGTCAATATGCCCGTCCAGATTCTGGTCTTTATATTTTACGTCGCCGGGTTTAATGCCATTTCCCTGGAAGGCCGAAAGCAAAACGTCAGTTGGGTTCTGGAAAATACCTTCCATTTCGAGCAAGTAGAAAGAACCGATTGGTTGCCCCACGATAGTCTGGGTAGCATAAATTCCGGTATCGATCATCCCACCAAAAATAGGCGCATCCAATTTGAGCACTTCGTTGTGCAGGAACGCTATGTTTCCACCGATGGTATAACTCCAATCCTTTTTCTTTTTATGGTAATTTCCTTCAAGTTCAACTCCTGAGTTCAATACCGAACCGCTGTTAATCCATGCGGCTTCGGCATAACCGGTTGATGGCGGATTCGGCGCTTTTACCAGCATATCTTCGGTTACTTTGTAATAGTAATCGAGCGAAAATGAGAATGCGCCTTTCCAAAGCTCTGCATCAACCCCTCCATTATACTGAAAGCTGGTTTCCCATTTCAGATTGTTATTGCCCAGGGCCGATTGCGCGTAACCACTGTTGGCAATTCCGCCCAAAGGATAATTGTAGTAAGGCGATATCCGGTCGCTGTAAGCATAAAGGCCAATATCCTGATTTCCGATGGCGCCGTAACCGGCACGAAGTTTAAGGTTTTCAAGCCAGTCAACATTCTTCAGAAAGTTCTCCTGTTTGATGATCCATCCGGCTGAAAGCGAATAGAAAGTTCCCCATTTGTTGGTTCCCGTAAATTTCGATGAACCATCCCTCCGGAGTGTTCCCGATAGATAATATTTCCCTATGTAATCGTAGTTTAGCCGTCCGAAAAACGAAGCCAGCGTTGAAGCATACTCCGTCTGACTACTGATTTTGATGCCCAATCCGTTACCGATATAGATCAATTCTTTTTGTTCGACCGGAAAATCCATATCGCTGGAGTAAAGTCCTTTCCCACCATTTTTAATGGCTTCAAATCCCAGCATAGCCGAAATCGTGTGCGATTCGCCGACCTTGGTATCGTAGTTAAGCAGGTTATTCATCGATAGGTTGGCAATCCGTTCGCTACCGGTACTCAGACCATTCTTTGCATTAATCCGGTTAAAAGTTCCCCAGGTTGGCGAGAAACGACGGCTGAATGAATTACGGTAATCCATACCTACGTTGGTGGTAAATTTCAATTCATTGGTTATTTTGGCAACGAAATAGGCTTTGCCCAGAAAGCTATCGTCTTTGCGGGTGTTGTCGTTGTGGGCGCTCATCCCGATGGGATTATAACCATCGCCGAGGAACGAATCGAATTTCTGTGCCCCAAAGTATTCGGCAGGACGGTCAACAAAAGTCCCGTTATCAAACCGGATTGGAATGGCCGGATTGCGGAAGAATGCGTATCTGACCACGCTTCCGCCGTTACCACCTGCACCATCGCCTGAACTTCCGATGATATCGTTACTCGAAATCCCCGCCACCATGCTCATTCCGGCGGAGAGCCATTTACTGACTTCAGTATTTACATCAAGCCTGACCGTTCCACGGGTGTAGCCGCTTCCTTTTATCATTCCCTTCTGATCGAAAATCGAGGTGGAAATCATGAAATTGGTATTTTCATTTCCGCCTGAAAGCGAAAGTTCATGCGAATTGATCGGCGCTGGCTGGAGCAGTTCTTCCACATAATTTACATCGGCAAACTTTGCCGCATCTTCCGTCTTGATCAGGTTACGATGCAGCGTTTCGGGCAGAAAGGCATTGTCGTTGGTAGCGGCCTCGTTGTAAATAGTGATATAATCTTTTGTATTTGCCATTTTGGTGAGCCGGGTCGCAGTCTGAAAGCCTGTCTGGCCGCGATAAGTGACCTTGGTCTTCCCTTTAGTTCCCTTTTTTGTGGTAATGAGCACAACCCCGTTATTAGCGCGTGAACCATATATCGCGGCTGCTGAAGCATCTTTAAGTACAGTGATATTTTCAATATCGCCGGGCGAAAGCATTTTCAGCGCATCGTTGGTTGGAATGCCGTCAACAATATAAAGCGGGTCGTTGCCCGAATTGATGGATCCGGCTCCACGGATGCGTACCGAAACTCCTTCGCCGGGTGCGCCGGTATTTTGGGTCACCTGGACACCGGCTGCCCGGCCCTGTAAGGCCTGAGCAACATCTGCTACAGGCAACCTTGTAAGATCTTTATTATTTACTTTGGCAACAGCCCCCAGAACATTGCGCTTCTTGACCGAACCGTATCCAATCACAACTAATTCGTTCAGCATTTGATCTTCCGCAAGCAGGCTGATGTCAATTAAGGAACGGATGCCAACAACTTGCTCAGTTGGTGTGAACCCTATGTAGGAATACACCAGCACAGATGTATTCGTCAGTTTATCCGATACCAGACGGTACTTGCCGTCGCTGTCAGATACGGTTCCTATTGCTGTTCCTTTGATAAGAACCGTAGCGCCAATCAGCGTTTCGCCGGATTTGGTATCTTTTACAGTTCCTTCAACCGTTCGTTGGGCAAACAGCGATACCGAAAAAGAAAGGATCATGAATACTAATAGCAGTCGTTTCATAGCATTGGTTTTGAAATATTTTCTCATTATTGATAGGCGATTACTACATTTCCGGCTTTTATTTTTGACCCGCCAGGGCTCAGTTTGGTCCCGGCAGGAAGTACGACAACCAAAGCCGCCCCGCCTGCCGGCAGTTCAATTTTCAGCTTTCCCTTGCTTCCTTTGACCAGGTATTTTTTCGAGACTACATCAAACAAGTCAACGCTTCTTTCCGAAGAATAGGTTACTGTAGTGTCTTTTCCGTAGGGATTATAGTAGAGGTATTCCGGGTATTTGTTTTCAGCATAGAAGTCGGTTGCATTGCAATCGAGCGCCAGGATTCCGTCAACATCAGTCTTGTTGACAATTGCCCCGAAAACACCAACGATAGAGGTACTGTAAAGGCTGAACATGGATTCTTTCGGTTGACCGGCTGTCCATTTGGGACCGTCACCGGTTGAAACAGGTGTAATTCCCTTCAGTTCCGGTTTGTTGTAATCGTCCACCTTGCGGAGACCTTCGTATCCGATAATTCCATGGGTCAGATCCTTCAATTCCGGAAGCCACTGGTGGGTATTGTCAACCTGGTCGGGGTAAAACAGGCGAGATGCATTGACTGCATTCAGCATGTATTTGCCGACGGTTTGTGCATACTGAGGTTCGTATTTGACCATTGGTACCAGCGGCCAGGCCATGGCTACCGAATTCATAAAGAAGGCATATCCACCGCCATCGGTAATACTACCCTGAAGGCCGGACACATCATAATCGCCCCATTTTTCGGCAATAACGCCCCATCCGTACCGTCCGTCTTTCGACTGGCAGCCGTCAAATATCCAATTCAGCATTTTGGTCACATCATAATTGGTTCCCTGTTCGGCATTGAGCCTTGCGGCAGTGTAAGTTCCTAACGGGAGCAGCATTTCGTAAAAGCGGCTTTCTTTCTGGCTGAGTAAAGCTTCGGTTGCACTTTTCGCATGGTTCAGGTAGCGCTTGTTACCGAATTTATGCCAGGCAGAATACAACACCCAGGCATGTCCACCAGCAACATCCTGTTGAAATGGAATATTGTTTTTCATGCCTTTCATTTGGGCATAATCAAAATAGGAATAATCGTAGTTTCCGTTCAGAACCGAGTCGGCTTTGCAGAATTGTTCTGCTATTTTCCGTTGAATAGATTCGGTGTTTTCAACATTCGGGAAAAGCGCGGCAACTCCGTAATACAACACATTGGGGTAAACATCGTACCACCAGTCGCGGCCATAGCCACCACCGGCCATAGCCACTTCCGGATTGGTGTTGTTCATGATGATATTCCACTTTGTATCGCTGTTAAAATAGTTCTGATCCATCTTCACAAAGTTGAATCCGTGCTGGTTGGTCTTGTCAATTTTCATCAATCCCGCACTGATCAGGGAATTTAACGAGGTGAGGGCTTCATGAAATTCTCCGTTGTTTTTCTTTGGTCCCTGACGCACATCGCCAATCACAGTGTAAAGTCCGTAAGTAACCTGATCAATATTCCGCCTGGAACTATCTAGCCAAATCAACGGACCATAAGAATTTTTTGGATTGAAATTGTAAGCCAGACTGTCGAATTGCATCGTTTTTTTCTTCCAGTCGATGATTTTCAGCGGCTGTGGCAAATCCGGCATTTGTTCGATCCGCTGCAAAGAAGTCTGAGCCACCGGTTCGCCTATTTGCGGGTTGCAGGCCAATAATCCTGCAAACAGGACCAGTGCTAATATTTTAAGGTTTCCTTTTTTCATTTAGTCTATTTTTTTTACCACAGAGATCGCAGAGAAAACACAGAGTTTTACTTTTTTCCCTCTTTCCTTTTTTCTTTTTCTATGTGGTTTTCAGAATATGAATCTTTCATGATGTTTTTAGCCAGAGGGATTGATAGCATCTGCAGCACGGCAACAATGATCAGGGAGTAACGGAGTGCGAAGGTTTCTGAAACGTAAAATGCCAGGAAGATGAATAAGCCCAGCCCACTTACCCTGCCCAGATACAGGCCAAACTCGTGGTTGAGGATATAGGCATACTGATTGCGGTTTTCGCGTTTCGAAACCACATCAATCACCTTCATCATAATTGGATAATAAGCCAGATCGTGCAGGGGCTGAAAAAACACTTTGCACAGAACAAATACCATCACCCCGAACATGGAAAGCTCGATGCCGTTAGCCACAGTTCCGATCAGGAAGAGAGAAATGCCGACTCCAAAAATGAGAATGCGGTGTTTCGGTTTGGCAAAACGACCCAACAGGTAAATGAGAATCGCAGTTAAACCTCCGCTGATTCCCTGGATCAGTCCAAGCGAGCCTTCTTTTCCCACATATTTCATGATCAGCATGGCTGGTGCGGTAACCAGGAATCCCTGAACCAGTCCCTTAAGGAATGCCAGTAAAATCTGTTTATTCCAAAGCCGGTCGAACCGGAAATAGAGAAAATCTTTCTGAACCGGGTTTTTGAATTTGCCACGGGCCAGCGAAAAAACAGCCAGTATGGTGACCAGAAATACGATGAGGGTTACGATTTGATAACCTTTGTAAATATTAAATTCGATTCCGAATAGATGCATCCCGTCGATGGAAGCAAGCAAAGCGCCAATAGCCAGAGGAATAGTAATGTTGGCGATGGTAAAGAAGAACGATTCGAGTCCGAAAAAGTAATTTCGGTTTTCATCCTGGGTTGTGTTCAGCGCCATCAGGTAGCGGTTGGTCCAGAAAAATCCGGAAGCCGCGCCAATCATGGCTCCTGAAACGATTAACCCAAACAATTTAATGTCTTTTACAAACATCATCGCTACCATTGACAAACCGCTCAGCAGAATACCAAAACTGTACAGGTGGGCCACTTTGAAACTTTTCAGCAAAAAACCATTCGTCAGCGAGGTAATGATAATTCCGGTGTACATAGCGACCTGGAAAATGGCCACATAGCTAGTGTCGGCAAAATACCGCATGATGTAAGCTGCCATAAAAATCTCGACAACAGGCAATACCAACGCATAAAGCATGTTGGTAATCAGTAATACCCGCATGTTGTGAGGCATTGAAAGGAAAAACCGGAACTCGGCAGTCAGTTTTGCTATCATTTTTAATTACTTAGATGAGCGTTGAAAGTATTTTGGATATGGAAAGTTTGGCGCCACAAATCACTTCGTCGCTTGCCCCGTAATACATGAAAATATCGTCGCCTTTCACATAGTGGCCGTTGGTAAACACTACGTTCCCGAAAAATCCGGTTTGTTCGTAGATTTCAATGGGTTCCATGATTGGGTCGATGCTGCGGGCAAGTACTTTCGAAGGATCGTTGATGTCCAGAAGTAGCGCTCCCAGGCAATAACGATGGTCGCTGTTGGCGCCATGATAAATTTCGAGCCAGCCTTTTTCTGTACGGATGGGCGCTCCGCCGGCTCCGACACGTTTCGAATCCCACATTTCAGGACGAACAGTGGCAATACACTTGTGTTGTCCCCAGTGAATCAGGTCGGGCGATTCGGCCAGCCAGATGTAGTTTCCACCCAGTTCAGGGCTACTGGGACGGTGCAAGGCGTAATATTTTTCGTTTATTTTTTCTTCGAAAAGGGCGCAATCTTTATTGTGTGGCGGAAAAATCATGCCTTTGCGGTCGAAGTTCTTCCAGTCCTTGGTGCGGATCAATCCAACGCCTACGCCGAATTCAGAAACTTCAGTAAACGAAAGGCTAAAACCGTCGGCCATAGTGGCTACCCGGCAATCTTCAATGCCAAAAGTTTCGAGTTCGCCCTTACCAAAAATGGGCGGATACCCAACGGGTTCCGAAAAATGAATTCCGTCGTCGCTGCAAACCAGCCGTAAATAGGAGAGAGTGGTTAAATAATCTTTCTTTTTATAATTGATTACCCGTGGATCAGAAGCATCCAGATCGGGATCATTTTTGTCGAAACTAAGAATTTCAATATTTCCCTGACTATTATATACCGGGAAACTGATTTTGCCTTCAATCTGTTTAGGCCTTTCGGCAACGCGCAACAGCAGCCATATTTTTCCTTCGAATTGGAATACACCAGGGTTCAGGAGGCAAAGAATTTCCATTCCTTCAATGCCGGGTTTCAAATCGGAAGGACGAAGAAGCGGGTTTTGCGGAAATCGGTTTGCAATGTCCATAGTAGTTTTGTTTAGAGTGCAACAAAGCTACCGTGGAATGCAAAAATCAATGTCCGGCCTGTTCCTGATCTTGTCCGACGGGGTGCAAAAGGAATGAAATTCAGGTTATTCGATCAATTATTTACCACATAGGCACATAGGGCACGTGGTTTTCTTTTTATTTTTCTATGTGTTCTATGTGTCTATGTGGTTGTCCTTTTCTGTCGGTACTCAGAAGGCGAACAACCGTAGGCTTTATTAAAAAGGTCATAGAAATGGGTCCGGCTGGCAAAGCCTGTTTGGTCGATAATTTCGCTGACCGTCATTGAGGTCGATTTAAGAAGGGTAGTGGCTTTGCTTAAACGGCGCTGGTTTATCAGGCTGTGCGGGGTTGTTCCGAGTACTGATTTGGTTTTATTGTAAAGGGAAGACTTGCTGACGGCAAGTTTATCACAAAGTGCGTCAGACGAAAGTGTCTCATTATCGATGTTCTCATCAATGTAGCTGAGCAGTTTCTGGAAAAACGGGTCCTGGATTTCCTTCACCAGGGTGGTGTTTTCATCCTGTTTCCCAAAATGACTTTTGATGCTGGTCCTTAATTGAAGTAGTTTTTCGATACGAACTTTCAGATGTTCGGGGTGAAAGGGTTTGGGGATATACGAATCGGCTCCGGCTTTCAAACCAGCAATCCTGTCTTCTATTTCAGCTTTGGCGGTCAGAAGGATCATCGGCAGGTGGCTGGTGTCAAAGTTCTCACGCAGTTTCCCGCAGAGGTCAATCCCATCCATTTCCGGCATCATCACATCCGAAACAATCAGATCAGGATGATCGGATAAAACCTTATTGTATGCCTCAAGGCCGTTTTCGGCAAAAATGATGTTATAATCCGACTCCAGAAAATCTTTGAGCAATAGTAGAATTTCAGGATCATCATCAACCAGTAGGATCAGTGGTTTTCCAACTCCTGATTCCGATTTTTCCAGCCGGTTGTCAGATGAGGATTCATTAATGAAACTGATCTCATTAATTTCATCAGTAGTAACATTTAACAGCTCAGGTGGACTCAACTGATGTAGATCGGGGAAAATACAGGTGAATTTAGTTCCTTCTCCCGGTTTGCTTTCAAAATTTATGGTTCCTTTCAACAATTCAACCAGACCTTTTGTCACTGCCAAACCAAGACCAGTTGAACGATATCCTGGAAAGCTTCCCTTTCGTATGGCAGAAGAAATACCGAAAGGCTCAAAAACCTTTTGAAAGTATTCCGGCTTAATTCCAAACCCATTGTCTTCGATTTCAACGACAAGCGCTGATTGTTCTGATTTAATGGATATTTTGACGAACCCTCCCGGATTATTATACTTTATAGCATTAGAAATCAAATTGGTAAGTATCCGCTGAAACTTATCTGCATCGGTCTTAAAAACCAGGTCAGGATCAGGAGAAATTACCTCGAAACTGATATTCCGTTGTTGTGCAAACAATTCGAGGTCAGAAATAACTTCCTGTATTAGTTCGGCCGGTTTTGTGACCTGAATATTTAAAGGTTCTTTCCCTTTTTCGAGCTTTCGGAACTGCATTATTTCAAGCACCAGTTTTTGAATTTTTATGCTGTTGTTGTACACCTTTAAAAGCCGCGGATTTTCAAGGGTATTTCGGGTATCTTCGAGCAAAGCGTGAATGTGAGAGGTGATAATGGTCAGAGGTGTGCGGAACTCATGGGCCACGTTGGTATAGAACTCAATCTTATAATTGTGCAATTCATCTTCCTTCTTCATCTTGAATTCCTGCAATGCGGCTTCTTTTTTCCGGGCTTCCCGTTTGCGGTAACCCGCGAATATGAATAGCTGTACTCCTATGAATAGCAGAATGTAGATCGCAATTGCCCATGATGTCATCCAGAAGGGTGGATTAATAATGATCTCAATTTCCCGGAACTGCTTCGACCAGTTGCCGTTCTCGTCACTCACACGTATCTGAAGGTCGTATTTTCCTGGTTCCAGATTGGCAAAATTAATTGCCTGATTTTGCGCATTAGTAGTCCATTCATTGTCATAGTTTATCAGTCTGTAAGATATCTTGTGACGTTCACGACCCCAGAACGCAAGGGGTGCGACATTGAATGAAATTGTATTTTGATTGTATTTCAGTCTCAGGTATTTCTGGTAGTTAATACAAATGGAAAGCACACTTTCGTTTCCTGGTTCTATCAGGAGGTTCCGGATAAAAAGCTGATTAATTGCTATGGGAGGGAAATAGGAAGAGAATTTAATCTCATCCGTTTGAATGATATCCACTCCCATCGTGCCCCCAACATAAATCCTGTCTGTTTTTTTATCAAAAAACGAGGCGCCATCACTGTATTCAAAGTTAATCAAGCCATCGTTTACATTGAAACTTCTGACGTTCCAGTTACTGATATCGATTAATGAAAGTCCCTGATTGGTCGTAACCCACAAGTTACCCGATTTGTCAAGTTGCATTGCATGTATACTGGTATTAGAGAGGTCGGACTGAACATTTAATCCGGCTACCTTTACCGAATCGGAAGAGATTGGCGACAAACTGAAAATTCCATTGCTGCTGCCAACCCATATATTTGTGTTCCTGTCAGTGTAGAGCGAAAGGATATCATCATTCCTGATCAGATCAGGATGTGAAGATGTGGAATACTGAGCTATGACTCTCTTGGTTATCGTATTGTAACGGTACACGCCAACCCCCCTGGTGCCTATCCAAATAATCCCGGGTTTTTCTTCAGCCAGTGCGTAAATTATCTGTTTTTGCTGTCCAGGTGAAGCAATGCTTTTGTCAAGTATCAGTTGTTCGCAACTTATGGGCAATGTTGTTCTGGTATTATCAAACTCTACCATAATAATCCCATAACCACTGGTCCCGAGGTAAATTCGCTGATCGCTTCCTTCAAGTATTCGATACACCGATGCAAAGTTCAATGAATTAGTGCTTTTATAATCACGTGGAAAATTGCGGATGGTTTTATAATCCGGCGAAATAATATCAACGCCCATGCCATCGGTACCAACCCAAATAGATCCATCATTGAGCTCATGGAACGAAAGGACTGAATTGTTGCTCAAGCCATTTTTGACTGATATTTTTTGGATATGATTTCCATTGGCATCAAAAACGTCAATTCCGCCACCCTTTGTACCAATTAAAACATCTCCTTTACGGGTTACTAAAATACTCCTAACAATAGGGTATGCCAACTGGTTAGATGACAGACTTTTATTTGGAAATTCAGTAAGCTTCAGGGTATAAACGCCGTTGCCGTCGGTTCCTATCCATAAAATGCCAGTTTCTGATTCATAAATGCTTAATATCCTGGTAGCAATTGGATTGACCACAAACAGACCGGAAAGAATATTAAAAATTTCAAATTGGCGCGTTTGGAGATTGAAACTGTAGATTTTGCCTTTTTCAGTGCCAACCCAAAGTCGGTCTTTCACCTTCGAAAGTGAGAACGAGGTGATAACATCATCAGGAATACTAAGTTGTTGGACGGCCTTTCGTTCCAGATCAACCATCAGTGGAACTCCGGATCTTTGGGTTATCAGCAAAAATGGATGTTGGTCAATCAATACCGAAATAGATGATGATAATGTTCCGGTTAATGGCAATTTCAGAATTTTTTCGAGATGATTATTGGCAAGAAGGAATAAGTTACCATCTGCGGTAATACAATAAGCACGATTATTAAGTAAATGAATCCGTTTAATGCTAAGTGAAGCTTTTGGGGAAGCTTCCTCAAAACTAATTTCATTGAATTGCCGGGTTATCGTATCAAACCTGAAAATACCACGTCCGAAAACCGAAGCAAGTGTACCATAGCTATCTGAATGACAAATGGTAATATCATCTTCATAATTAATTTGTTCTGATTCCTGAGTAAAATAAGAGGTAAACCGGTCGTGAATATTATCGTACAATCCCACTCCTTTGTTGGTAAGTATCCAAATTGGGCCGGATGACGTGGGGTATAGTTCCCTGATCACATGGTTATGAATAGAGTTGGAATTGCTGCCGGGCAAATAAGTAACCATATTAGCGCCGTCGTAACGGTTAAGCCCGTTCCATGTCCCAAACCAAATATAGCCTTCCGCATCTTCCGCAACGGTATTTACTGCACCATTTGATAAGCCTTCACGCCGTGAAATGAAATGGACATTTGTTCTGAAGTCTGCCCTCAGGGAAACGGATATCAGGAAGAATAAAGTCAGTATCGTAAGTTTTCTCTTCATTTTTTTCAGACTCAACGGTCAGGTAAAAATAACTTAAAATTACTGATATCTAGGAGTCAGCAGATGAGCGCCTTTTTTATTTCATAATCAATTTTGAATTCAGGATTAATGTTTTACCTTTGCGCCACAAATTTTTTAATAACTGTTTATCATTAAAACTTAAGCAAAATGCCAGCAAAAATCAGATTGCAGCGACATGGTCGCAAACGGTTTGCTTACTATCACATTGTGATAGCTGATAGCAGGGCACCACGGGATGGTAGTAACATTGAAAGGATTGGATCATATAATCCAAACACAAATCCTGCTACAATCGATCTCGATTTTGACAAAGCTTTAACCTGGCTTGTTAATGGCGCCCAACCAACCGACACCGTAAGAGCTATTTTATCTTACAAAGGAGTAATGTACAAAAAACATCTTTTAGGCGGAGTTGCCAAAGGCGCTTTCACTGCTGAAGAAGCTGAAACTAAATTCGAAGCCTGGGTGGCCGAAAAAGCGAATAAAGTTCAGGTTAAAAAAGATGGATTAGTTACCAGTACGGAATCTTCAAAGAAGGCTCAGTTCGACATGGAAGCTAAAAAGAATGCAGTAAGGGCCAATGCCATTGCCAAACGCAATGCTGACTCTGCTGCTGCTGCAAGAGCCGCGTCTGCCCCTAAAGTTAAAGAAGTGGATGAAGAAGAAGTTCCTGAAGTAGCTCCCGAAGTTATTCCTGAAGTTATTCCTGAAGTAGCTCCTGAAATATTTCCAGAAGAAGTTCCTGAAGTAGCTCCCGAAGAAGCTGCTCCCGAGAAAACTGAAGGATAAGATTTGGCCGAATCCTGTTTTAAATTTCGGTTTAAGGCAGACAAATATAAAAGCGATAGAGAAATCTGTCGCTTTTTTCTATTTTTACCAATATGGAAACAATACCAAAAAATAATTGTGTAAAAGTTGGCTATATCCAGAAACCCCATGGAATTCACGGAGAATTGGTTATCCGGTTTCAGGAAGAATTTTACGAAACCCTTGAAGAATACCCCACTCTTTTTCTGGAAATAGATAATCTGTTGGTTCCTTATTTCATTACCAACGAAGGATTGCGGTTTAAATCTGGCGAATCGGTCATTGCTCAGCTCGATTGGGTTGATACGGATAAAAAGGCAAAGGAACTATCCGGGTTGCCGGTTTATGTCAACGAAGAGGATGTTATTGAACTGGAAGATGAAAAGGGTTCTCACGAACTCATAGGATTTCTGTTGTTCGACGTAATACTTGGGCTGATTGGCGAAATAAACCATGTTCACGATTACTCCGGAAACGTTTTGCTTTCGGTTGAATACCAGGGTAATGAAGCGCTTGTTCCTTTAAATGAGGATTTGATCGTTACCATTGACCAAGACAGGCGCGAAATTGTACTCCGGATTCCGGATGGATTATTTGATCTGGAGGTTTAGAACAATCTCCTGAACCCAATCACATCTTTTACTTCTTCCAATGTTTTTTGTGCCGATTCGCGGGCTCGTTCGGCTCCCATTCGGGCAACCTTGCCCAGATAGGCTTCGTCTTTCAGGATTTCCAGAATGCGCTCGCGAATGGGCGCTGTGAATGAAATAATGTCTTCGGCCAGTTGTTTTTTCAGGTCGCCGTAGCGGATGCTGCAATCGTTATAAGCCGCATCGAAGTGCGTTACCACATCAGGGGTCGAAACAATTTTTAAAAGGGTAAATAAGTTTTCCACTGCGTCAGTCTTTTTGCTGTTGGGTTCAATCGGACCGGCATCGGTAACGGCCCGCATCACCTTTTTGCGGATATCTTTCGGGTCTTCAACCAGGAAAATTCCATTTCCTTCCGATTTGCCCATCTTTCCGCTGCCATCAAGTCCCGGAACTTTGATCATATCGCCGCCATCGAAGGTAAAAGGTTGCGGAAGCGGGAACAGTTCGCAGTTGTACATGCGGTTGAAACGTCCGGCAAACTTGCGGGCCATTTCCAGGTTTTGCTCCTGATCTTTTCCTACCGGAACAAATTGCGCTTTATGAATGATGATGTCGGCAGCCATTAAAACCGGGTAAGTCAGCAAACCGGCATTCACATTTTCGGGTTGTTTGCGTGCTTTTTCCTTGAACGAAGTGGTGCGTTCCAACTCTCCCAGATAAGCGTTCATGTTCAGGAAAGCATACAATTCCGACACTTCAGGAACATCGCTTTGGATAAAAATGGTCGCTTTCTCCGGATCAATGCCGCAAGCCAGATATTCGGCCAGCACCTGTTTTACTCCAACCTGAAGGTCTCCTGGAGTTGGATGTGTGGTGAGCGAATGAATGTCGGCAATAAAAAAATAGCAGTTATAATCTTCCTGCATTTTTAAAAAGCTGCGCACCGCGCCGAAATAATTTCCGAGGTGCAAATTTCCGGTTGGCCTGATGCCACTGACAACTATCTGTTTGGTCATGATTTCCTTTTTAAAATGGGAAGCAAAAATACATGAAATGAGCATGATTCGCAATAACAGGGTGATTCTTATTCAGGCAACTCCAAATCCTATTTCACGTATATAAAATCGTCAATAATGAAAAGCATAATTTTTCTGTCGTTGACTTAGTGTGATTCCGGAATGCACAACTAATCTTTATCTATGAAAAACTGTCTGGGAGAAAAGGAACTGATTGATATTTTTCTGACTGAGCTTCCAGTCAGCCCATATATGCAAAACAAGTTCTTTGAGTCAGACGCTGAAGTTTTGACCTGCGGAACCGGCAAATTACTTTTCACTACCGACGAATTTTCTGACGAGGATCTATTTCGTACCGATAACCCATTCCGGTTAGGATACAATCTTGCTGCTGCAACTATTAGCGATATTCTGGCGGTTGGCGGTATTCCGTATGCTTATGCCCATGCCGTCAGAGCCTCCTCGTCGTGGGACCGGGAGTATGTTACAAAATTGGCTCAGGGCATTGCTGCTGTTTTAAAAATTTGTGAAATTGGCTCAATTGGAGGCGATATGGGTATGGCCAGCCATTGGAGTTACACTGGTACCTGCCTGGGATTTTCGCCTAACCCGATCTCCAGAAAAGGCGCAACAGAAAGAGACCACATTTATATGACCGGTGCAATCGGTGCAGGAAATATAGAGGCTGCGTTTTCGCTTTTTGATCGCGAACAGTTCGTGCAGTTGGAAAGCCAGTTCGTGGACAACTATTTCCCGGTCCGGATAAAGGAATCGCAACTGATCGGGCAATGGGCTTCCTGTTGCATAGACTCCAGCGATGGGGTGTTGAATGCATTAAACACGCTTGCCGAACTTAACGGACTCGGGTATAAAGTTGAAAATCTTCCTTATCTTCCGGAGACAAAGTTGCTGTGCCGACTATTGAAGGTACCTAAGGAAGCGCTTTTTATGGGGGAATGTGGTGAATACGAATTGGTGTTTGCTGTTCCTCCGGAAAATAATAAAGCATTTTTGAAAGTTGCTCATGCCAAAGACCTGAAGTTCGCCCTGATCGGTGAATTCACAAAAGCTGAAACCCGGATTCTCACTGATGATGGCAAGGTTTGGAACCTGGAACGATACAATGTTTCTGCACGTGATTACAATTCGAGGCAGGACTATTTAAACAAACTGCTTGATTTTCTACGGAATGAATCTTACAACTGATGATATTATCTTTCTGACCGGGGCCAACGGTTTCATTGGTAGCCACCTTGCTGAATATTTTTCAATGCAGGGTTATCAGGTTGTATGTGGTATCCGGCAAAAGAGTACTCCGCACTTTCTTCAAACGCTTCCGGTTAAGTTGGAATATGCCGACATAACAGACCTTGATTCATTAATTCTGGCCACAAAAGGCGCTTCAGTTGTCATTCACGACGCCGGGAAAGTCACGGATTGGGGCCAGTGGCAGGATTTCTATGATACGAATGTCACCGGAACCCGAAACGTTTTGATGGCCTGCCTAACCAATAACATCAAACGGATCATCACCACAGGTTCAGTTTCCTGTTATGGTGAAGAAGATTGCGAGATTCCCAAAGATGAACAATCGCCCCATAATCCACGCTATCCCTATTTTCTGGATCAGGTCTGGCCATCGGGAATGAACCATTACCGCATCAGTAAGACGATAGCAGTGAAGGAGACCGGGGAATTTGCCATCAAACACAATTTAAATGTAACAGTTATTCAGCCAGTTTGGGTGTACGGAGAAAGGGAGTTTTCTTCAGGGTTTTACGAATACATGAAGTTTGTAAAGTCGCGTATGCCTTTCGGTCCCGGAAGTACAAAAAACCAGTTCCATGTCATTTATGTGCGCGACCTGGCGCGGGCATTTCATCTGGCAATTCAACATGCACCCAATGGGTTCAACAGCTACATCATCGGGAATAAAACTGTTTGTAAACAAGATGAAATCTTCAGGCTGATCTGTCGGGAAATGGGAGTAAAAAAGCCACTGATTATTCCCAAAGCAATTGCATGGCCCATTGGTTTTTTAGCCGAACTGGCTGCATCACTTCTGAAAATGAAAAGCGCTCCATTTCTGACCCGTGCAAGGGTAAACATGTTTTACGATTCGATTTGTTACAGCGCCCAAAAAGCTGAAGACGAGCTCTCTTTTAGTTGCCAATACTCTTTGGAGGATGGTATCAAAAAAACAGTGCAATGGTATAAGGAAAACCAGTTAATTTGAATGACATGGAACGGATAAAATTTTTAATAGGGACTCACAAGTGGTTGGAAGATTTACGAATCCAGCGATCAGTCTTTCTTCATTATACAGCCCGGCTCCTGGCCGGGAAAATCAAGGTTCGGCATTATGCCCGGATACTGAAAAGACTGCTGTACTTCTTTTCAAAAATGAAAGAAAACAAATATGTGAAAATTGGCCGACTGACTAAAGTAAACCTGTACGTGCCATTCTTTCCGACAAAAGCCTTTTATACCGCGTGCGATAAAGTGACTGTGTTTGATGAGAAAATGCCAGCGGTTTCGGTACTGATTTCAGTCACTTCGGCATGCCGGTTCAATTGTGAACATTGCTATCAGAAATACGACAAAGGAAAAGATGTTGACATTGAAGTGTTGGTGAAGGTTGTACGCAAATTACAGGACAAGGGCGTGGCATTTTTCAACCTCGAAGGCGGCGAACCATTTCTGGTATTCGACAGGCTGCTTCAAGTATGCAATGCCATTGACGACCGATCGGAAATCCTGATTAATTCAACCGGTTTTGGCATGACTCCTGAACGATTGAAAATGCTTCGGAAAAATAAGAACCTGATGGGAGTAATGTTCTCGCTGCACACCGATTCACCAGAAAAAATGAATGCGTTTATGGGCAACGACGAAGCCTGGTCGTCCATGGTTAAAGGGATTGCCATGTGTCATGCCGGGAATATTCCGGTCATGTTTAACACCTGTTTGTTGCCTGAAAGCTTCAAAGATGGCACTTTCGAGCGGATACTTGATTTGCAGAAACAGTTTGGTGGTTGTCTGGTTCAGTTGATCAAGCCCAAAACTGCCGGAGGCTGGCTTCACGGCCAAATCGAAAAATTTAATGCTGAAGATGCAGCGATTGTAAAGGAAAAAGTGACCAGATACAATCAGGCGAAAACTCATATCGGGTTTCCGTTTGTTTATTGCATGCTGATGGAGGAAGAGCCTGAAATGTTTGGATGTACAGCCGGCGGGACTGACCGTTTTTATATCAATGCCAAAGGCGATTTGCAACCCTGTGAGTTCCTGAATTTTTCATTTGGAAATGTCGCCACCGATGATTTCGACACGATCTACTACAACATGCGCACAGAATTCCATACACCGGGGCAATGCCTGCTCTGCGATCAGTTTGCCAGCGAAATTTACGAAAAGTATCTTGAGAATGGATCTGTGAACCTGCCTTTAAAGCCGGAGCTTTCGGAGCAAATTTATGCTGGCTGGGACAGGGGTGAGCCCACCCGATTCTATGAAAAATTATCACAACTATAAAAACCTGTCACAATGAACAGAACCGCAACAATCCGATTTTTGAAAGCTTATGGAAAATCCATGCGCATCTACTATTCTTTTGTGACTGGAATTGCCGGGTGGGTTGGCGTAGCCCATTATCAGTTTATTGCCAATACGATTGGAGAAAGGGGAACATCAGGACTTGTAAGAACAATTGAAGTCCCGGCCTCGCTTACCAAACAGATTGTCATTATTCTTATACTTTTTCTGGCCTGGGGAATTAACCAGATAGTGAACGATTTTCTGGGTTATAAGGAGGATAAAATTAATGCCCCGCAGCGGCCAATGGTTACAGGTGAGCTTAACCGTTATCATGCTTTGGCCCTGTCCTTGTTATTAATGCTGGTCATTTTTCTGGTTACCTGGTTTTATCTTGAGCCTGTGGCCATTCTTCCCCTGGTGGCCGGAGCCGTTTTAAACGTGATTTATGAATATGCCAAAGGGCATGGAATATGGGGAAATATTGTGTTTGGTGTAATGATTTCGATGTGTGCGCTGTATGGGTTTTATGCCTGTGGTCCAATGGAAATTTATTTTACGCGAAGCCGTTTCAGCGCTCTGGCTTTAATTGCCATTATGAATGCCCTGATGACCTATTACACCTATTTCAAGGATTATACCGGAGACAAAGCTGCTGGCAAAAATACAATTGTGGTTGAATATGGATTGATTACAAACAAATATATTTCTATTGCAGCGTCATTTTTGCCCTCTATTCTATTCCTGATCGGGTATTACGTTTTTAAAGGATTTCAGATTGAATTGAATAACATCTTCATCATTCTTGGATTGATGACTTTGTTCCTGCAGGTATGGACCGGCGTTTTGTATTACCAAAATCCGCAGGGGGAAATGACTTACTATTCACTGGTCACCAATTTCAGGGCATGTACCTGCGGTCAGGCAAGTATTGTGTCGCTTTTCAATCCCGAGTTGGGATTAATCCTCTTCTTAATAACCTATGTTTTTGTAGGCTTCCTGTTCAACTTACACACGAACATCAAGGCTTAGAATACCACCATGGAAATATTTGAAGAGGCATATATTGGCTCAGTCAGGCTGAAAAACAGGATTATCCGGTCGGCCACGTTTGAAGGAGCTGCCGACGAACATGGTTTTCCGACTGAGTCGTACTTCCATATTTACAAGCATTTAGCTGCCCACGATGTTGCCGCTGTTATTACCGGCTTTGCCTATGTCACCCGGAATGGCAAAGCGATGCATCCCGGGCAGGCCGGATGCGATTCTCCGGAAATGATGAACTCTTTTTCGGGATTGACAGAAATGTTGCATGGGTACGAGTGCAAGGCTTTTCTGCAAATTGCCCATACCGGCCGTCAAACCTTGAGTTCGGTTACCGGATGCCCGGTGGTTGGGGTTTCATCGAAAAAATCGGAATACTTTAAAGAAATACCCCATGTACTGACAATTCCAGAGATATCTGGATTAATTAGTTCGTTTGGCAAGGCAGCATTACTTGCCCAAAAAGCAGGTTTTGACGGTGTTCAGTTACATGCTGCACATGGCTATCTGATACATCAGTTTCTGCTTTCTTCAATAAACAACCGGACAGACGAGTTTAAACCCGATCTTGTAACTAATGTGGGAACACTCTTCCTGCAAAAAATAATTGAAAATATCAGGGATAAATGTGGTCATGATTTCCCGATACTGGTCAAGATCAGCGCTTCCGACGATTACAAAAAACCTTTTTCGCAGGATCAGTTTCTTCATCTGATTGATTTTCTCGACAAGATGCAGGTCAGCGCCATCGAAATCAGCTACGGCACGATGGATGCTCCGTTTAATATTTTCAGGGGTGATTTTCCCGGTGAATGTATCCTAGCTGAAAACAATATTTATAAAGGGAAGAGTCCTTTCTATAAATGGATTGCCCGAAACATGATTTTTCCTTCGATGAAAAAACGGTTTTTTGTGCTTCAACCCATGTATAACCTGCCTTATGCGCTTCTTGCTCGTAAAGTTACACGTATCCCGATTATTGTAGTGGGCGGTTTCAGAAGCGGAAGTGAGATCAATCATGCGATCCACGATTGCGGGATCGATTTTGTAAGCCTGTGCCGCCCGTTTATTACAGAGCCCAACCTGGTACTGAAACTGAAAAAAGATCCGTTTTACGAGAGCAAATGTGTAAGTTGTAACCAATGTGCCGTGATGTGCGATTCGTTGCATCCTACCAGATGTTATCACCATCAGCCGAGGACACACATCCCTTCCCCGATAGAAATATAAACCAATAATATCAAATAACCCATGAAAACAACAGAAGAAAAAGTTATTGAGATTGTCCGATCGGTTAAAGAAATCAAATATCCCATCACTACGGATATGAGTTTAACCGACGATCTGTTTCTTGATTCGCTGGATATGCTGATGGTTATCAATGCCATTGAATCGGAATTTTCGTACGAGGTTGATATGGGTGAAGTCGGGAAAATTAAAACGGTACAAGATATTATTGAGATTTTGGAAGCCGAGATACATAAATAGTAAATCATGAAAAAAATTGATTTTTACAACCGGTTTGAACTGGATTTGGGTATTGTTGAAAAAGCCATGCATAATCCTTTTTACCATTTGGTTCAATCGGAATTAAGCGATGAGATAATCATCGAAGGAGAACATTTTATTGATTTGGCCTCGAATAATTATTTAGGAATCGCCAACCATCCGCAGTTGAAACTCGCATGTATAAAAGCGATTGAAAAATATGGTTCTTCATTGTGCGCAACACCCGTTTGCAGCGGCTATTCCGATTTGCACCACCGCGTAGAGCAAAAGATTTCAGATTTCACCGGAACTGAACAAACCTTGATTTATCCATCTTGCTATCAGGCCAATTTAGGGCTATTCAATGCCATTGCCAATCCTGAAGATATCGTGTTTGTTGACCGCTGTGCCCATTCTTCGTTGTTGGAAGGAATAAAAAATTCAGGTTGTAAGATTTCTCCTTTCAGGCATAATAACATGGATTATCTGGAAATGCTTTTGCAGAAAAGCGGTAAATACCGGACAAGCTTTGTGGTCACCGAATCGGTTTTCTCTACGGAAGGCACAATAGCTTCGTTCAAAGAAATCAACGACCTCTGTTTGAAATACGATGCCATTCCGGTTGTGGACGATTCGCATGGGATTGGTGTCCTGGGGGCCAGCGGCAGGGGAATTCTGGAGCATTCGGGAATTTCTGATTATCAGGGAATTTATACTGCTTCGCTCGGTAAAGCTTTGGCCAACATTGGTGGTGTAATTTGCGGCAAGGCATCGCTGATGAAGTGGATGCAATACTACAGCCCAAGCCTGGTATATTCAACTGTCATACTGCCTTCAGCTTTGGCAGGTGTCGAAACGGTACTTGACATCATCAGGGTTGAATTTCCGGAACTCAGCAAACGCATGTGGAATGTGAAACGACGTATTGAAGCAGCGCTCATTTCCGCAGGCTTTGATCTGACCAACGGAAAAGCGCCCATTACTTCGGTTAAATCAGGCAATTCGCTTGAAACCATCCAACTGTCAAAATCCTTTTGGGATAAACATATCATGACCACCGCCTTCGTGTATCCTTCGGTTCCTCAGAATGAAGAACGGATCAGGTTGATTGCAGCGGCCAATATGCGCGAAGAAATCATTCAACGGGCCGAAGAAACCATACTGCAAATGAAACATCCCTGAGTTTGGATGATATTCAGTCAAAATAATAAACAATCCTTTGCATGAAAGATATTTTCCTGATCATGAATCCCGGCTCACATTCGGGCCGAAGTCGGCAAACATTCGACAAGATTATCAAGTTGATCACCCAAAGCGGTGTTGATTTTGAATACCATAACACATTGGATCTGGATCATGCAACCCTTTTGTCGCGTGATGCCAACCTGAAAGGATACAAAACCATTGTGGCGGTCGGAGGTGACGGAACTATAAATGCCGTTGTAAACGGTTTTTATACGAATGATGGACATCGGATTTCGGAAGCTAAATTTGGAGTGATTTATACCGGTACCAGTCCGGATTTTAACCGAAGCTATGACATTCCTGTAAATATTGACGAGGCAGTTGATTCCATTCTAAAAGGAAAATATATTACTATTCCGGTCGGGATGATCTCGTTTGAACCGCCTGATTTGACTGAATCAATGGAAGTTATGCATCAATCAACAGTTCATTATTTTGTTTGTTGCGCCAATATTGGGTTGGGCGCCATGCTGGCTCGTAAGGCCAATGGTGGCATCCGACGCAAATTGGGCGACTTTTGGGGTACACTTTTATCATTGGTTGGACTGTTGGTTCGATTCAAATCTGTTCCAGTGATCTGTGAGGAAAATGGTCGTGAAATTAGCCTGAGCAAACTAACCAATTTATCCATTGGGATTACTCCATATATTGCTTCAGGGATTCAGGTCCCGGTGCATTTCACTGACCAGGGAAAGAAATTTTACAGATTAATCGTCCAAAATTTAAATCTCTTTTGCATTGTTCCACTCCTTCGAAAGGTTTATAGCGGAAAGCCCTTTATAAACAGTAACTACCTTTCTCTCGACTATTCCCAACAGGTCCAATTATCATCGCCCCAACAGGTGGAAGTGGAAGCTGATGGCGATCCGGTTGGCTTTTTACCTTGCAGTATATCCTTTGCCTTTGATGATTTAGATCTGATATCTTAATTTCCCGTTTCGAGTTCGCGCTGAATAGCCCTTTGAACAAGCTGGTTCAGAGTTATTCCCTCAACACTGGCAATTTGTGTTGCTTGACGGTGTAAATCCGGGCTAATCCGGACATTAAAACTGCCCTTGTAAGATTTTTCTACTGATTTCCCTTCTTCTTTACAATCATTGATGTGTTCCTCAATCATTGATTTAAATGCATTCTCAAGTTCGTCAACGGTTGTGCCTTCGAAGGTGACCAAATCATTTATACCTTCAATTTTGCCGAAGAAAACCCGGTCATCAGTACTAAAATGTACCGATCCGATAAAACCTTTGAATGTTAATACATCTTTCATTTTAATTTTTTGTTTTGAATTTCATTTACAACATCAGCAACCCATTTTCCCGCAATTCCTTCATCGCCGGGCTATTCCAGAAAAGTACAAAGTCGTTGCCGGTGTGTTGTTCGAAGCTTTTTTCGAGTTCACCAAAGGTAATTTGGATTGAATTATCTACTGAAAGTTCAGGAATTTGTGCAAATAACCATTTCCCTTCCTGCTGTTTCAACTGAATCACCAAATCCTTTTTTTTGTTTGGGAAGGTGAGTTCAGCCATTTCAAATGATTTGTTTTTCTTTTTTCTGGTATAGATTCGGATCAATGGAATTCCACCCAGCCAAACGATTTTAGCATTCGGACTGGCCGGTTCATATTCCTGCTGATCAATGGCTTCCTGAATGTAGTTCGGAGCAGCAGTCGTTTTGGGTACTTTAAAATCGAACCAATCCTGAAGCGGAAAATCAAAACAAATGCCATGCATGTAATTGAACAGCGATTTTTTTAACCCTTCACTGAAAAGTTCATGATTTGCTCCGGTTGCATCGCTGTGAATCAAATCATTGTTGGCAAATGTTCCGGATTTTTCATTTTCAATTATCACCTTAAACTGAGACGGATTCAGACCAACCGGACTGTGGGCAGTCATGGCAAACTGATGCCAGAAACCGGACTGAATCACTCCTGCTTCGAACAACTGCCGCACCACTTCCAGCGAATCGATGGTTTCCTGGGCCGTTTGAGTCGGGAATCCATACATCAGGTAAGCGTGAACCATGATTCCGGCCCTGGTGAAATTGTCGGTCACTTTAGCAACTTTAGCCACGCTCACACCTTTATTGATCATGCCCAACAGTCGGTCGGAGGCCACTTCCAGACCTCCGGAAACCGCGATACAGCCGGATTCTTTGAGGAGTAAACACAGGTCGTAAGTAAAGCTTTTTTCGAAGCGGATGTTTGTCCACCAAACCACGGTAAGTTTCCGGCGAATGATTTCCAATGCCAAAGCGCGCATGAGAGCTGGCGGTGCAGCTTCATCCACAAAATGAAAGCCGATTTGCCCGGTCTGGCTGATCATTTCTTCGATTCGGTTGCACAAAACCTGCACGGTGTTGGGTTCATATCGGCGGATGTAATCGAGCGAAGTATCGCAAAACGTACATCTTCCCCAGTAACAACCATGGGCCAGCGTGAGTTTGTTCCAGCGGCCATCGCTCCAGAGGCGGTGCATCGGGTTCACAATTTCAATTACCGAAAGGTAGCTGTCCAGTCGAAAATCGGAATAATCCGGAGTTCCGGCTTCGAACTGTGAAAAGTCGGCTTGTGTTGAGCCATTCAGGTAAACAACTTCGCCGTTTTCCAACGCAAAAGTTCTTTTCAGTTCTGCTTTGGTGCGGTTTCCGTCGAGGTATTCAATCAGGTTCAGCAAAGGAGTTTCGCCATCGTCGAGGGTAATAAAATCGAAATAATCAAAAACCCGCGGATCAGTCAATGAACGCAATTCAGTATTTGGAAAACCACCGCCCATCACAATTTTCAGTTCAGGAAAATTCTTTTTTATGTATTGTCCGCATTTAAATGCGCTGTACAAATTTCCGGGGAATGGAACTGAAAAGGCCACCAGGGTAGGTTTGCAGAGTTCAATTTTCTCCTGAAGCAGTTTCAACATAAGCCGATCGATAAAACTTTCCGGTGAATTTAATGCAGCATTCAATTCATCGAAGGTTGCCGCTGACCGGCCCAGTCGTTCGGCATAGCGGCTAAACCCAAAATGCGGATCAACGGCTTCCACTATCAGATCCGATAAATCTTCGAGGTAAAGCGTGGCCAGGTGCTTGGCTTTGTCGCGGGTTCCCATCGTTCCGAATGCCCATTCCATATCTTCCGTTTGGGCAAACCTTGAAGCTTGGGGCAAATAATTTCCTTCGCAAATCACATGAGCCAATACAACATTCTTCTCCTGCAAAAAGGCAATGACCTGATCAATGGTCTGGATGTAGCTTGCGCGAAGATTGTAGATGCGCCGGGTGTTATCTGTTAGTTGCGGGTTTCGTGTTGCGAGTTCCGAGAAAAGCGATTTCAATCCTTCTGAAGAAAACAAAGCCAGAATAGTTACGATACCCAGATCGCACTGATAGGAAGAAATAGTTTGGGTATTTAAAAATCCTTTCAGGTAAGCCGTTGCCGGATAGGGTGTGTTCAGTTGCGTAAACGGCGGAGTGATCAGCAAAATTTTTTGGCTCACAGTGTATCTTTTTGAACTTCGTAAAAGTAATACAATGCGGCCATAGTTTTGTAGCGGCTCATAAACAAACGCCCGACAGTTCGATTCCTTCAAATATGTAGTAACTTTATTCCTTTAAACCTTTAGCCATGCAAGCGAAACACTTCATTACCGTGGTTTTGGTAAGTTTAATTTGTGCAAAAAGTTTAGCTATGGAAACACTTCAAAACCGAAAACCTTATGCCGCCGGCCGATTTTATACCGATAAACCGGCCGAATTAAAAGCCCAGTTGCAGGTGTTTTTTTCAAAGGCCATGAAAAGAAAGTCAGGAAATTCTCCGCTGGCCATTGTAGTTCCTCATGCCGGTTATGTTTTTAGCGGTGAAGTAGCGGCTTCGGCTTTTAACCAAATTGATCCCAACCTCAAATTTGAGCGGATTTTTGTCATTGGTTCGAGCCACACCACCTCATTCAACGGCGCTTCGGTTTATTGTTCCGGAAATTACGAAACACCGCTTGGCATTGTTCCTGTTGATGTGGATTTTGCAAAAAAGCTGGTTGCAGAAAATAAAATCCTGAAGGACTATCCCGAACCTCACAAAAATGAGCACAGCATCGAGGTACAATTGCCATTTTTGCAGGTTCACCTGAAAACGGATTTTAAGATTGTGCCAGTCATCATTGGGTCAGCAACAGTTGAAACGGCCCAAAAACTGGCCGAGGTTTTTAGACCATACCTGAATAAAAAAAACCTTTTTGTGATCAGCAGTGATTTTTCGCATTACCCTGAATATGAAGACGCACGAAAAGCTGACCAGACAACTGCTGAGGCCATTCAAAGCAATAAGGCCCCGAAGCTGATTGCCGCACTGGATAGCAACGAAAAGAAAAACATTCCGGGTTTGGTAACCAGTTTGTGCGGATGGAGTTCGGTGCTGACCTTGCTCAACATGACCGAACAAATAAGAGGCATTTCAGTTGATTTGATTCAGTATAAAAACTCCGGCGACTCGTCGTATGGTGGAAAGGACCGTGTAGTTGGATATTATGCCATTTCATTTTACGAGGGAAAAGCACACTATGAGCCCAATCAATTTTCGATCAGCAGCGAGGATAAAAAGTACCTGCTAATACTTGCCCGGGAAACCATTACAGAATATATCAAAAAAGGAACTACTCCTAAAGTTGATACTTCCAACCTGCGTGTTAGTGTAAAAACCCCGTGTGGTGCATTTGTCACACTTAGCAAAAATCACATTTTGCGGGGTTGTATCGGCCGTTTTGAGCCAAACCAGCCACTCTGGAAGGTGGTACAGTCAGTGGCCGTGGCTTCTGCTACCAGGGATTATCGCTTCGACAAAGTTCTGGAGAATGAGATTAACCAGTTGCACATTGAAATTTCGGTGCTGACACCTTTGAAACGGATCAAATCAATTGACGAATTCGAATTGGGGAAACAAGGTATATACATGAAGCAAGGAAAATCAATGGGTACATTTTTGCCTCAGGTTGCCACATCAACAGGCTGGAGCAAGGAAGAATTTCTGGGGCATTGTGCCGAAGATAAGGCCGGAATCGGCTGGAACGGCTGGAAAACAGCCGAACTGTTCACCTTCGAAGCGCTGGTGTTCCAAGAAGAGGAAGAATAGTTTCTGTTGTTTAAAAAGTTTCTGTTGTTTCTGCTGTTCACCTTGTAGAAAGGAGGTCTGGACGGATTGAGGTGTCAACACAAGCCAACCCAGAAAACAAAAACAACAGCACTGACCGTAGCAATAACAATAGAAACAATAGAAACAATAGAAACAAAATTTTAAAACATGAGCACAATCAAAAAATTTGAGGATTTGGAAGTATGGAAACTGGCGATGGAGCTTTGTCAGGATATTTTTGTATTGACCCTGCGGGAGGCCTTTTCGAAAGATTTTGGCTTGAAAAATCAGATTAATAATTCTAGTGGATCGGTGATGGACAACATTGCCGAAGGTTTTGAACGGGATGGGAACAAGGAGTTTTCCCAATTTCTTTCCATCGCCAAAGCTTCCTGTGGTGAATGCCGGTCACAGCTTTACCGTGCGCTCGACCGAAACTATATTACAACCGAACAATTTGAACTGCAGTCACAAAAAACCATTGATTTAGGTCGCAAAATCTCAAACCTGATGACTTACCTTAAGAACTCTGAAATCAAAGGCAACAAATTCAAATCCCCCGACCCCAAACAATAGAAACAATAGAAACTTTTCAAACAATAGAAACAAAAGAAACAACAGAAACAACAGAAACAACAGAAACCCTTCCCGGATGAACACCGCATATCCTCTTTTTCCGATCAGTATTCTGGTCATTCTGTTTTACTCGCTGTCATTCGCTTTTTTGCGAATGGGATTGGTAAGCAAGGCAAACCACCGGAAATTCTGGAATGTTTTGTTGCTGACCTCCTTCCTCATAACCGCATTAATAGGACTGCTGATGGTCGTAAAAACTAATTACAAACTGGTGATTCCTTTTTACGATCAATTGGTTGGCTACCATGTTGGGTTTGGTATCGGTATGGCTGTCATAGGTTTTTTTCATTTCTGGTGGCACCTGGGTTACTATCTTCACCTTTTAAAAAGCCAAAAAAGAAAAGAAGCGCGGCTAACAGTTGCAAGGACAAAAAATTTGGATACAAGATTCTTAAAGATATCAGCATTTCTTTTGGGAAGCACTTCCATTATCACTCAAATTATTTTGCTGCGCGAGTTCCTGTCAGTTTTTAACGGCAACGAACTGGTCATCGGGCTGATGCTTGCCAACTGGATGGTTCTGACAGGGCTCGGCGCATACCTTGGGAAGTTTCCGCTGCGAATAAAAAAAGCATATCCCGTTATCGTTTCCAGCCTTCTTATCCTTTCAATTATGCCTTTCGTTACCTCATTCCTCATCAATTTCCTCAAAAATATGGTCTTCCCCATCGGGGCAATGATCAGTGTGTTTCAAATCTTTTTTGCTTCGCTGTTGCTGTTGATCCCGTTTTGCCTGGTGAGCGGATTCCTATTTACTTTCATAGCCAACTGTTATTCTGAAATCAGGAACCAAAACGAAACCGGCCCGGTTTATGGGTTTGAGTCGGTTGGCAGCATGGCAGGGGGTTTGCTCAGCGGATTGCTTTTTATTTTTGTTTTTTCGTCCATCGAAAGCCTTTTGGTTCTGGCTATCTTAAATGGTTCGGTTCTTTTCCTGATCAATCTGAAACAAGCCGTGAAAAAATGGATTTGGTTGCCTATGGTAGTCGTAATCCCGGCATTCATCCTGCTGTTTTTTCATCCTGAAAAGAATATCAGAAGTCTGGTGTATCCCAATCAGGAAATTGAGGTTTCGAAAGATTCGCCTCACGGAAATATAGTGATTACCCGGCGCGAAAACTTATGGAGTGTTTACAACAACAATGTGCTGTTGTTCGATTCCGAGAATTTTATGCTGAATGAAGAGGCTGTTCATTTTGCCATGCTTCAGCGCCCTCATCCGGAGAAGGTATTACTTGTTTCCGGAGGTCTTTCCGGCCAACTGGCTGAGATCAGGAAATACGGCACGGTTTCGATTGATTATGTGGAAGACAACCGATGGCTGCTCGACCTTATGAAAGATACACTCCGGAAATTGACAGATGAAAACCTGAACGTTTTTGCATCCGATCCGCTGCGGTTTATTCGCAAAACCACCAGTTCGTATGATGTTGCTATCCTGAACCTGCCGGGCCCTTCCACACTGCAGTCGAACAGGTTTTACACGCTGGAATTTTATAAACTCCTGAAGCAGAAACTTTCACATGGCGCTGTATTGTCGTTTGGAATACAGGCTCCGCCTAACTATATGAATACCGAGGCTGTTGACCTGAATTCAACCCTGTATGCAACTTTGAAAAAAATATTTCAGAATGTGATTATCCTTCCGGGCGAGAAAAATTATTTCCTGGCATCCGACGCTCCTCTGACTTCCAATATTGCCCGGGCAGTTCAGGATAAAGGAATTGAAAACCGCTATGTCAATTCCTATTATCTCGATGATTCGTTGCTGAAACTTCGGGCGGAAAACATCCTTGCGGCATTAAATCCGGTTGCTGAAATCAACGAAAACCTGAACCCGGTCTCGTATCATCAGCAACTGGCCTACTGGCTGAGTCAGTTCAAAGGGAAATACTGGCTGATGGCAGTTGTTGCCGGGGCGCTGACTCTGTTCATTTTTTTTAGTGGAAGCGCTCCTTCCAAAGCCATGTTCCTGACTGGATTTTCGGCTACGGGACTGGAAATTCTCCTTCTTTTCGGATTGCAGGTTTTCTTTGGAAACATTTATCTGCTTACCAGTTTTGTCTTTACAGGTTTTATGCTTGGTCTTTCGACCGGATCTTTCTTTGGAAAATCATTCATTAAGTCACCGGAAAAGAATTATCTGCCTGTTACCCAAATTATGATTGGCGTTTTTGCAGCCGCAACCAGTTTTGTTCTATTTTCTTCGGGAATGGCTGAATTGCCTCAGGCGGTCGTCTATTCATTGTATTTATTATCCGTTGTGCTGATTGGCGGATTAACCGGATTTCAATTCACTCAGGCAAGCCTTTGCCGGACTGGCAGTTATGCCGACATTTCAGGAAAAACATACAGTTACGACTTATTTGGATCAGCGCTTGGCGCGTTTGTAGTTGCCATTTACCTGGTACCGAAACTAGGCATTATTTCATCGGTACAAGCCATTGCTTTGGTAAATATTTTATTTGGAATCTGGCTATTTTTAAGGAAAGAATAAGTTTATGAAAAGATTGAAACATGACTTGTATTTTTTCGTTAACGCCTTAAAATGGGTTGTCTATAAATTTAAACCATGATAGCTTTTCCTGAAATGAATAAGCGTGAATTCCTGAAACAGGGATTAGCAGCCACCGGCGCTATCGCCTGTTCACCGCTGATGGGCCTTGCAGACAGTGCCAGCGAAAAACTCTGGAAATGGAGCAAGGAAGGTTTATACTGGTCGCCCACGCCCCGAGGTGCCAAATGCCTGATCTGCCCCAACGAGTGTATAATTAAAGAGGGCGAATCGGGACTTTGCCACAACCGCATAAACCGGGATGGGAAAATTTATTCCATTGCCTACGGGAATCCTTGCGCTGTCAATATCGACCCGATTGAAAAGAAGCCCTTTAATCATTTTTTGCCTGGTACAAAAGCCTTTTCCATTGGTACGGCGGGATGCAACCTGGCCTGTTTGAACTGCCAAAACTGGACCATATCGCAGGTTAGCCCCAAAGAAACACGCAACTACGATTTAATGCCCGATAAGCTGATTGCCGACACCATTGCCAGCAAGTGTCCGTCGATAGCTTACACCTATTCCGAACCCATTTCATTTTATGAATATACCTTTGACTCGGCAAAACTGGCCCGACAGGAAGGCATTAAAAATGTGCTTGTAACAGCGGGGTACATCAATGATGAACCGTTGCGCAACCTCCTCAAATACATTGATGCAGCCCGGGTTGACCTGAAATCGTTCAGTAACGATATTTACCTCAAACTTAGCGCCGGCGCTCTCGATCCTGTTTTAAACACATTGAAAACGATGACCGGACTCGGAGTCTGGCTCGAAATAATCAACCTGGTTGTTCCAGGCTGGACCGACGATCTCGGCATGATCAAACGTATGTGCAACTGGCTGGCCGAAAACGGGCTTGCCAATACCCCACTTCACTTTAGCCGTTTTCATCCTGACTACAAACTCACTCAATTATCAGCCACTCCAATAGGCGTGCTTACCCAGGCCCGCGATATTGCGCTTTCCGCCGGAATAAAATACGTCTATATTGGCAATGTGCCCGGACTGGATTCTGAAAATACCTTTTGCCCGAAATGCCATGAAGTGGTTATAGAGCGGAAAGGTTTTTCCATTCTTCAAAAAAACCTTGAAAAAGGAGCTTGCAAAAAATGTGGTGAAAAAATTCCCGGGGTTTGGGGATAATAACTTTTACCTCATTTATTTTTTCCCGGGTGCTACGATTTTTAATCGCAGAAAACCAATAACTGCGATTAAAAATCGCAGCACCCAAAATATTTCCTACTTTTACCTCAGGAAATGGTTCCAAAGTCAGCTTTCTGCTGACGTGGAATAATAGGGAATCCGGTGGGATACCGGAGCTGTACCCGCATCTGTAAGCCTTTTTTAAATTTTTTGTAATCCCTGCCACTGCCCTGATTCCGAGTACTCGGGAGGGGCGGGAAGGCCACAAAAAGTGAGGCAAGCCAGAAGACCTGCCAATTCCTTCAATTCTGATTCGAATCTTCGGGAAAAAAGATCGGTGAAGGGCAACTGCTGTTTCCATTTCATTTCTTCCTGAATAAAACTTAATGTAATGAAAGTATTTTCGTCATGGAGTGGCGGTAAAGACTGTATGCTCGCGCTTTACCGTATCCAGAAATCAGGAACACACCAGGTTAAAGTTCTCCTGAACATGTGCGATGCCGACACAGATTTTTCGCGTTCGCATGGTATTCATCAGGATTTGGTGGTTCGTCAGGCCGAAGCGCTTGGTATCGAATTGCTTCAGCCCAAAACCGACAGGGCCAACTACGAGCTAAATTTTAAAACTGCCATCCTGAAACTAAAAGAAGAAGGTATTACAGGCGGGGTGTTTGGCGACATTTACCTTTGGGAACACCGCCATTGGATTGAACGGGTTTGTTCAGAATGTGGTGTTGAAGCGATTTTCCCCTTGTGGGATATTCCAGTGAGCGAACTTGCTGCCGAAATTATCGGGGAAGGTTTTAAAACCCTGACCGTTTCAGTGAATGCGAAACAGTTGACTGAAGATTTTCTGGGCCGGGTTTACGATTCAGAATTCGTTGATGAACTCTCTAAAATTGAAGGTGTTGATGTTTGTGCTGAGTTGGGCGAATTTCATACCTTCGTATATGATGGTCCTAATTTTATCCATCCGGTTTCGTTTCAAAAAGGGGCAGTCAGTTTCAGGGACAATCATTGGTTTCTGGAGATCATATAATTTCAATTTTCAAATTTCAAGTTTATGAAAAAGTCACATATTTTCTTGATAGTTTTTCTTGTTAGTCAGTTGATTAGTCAGGCTCAGGAAGCCAAACGCATTGTGTCTCTGGTTCCGTGGGTAACCAAAAGTTTATACCTGATGGGCGAAAAGAATCGGTTAGTGGGTTGCACCAGTTATTGCCCGGTTGAGGCTTCCGACAAAATTCCGATTGTTGCTTCTGCGGTTAATGTCAGCATTGAAAAGACACTAACGCTGAAGCCCGACCTGATTATTGCATCATCGCTCATTAAACCGGAAACCATTGACTACCTAAAAAAGCTGAACCTCCGGGTCGAATACATGCCATACCCCAAATCGTTCAACGAGATTTGCACCGATTTTATCCGGCTTGGCGAATTGGTTGGTCAGGAAGCAAAGGCCAGAACCATCGTTTCCCAACAAAAAGAACGTTTGGTAAAGTTAAAGACAAGCATCCCTTCTGGTCAAAATCCGAAGATATTTATTCAGATTGGAGCTAAACCGCTGTTCTGTGCCATCCCAAACACTTTCATGGATGATTTTATCCGGTTCTCCGGAGGAGTAAATATCGCTACCGAATTAATCACCGGCAACATCACCCGCGAATATGTCCTAAGACAAAATCCGGAAGTTATTTTTATCGTAACCATGGGCATGGTGGCCGAAGAAGAACGCAAAACCTGGCTGAATTATCCATCGCTGCTGGCCGCCAAAAACAAACGAATTTTTATTCTGGATTCGAATAAAACCTGTAGCCCCACGCCTATTTTATTCGTGGATGCACTGGAAGAAATGATCCGATTAATCTACCAACAAGCGAATTGAAATTATGATTTCAGGACATGGCGACGACCGGTATCGCTACCCCAAGCCGGTTAAAGCCGACTTCAGTTCGAATGTCTGGTTCGGCGGAACTCCACCCGAACTGATCTGCCATTTGCAGCAAAACCTTCATCTCATCGGGAATTATCCTGAACCGGATGCAGCTGAATTGCGCCTTCAGATTGCCGAATCACATTCGGTTGAAACCAATCATGTGCTGGCGTTTAATGGATCGGTTGAAGCGTTTTACACCATAGCATTGGCTTTTCGCGAATCGGTTTCGGCCATTTTAATTCCGGCTTTTGCCGAGTACGAGGATGCCTGCCAGATGCACCAGCATACTCCAGCATTTTTCAGAAGCGAAGAGTTGGACCAAACGCTGAAATCGGGAGCCAACCTTTGCTGGATTGGCAATCCGAACAATCCCAACGGATACATCTTCAGCATTTCGATGATTGAAGATGCTCTGAGAGCTTATCAAAATACCATTTTTGTAGTTGATGAAGCTTACGCAGCATTTATTTCTGAATTTCAATCGGCGATTCCCTTAACCCGAAGTTATTCAAACCTGATTGTGGTTCGGTCGATGACTAAATATTGCACCATTCCAGGCTTGCGGTTAGGTTATGTGGTGACTTCCGAAAAAATGGCGGAAAGACTTCGAAAATTTCAGCAACCCTGGTCGGTAAACGCCTTAGCACAGGAAGCGGGCAAATTTTTACACGGTTATTTGAAGGAATATCCGCTTGATACGTCTGGCATTCGTAAACTTTCCGATGAGCTTCAATACTCGATTAACCAACTGGATGGTTTTCGGGTTGTTCCGTCAAAAGCACCGTTTTTCCTGATCGAAATACAATCGGGAACGGCCGCTGAACTGAAACGGTTTTTGCTCGAAGAATACCAGATTTTGATTCGCGATGCCTCCAATTTCAGGGGATTAAATGAACAATATTTTCGGGTTTGTACAAGGGATGAAAACGATAATCGGTTGCTGGTTGAGGGATTGAAAGATTGGCAACATAGAAACAATATCCAATGTTCTTCAAACAATCAGCATTGATAGTCCAGTCACCCTGAATTTATTTCAGGGTCCGACTATTTTATCATGGGATCCTGAAACAGGTTCAGGATGACTATAAAAGGATGTTTGTGAAAATAAAAAATAAATATGACATCAGAACTTTTTATTATAATTCCCCTTCTAATTGGATTTTTACTCGACACCTTGTTGGGCGATCCGCTTTGGTTGCCGCATCCAATAAGGCTTTTTGGCAATTCAATCTACTTTTTTACCAAAAAACTGAACTCGGGGAAACACCGAAAATGGAAAGGTGCGGCAATGGCTGCCGGGCTAATCGCATCAACTTATGGTATCGTTTGGCTAATGATTCATCTGGCAGAAACCATCGAGCCACTCTATATTGGGCTGGCAAGTCTGGGCGTTTTTTATGGTCTGGCTAATCGAAGTTTAATTTGGGAAGCGCATAAAGTAATTTCAACGTTGGAAAAAAACGGCATCCTAGCCGGACGCGAACGATTGAGCTATATTGTGGGGCGTGAAACTAAGAACCTTGACGAGCAGCAAATCCGTACGGCAGTACTCGAAACCCTGGCCGAAAACCTCAGTGACGGGGTGATCGCACCATTGTTTTTCTATGCGCTGGGCGGAGTTCCAGCCATGCTGGCTTACAAAATGGCCAACACGCTCGACTCGATGATTGGCTACAAAAGCGATCGGTTCCGGCAATTTGGCTGGTTTGCCGCCCGGTTCGACGACGTGCTTAATTTTGTCCCTGCACGAATCGCCACCCTGTTAATGGTTATCCTCAGCTTTAGTCCGCGCGGACTCGCTTTCTTTTTCCGTTACGGCCACCAACATAGCAGCCCGAATGCCGGTTATCCTGAAGCTGCTTTAGCCGGAATCCTGAATTGCCGCTTTGGTGGACCGAATGTTTACCATGGTGCTTTGGTCGAGAAACCTTACATTGGAAAAATACCCCGATTAATTACCAACACCGATTTGTACAAAACCTGCATCCTTAACTTTTTCACTTGTCTGGTAATGATTGTGTTGATTTGTGCATACCAATTTTTATAAACATTTGACTTTGGGGTTCGTCCCAATTCAATTTAATCCTTACCTTTGCCTCCGGAAATGGTTCCGACGTTGGTTAACGCCAACATGGACTAATAGGGAATCCGGTGAAAAACCGGAGCTGTACCCGCAGCTGTAAGCCTTAATACAAACTTTTTGAAACTCCTGCCACTGTCCCGAGTACTCGGGATGGGAAGGCATCAAAAAGAAGGCGAGCCAGAAGACCTGCCAATTCCGTATCGTTAATCATAGCTTTCGGGATAAAAGCAATGGGGTGATCGTTTTCATCTAATTTATCCATTTGTTCCTTTTTTTGTCAGCCCGGGATGTATCGGGGAACATGCTGAAAGTTTATGGTCAACATTTTAAAATGTTTAACCATAAAAAAACTGTTATGAATTTTAAACAAATGACCTTTGTTTGCATGGGACTGCTCTGTACTTTAGGTGCTGCAGCCGACATGCTCGACTCAACCAAAGTGTATCCGATTCAGGAAGTTACCGTTCATGCTTCGCGCATGGAACGCAAACTGAAAGACCTTCCGCAGAAGGTCGAAATCATTACCTCAGAAGTCATTCAATCATTACCGTCCGAAAACCTGGCCGAAGTGCTCAAACGCACCACCAACCTCGACATCATTCAGTATCCCGGATTATCGGCTACCATTGGGATGCGCGGTTTTTCGCCAAGTGCTCATGCCCGCAGCTACACCTTGTTGCTCATCGACGGCAAACCCTCCGGAACCACCAACCTGGCCACCATTAACCTCGACAACGTCGAGCAAATCGAAATCGGTAAAGGTTCGTATTCGGTACTCTACGGATCGGATGCCATGGGTGGCGTAGTGAACATCATCACCAAACGCGGAGGTGCAACTCCCGAAGGACACATTTCAGTCGAATCGGGAAGTTTTGGCTACCGGAAACTGTCGGGAAACTTCACCGGAAATTACGGCAAAAAATTGAGGTACGGACTGGGATACAGCCGTCAGGAACAAACCAAAGACTACCGCATTGGCCAGAAAAACCTGTTGAAACTATCGGCAATCGATAAACTGATACTCGATAAAGCTTCGTACGGCGATGCCATGGACAATTCGCAATACGAACTGAACTCGGCCAACGCGTTCGTGGATTACGACATCAGCAAACAGTGGAAAATCGATGCTGAAGGTACTTACACCATTGCCTACGATGTGGAGACTGCCGGAAATTACTGGGGAACCTACGGACAGAGCAAAAAGGATGTGAACCGTCTGAACCTTTACGTCACGCTGGAACAAAACAGTGAAAAGAATCATTTCCGGTTTAGTCCGTATTACACCAACAACCAGAATCCAAACTATTCTGATAACACAGACAAAGGGTTCATCAGCTTTAAAAGTACAGTTAAAGAGTCAGGCTATCAGCTTCAGGACAATTACAAGCTTGGCAAACTTAACGTGCTCTTGGGAACCGATCTGAAAGTTTACGATTACGTATCAAATCGCTTTTCTGCCATTGGAACACCAGCAGATCCGTACAAACCCAACAACAAATTCACCAACGTAGCCGCTTTCACGCAGCTGGCTTATTCGGTCAACAAGCTGGATATGAATGCCGGCATGCGCTTCGACCGGTTCACCTATCACATCGACGCCAATGACGGGCTGAAAGCTCCGGAAGCCAATGCCAATTATAATACGTTGAACCCTTCGGTTGGCGCGCAATACCAATTCCTGAAAAATTTCAAGGCTCACACCTCGTTTGGAACGGCATTTTCAGTTCCTGATGCCTTTAAAGTAGCAGGAAAATATACCGTTTCAGGAAAATCATATGTTGGCAATCCCGATCTCAATCCTGAAAAATCGCGTACTACCGATTTTGGATTGGGCTATTCGTCAGCAAAAAACAGCCTGCGATTTGACGTTTCATACTTCAATACCTTGCACGACCACAAAATTGTGGAAGAAAAAATGGCTTCAGGCGAATACACGTACACCAATGCCAACGACTCGAAAATGGAAGGAATTGAGCTGATGTCGTCGTACAATCTGGGGCAATTGTTTCCACAAAAATTTGAATTGGAGGCTTACGCAAACTTTACCTGGATCCTGAAAAACGAGTTTACACAGTTGGTTGGCACCGAAATGCTGACCCGCGACATGCAATACGTTCGAAATGCCAACGGAAACTTTGGGCTGAATTACCGTCACGACAAAATCAGCATGCGCCTGAATAGCCGGTTCATCGGTTCGCGCCTCGAAAAAGACTCGTTTGGAGCACAGCGTCCGGGAATTGTTGCTGCAAACTATTATACAGAAGGCGGATACAAAGGTACCGACAAAATCCTGCAGCATCCGGAATACCTGCTGTTCGACTATTCGATCGGTTATGCATTCACCGAAAAGGTAAATTTCGGGATAACCGTATCAAACCTTCTGGATGAAAACTATTCGGAAAAAGACGGATACAACATGCCCGGCAGAAGTTTTGTGGCCAAGCTGGCTTACACGTTCTAAAACTAAATAACCACAAGGAACACAAAGTCAAGAAATAAGAACACGAAGAAAAATCAAAAATTTAATTGTCCAATTAACATTGTGTCCTTTGTGAAAAAGCTTAGTGCTCTTTGTGGTTAAAAACTAAATAAAATGGCTCAAATTACATTTATCACCGGTGGTGCCCGTTCGGGGAAAAGTAGTTTTGCCCAGAAAATGGCTGAAACGGCAAGTGCGAATCCGGTATATCTGGCGACAGCACGAATTTGGGATGATGATTTTCATCTTCGGATCGAACGTCACCAGAAAGACCGTGGTCCGCACTGGATCAACATTGAACAGGAGAAAGAAATTTCAGTCTGCGATGTGGAAGGAAAAACCGTTTTGCTCGACTGTATCACGCTTTGGTTGACCAACATTTTTTTCGATAATCAGTTCGACATGGAGCGTTCGCTCGAAGAGGCCAAAGCCGAATGGAACCGCTTTGTCCAAAAGGAAATGAACCTGATTGTGGTAAGCAACGAACTGGGCATGGGCATTCATCCGGTGGAAGAATCGGCCCGCAAATTTGCCGACCTACAAGGCTGGATGAACCAGTACATCGCCCAACAAGCCAGCGAAGTTTTCCTGATGATCTCCGGAATTCCGGTGAAGATAAAGTAGGGTTGGCCCTATGTGACCAACCGCACCGCAAAATAAATTTCTACCACAGATTAACGCAGATAAATCCTTTAGCAGGTCAACCGCATAGCGGTGAAAGTATTGTAGAGATTAAAACTATTAAGCACAAACCGTCCGCGAGAAGATGTTCATCAAAGAACAAATCATTTTGCGGTCGAAACAGCAATATGGATAACAGTGATCAGTCTCAGTTTTCATGGGTTTGAACCACAATAGGCACATAGAGCACATAGAAAAAGGATACGAAATACACTGAAAGGGTTTAATATCAATATCCCCGGGTGTAGTAAAACGGAACCCGGGGAAAACATGCGAGATTCGGGCAACCGTCCGTGTAACAACGACAGGAAAATCGAGAACCTTTTTTCGGACGGAACGGCGATTACGCTCATCAGAGAATGACAACAAAATAAAACGACAACAAAATATTCTAATTATGACCCTTAACGAACAACTAAAACACAAAATTAATTTCAAGACCAAACCGCTGGGAGCGCTTGGTTTGCTCGAAGATTTGGCCCTGCAAATCGGGCTGATCCAAAACACGCTTACTCCGGAAATTAAAAATCCGGCACTTTTGGTTTTTGCCGCCGATCACGGATTGACGGATGAAGGCATTAGCTCGTTTCCGAAAGAGGTAACCTGGCAAATGGTGATGAATTTCGTCTCCGGCGGAGCCGCCATCAATGTGTTTTGCCGCCAAAATGGAATCAACCTGAAAGTGGTGGATGCCGGTGTTGACTTCGATTTTCCGGAGGGTATTCCGGTCGTCAACGCCAAAATTGCCCGCGGAACCCGCAACATGCGCTACGAACCGGCCATGACTTCCAAAGAATGCGCTGCTGCCCTTCAAAAAGGCCGGAAACTGGTCGGGAAAGAAGCTGAAGGCGGTTGCAACATCATTGGTTTTGGCGAAATGGGAATCGGCAATACGTCCCCCTCGTCACTGTTGATGCACCGTTTCTTGAACATTCCGATTGAAGAATGCACCGGTTCCGGAACGGGAATGCATGGAGAGCAACTCACCCATAAAATACAAATTTTGAAAGAAGTTTCAGAAAAATACGACCCGCAAACGCCGGAAGAAACACTGGCGACTTTCGGCGGACTGGAAATCGCCATGATGGTTGGAGCTATGCTCGAAGCCTGCGACCTGCACATGATTTTGCTGATCGACGGGTTCATTGCTACAGCTGCAGCATTGACAGCCATTCAGATCAATCCCGCTGTACGTGATAATTGCGTGTTTTGTCATTCGTCTGACGAGCGTGGCCACAAACTGATGCTCCAACATTTGGATGCACGACCAATGCTTCAACTGAATTTACGTTTGGGCGAAGGAACTGGCGCTGCATTAACACTGCCTTTGGTGCAGGCAGCCGTCAATTTCCTGAACGAAATGGCGAGTTTTGATGATGCAGGAGTTTCAAACAAATAATAACCAGCACTGACAGGGTTTCAAACCCTGTCAGTGCTTTATAAACAACGACCATGCGAAAACAACTGCACATTTTCCTGAATGCCATCATGTTTTATACGCGCATCCCGATGCCGAAAAACCTGCCGTATTCCGATGAAATTCTGAATCGCTCAACCCGCTATTTCCCATTCATTGGCTGGATTGTGGGTGGAATTGGTGCATCAGTTTTCTTTGGCTTGCAGTTTGTTTTTGCTCCTGAATTGGCTATTTTACTGAGCATGGTGGCGACCATTTTCGTAACCGGGGCTTTCCACGAAGATGGCTTTGCCGATTTCTGCGATGGTTTTGGCGGCGGTTACACGCGTGAGCGCATCCTCACCATCATGAAAGATAGCCACATCGGGACATACGGAAGTATCGGACTAATTGGAATGCTCGCCACCAAGTTTATGAGTTTACACTCTATCGAAGTCGAAAAAATCCCTCTGATTCTTTTGGCGGGTCACTCGCTTAGCCGGTTGATGCCGATTCTGGTTATTTACACTTCGGAGTATTCGCGCGAGGATGCCACCAGTAAAACCAACCCAATTGGCAAAAAAGGAAAAGGTTTCGACTTTGCGTTGGCTCTGTTCTTCGGACTGGCATTTCTTGCTTTCGTTCCATTAGCTTATTCGCTGTATGTTTTGCCGGTTCTTTTGCTTACCACAATGGTTTTCAGGAGATACATCACCAACAAAATTGGCGGATACACCGGCGATTGCCTGGGTGCTTTGCAACAAATTGCCGAAGTGGAATTCTACCTCGGCTTCGTCATTTATCAAACCTTTCAGGTATGCAGCTAACCCTAATCCGACATACTTCGGTTGATGTGCCCAAAGGCATTTGCTACGGAATAACCGATGTTCCGCTGGCCCAAACATTCCGGAGAGAACACGAAACCATCCGACAAAAGCTGAAAGAAGAAACATTTGATGCGGCTTTCTCCAGTCCATTGAATCGTTGCACAAAACTTGCAGCCGAAATTCTTCCTGAAAATGACATCCGGATTGATCAACGGCTGGCCGAACTCGATTTTGGCGACTGGGAAATGGTGGCCTGGAATACCATTTTTGAATCTCCGGAAGGCAAAAACTGGTTTGCCGATTACGTCAACTTCCGCTGCCCCAATGGCGAATCGTTTACCGACCTGATTCAGCGCGGAAAATCGTTTCTCGACTACCTGAAACAGATCAATTTCCGGAACGTGGCCATCGTTTCACATGCCGGTATGATTCGCACCCTGATGTGCCTGATTCAGCACAAAACACCGGAAGAAGCATTTTATACGCCGTTGGAATACGGACAAATCATTCCCTTTAACCTTGAACCATGAACACCAACTTCAACATTCCTGAACTGAATACCGGCTTGATCCCCCAACTTCAGCATAAACTCGACAACAAAGCCAAGCCGGTGGGCTCGCTGGGGCAACTGGAGCAGCTTGCCCTTCGGGTCGGACTCATGCAAAACACCCTTTCTCCTGAACTGAAAAATCCGGTGATGTTGATCGTTGCTGCCGATCATGGCATCACAGCAGAAGGTGTGAGCGCTTGTCCGGTTGAAATTACCTGGCAACAAGTTCGCAATTTTCTGGCCGGAGGCGGTGGAATTGGTCTGCTGTCGCGCATTTACGGAATTGATTTGTGGGTGGTTGATGCCGGGGTGAATTATCCGTTTAAGCCGCATCCGAAGTTGATTGATGCCAAGGTGGCTTTTGGCTCCGAAAATTTCAGGTATCAGCCGGCCATGGGCATCGAAAACTGTTGGAAAGCCTTCAAAAAAGGGCGACAAATCGTTCGGAATTTTGCTGAACAAGGCTGCAATGTGATTGGTTTTGGCGAAATGGGAATCGGAAACACAACCCCGGCTTCGGCGCTGATGTCGATTATTTGTGGGTTACCGGTGGAAGAATGTGTTGGTCCGGGCGCCGGGTTAAACAGCGAAGGCGTTCAGCACAAGGCAAAAGTCATTCAGGAAGCCATCGACAAACACGGAATATCGGAGTCGCCGTTTGAAAATCTGGCCCGGTTTGGCGGTTACGAAATTGCCACTATTGCCGGAGGAATGATCGAAGCGGCCTGTTGCCGCATGGTTATTCTGGTCGATGGATTCACCACCACTTCGGCCTTGCTGGTCGTACAGGAAATGGATAAGCGGGTGCTGGATTACTGCATCTTTTCACACGAATCCGACGAACAGGGACACCGCAAAATGCTTCGGCACATGAACGCATCGGCCATCCTGAAACTGGGATTGCGCCTTGGTGAAGGAACCGGAGCTGCCCTTGCCTATTCGGTGCTGAAGGGTGCCATTGCCGTACTTACCGAAATGACTTCGTTCGAGGAGGCGCAGGTGATTAACACCAGTCATATCCGATTTGAAAGTGCCAAAAGTTGAAAATACATATGAAGAAAAAAGCCCATAAAAGAATAACTGTGATTGCATGCATACGGGAGTTTAGCCCAGTATGGGCGAAATATTTGTAGCTCAGGGCAAAATGACGAAGGAGTGACGCCCCGGATAGGAAAAACCAAAGAAAACCGTCCGTGCAATAACGTTTTTCAAGGCAAATATCTTTTTTCGGACGGAATTGAATTCGCTTTCAAAAGAATAAAATGAAACAATCACTTCGCCCAATCATGTTTGTCGGAACCGGCTCCGATGTCGGGAAAAGCATCATCAACGCCGGTTTCTGCCGTATTTTTAAGCAGGACGGGTATTCACCTGCGCCGTTTAAAGCTCAAAACATGTCGCTCAATTCGTTTGCCGGAATCGACGGGCTTGAACTGGGGCGTGCACAAGCTGTTCAGGCCGAAGCTTGCGGTATTGAACCTTGCAGCGAGATGAATCCCATTTTACTGAAACCTACCAGTCACCAAAACGCCCAGGTGGTACTGAACGGAAAACCTATTGGCAATCAGTCAGCCAAAGCATATTTTCTGGGAACCGACCGAGATGCGCTTTTTGCAGAAGCCATGAAAGCTTACCACAAGCTCGAATCTCAATACAACCCGATGGTGATTGAAGGCGCAGGAAGCATTTCGGAGATCAACCTGCGCGAAAAAGACATTACCAACATGCGGGTGGGGCTTGCGGTTAACGCAGCAGTTATCCTAGTGGCCGACATCGATCGGGGTGGTGTATTTGGCAGCGTATACGGTACGCTTGAGCTTCTTCCTCCGGAAGAAAGGACCTTGATAAAAGGAATCCTGATCAACAAATTCAGGGGCGATATTGATCTGTTTACTGAAGGACGGAAAATGTTGGAACAATTGACCGGAGTTCCGGTGGTAGGTGTGGTTCCGTACTTTCGTGATATTCACATCGACGATGAAGATTCAGTGGTGATCGACCATAAATCAGGAAAAACGAAAGACGGGTTGGTAAACGTAGCCGTTGTTTTGCTGCGGCGCATGTCGAATTTCACCGACTTCAATGTCTTGGAGCGGATTCCTGAAATTAACCTGTTTTACACCGCCAATCCCGAAGAAATTGAAAAAGCGGATGTGGTGGTCATACCCGGCTCGAAAAACACTATGGCCGACCTTGAACACCTTCGGAAAACAGGCCTGGCCAAAGCCATCCTGAATAGCCATGAAAAAGGAAGCGCTGTTTTCGGCATTTGCGGCGGTTACCAGATGATGGGTCGCGAGATTCATGATCCCGAAAATGTTGAAGGCACGGTAAATTCAATGCCCGGACTTGGTCTTTTACCGGTTGTAACAACTTTAACTTCAGAAAAACGGACAGTGCAGAGTGAGTTTACTTTTAGGGATGAACCAGGCATCTGTAAAGGATACGAAATCCACATGGGGCAAACTGTTGTTCAGGAAGGAGTGGCACTGGCCCAGCTCTCCGACAGTACTTCCGACGGCTGTTTTCTGAACGAAAAAACCTGGGGAACCTACCTGCACGGTATTTTCGATAATTGGGTGGTTGTTCAATCCATCCTGAAAAGCTGCGGAAAAGAAACTACCATGCAAGAGTTTAATTATCCGGAGTACAAGAATGAGCAATACAACAAACTGGCGGATCACATTCGTGAAAGTTGCGATCTGGAATACATTTACCGGGTGATGAAAGGTATTGAATAGATAAAACCACATAGGCACACATAGAAGAAAAATTTATCTAAAAAGCAATGTGGCCTATGTGTGGTTCAAAAAACGAAATAGTATGAAAACGGGATTAATACATATTTATACCGGCGAAGGGAAAGGAAAAACCACAGCTTCGGTCGGACTTGCAATACGCGCTTTGGGGCACGGAATGAAAGTTTGCTACGTGCATTTTAACAAACAGCCGGAACTTTACGGGAACAACGAAATCCAGAGTTTAAAAAAGCTTGGAGCTACTATTCTTGGATATACCCACGGACATTGGTCGTTTAACGGATCGGTAACCCGGGAAAGTAGCCGGACAGAGGTGAAAAACGGTTTGGCTGATCTTTCGGAATACATCGGGAAGGAAAAACCTGATTTGATTATTCTCGATGAAATCCTGATTTCGGTACGCGATGGTGTTCTGGAAGAAAATGAATTGATTAGCTTTATCGACCAAAAACCGAAACATCTTGAATTGGTGATGACTGGCCGTGGCGCTACTGATGGACTGATTGAACGGGCTGACTATGTTAGTAACATAGTGAAAGTTAAACATCCATTCGATCGTAAAATTTATAGCCGGCAAGGAATTGAATATTAGTAAGAAGACATTGCTTGGCAAGCTGTATCCAATCTGAAAGTGAACTGGAAAAATGAAGTTGTGGTAGAAATGCAAAGCAAATATCTGAAATGGTTAATTATTCTGGCCGGACTCGTTGTCTTGCTTGTAGCTTCTGTGCTTTTGTCGCTTTCGGTTGGTGAAATGAATCTGGGATTCCTGGATATTTTCAGAGTTCTCCGGAAGGGAAACGAAAGCATGGAATATACCATTCTGAGCCAGATTCGAGTTCCGCGGGTGATGCTTGGTATTGCGGTTGGCGGAGCGCTCAGCCTTTCGGGAGTTTTGCTGCAGGGTGTTTACCGCAATCCGTTAGTAGAGCCGTACACGCTTGGAATTTCAGGAGGTGCTTCCCTGGGAGTTGCTTTTGCCATCGTTTTCGGTTTGCATCAGTTGGTTGGCTCATTTGTATTGCCGGTTTGCGGATTTTCAGGAGCTTTCCTGATTATTTTTCTGGTTTATACCATTAGCTCCCGAAGTGGGCGAATCAATATTCAAAGCATGTTGCTGACCGGCGTGATGATCAGTTTCATTGCTTCCTCGTCGATGATGCTGCTGATGGCGATCACCAGCGCAGAAAACCTGCATGGCATAATTTTCTGGATTATGGGTTCGCTTGACGAACCTGATATGTCGCTCATATACATTACTTTGATTTTGGCTTTTGCGTCATTGGTGGTTTCCTACCTTTTTGTGCAGCCCCTCAATGCCCTGCGACTTGGCGAAGAAAAGGCGAAACACCTCGGAATCAATACCGATACCACCATCAAACTCTTGTTTTTGCTGGCATCGCTGCTTGCCGGTGTTTGTGTGGCGGTAGCTGGAGTAATTGGTTTTGTCGGACTGATCATTCCGCACCTGATGCGGCTTCTGGTTGGTTCAGATTACCGGATTTTGCTGGTCGGTTCTTTTCTGTCGGGCTCCATTTTCCTGATTTTATCTGACGTTATTGCCCGCACCATTATATCGCCCAACGAACTACCGATTGGTGTCATTACGGGTATTGTTGGCGGAATTGTTTTTTTACTGATGATGAGCCGCTCATCGGTTCACTCCCTGAAAAATAACGGATGATGAACCCCGACATTTTAAATATTCAAAACCTATGCTGCGGATATCCGAAATTTCAGCTATCCGCGATCAACATAGATATTCCGAAAGGATCGTTTGCCGGAATTATCGGGCCGAACGGATCGGGGAAAACCACTCTTTTCCGCGCTATTACCGGAACACTGAGCATCAAATCAGGCAAAATTTTGTTGGGCGACAAAAATCTAAAGTCGCTTTCACCGAGATTGAGAGCTCAAAACATTGCCATTGTCAGCCAGTTTATCGATGCAGGTGACATGAGCGTGGAAGATTACGTATTGATGGGACGAATTCCCTACCACAGCCGGTTCAGCTTTTTTGAAAGCGAAGAAGATTTCAGTATTGCCCGCAAATACATGGAAATGACTGATACCCTGAGATTCAGGGACCAACTGATGTCGGAACTGAGTGGCGGTGAACAGCAATTGGCAGCTATTGCCCGTGCCCTGACCCAGCAACCCGAATTGCTTTTACTCGACGAACCAACTTCGCACCTCGATATTACCCACCAGGTACATATCCTGAATGTGCTTCAGCAACTGAACCAGGAAATGGGACTGTCGGTGCTGATGGTGATTCACGACCTGAACCTGGCATCGGAATACTGTGACCGGCTGATACTGGTCAACCAGGGTAAAATATACACCCAGGGCACTCCGGAAGAGGTTCTTACTTTTAAACACATTGAAGATGTTTACCAAACGGTGGTAGTAACTCAGGCCAATCCGTTGTCGGGCAAACCGGCTGTTTTCCTGGCTACCAGCAAAGTGTTGAAGGAAATTCAGGAGAAGCTGGCGGATAAGCAAGAAAAGTAAAAAATCGGTAGATGCTTATTATCAAAAGCGTTATTTTCACGGAAAATTTAAAACCTTCGCCTTATGAATCCGATGATTGATGATTTTATCAATTCAAAAAAGATTGCCGTCGTTGGTATTTCCCGTTCAGGCAAAAAATTTGGGAACTATGTTTGTAAAGAGTTAAAAACAAAAGGTTATGAAATATATCCAATCCATCCTGAAGCTCAGGAAATTGACGGAATGACCTGCTACCCGGATTTGAAAAGTGTGGCCGCAAAAGTGGATAGTTTATGGATTTCTATTCCTCCTAAAAAAGTGTCAGCCGTGCTGGAAGATGCTGCCGAAATTGGGTTGAAAAATATTTGGCTGCAACAAGGGGCCTGGTCAAAAGAAGTACAGGAAACAATTGACCATCTAAATCTTCCGGTTGTTTCCAAAAAGTGCATCCTGATGTATGCATCGCCAGTCCACTCTTTTCACAAATTTCACCGGACAATCAAAAGTATTTTTGGAGGGTTATGATTCTGTCCTATTTTATCTATTTTTAGGGCTGAACCAAAACCTGAAATTTCATGACATCCAATCAAACATCCAGGATAAAACTATATAAAGGCGATGAAATGAACATGGTGTAGGCAAAGCCATACTTCCAGATAAAAATGCCCGGATGGGCGCCGATCCCGATCATTTTAATTTTCAATTCGATATTCTGAAGAGTGCATGGTTTATAAAGTTGAGTACCTAAAGGCACGCTGGCAAACAAATTCTGGTTAGTTTTCTATAAACATTTTGTGCCTAAAGGCACATTTAGTCATGTATAACTTATTTCTAATAAACTCTTAAGCTTGCAAATCAATGAACAAACTTCTCCTCATTTTCCTCCTGATTTGGTTATCCAACAGCGGGTTTACCCAAATTCAGAAGAACAACAAAAGTGATTTAACCATCGAAAAAATCATGCAGAATCCAGATAAATGGATGGGTACGCTTCCCGAAAATGTGCAGTGGAGCGAAGATAGCAAAACCATATATTTTAACTGGAATCCTGAAAAAGATACTCTGTCATCCATTCATTCCTATTCTCTTTCTACAAAAAACACCTTGAAAGTTTCAGTGGAAGAAAAGCGGAAACTTCAGTCACCGGATGGCGAATACAAGCTCGATTATTCGGCCAAAGTGTTTATCCGGAACGGAAATATCTTTTTTCTTGACTTGAAAAAAGGAACTGAAAAACAATTGACGGACTGGCTCGGGCGCGCCTCACAGGTTCGTTTCACTGCTGATCAGCAAAACATCAGTTTTGTTTTTAATCAAAATCTTTATCTCCTGAAACCCGAATCCGGAATGATTAAACAACTCACCAATTTTGTTGCGGGCGAAAAAAAGAAGGACAAAAAAGGAAGCGAACAAGCAGACTGGCTCGAAAAACAACAAATACAGCTTTTTGATGTGCTGAAAGCTAAAGATGTAATTCAGAAAGTTCAGGAACGACGGGGCAAGCTCGAAAAGGAACCACAGCCCGAACCCATTTATATCGGATCGGCACGTTTGAGAAGCATTTCACCGAGCCCTTCGAGTAAGTTTGTGGTTTATTCTCTAATCGAAAATGCTTCAGGCGAAAAAGAAACCGAGATCATGAATTTTGTGACCAAATCGGGTTATTCAGAACCTGAAACAATCCGCCCGAAAGTTGGAGGGCCACAGGCTACAGCAGTATTAAATATTTTGAATCTCGAGACCAATAAATCGTATCCTGTTAAAACCGCTTCGATTTCAGGGATTACAGACATTCCGGCGTTCAAAAGCGAGTATCCGAAATCAAAAACCGAAAAACCTGCCGAACGAAAGGTAAACCTGCTTGGCCCGTTCTGGAACCCGGCGGAAGATTTAGTCGTTGTGGTTGCCCGTTCGCACGACAGTAAAAACCGATGGATCATGCAGCTCGATCTGGCAACAGGCGAACCCCGTTTGCTCGACCGGCAACATGATGATGCCTGGGTTGGTGGCCCCGGGATTGACAATTATCCGATGTCGCCCGGCAAAGTGGGCTGGATGCCCGACAACCAATCCATCTGGTTTCAGTCGGAAGAAACCGGTTATTCCCATCTTTATAACCTGAATGTAATTTCAGGAGAAAAAAAACAACTTACCTCCGGAAAGTTTGAAGTCTATGATCCGTTTATTTCGAAGGATAAAAAATCATTCTATTTTACAGCCAACATCGTTCATCCGGGAGTTCGTCATTTTTACCGGATGCCCGTTTGGGGTGGAGAACCGGTTCAACTGACCAGCATGGAAGGAAACAGCGAAGTACAGCTTTCGCCCGACGAAAAGCAGTTGGTCATCCGGTTTTCATCGGCCAACCAGCCTTGGGAATTGTATCTTCAGTCCAATAAACCCGGCGCTGAAGCTCAAAAAATTACTGAATCGCTTACCAAAGAATTTAGTTCTTATCCTTGGCGAAAACCCGAATTCGTAAGTTTTCAGTCTGAAGATGGGCAAATGGTTTATGCCCGCATATATCGGCCAGAGAATCCGGAGAAAAGAGGACCAGCAGTAGTTTTCGTACATGGAGCCGGTTACCTGCAAAATGCCCACAAATGGTGGAGCCAGTACTCGAAGGAATATCAGTTTCATAATTTGCTGGTTGACAACGGTTACACGGTGCTGGATATTGATTACCGGGGAAGCTCTGGTTATGGCCGCGACTGGCGCACCGGAATTTACCGGAATATGGGTGGTAAAGATTTGAGCGACCAGACGGACGGAGCCCGTTTTCTGGCTGAGAAATATGACGTATCGCCCAACAGAATTGGTATTTATGGTGGTTCTTACGGCGGTTTTATTACGCTTATGGCCATGTTTAAAACTCCGGAAGTTTTTAAAGCCGGGGCAGCGCTGCGATCGGTAACCGATTGGGCACATTATAACCACGGCTACACTTCAAACATCTTGAATACACCGGCAGAAGACAGCCTGGCTTTTGTGCGGAGTTCGCCCATCTATTATGCTTCCGGATTGAAAGGCGCTCTGCTGATGTGTCATGGCATGATTGACGACAATGTGCATTTTCAGGATATTGTACGTTTGTCGCAGCGACTGATCGAACTGGGAAAGGAAAACTGGGAATTGGCTGTCTTTCCGGTTGAGCGCCATAGTTTCACTGAACCAACAAGCTGGACCGATGAATATAAACGGATTTTCAAGCTTTTTGAAGATAACCTGAAGTAAATATTTCGTAATTATCAAATACTTATTAAAAAACGATTTTTTAAGAAAATTGGATTTTGACTGAATTATTAAACAATAATCAAACCTATAAGAATTAAATTCTATATTTTTGCCTTCCTGAATAAGCAGAATATTTATATATGACTATTTACATTTTCTTTTTAGTTGTGCTTTTTTTGCTTGCAATTTCCGACCTGATGGTTGGTGTTGCAAACGATGCGATCAACTTTTTAAATTCAGCAATCGGATCAAAAGTTGCAAAGCGCCGGATCATCTTGATTATAGCCAGCGCCGGTATCATTGCCGGAGCACTTCTGTCGAACGGGATGATGGAGGTCGCCCGTAAAGGACTTTTCCATCCGCAGTATTTCCTGTTCACCGAAATCATCATCATTTTCATGGCGGTCATGTTTACCGATGTGTTGCTGCTCGATTTCTTCAATACCTTCGGATTACCCACGTCAACTACGGTTTCCCTGGTTTTTGGCTTACTTGGCGCTGCCATTGGAATGGCATTTTTCAAGGTAGGCGATGGCACTACAATCATGATTGACGGAGTTGAAAAGATAGCAGAGATAAGTGATTTCATCAACTCATCCAAAGCCCTCACCATTATATCGAGCATCCTTCTATCTGTTGTATTTTCCTTTGTATTTGGAATAGTCATTCAATGGATCAGCCGATTGCTTTTCAGTTTTAATACCGAGAAAACAATTAAATATTATGGGGCTATTTGGGGCGGTTTAGCCATTTCAGCCATTACCTATTTTATCCTGATTAAAGGATTAAAAGATGCCTCGTTTATGACAAGGGAAAACTATCAATTAATTCAGGATAATTCTTTAACGATTGTCGTCTTAAGTTTTGTCTTATGGACTGTACTTCTACAGTTAATGAGCTGGATCTTCAAAACCAATCCGCTCAAAATCGTTGTATTGGCGGGAACTTTTGCTTTGGCCATGGCCTTTGCCGGAAACGACCTGGTTAACTTTATCGGAGTCCCGCTGGCTGGGTTTGAATCGTATAAAGCGTATGTAGCCAATAACGGGAACGACTTGTTAATGGGAGTTTTACTGGGTGAAATAAAAACGCCGCTTTATTTTTTAATAGGAGCAGGAATTGTGATGGTTATTACACTCTGGCTTTCGAAGAAAGCGCAGACGGTTGCCAGCACGGAGTTAAAACTTAGCCGGCAGGACGAAGGCTCTGAACGATTTGGATCATCGGCTTTTTCAAGGGTTTTGGTTCGCCGGTTCGTGAATACCGGGACCTTCTTTAGTCATATAATCCCTCAATCAGTTATTCAAAAGATTAACAAGCGGTTTGATACATCAGAAATGGATGAAAGAACAGCCAGGGATACCGATCCACCTATGTTTGATATGGTAAGAGCTTCGGTAAACATGATGGTTGCTTCTATACTGATTGCATTAGGAACTTCATACAAATTGCCACTTTCAACCACTTATGTTACATTTATGGTAGCAATGAGTACCTCACTGGTTGACGGGGCCTGGGGCCGCGACAGCGCGGTTTACCGCATTACAGGAGTTTTTACCGTTATTGGCGGTTGGTTTATCACTGGCCTGGCTGCCTTTTCGGTCTCATTTTTCCTTTCCTGGTTTCTGGGATGGACTCAGTCCGTTGGGGTAATTGTGATTCTTGGTTTGGCCATTTTTGCTTTCTACCGGTCCCATATTACCCATAAAAACCGTATAAGTGAGGATTTGTCTAAAGTTGAAGAAGTTGAAATGATCCCAAATGTAATCTCGATGTTTGAAGCCAACAACAAGGGAATTACCAAAACTCTGAATACTGTCAGCTCAATTTTTAGCGAAACCATTCAAGGACTGATCAGCGAAAACAGGAAGGATTTAAAAAAACTTGTTCAATATACCTCGGAACTTGACCTGAAACTGAGGAACAAGAAGAATAAAATTTATCAGACCATCAATTCACTGCCATCTGATACGGTCGAAGCCAGTCATTATTATGTGCTAACACTCGACTACCTGAAAGAATTGGCTCATTGCATCAAATCCCTCGCCGAACCCGTTTATAATCATGTTAACAACAATCATAAACCCATTTTGCCTTCACAGGCAGATGAACTGACTCAGATTGCCAAAGAGTTTTCGGGTTTTGTACAGAAAATGATTGATTCGCTCGATTTGAACGACAATGAATATCTGGAAGAATTAAATTCAGAACAAATACGGATTATTGGATTGGTAAGGGAATCGCGCAAAAACCTGATCAAATCAATCAAGAAAAACGATGTGGGTACCAAAAACAGTATGCTTTTGCTGAATATCCTGAGTGAAGCCCGCAACATCATGATTTACTCGATCAATATGATGAAGATTCAGAACGACTTTACCAATTTATTGAAAAATTAAGCCGGGATTTCTGATGATCAGGTTTGAGGAAAATTACTATTTATTTCTTCACTTTAAAGAGTTCTTTTTCGTCCACCTTTTTTACCAGCGTACTGTCGTTGAGCTGTTTGTTGATGGCATTAAAAGGAGCAACAACAATTTCGTCGCCAGTTTTTAAACCTTCAGTAATTTCGATATTTTCGCTATCCTGAATACCAGTTTTTACGGCTTGTTTGAATACTTTTCCGTCTTTGTAAACAAAAACGACTTCCACTTTTTCATCTTCTGCCGATTTCGCACCTTGTTGGGTCACTGCTTCGGTTACTTCTTCGGGCTTATCTGTGGCTTCCTTTTTTGATTCGTCTTTTAGGTTGTTTTTTAACGAACGGGTGGTTACAGCCTGAATCGGAACAGAAATCACATCTTTTCTGGTTTCTGTCTGAATGTCAACAGTTGCCGACATTCCGGGGCGGAAAGGATATTTTTTCCCTCCAATGGTATCAACCAGATCCTTATATGAATCTTCAAGCAAAAGAATTTTGACATTGAAATTGGTAACCTGGTCGGTTGAACCTCCAACCACATTTGCCGAGTTGGCAATTTCGGTAACAATTCCTTTGAATTTGCGGCCCAGATAGGCATCAACCTCAACCAGGGCAGTATCGTTCAAATTGACCCTGACAATATCATTTTCGTTTACATCAACTTTTACTTCCATCAGGTGCAGATTGGCTATAACCATGGTTTCGGTTCCTGCATACATGTTGGTTCCCACCACGCGTTCGCCTTTTTCAACATTCAGGCGTGATATGGTTCCATCCATAGGAGCATAAATTTTGGTTTTCACCAACTGTTCCTGTGCTTCTGCAACCGACGCTTCTGATGATTTAACGGCAAACTGGGCAGCTTTTACTTCCGATTGGGCAACCTTAAATGAAGCCTGGGCCGATTCGTAATCAGAAACTGGAATGGCATCTTGCTTAAACAATGAACTGGCACGTTTAAAAGACATGTCGCTTTCAATCAGGCGAGCATCTGCCTGTGCAAGTCGTGCCTGGGATGAACTTAAACTGGCCTGGGCCCTGTTGTATGCCTGTACATACATATCTGGCTTAATCACCATCAGGAGCTCTCCTTTTTTAACTTCGTCACCTTCTTCTATTTGCAATTCAATAATCTCACCTGAAACGTCAGGACTGATTTTTACTTCCGTTTCGGGCTGTACCTTACCGTTGGCAGTAATCTGTTCGGTTATGGTTTTGCTTTCAACAACTTTAGTCGAAACATTGATCTGATAATCTTTTCCAAACCAACCTAGTTTTTTACCTGAAACTAATACAATGATGATTACAGCTACTAACGCAATACCGTATGGTAAGAGTTTTTTATTCGATTTTTTCTTCATTTTACCAGTATTTTTGTGTATAAGTATAGGTTCACTTTTTAAAATTACAACATTTTCTTTTAAAACATTCACAACAGTCTGGTGTTATACGTATCGGAGGTTTTCCAAACAGAATTCCGAAAACTTCAGTAGTGAAAATATAATTTTTAAATACCTTAATATTAATGAATCAGTTTCAAACTAATGTTGAAGAACCAGTAACCGGACTGGATATTCAAAATATTCCCTTCGGGTTATTTCTGAAAAAACTAAAAGCCCAGATGAAAAATGTATTTCATGTGCGTGCAGATATTGATCAAATGGCCATCAAACGCGGAATGCCCCCATTCGTTATGCGTGAAATAATGAGTTTAAACCCTTTGGCAATTGGAATTCCGACAGAATATGGTGGCAGGGGCTGCAAAATGGATGAAAGTATTTCTTTGCTGGCCGCAGCTTCGTATGAGTCACTGGCTCTGTCGCTTACGTTTGGAATTAACTCGGCGCTATTCCTTCAGCCGGTTGCCAAATATGCTCAGGAGGAAGCAAAAGGGCCTGTATTTAGCCGGTTTCTGAACCAGCAGAACATGGGCGGATTAATGATTACCGAGCCTGGGTATGGAAGCGATGCCCTTAACATGCAAACCTCGTTTAGCGAATATAACGACCAGTATCATCTGGAAGGAACAAAACATTGGGCAGGCCTTACCGGCTGGGCCGAATATTGGTTATTGACAGCACGCGAGCGGAGTCATTCGGGCGATTTAAAACGTGATATTGACTTTTTTATCTGTGATGTAAACAGTCCGGGTCAACAAATAGTCGTGGAAGAATTTTATGAGAACCTGGGTTTGTTCCAGATTCCATACGGGCGAAACCGCCTTGATGTTCAGATTCCAAAACTTCAGCGGTTAATACCTGAAACAACAGGCGTAAAAATGATGCTCGACTTACTGCACCGCAGCAGGATGCAATTTCCGGGAATGGCCATGGGTTTTGTACACCGCCTCCTTGACGAGTCTATTTCGCACACCAACCAGCGCTTGATCGGCGGGAAACCCCTGTTTACCTACGATCAGGTTCAGCAACGGCTTGCCAAACTTCAGGCGTCTTACACCATTTGTTCGGCTATGTGTGCCAACAGCAGCGAAAAGGCCGGCATTGAAAACGATCTTTCGATGATCGGATTCGAAGCCAATTCAGTAAAGAGTGTGGTTACCGACCTGATGCAGGAAGCGGCCCAATCGGCCACCCAGCTTGTTGGTGCACAAGCTTACAAGTTAAATCACATTGCCGGAAGAAGCATTACGGATAGCCGCCCTTTCCAGATTTTTGAAGGCTCGAATGATATATTGTATGCGCAGATTTCGGAAAGTCTGGTCAAAATGATGAAAAAAACCAGGGAAAGCAATTTGTTTCAATTCCTGAAAAACTTTGATTTAACTTCGAAATCGGCTTCTTTTCTGAAAGACATGCTTGATTTTGATTTGAATACCAATCTTCCGCAGCGGAAAATGGTTGAACTGGGTCAGGTGCTTGGTCGGATTGTTTCTTTCGAAATGGTCGTCAATCTGGGAGAAAAAGGTTTCAGGACCGATTTGATCAATAACAGCTTAACGATGCTTTATCAGGAAATCACTACATTAATGAGCAGTTTCAAACATCAGAACCAGACTTCAGTAATTGAAGATTATTCAGATAATAGTTCGTGGTTGAGTTACGTTCGTGTTTAAGGAATTGACTTCGAAAGAAAAATCAAACTTTCGGGAATAACTGATTTATTTTTACGGAAGTGTCGCATTTTGTTTATGTTATGTTTGGTGTAGGTAATGTCATTTGATGATGAAGAAAACTTAAAACCTTATTTCCAAAGGCAGAAAGAGGAAAAAGAATTAACCTTATTGCCTTGATTTACTGATGAAATAATAAGGTTGAACTTCTGGTGGTATGACTGCTACTAAGGTTATAAGAATGAAAATAAGGTTCTCATTTATAATTTCTTTTGCTTTAGAATAAATTTGAACCCATACGAAACATTATAGAAAGAGTATTCATCACCTTTTTCCTATTTTTGCCGTTTAAAGTAAACAAACGTATTATGAAGTTTTTTTCTTACGTCATTTATTCTCAGGATTCGGGCAGTTTCTACTACGGCTATTTCAACGATCTTGAAAAAGTGATAGAAATGCACAATGCCGACCAGATTCAGCCCACAAGAGGCAAAGGCCCTTGGGTTTTACTGTTTTCAGAATCCTACGACAACAGGATGAGGGCAATCAGGCAATCCAGTTTTTACCGTTCGGTCAAAGGGCAGCGTTTCCTAAAGAAAATGTTGAATTTTTAAACGGGTGAGGTCAGCCTAATCAAAATTCACCGAAAAAAAAATAAATCCGTAATGGTTTTTACTCATCAACAAGACATTGTTAATAAATAATTGACTGATATACATAGTTTTGATCATTGTGTATTCGAACTTTCGTAATTTTGTAATCAAATTTAATTCGTTACGACCATGAAAAGAATCATTTTAGTAGCTTTTACATTAGCACTGCTTTCGGGCGGATGTAAAGTGTTCAAATCTAAAAAAAGTGCAGCAGCATCTCCAAAAACAGAAACGACCGCCGAAACCAAAGTCTTTTCAGTCCCAGCACCTAAAAATACGATTCGTGAGAATCCTGTTTCAGATACCATGTATGAACGTGCAGAGAAGGAAGCTGGCGTTTCCACACGAAGCGAAAAATTCACCATGTCGTCTGAAGATCAGGCTGCTTACGGAAGCAAAAGTTTCTTCGTTATTTTAGGAAGTTTCAGCAGCAACGAAAATGCCGGAAAATTTAAGCAGGAATTGATCCAGAAAGGTTTTAAACCAATTATTCTGCACAGCGAAACCGGTTATTACAGGGTTTGTGTCGATACTTTCACTGATGAAGCTGCCGCACGTAGCCGGGTTCAGAAAATCAGGACAGAATTTCCCAAATATGCTGACAGTTGGTTGCTGATCAAAAAATAAGAAATGAATAATCTGATGACAGGAGGGATGCCGGAGGGTATCCCTTTTTTGGCAGATCAATTTACCGGATTTTTTGTTGCCATTTCATATCTCATATAGAAATAAAAGAAACAAGTCAAATCAAACATAAGTTAGTTGAGGATAAACTTATAAAATAGTAATATCTGCACAGATAATCGATATTTATTCGATTATCTGTGCAGATATTACTACATTTGAAGGTAATTATTAAAGGATTAACTATGAATGTCCTGGAGCAGTTTGGAATTGTACCTATCGATTTTATTACGCTGGTAGCCGTATTAGGTGAATACAGGTATCCCGGAGATAAGGTTTCCAAAATGGAGAAAAAAGGGGAATTGATTCGCCTTAAAAAAGGGTTATTTGTTGTTTCACCCAATATACATCGCATGACAATTTCCAAAGAGTTGATTGCGAACCACCTTTATGGTCCTTCCTATATCTCATTTGAGAACGCACTTTCTTTTTATAAGCTTATTCCGGAAAGGGTTCTCATCACCCGTTCAATGACTCTTAAACGTTCCAGAAATTTTTCCACACCTCTTGGTAATTTTGATTATATCTCAGCGCCTAAGGACTACTTTCAGATAGGAATACGCCAGGAGATTATCAATGACCGGTACGCATACCTGATTGCTTCGCCTGAAAAGGCAATCTGTGATATGATTATGGCAACTTCCGGCCTTCGGTTGCAATCAGTAAAAGCGATGCAAATTTATCTTGAAGAAGATTTGAGGATCGATTTTTCATCCAATGCAGCTTTCGATAGCCAAATAATCAGGCAATGTATGGATGCCGGAAGGAAAAAAACAGAACTCACACAATTGTATAAACTATTAGAACGATGAGCGTATTTGGCCAGATGTTATCCCGTTATGAGATACGAACCGATGACGATCATATCAATGCCAAGCATGAGGTGATGCAGCAAATCACTCTTGCCGGATTATACCGGGGAGGTTTTTTCAATAAAGCTGCTTTTTATGGAGGTACCTGCCTTCGCATATTTTACGGATTGCAGCGATTTTCTGAAGACATGGATTTTTCACTGCTACAATCAGGCGCAGATTTTAAGCTTGAAGATTATTTTGATCCCATAATTAATGAATTTAATGCACTGGGCAGGGAGGTTGTGATTAATAAGAAAGAAAAGACAAACCAGACGAATGTTGAATCCGCGTTTTTAAAAGACAATACAGCTATCTACAACGTGCAGTTCAGAACAGAAAGGAATATTAAAATCAAGATAGAAGTCGATATAAATCCTCCTTCGGGATTCACTACTGAGCATAAATTTTTATTGCTTCCATTCTCCTTCATGGTCCGTTGCTTTACCTTGCCTGACCTCTATGCCGGGAAGATACATGCGTTGCTTTTCCGAAGTTGGAAAAACAGGGTAAAAGGACGTGACTGGTACGATTTTGAGTGGTATGTCAGAAACAATACGGTATTAAATTTCGAACATCTGCTCCAAAGAACCAGCCAGTTTGGATCACTCACGCAGGGCGAGTTAACGCAAAACAATTTAATACAGTTGCTTAGAGATAAGATCTCAGAAACTAACATGGAAATGGTAAAAGCTGATGTCAGGCCATTTATTAAAAATCCGGGAGAGATGGACATTTGGTCAACGGAGTATTTTACACATCTGGCAGATATGATTCAATTTGGAAAAACTGCTGATTAATCCGTATAAATCAACCTGCCTACAAGGCATCAATCACCAGCGAAGCTGCACCCAGCACAGCCATATTGGTATCTGTTGAAACTTCAAACTTCAGGTTTTGATACAATCGTTGATACGGAAAATCTTCGAATGTTTTCCGCATACTTTTTTCAAAAAGTGGAAATGACTGGCTGACTGAGCCCCCAAGAATAATGGCTTCCGGAGCCAGTGCAAAAAGTATATTTCCCAATCCCCGTGCAAGATGGCACCCAAGCTCATCAAAGAGTTTTAGCGCATCGGCATTACCATTTTGGGCTTTTTCTGCCTGTTCTTTTCCGCTCAGGTTCTGGTTTTTAAAAAACATGCCACTGCAATAATTCTCGATGTTGCTGTCGCGGTAATAAATATTTCCGAACTCACCGGCGCCACAAAATTGTCCTGAATACAAATGATTGTTGATGATGATTCCGGCTCCCAGGCCGGTTCCGATCGTCAGGCCGACAAAATTCCTGTAAAGTTTTCCTTTGCCAAAATGTTTTTCGCCCAGTGCAAAACAATTGGCGTCGTTGTTCACGAATACCGGCCTCGGGAAACGGTCCTCGAGCAACTGCTTTAACGGGACAATATCCCACGATGGAATATTGATAACATCAAGAACCTGGTTTTTTTCCAGGTCAACGAGGCCGGGAACACCAATCCCAATTCCCAGCGCCTCTGGGTCAAAAACTTCGGAAATTGCTCCGGCAACAGCATCAATAACCTCAATTTGATCCCGATCGTAAGGAGTCGGGCAGGTGAATTGTTTTACAATCTTTTCGTTTTCAATCAAAGCGGCAGTGATTTTTGTTCCGCCCAGGTCAACGCCTATTAATTTCATCTTGTAAAGTTTTTTTTGTGAAGAGTTCTGAAAACCTGATCGTTTTGTTGTTCACCAATGGTTTTGCCCAGAAAGGAATTGCAAAAATATAGCCGAGCGTAACATACACGAAGAGCATGGCCATTCTCAATCCAAGCTGATCGCCAAGCCATCCGATGATGAGCGGAACCAGCGCTCCGCCAAATATTCCGGAACAAAGTATGCCTGAAAATGAGCCGTGGTGCTTCTCAACCGAATTGAGGGCAAGCGAAAAAATGATGGAATACATCAGCGAGATGAAAAATCCGGCAACCGGGAATGCCCAAAGCGACAGTTGGGCCGGGCCAAACAAGGCCACCGCCATAGTTGCCATCGCTAATAAACTGACAGTTTTTAAAATCAGTTTCGAATCAATCAGCTTTAAAACAACCAGTCCGAGCAAACATCCAACCGACATCAAACCCCAAAACCATCCAATGGCCGAAGCGCCTTCCACTTCAGGATTAAAACCGTGATAGGTATTCAGGAATTTGCTCATCCAGTTGGCCAATCCCTGCTCAGTACCCACATAAGCCATAATTCCCAGAAAATAGAAATTCACCGTTCTATTTTTGAAAAGCCCGATATAGGTCTCTACTGCCCCCACTTTTTCGTCTTCCTTTAATTCAACTTTTGGAAATCTGACGATTCTAATCACGACGAGCATCACGAGAATGATAAGCGAAAAAATCCAATACAGCGAACTCCATGGCAGTTCAGGGGGGATGAGGTGGCTAAGTGTGTTTACCAGCCAATTGCCTCCACCTTTGTATCCGCTTAGTTCCTTCATGAGGTATGAAAATACAAAAGGACTGATAAACGAAGCAGCGCCAAATATGAGTTGGGCAAGCGCCGAATTAAACGCAAAATGCTCTTCGCCGCCAGCTTCACGCATCAGCGGATTGATAATGACCTGCAACATAGCCATTCCGATCCCGATTATAAACAGTGAAGCAAGGGCCATAAAGTACCCGGGTAAAAGGGCAAAAAGGAATGAACCGGCAAACGTAAATCCGAAGGCAATGAGCATGGAAGTTTTTGCCCCAAGCCGTTCGATCATAATTCCCGCCGGAATGGACATGATTCCATATGCCAGAAAAAACGAGAACGGGAGGAAAGCTGCCAGCGTAAGGCTAAGTTGAAAATTTTCGATGATGACCGGCATGACTGGCCCCAGGATGTTGGTTATAAATGAAATAACAAACCAGACGACCAGAATCAGGATTACCAGAAATTTATTTCGTTTCATCGTTTATGATTTTTAATGGATTAGGCAGTTTCGTCGAAGGCATCTTTTTCAATCAAACAATACACATTTGGGTGAAGCCAGAGAAAAGAAGCAGGAACCGAACTGCTAACTTGTTTCGACATCAATTTCTGAACGATTTCCCGTTTTTGTTTCCCGGCTATCAGGATCAAAATCATTTTCGAATGCAGGATATCTGCCATTCCCAGGGTAAATCCATAGGTTGGTTTAAAGTTCATTTTCGAAGCCATGGCATGCTGAAGTGTCATTTCAGAAAGTTCGGCTACATGGCAAAAAGGTTGTAAATAGTCCGCAGGTTCATTAAATGCCAGGTGCCCGTTCAGGCCTATTCCCAGGATACACAGATCAATTGGACCTTCTGTTCTTAATTTATCCTGAATCCGTTCACATTCCAGGCCTGGATTTTCGGGATTACTGTTAAAACCGGTGTAGCGCGGTTCCGGGATTTGAAGGGGCTGAAGGAGGTTTTGCTGCAAATAATGTTCGCAGGTGCCTGGTTGATCCATGGCAACTCCGCCCCATTCATCGAGTTTGATAATTCGCAACTGTTCAAACAGTTCAGGATTTTCCTGAAATTGGGTACATAGTAGTTGGTACATTCCGGTCGGGCTACTACCCGTAGCGGTACAAAGCAATAACCGTTTGTTCTTTTCTATTTCCTGAACAACAAGGTTTTTGGCTTTCAGGCTTAACTCATTGTACGAATCGGCTATTTCGATTTTCATAGTTTCAGTTCCCCCCAGCCTTTGCGATACTCCCGTTTTACAAATTGGTTGGCTGCTTCAAAGTTCGTGATCCGCATATTGGGGCCATCCCATTTGAAATTGATGTATCGTCCGGGGAAGACAAAACCTTCCATTGCACCGTAAACCGGATCCATCCTTTTTATTTTCTCGCGTATGTTGAAACTACGAAGCATCAGGTTTCCCATCAGCACCGTTTCGGTGAGCGGTCCGGCATAACCTTCAAACGGCGAATCAACTTCAGCCTTACCGTAACCGGCTATGCAGGCGTCAACCCACTGCCAGTAATGACCGTCCATATCTCCTTCAACACGGGGATATTTTTTGGGAACATTAATTTCTTCATTCCGCGACAATGGCAGCAAGATTGGATTCCGACCACCCCAACCACAGGCCGCTTTCCCTTTTGTTCCGATGAACAAGGTACTACCTTCATAATCGTTTGTTCCGGCTGGCCAGTTGCCAAGAATTTCATTCATATTCGCGTCAGGATCCAATTCCAAAGGCCGTTCTGGTGTAATCCCACCGTCCATCCAGTAAAGGTCAAGGTTTTTACCATTTTTAAGTTGGTATTTAAACTTGATTGAGCTGGAAACCGGTCCGCTTTCGGGATACTGGGCTTCCGAAAAAATACCATCATAAACAGTACTTGCGCTCCCCGAAACTTCAGTCGGATAACCCAATTCGAGTAATTTGAACGGCGGTCCCATGATATGGCAACCCATGTCGCCCAAAGCGCCGGTTCCAAACTGCCACCAGCCACGCCAGTTAAAAGGCACCAGATTTTCGATATAATTGGTTTGTTGCGCTGTTCCGAGCCACAGATCCCAGTTCAGTTCTTTCGGAACCGGAGCCTGCGTTTTTGGCCAGGGAATTCCCTGGGGCCACACCGGACGGTCGGTCCAGCAATAGACCTTTTCAATGTCGCCCAGAATACCAGCCTCGAGCCACTCACGCAATGTGTGCATTCCCTCTGTCGAAGCTCCCTGATCGCCCATTTGGGTGACCACTTTGTATTTTTTGGAGGCTTCGGTCAAAATCCGGGCTTCGTAAATATCGTGTGACAGAGGTTTCTGAAGGTATAAATGTTTATTCAATTGCATGGCAGCTAATCCGACAACAGCATGGTTGTGATCGGGAATTGCAACAGTGACGGAATCGAAATTCTTACTTTCCTTTTCGAACAATTCGCGCCAGTCGTGATAAAAAGGAGCTTTGGGATACTCCTTCCGGCGGTCGGCGGCCATCCGGTCGTCCACATCGCACAGATGCGAAATCACGGCATTTTTCTTTGGAGTTTTCATGAAGGCCTGAATGTCGGCTGCCCCTTCTCCACCACAACCAATGGCGGCAATATAAAGTTTGTCGCTCGGAGGTACATGTCCCAATCCGCCAACAGTAAAACTCGGTAGGATCGTGATGGCAACTGCGCCAGATGCAGTCATACCCACAAATTTCCGGCGCGAAATAGAAGATGATCCGGTTTTTCGGTTATTTGTTTCCATACAGGTTCTGAATTAAGGAATTGAATATATCTATTTTGAAAATAACTTTTTTGTGACAGCAAACTCAACATTATTTTTTGAGTGGCTTTACTTCCACTTTCCTGAAGAAAACCACATCGCTCTCTCCATGATTTTGGAGCCCGATATATCCATATTCGGGACGTGTCCCATGGAAAGGCTCGAAGTCGAACTTTCGTTCCGGAACCGGATCGCCTTCTTTAAAATCAGTAACCTTTACTCCGTTTAGATAAACAATGGTCCGAAGCCCGTCGAGTGTAATCTCCATGGTATTCCACTCTGGTCCGGGTTTTCCGGTTTTGGCCAAAGGTTTTGTAAGGGAATACAACATTCCGGTGTAGTGGTAATCATCTTCATTCGAGAGTTCTGGCTGGTTGTCAATCTGGACTTCATAACCGTAGAAAACGGGCATCCATTCTTCGTAGGGTTCAATCGGAATGCGGATAAAAACGCCGGCATTGCTGTTTGTATCACGCATTCTGAATACGACACGAATAATACAATTCCCGAACTTTTCAGCGGTCCAATACAGCAAACCCATTCCGCCGTGCGATTTAATCAAGCCATCCTCAACGTACTGAGAACCGGGTCCCACGTGCCTCCATCCTGAGAGGTCTTTACCATTGAACAACTGCCGCCATTCGCTTTTGTCATCTTGTTTCAGATTGTTTTTATCCGGCCTTACTCCGGCATTGGAAATATTCACCATAACTATCAGGAATATTCCAAGGATCAGTTGGTTTATGCTTTTCATAGCTATAAAGTATTAGTTAATTGTATATTGACAGATTTTATGCGTGAAAATATTCCTAAAAAAGCAAAGTTTACTTCAAATATATCCTATTTAATTTAGTTCTGCTAATACTCTGATCAGAGAAAACAATTCCTCCAAATTATATTGAAATTTCTGTTATTTTTACATCTAATAGAAATTAAATCCATAACCATTAAAACTAACTAACATGAAAAACCAAACTGCCAAAATCCTGTTATTGCTTACTGTTACCGTTTTGTTTTCTTGCAGTTCAGTAAAACAGAACGATCCCCTTTCGCTTTATTCTGAACTGGATAAAAATGCCCCGGTCAATACCCTGACAGATATTGAAGCCAAAAAGGACTGGCAACTGCTTTTTGACGGGCAAAATTTTACCGGCTGGCATGGCTACAACATGCAGGGAATTCCTGATTGCTGGATCATTGAAGACCAGGCTTTGACGATGACCACTGAAGGCCGGGCTGAAAGTCAGGATATCATCACCGACAAAACGTATAAAAATTATGCTCTTAGCGCCGAATTCAAATTGACTCAAGGAGCCAATAGCGGAATTATTTTTCAGATCAAAGAAGATCCCAAATACAAATTTCCATACGAGACTGGCCCGGAATATCAGGTTGTTGACCACCTAAACTGGCCCGACAAACTGGAAGACTGGCAAATCTGCGGAGCCAATTATGCCATGTATCCGCCAAAAGCAAAGCCTTTCAAACCGGCTGGCGAATGGAATCAGGCATTTATTGTAATAAACGGGAATCGTGTCACCCAGATACTAAACGGTGAAGTTGTTGTGGAATATGAAAAATACTCGGATGAGTGGAAAAAACTGCGTGACAGCGGTAAATGGGCCAATTATCCCGATTATGGGAAATACGACGAAGGGCACATTTCGCTGCAAAACCACGGCACCAAAGTGTGGTACCGGAATGTCAAAATCAAAGAGCTTTAAAAATTTTCTAAAATTTCCCGAAGGGAAAATCTGTCGGTAGAAATGCTGATTTTTCAATCGGGTTATGTCCAGTATGGGACATAAGACATGCATTTCTTCATAAATTCTATCCGCCAACTGGCGGATTCCTATCGGAACCGAAAAATCGGAATAGAATATGCCTATTATCTTTTAATCCTAAAAAACTATTTTATGAATAATTCACGTCGCGGTTTTTTAAAAAATGCAGTTGTTGCCACAGCAGGCATTACCGTTATTCCCAACTTTGCCGTCAGTGGGCTTGGGCATAAAGCGCCCAGCGATAAACTGAATATTGCCGGGATTGGTATTGGTGGCAAAGGACATCCAAACCTGGTTGGGATGAATACCGAAAACATTGTTGGACTTTGTGATGTGGACTGGAAATATGCAGAAACCTGCTTTAAGGAATTTCCCAAAGCCAAACGATATTGGGACTGGCGGAAAATGTTCGATGAAATGGGCAATTCTTTCGATGCCGTCATGGTTGCAACAGCCGATCATTCCCATGCCATCATTGCTGCAAATGCCTTATCAATGGGCAAACATGTTTATTGCCAAAAACCGCTGACCCATTCGGTTTACGAATCCAGGTTGTTGACCAAACTGGCCGCCAGGCATAAGGTTGCCACTCAAATGGGTAATCAGGGAAATTCAGGTGACGGTGTCCGTCAGGTTTGTGAATGGATTTGGAACGGCGAAATTGGCGAGGTAAAAGAGGTTCATGCCTGGACCGATCGCCCCATCTGGCCTCAAGGATTACAAAGGCCAACGGCTCAAATGACCGCACCGGATACCCTGAACTGGAATTTGTTTATCGGTACAGCGCCCATGCGCCCGTTCAATGATATTTATACTCCCTGGAACTGGCGCGGTTGGTGGGATTTTGGTACGGGCGCTTTTGGCGATATGGCCTGTCATGTGCTCGATCCGATTTACCAGTCGCTTAAATTAGGTTATCCTGAAAAGGTTTCCGGAAGTTCAACACAAGTCAATACAGAAAGCGCTCCTCAGGCCGAAACCGTGGAATTTGATTTTCCGGCCCGTGCAGCAGTTAAAAATCTGCAAATGCCTGCAGTGAAAGTTTATTGGTATGATGGCGGAATACTTCCACGCAGACCGAATTTGTTGCCTGAAGGTGAAAATCTGATGGGAGACGGACTTGGAGGATGTATTTTTGTTGGATCAAAAGACACACTTATTACCGGATGCGGCGGGTTTAATCCACGTCTTCTTTCAGGAAGAAAACCAGTTGTTGCGCAATATCTGCGTAGGATTCCCGGAGCAATCGGCTATGTTGACGGACCCCACGAACAGGACTGGATCAGGGCATGTAAAGAATCGCCCGAAAACCGTGTGGAGGGAACTTCTCATTTTGGATATTCCGGCCCGTTCAACGAAATGGTTTTACTCGGCGTATTGGCTATCCGTTTACAAAGCCTGAATAAAACCCTGAAGTGGGATGCTGAAAATATGCGGTTTACCAACATTTCGCCTTCCGAAGAACTGAATATTGTGATTTCTGATGAATTTAAGGTGATTGACGGCCATCCTCATTTTAATACGCAGTATGCCAAATTCAACGCTCTGGAAGCTGCCGGTGGATACATCAAACATACTTACCGCGAGGGTTGGAATTTACCAGCCATGCCAAAATAGTGGAATCGGATGACATCAAAAGAGAGATTTGACCTGACCATTAATCACCGCCAACCCGATCGCCTGGTCGTTGATTTCGGCGCAACATCGGTTACCGGAATCCATGTTCAGGCCATTGAGAACCTCCGGAAATATTACGGACTGGAATATAAACCGGTTCGTGTGACCGATCCTTACCAGATGCTGGGCGAAGTGGATCAGGAATTGATTGACATCATCGGTATTGACGTTGTTGGTGCGAAGGGAAGAAAGAATTCATTTGGTTTTTACAACCACGAACCATTGAAGGAATATACGACCAACTGGGGCCAGAAAGTGCTGGTTCCTGAAGGCTTTTGTACAACGAAAGATGAACATGGCGATGTGCTGATGTATCCCGAAGGTGATACTTCGGCACAGCCTTCAGGACGTATGCCCAAAACCGGTTACTTTTTTGATGCAATCATCCGTCAGCAGCCGATTGACGAAGAAAAGCTTGATCCTGAAGACAATCTTGAGGAATATGGATTAGTTTCGGATAGTGATTTGGAATACTGGAGGGTGACTACTCAAAAGGCCCGTGATACAGGTAAAGCCGTTATTGCCGGGCTTGGCGGAACCGCCTTGGGCGACATTGCCCATATTCCCGGAATCAAATTAAAGAAGCCAAAAGGCATCCGCGACATCACCGAATGGTATATGAGCATCCTGATACGACCGGATTATATCCGGGCTATCTTTGACCGTCAATCTGAAATAGCGGTCGAAAATTTTGCGCGATTGCATCAGGTAATTGGTGATAATATTGATGCCGTTTACATCTGCGGAACCGATTTTGGAACTCAGGATTCGACCTTTTGCGCCCCCGAACAGTTCGACGATTTGTGGCTGCCGTATTACCGGAGAATCAACGACTGGGTTCACGCCCATACCAACTGGAAAACTTTCAAGCATTCATGCGGTGCAGTCGAATCGTTTATGCCACACTTTATTGAGGCTGGCTTCGATATCATTAATCCGGTGCAGGTAAGCGCCAAGGGAATGGATCCGGCGCTACTAAAAAAGAACTATGGAAAAGATCTGGTTTTCTGGGGTGGCGGCATCGATACGCAAAAAACTTTGCCTTATTCAACTCCCGAAAAAGTCCGGGAAGAAGTGCTGCGTTTTTGCGATATTTTTGCACCGGATGGCGGGTTTGTGTTCAACACCGTTCATAACATTCAGGCAAACGTACCAGTTGAAAATATAGTGGCCATGGTGGATGCCATCAGGGAATTTAACGGAAAGGATTAAAATATGTCGAACATAGCAATTGGAATTGATTTGGGCGGTTCACGGATAAAAGCCGTAGCCATTGATCAGCTTGGCAACACCTTGTACCAGCAGTACCAGCCCACCAACGATGGCGATGATTCCATCTGGAAGAATGCAGTTTATACCGCCGTTCAGGAAATAAAGAGTAAAATAAAATGCACCTATCCGGTCATAGGTATTTCAGCGCCGGGATTGCCCAACGCTGCAAATTCTGCAATTGCGTTTATGCCTGGCCGCCTTCAGGGTCTCGAAAATTTTATCTGGTCCGATTTTTTAAAAGCCAGAACCTTTGTTTTGAATGACGCCATTTCAGCCATGATGGGTGAAGCCCGGTTTGGCGCTGCACGGGATAAAAAAAATGTCGTGATGCTTACTTTGGGAACCGGTGTCGGCGGTGCAATCCTTATTGATGGGAAACCTTATCAGGGATCGTTCAACAAGGCCGGGCATATCGGGCACATGGTTATTGACAGTGACGGAGAGCCGGATATCATCGGGATTCCCGGGAGCCTCGAAGATGCTATTGGCAACTGCACCATTGAAAAACGAACTTCAGGAAAATACAGTTCTACACATCAATTGTTGGATGCCTATCGGTCGGGCGACAGCTTTGCTTCTGAAGTTTGGCTGACATCCGTCAAAAAATTAGCGATTGCGCTGGCCTCGATCACCAATATTCTTTCGCCTGAAATGATTATTCTGGGCGGCGGTATTACTGAAGCCGGGAATGATTTATTTGAACCACTCGGAAATTTCATGAGCAGGTATGAATGGCGTACCGGCGGAAATCAGACCGAAATTGTGAAGGCGCAGTATGGCGATTTCTCGGGAGCTGTTGGTGCAGCTTGTTTTGCACGGGAAACTATAATTAAGTAAATTTGATCGGGTTAAAAAACCCATCGTCAAACCAATATCTAAATCAGTATGGCATTAAGCTGGAACGAAATAAAAGACCGCGCGCAGAATTTCTCGAAAGAATGGGCAGGCACTCATAATGAAGAGGCCGATGCCAAACCATTTTTGGTTGAGTTTTTCAATGTGTTTGGGATTAGCAGCAAAAGGGTCTCGACCTTCGAACACCGGGTAAAAAAACTGGACGAAACGGATGGTTATATTGATCTTCTTTGGAAAGGAACCATTTTAATTGAAATGAAAAGTCGGGGTAAAAACCTTGACAAAGCTTACCATCAAGCTGTAGATTATACCTATGGCCTTAAACAGCACGAATTGCCAAAATACATTCTTATTTCTGACTTTGAAAACTTCAGGCTTTATGATCTGGAAGACGGAAAGATCATCGAGTTTAAACTGAATGAATTAGTAAATAATGTTCAGCATTTTGGATACATTTTAGGTTATCAGAAAAAGATATACAAAGAGCAGGACCCTGCCAATATTAAAGCAGCGGAGTTAATGGGTAAACTTCACGATCGGTTGAAAGAAATTGGTTATACCGGACATCCATTAGAAGTTTATCTGGTGCGCATACTTTTCTGTTTGTTTGCCGAAGACACTACCATTTTTGACAAACAACAATTTCAGGACTTCATTGAACAACGTACCAGTGAAGATGGCAGCGACCTGGCCGCCAAACTTCAGGAATTATTCCAGGTTTTAAATACCTCCAAGGAAAAACGATTCAAAAATCTTGATGAGCAGCTCGCTGATTTTCCTTATGTGAACGGTAAGCTTTTTGAAGAAATTCTGCCAATGGCGAGTTTTGACAGCAAAATGAGACAAGCATTATTGGAGTGTTGCTACATTGACTGGACTAAGATTTCGCCAGCCATTTTTGGATCCATGTTTCAAAGTGTGATGAACCCAAAAGAACGCAGAAATCTGGGGGCACATTACACCAGCGAAACCAATATTTTGAAATTGATCAAGCCACTTTTCCTTGACGACCTTTGGAAGGAATTTGAAAGTATTAAAGACAATAAAAACAAACTTCAGGAATTTCATAAAAGAATAAGCCGGCTTAAATTTCTTGACCCTGCTTGTGGCTGTGGAAACTTCCTTGTAATTACTTACCGTGAATTACGCTTATTGGAACTTGAAATTTTAAGGGCACAAAATAAAACCGGACAGCGATTTTTAGATGTCAGGGATATTCTCTGGCTTGATGTTGATATGATGTATGGTATTGAATACGAAGAATTTCCTGCCCGGATAGCCGAAGTCGCCATGTGGTTAATCGACCACCAAATGAACATGCAAATCAGCAATGAGTTTGGGCAATACTTTGTTCGTTTGCCATTGAAAAAGGCTGCAAATATCGTACACGGAAATGCGTTGCAAATTGACTGGCGTTCACTAACAAATCATGATACAATAGATATTGCCGCTGATGTCACTAATGTGATTTCGCTTAATGAACCAACAGTTCATTACCAAACAGTAAATGTTTTCAGCAGGCAGATTAATGTTTTAGAAGGCAATCCGCCAGTATCTTTTACGGGAGAATTAAGTTTCGATTATATCATAGGCAATCCACCTTTTATAGGTAAGAGTTTGCAGAATGGAGCACAAAAAGCAGATATGGAAAAAGTATTTGCTGGAGTAAAGAGCGCTGGAGTGTTAGATTATGTTGCAGCTTGGTATTTAAAGGCTGCACAACTAATAACTAATACAAAAACAAAAGTTGCGTTTGTTTCTACAAATTCGATTGTTCAAGGAGAACAAACAGGTGTTTTATGGAACTTGCTTTTTAATCATTATAAGATAAAAATTCATTTTGCTCATCGCACTTTTAGTTGGAACAACGAAGCAAAAGGAAACGCAGCCGTTCATGTAGTAATAATTGGCTTTGCTGGTTTCGATACGACTAGCAAGACTATTTATGAATACGAAGGTACTAAAGGAGAACCCCATGTGATTAAAGTAAGAAATATTAATCCCTATCTGATTGAAGGGAAGGATTTTGCAATTTTGTCAAGAACTAAGCCGATTTGTAAAGTTCCCGAAATCAATTACGGTAGCATGGCTAATGATGGTGGCAACTTGCTTTTAAGTGATGAAGAAAAAGATGAATTCGTATCAAAGGAACCAGAATCGAATAAATTTATCAGACCATTTATTGGTTCACAAGAATTTATTAATAGTATAAAAAGATGGTGCATCTGGCTAAAGGACGTTCCTCCCACCGATTACTCTAAACTTAAGGAAACTTTAAAAAGAGTGCAAGCAGTAAAGGAATATAGATCGAAAAGTACAAGACTCAATACTAGAAAGCTTGCTGAGTATCCTATGTTATTTGGAGAAATCAGACAACCTGATACAAATTATCTGCTTATCCCAGGTGTTTCTTCTGAAAATAGAAAGTATATACCAATAGGATATTTGAGTAAAGATATTGTGGCGAGTGATTTGGCAAGAACAATACCAAATGCAAGTTTGTATCTATTTGGAATTCTCACTTCAGGTTTTCATATGACATGGGTTAAATATGTATGTGGTAGATTAAAAAGTGATTTTAGATATTCAAACAGTTTGGTTTACAACAATTTCCCCTGGCCATTTAATCCAACCGAAAAACAAATAAATGCCATACAACAAAAGGCACAAAAAGTTTTAGACACAAGGGCGGAGTTCCCCAACCATTCTTTGGCAGATTTATACAATCCGTTGACAATGCCACCAACATTGGTAAAAGCGCACAACGAGTTAGACAAAGCTGTTGATTTGGCATACAGGCCACAACCATTCATAAGTGAGGCGAACAGAATGGTCTTTTTATTTGAACTCTACGAAAAATATAAGGCAGATTTGTTTACTAAGACCAAAACCAGATCAAAACAAAAAGATAAAGCAATTTAGTATTTACTGCCACTAATTCAATTCATCTTGAAACAAGTAAATGTAATAATTCATGGTTAATAGATTTTTTGCTCTCACTCTTATTTCCATCCTTCTTTTATCCTGTTCAAAAAAGCAGTCGTTCATTCAAAATCCCGAACGGCTGGCTGACATTCAGCACATGTTGTTGGTTCAGAAAGAACTGACTTCGAAAAGTCTCCTTCCGATCTGGGATATTTTTAACCAGCCACTTTCTCCGGAAGAAAAACAGGCATTGGAGTTCGTTTATGCCTATATGCCATTGAGCGATCTGGCCGATTATGAGCCCGAATTTTTCCTGAAAAACATTCAGTTCAGCCTGAAAGTCCGTCAGGAAATGGCATGGGGGAAAAGCATTCCGGAAGAAGAATTTCTGCATTTTGTGCTGCCCTTGCGTGTGAACAACGAAAACCTCGATAATTTCCGCGAAGTGATGTATGACGAAATCACAACGCGAATCAAGGGAATGGACATGAAGCAGGCCGCCCTGGAAATCAACCACTGGTGCCACGAAAAAGTGAACTACCGGGGAACCGACTCACGTACCAGTTCTCCGCTCAGCGCCGTGAAAAAGACTTTCGGACGTTGTGGCGAAGAGTCAACCTTTACCGTTTCGGCCATGCGTACCGCCGGAATCCCTGCCCGTCAGGTTTACACGCCGCGCTGGGCCCACTCCGACGATAACCACGCTTGGGTGGAAGTTTGGATTGATGGTAAATGGAACTACCTCGGCGCCTGCGAACCCGATGTTGACCTGAACATGGGCTGGTTTAGCGAACCGGCTACGCGGGTAATGCTGGTGCACACACGTGCTTATGGAAAATATTTTGGAACCGGCCAAGTACTGACTCCTGAAGACCGGTTTTCAGAATTGAACCTCACCTCGAATTACGCTGCAACGAAAAAGATTACAATTTCGGTGAAAAAGGCCGACGGAACGCCCGCCGACAGCGCCAAAGTAGAGTTCCAGTTGTACAACTACGCCGAATATTATCCGATTGCCACCGGATTTACCAATGCTGAAGGTTTTGCCAGCCTGAATACCGGCATGGGCGACCTTGTGATTTGGGCAGCCAAAGACGGGAAATTTGCTTACCAAAAGCTTTCGGTTCCCGAAAAAGATACACTCCAACTCGTCCTGAACCAAAGTACACCAGTCAATGTGGGAGAAGTATTCGATCTGGTTCCACCTCATAATGTGAAAGTGGAAAGCACGGTGACTCCGGAAGCCAAAAAGACCAACGACATCCGGTTGGCCAAAGAAGATTCAATCCGGAATGCCACAATGGCAACCTTCAAAGATTCGGTTTGGATTACTGATTTTGCTGCTAAAACCAAACTTCCGGCGGATACTATTGCGCGATTCATCAAGCTGAGCTACGGCAACTGGGACCAAATTTCGGCTTACCTCGAAAAAAATGCGGCAACATTTAGAAGCACGGTTCTGGAACTGGCCATTCAGCTTGCAGACAAAGATTACAGCGATGCGCCTGAGTCTATCCTGACAGATCATCTGGTGCAAACGGCTCAGTCCGGCGTAAAAAAGTTGGTTCCATCCAAAGAACTTTTCACCAAATACATTCTTTCTCCGCGCATTGCGCTCGAAAATTTAAGTCCGTGGAGAAGCTTTCTGGCAGCAAAGTTTAGTTCTGAAATGGTGCAATCGACCCGCACCGACATTTCGGTTTTAACCAACTGGATTCGCGAAAACATCCGCATCAATACGGTTGCCAACAAACATTCACGGGCGCCGCTAAGTCCGACTGGAGTGTATAATCTTCGGGTTGCTGATCCCCTTTCGCGGGATATTTTCTTCGTGGCAGCCTGCCGGACATTTGGTATTCCGGCCCGGTTGAATCCCGAAACCCAAATTCCGGAATACAACAAAAACGGCGAATGGCTTCGGGCAGGATTCGACGCCGAAATTTTGACCCAACCCGAAAAAGGAATGCTAAAACTGAACGACAAAGGCAATCCGGTAGCTCCGCAATATTACCTGCATTATACCATTGGTTTCCTGAAAGACGGCTTTTACCGCACCCTCGAATTCCCTGAAGGTGGAAAACTGACAAACACGGTGAAACCGCTTGAACTGGAAATGGGACAATATTCGTTGATTACCGGCAATCGCCTCGAAGATGGATCGGTGCTGAGCAAAATGACTTTCTTCACCATTGAAAAGGGCAAACTGACCACCATTCCGGTGGAACTTCGTAAACAGTCGGGCGAGTTGAAGCCATCGGGAAAACTGAACTTTGATGCGCTGAACTTGCAAAAAACAAGTGATGGGAAAGTGGTCGGTTTGTCGTCGCTGGTTGCCGGAAAGTTTTCGGTGCTGGTGATGCTCGATCCGGATAAAGAACCTTCGAATCACATCCTGAACGATTTGGGCCCATACATTGATCATTTCAACAAGTGGGGTGGGCAATTTATTTTTGCCATGCCAACCGAAAAAGCCGGACAGGCCGGAGTGCTGAAAACCTATCAACTGCCCGCAAAGATGGAGAGCGGGATTGATCCTGACGATCAAATCCTGAATGCCATTTCGGCTATTTACGGCTCCGGGCTTAAAGACAAACTCCCGCTGGTGCTGTTCTGCGATGCCGCCGGAAATGTTTACCTGTTTTCCTCCGGATACAAAATCGGTATGGGCGAACAACTCCTGAAGGTGATTTCTGCCATCGAATCAAATCCTAAAATGGTGGAAGCAAAAGTTTCATGCAGCAAACCATAGGTTTATAGCGCCTGATAGGATGAACTCCATTCATCCTATCAGGTATAGTATTACGCCCTTCTTTGAATTGGAAGTCCGAAAATTATAACATTCATGTCAAAATCAAAAAACCTAACCAATGACAAATCTGAAACTTTTAGCTCTGACTTTTGCAGTTGCCATTTTTACTGCAACTACGACCAACAACTGGCCAAATTTTCGTGGCGCCAATAGTAATCAACTTCCTTTAGAGCAAAAGCTCCCCGACGAATGGAGTAATACCAAAAACCTGAGTTGGAAATATGATCTTAAAGGTAGAGGATGGTCTTGTCCTATTGTTTGGGGAAGCAAGGTGTTTTTTACCAATGCTGTTTTGGAGGATCCATCAGTTTTACCTTCAGCTTCAGGAGGCGGTAGGCCTGAAAATCCGCCTGATGCCGTGTATAATTTTGAGGTTATTTGCCTTGATTTAAATTCGGGAAAGGAAATCTGGAAAAAAGTGGCTTACCACGGCCTGCCAAAATACAAAACCCATCGCGACAATAATTATGCCCCGGAAACCATGGTCACCGATGGCAAAAATGTTTATGCCTACTTTGGAATGACCGGATTGTATTGCTTCGATATGGTTGGGAACAAGGTATGGGAAAAGGATCTGGGAAATTACCCGATGCAATCGAACTGGGGTACATCAACATCTCCGCTTCTGTACAACAATGTATTGTACATGCTAATTGACAATGAAGAAAAGTCCTTTTTGGCAGCGCTTGATTCAAAAACAGGTAAAGAAATCTGGCGAGTAGATCGTGACGAAAAGTCAACCTGGGGAACGCCTGTTATTTGGAAAAACAGCGTGCGGACAGAACTCGTGACTCAGGGCAAAAAAGCTCGTTCCTATAACCCTGAAAATGGCAAGCTCAACTGGGAACTCGACCTGAAAGGAGGCCGGACTATTTCATCTCCGGTTACTGATTCAGACATGCTTTTTATGGGAAATGAAAAACGTAGTGACGGTGGTGGTACCTTATTTGGCATAAAAGCAGGAGCTTCCGGAGATATTTCGCTAAAAGAAGGAGAAGCTTCAAATAAATGGGTGGCCTGGTCGGTACCTGAATCGGGAATTGCCATGGCTTCTCCACTGTTTTACGAAGGCCTGATTTATATTGCCGATCGCAATATGGGGAAATTATATTGCTACGATTCTGCTACGGGAGCAGCAGTTTATCCCGGCGCTAAAATTACTGGCGCCAAAGCTTTTTGGGCTTCGCCATGGGCTTATAACGGGAAAATATATTGCCTCGAAGAAAAAGGAACAACGCATGTCATACAGGCAGGTGGAGCTTTTAAAGAGCTGGAAAAGAATACATTGGAGAACGATATCTTCTGGGCATCAACAGCCATTGCAAATGGCTCTTATGTTTTCCGGGGTGAAAAAGCTATTTATTGCATTCGGTAGAGACTGAACCAAAGAGAAGCCGTCTCAATAGAAATTGGGACGGCTTTGCTGTTCGGCGTTAATCGGAGTTTCCTCCATTACAGGAATCTGCTTTTTACGCTGTAGCTATGCATAATTTATCCAGGCCTTGTTTGTTTTACTCAATTGCCATGTATCATTCATTTGTTTTCGTAAAGAAACTGAGCGGAAATAAATGAGGAAAGGACAGGTTAGCGGATTTATGTTTTGGAAATGAATGCTCCGGAGTTGATTGGTGATTGAGTGATATTGGTGAGATAAAGTTGTATTAAATCTCCTTGTAAACTTCACAAATTACACGTTTTAGATGCAAAACCAACAACCCATCGTTTCCGCTATCACTCAAACGAGGGGCAGAGCAGGGTTTAAGACCTGAATATAACATTTATTTGAAACCTTATTAAAGTTTGTAACAAAGCACAAATAACTGATGAATTGGAGAAATATTTGATTGAATTAAACTTTTTAGCAACTTGAATACTCAATAATCCTTTAGACAACGAACACAAAAACCATCCCGCTTGTCAATACCGCTACTACCAAGATAATTATATTCATAATT
>PNOH01000012.1 GCA_013824715.1 Odoribacter sp. | reverse complement strand
ACTAATTCGTTCTAATCGGACGAAACGTCTAATTGGTTCTTGCTCCAGAGGAGCAAAATATTTATAGAAAGAAGAAATAGACGATGATAGTCGTCCGCGGGACATAGTAGAACAAGGCTTTGGCCTACTTTCGGACGAAACAGCATTGGCCTTCAAAAAACAAGTTACATATAGGAAAGTATATAACCATTAGGATCAAACCTTATTACCTTCTACATCCTTAACCAGCCAGAACATCATCGAAATATTAGTTACACGGAAGAATATAAGACATTCATCAAGTTCTATCAAAAGACGATAAAGCCCAAATAAGGCCTGCCTACCGGCAGGTAGGTAATAAGGTTTTAGGCTGTGAGTGCGAATTTTCTACTGAGGTAGCCATTTAAAATAAGGTTTAAAGAAAAGACGATCAAGGTTATTTGGATACGGGATATCTCAAAAAGATATGTATAAAGAGAAGCTATGAATAGAAGAGGGGGGGAGTATCCGCCAGTGTTCGACTGAGCTCACGCCGAAGTCTGGCGGATGACGGGGTGAGTCAAGGTGAGTCAGGAAGGTTCCTGAGCTGCGTTGCACTGAGCTGCGCCGCATTGAGTTTATCGAAATGTCGAAGTGTCGAAGGAAAAAAGAATAATTCTCAGGCATTTTAAAGGTGGAACTACAGTACCGGAATGAAATTACCGTGCTGTTGATGAGGCGGGCGTCCAGATGGGCGCCCGTCTTGGTTTGGAGGGAGACAGGTGAAACGAACATGCAGCGGAATTAATTTTAAAGGAGGCAGCACAAAAAGAGAATGAATTGGAACGGAGTGGAAGTCCGCGAAGCGAAAATATTGTTCGAAGTGGAAATCTCGAGGCATGAGAGTTCCCTTTCTGCCGACAGGCAGGCATGAGAACGCACAGATATTCAATTTATTAACAACGTTATTTTCTCATGAAATTTCTCCCTGAAAAACGGATGGAATTCCACCCGAATTTTTTCGGATCAGTTTTTTAAAAGTTACTATGCATTTAAGAAAGATTCTTCAAAAGAATGTCAATCTGAAATTCATGTTTTGTATTTTTGAGACAAATTGAAAATAATGAGTAACTCAAATATCGAAATATACCAGCTAGAGGATGGAAAGACTGAAATAAATGTTCAGCTTGACAAAGAGACTGTGTGGTTGAACTTAAATCAAATGGTTGATTTGTTCGGGCGGGATAAATCCGTTATTTCAAGACATTTAAACCATGTTTTTAAAGAAAAGGAATTAGACAAAAATTCAGTTGTTGCAAAAAATGCAACAACTGCTGCCGATGGTAAAATTTATCAGGTTGACTATTATAATCTTGATGTCATAATATCTGTCGGTTACAGAATAAAATCAAAACGCGGAACTCAATTTAGAATTTGGGCAACTAATATTTTAAAAGAATATTTGATAAAGGGATACTCCTTGAATGAAAAGAGACTGGAACAAAAAACAGAACAACTAAAAGAACTTCAGAAATCTGTAGCAATACTTGGAAAAGTATTAAATTACAAAGCTTTGACTAATGATGAAAGTGTTGGTTTACTACGAATTATTTCGGAATATGCGTATGCATTGGATATTTTAGACCAGTACGATTATCAAAGTCTTGAAATAAAAGACACATCTGGAAAAGAAACTTTTCAATTAACTTATGAGGAAGCCATTGAGCAGATAAGAATAGCGAAGAAAGTACATGGAAATAGTGAATTATTTGGACGTGAAAAGGATCATTCATTCAAAAGTTCAATATCTACCATTTATCAGACTTTTGAGGGAATTGATTTGTATCCAAGTATTGAGGAAAAGGCAGCTAATTTATTGTATTTCATTACGAAAAATCATTCATTTTCTGATGGGAACAAACGAATTGCTGCATTTTTATTTTTGTATTTCATGGAACGAAATGGAAATTTATTTGACGGAAATGGAAATAAAAGAATAGCTGATAATACCTTGGTTGCATTGACTTTAATGATAGCGGTAAGCAAACCGGAGGAAAAAAACATCATGACTAAAGTGATTGTAAACCTGATAAATAAGAACAATTAACGCATTGTAACAACGGCTAAACAATTATTTCGCCAAGGGCCCGACAAAACCCGCCGGGTTTTTTCTTTTTGCCGTATGCTTCGGGGGAGGGTGAGTCAGAAAGAAGATAATCTCAGGCATTTAAAGGTGGAATGACAGTACCGGATTGAACTTGCCGGGCTGTTTGTAAGGCGGGCGTCCGGATGGGCGCCCGTCTTGGTTTGGTGGGGTCAATGCTATTTACTGATCCGATGACTTCTTGGAATCATCGGATCAGTTTTTTCACTTTGAAAAAATGAGTATCCGCATGTTTACACAAGCTATCCTTTGCCGTCAGCTTCAGCGTTCGACTGAGCTCACGCCGAAGTCTGACGGACAGAATGGAAACAACAATGAAAGGCTTTAGCCACAGCTTATTGGGCTAAAGCCCAGATATCACATTTCCCCTTCATCCGTTGACTGAAGTCAACGGCAAAGGATAATCGCTCAATATGAAACTGTTTAGGTACACAACCGGATACTCATATTGAAAAAATACCAATGGTGATTAATAACCCCGATCATATTACCGTTCGACATTTTTTTAAAAGGTATTATTTCGCCCACAGCCCGACAAAACCCGCCGGGTTTGTTCTTTTTGCTGAATGCTTCGGGGAAAGGTGAGTCTGAAAGAAGATAATCTCAGGCATTAAAGGTGGAACTTCAGTATCGGAATGAACTTACCGGGCTGTTGATGAGGCGGGCGCCCGTCTTGGTTTGGTGCGCCGTGCATGGCAAATAACTTGGCGGCAAAGTTCCGACCCGAGGAACACGAACATTTTTATTAAAACTATCCGAAGCATTTGTTGTCAAAAAACTTAACCGGTTCGCTGCAATTTTCGCCGTCAACCACCCAGGTGTTGCCTGACTGGAGCAATTCGTCCATACAGGTTACTTTACGTTTAGCCTGAACAGTTTTAATCTGTTTTTTCATTTCCTGATCGTAAACCGGGGCTTCAACGCTGCGGATAACTCCCATTGCAACCGGAAATTCAGGAAGTGTCATATTGATTAATGCTACCTGTAATCCCAGGTTATCTTCCGAGGGGTCGTGAACCAGAATGTCGTCAGGTGTAATTCCGTTTTCGCCAATGATGGCCACTTTTAGCCTGCCGTTTTCTAAAATCAGGCCTTTGTTGCCCTGCTCACCAAAAATCATCGGTTCGCCTTTTTTCAGGAAAATTTGTCTTTCTGCCCTGAATTTCGGATCAGTAATATAATCGTGAATACCATCGTTAAAAATCACACAATTTTGCAGCACTTCGACAATTGAAGTTCCTTTGTGCTTTGCTGCATCGGCAAGTACTTCCTGTGTATGTTTGATGTTGTTGTCAACTGACCGGGCAAAGAAAGTCCCGCGCGAACCTAAAACTAACTGGCCGGTAACAAATGAATCTTCGATGGTTCCAAAAGGTGAAGTTTTCGTAATTATACCCCTGTCGGATGTTGGTGAATACTGTCCCTTAGTCAGGCCATAAATTTTGTTGTTGAACAGGATCAGGTTGAGGTCAATGTTGCGGCGAACCAAATGGATAAAATGGTTTCCGCCTATAGCCAGCGAGTCCCCATCACCGGTGATTACCCAAACTGTCAGATCGGGATTTGCCGATTTTACTCCTGAAGCAACCGCAGCAGCACGGCCATGAATGGTATGGAATCCGTATGTGCTCATGTAATAAGGAAACCTTGAAGAACAACCTATTCCGGAGATAACGGCAAAATCTTTGTGCTCGATATCCATGTCGGCCATTGTTTTTTGAACTGCGTTCATGATGGCATAATCGCCACATCCCGGGCACCAGCGAACTTCGGCAGCGCTTTTAAAATCTTTGGCTGTATAATTAAATTTTGTCATGGTTAAGCCTCCAGTAATTTTTCAAAGTTTTCAACTAATTCGTTTACCGAAAATGGTAATCCCTTCATCTTGTTTACCTGATGATATTGGTACCCCGGTACTTTGTCGCGCAGATAGCTGGCAAATTGTCCCAGGTTTAATTCGCATACCACAATCTTTTTAAACTTGCTGAAAACTTCGGCTGTATTTTTTGGTAATGGTTTGATGTAATTAAAGTGGGCCAGGCTTACCTTTTCCCCGGCATCCTGCATTACATTGACCGAGCTGATCATGTGTCCATAAGTTCCACCCCATCCAACAACCAGCAAATCGCCTTCCGGCTCACCGATAACTTCAAGGTCAGGAATCATATCAACAACTTTTTCAACTTTCGCGGCCCTGATTTGAGTATTGATGTGATGGTTTTCGGGATCGTGACTAACCGCGCCTGCAGCATTTTTTTCCAATCCTCCAATACGATGCTCGTAACCTTCCATTCCGGGCACTGCCCATTCCCTGACCAATGTTTCAGGATCACGGTTGTAAGGTTTGAACAATTCAGGATTGGTTGCCCTGCGCGGGGTAATCGGCGGTAATTCATCCATAGTCGGTACCCTCCACGGCTCGCTTCCGTTGCCCAGAAAACCGTCGGTTAAGAGTACAACCGGAACCATTCGTTCGAGGGCAATTTTTGCGGAGTAATAGGCATAGTAAAAACAGTCGGACGGAGTACTGGCAGCCAATACTACTAATGGGCTTTCACCGTTTCGTCCATATAAGGATTGCAGTAAATCGGATTGTTCGGTTTTAGTAGGAAGACCGGTTGATGGGCCTCCGCGCTGAACGTTTACAACAACAATCGGCAATTCGGCCATTACCGAAAGTCCGAGTGCCTCTGATTTAAGTGCAAAACCAGGGCCTGAAGTTGATGTTATTGCCAAATGACCTGCAAATGCAGCACCGATGGCGGTACATATTCCCGCGATCTCGTCTTCAGCCTGAAATGATTTTACGCCCAAATCTTTGCGTTCAGACAAAGCCTGCAAAACTTCGGTGGCCGGAGTAATGGGGTAGGAGCCAATAAACAATTCCAGCCCGGCTTTTTCCGCAGCAGCAATAAATCCCCATGCTGTCGCATAATTGCCGTTAATATTCCGGTAAAGACCTTTTTCGATGGGAGCAGGATGTACAATGTACTGCGGTGTCATGTGCTGTAGATTCATTCCATAGTTGTACCCATCGTGCAATACTTTCAGGTTTGCTTCTGCAATCAGAGGACTTTTTTTGCCGAATTTTTTTTGAATAAAACCTTCGATATAATCGAGCGGACGATCAAACATCCAGCAGATTAATCCAAGGGCAAACATGTTTTTGCAACGTAAAACACTCTTGTTATCAAGTTCGAGATACTTCAGGCTTTCTTTGGTCATGCTGGTAATCGGCACCGGAATCTGGACAAAATCATGGAGATTTAATTCGGCGAAAGCATCGTGTGTTTTATACTGGGCTTTTTCAAAATTCTTTTCACTGAACGAATCAACATCAAAAATAATTGAGGCCCCCGGATTTAAAAATGCCGCATTAGCCTTTAGCGCCGCAGGGTTCATAGCCACGAGCACATGGGCCAAATCGCCGGGAGTTGTAATTTTCTTTTTCCCCAGTTGAACCTGAAACCCGGAAACTCCGCCAACCGTTCCCTGTGGTGCACGGATTTCGGAAGGATAATCAGGAAAAGTGGAAATATCATTGCCAAGTAAAGCGGATGTGTCTGAGAATAAGGTTCCGGTTAATTGCATCCCATCGCCCGAATCGCCGGAAAACCGAATGGCTACCTCTTCGAGCTCGATTACTTTTGTGTTTTTCATTCTGATTTTTTATTTTTTAAACGCAGCAAAAATAACCATTATTTAATAAGACAGGCAGTAAGAACTTAATTATTTCTTTGTCTTTTACCATTTAGATTACTGTTTTTTCTATGGTATTCTATGTAACTAATATGGTTTGGAAAATCATGCGCCTGTGCCTTTTTCATATCTTTGCGTTCAGTATTTAATGAATTCAGGACATGGCGCTCATAAAATCACTTTTAGGTAAAACCCCGGAATTTGGCGACAATTGTTTTCTCGCAGAAACAGCCGTAGTTATTGGCGATGTAATTGTCGGGAACAATTGCAGCATCTGGTTTGGAGCGGTACTGCGCGGCGATGTTCATTACATTCGCATCGGCAACAACTGTAATGTTCAGGATAATGCCGTGATACATGCAACCTATCAGAAATCGCCCACCAACATTGGCAGCAACGTCACCATTGCACATGGTGCAATTATTCATGGCTGCACTATTCATGACAATGTGATGATTGGCATAAATGCCGTTGTACTGGATGATACCGTGATCGAAAGCAACAGTATCATTGCAGCAGGATCGGTGGTCAGTAAGGGCACACGGGTTGAAAGCGGAACAGTTTACGGCGGTATTCCGGCGAAAAAAATCAAGGATGTCAGCCCTGAATTGCTCGAAGGCGAAATCAAACGCATTGCCAAAGCGTATGGAATGTATTCGGGATGGTACAAATAGGATGCGGGTTGCGGGATACGGGTTTCGGGTTCGGTTTTGATGAACTGATTCTGGTTTGCAAAATAAGCAGGAAACTACTTCCGGAACCTCCCGCTTTACATTTTATGCTTACTATTAAGGTTGATTAAATAAAAATAAGGTTTTTAAAAGCAAATATCTTTCTCATTTGAAATCTACTTTGTGGTCAGTAAAAATTTTTACCCACGCCAAACATTATAGAGCCCATTTTATTGCTCTTATCAACCCCGAATCCCAGGGGCTCAGGGAGCGCTCTTCGGTTTCCCGTTTCCGTCTCCTGACTTCTGACTTCTGACTTCGGTCTTCGGTCTTCTGACTTCCGACTTCCGTCTTCCGACTTATTCGTAACTCACTTTCGCTTTTTCAACCGCCTTTTCGCCTGGCCGTAACGGACAAATGCGGAATGAATAGTTGTAAGCATTTTCGCGTAGGCGGTATTCGTCATGAGTCCATGCGCCCCAACTATCGTCGCCGCCAACACCTTGTTGTTTGTAGTCAATATTGATGGAAGTCAGGTCGCGTGGTTTGACGTCGTTGATGTGGCGGCGTATCATTTTTAATCCAGCCTTACCTCGGCCATCGGTGCGGTCGGGCGATTCAAAATCTTCCATAACCTGATGGTGGGCGCTTACCGAAAGTAATGGCAACCCGATAAATTCAAGTCCCAGTCCGTCTTTGTTGGCAATGCTCAACCAGCGTACATCAATTTTATTCCCGTTCTCCTGTGGACGGATATATGCAAAGTACTGGCCGGCAACTGGGCCGGAATATAATCCAACCAAAGCGCTGGTAAAGCGGTCCTGATAAGATTCGTGTGGCCCGCGTCCCAGCCAGCTCATCTGGTCGAATTCGCGCGGCATCACCAGGTTCACCCCAAAACGGATGATTTCAGGAAGCGAATCTTTCGTCATTTTAAAACTGTTGTTTACCACCACTTCACCTGTTCCAAGCACGGTATAGCTCGAATTGTAATTGGCAATCACCTGGTTCTTTTCGTTGTTCAGATCGAAATTGAAATTGACTACCACTTCGTTACCAACCTGTTTATAGGTTGCCGATCTAACTGTTTTCTGTTCTCCGGCTTTTCTCCAAACCCGGCTGCGTTTATCCAATTCGTTCCCGAAATCATTGTCAATAGGTGCGCGCCAGAAATTCGGGACAGGTCCGGTCAGCAGCATTTCTTTGCCATCCAGTTGATAGCTTTTCAGGGTAGCTTCGTCTTTACTGAAGTTCATTTTGAATCCGGTTCCTTTAACAACGATCAAATTTCCTTCTTCTTTTGAAGTAACTGCGGGCAAATCTTTGGTAGAACTTAAAACAGCTTTTTTGCTGAAAGGAAGCAGGAATTGTTCGTAAGCCAGTTTGGTTCCGGCAGGCAATATGCCTTTTATATTTTTCAGTTTTGCTGAAACATTCAGGAAGTATTCGGTGGCAGGTTGAGCGTCCACTTTTACATCCAACTGAATTTTTTTGCTGGTGTTCGGAGTTAAATCCAGGTCCGGAATTTCTCCTGATTTCATAACCTGACCATCAGCTACCACTTCCCAGTTGAAGGTAAATTCAGAAAGGTTGGTGAATGAATATTTATTGCGGATTTCAATTTCACCGGTATTCAGGTTTACGGCTTTAAATCCGATATGCTGATAAACTTTACCGACTTCGATCAAAGTTGGTTTAACTGTCCGGTCGGGATTGATGAGTCCGTTGCAGCAGAAGTTACCATCGGTGGGCAGGGTATCGCTGCCCAGGTCGCCGCCATAAGCCCAGAATTTGTTGCCCTGTGCATCTTTGGTCAGAATACCCTGATCAACCCAGTCCCAGATGAACCCGCCCTGCAAAACCGGATATTTTTCGATCACATCCCAATAATCCTGAAGGTTTCCGGTGCTGTTTCCCATCGAATGGGCATATTCGCATTGGATGTAAGGTTTGGTTGGATTGCCTTTGGCGTAGTCTTCCATGTTTTTAATCCGGGCATACATGGGGCAAACAATGTCAGTGTTAGCGCCTTTTCCGGCTTGTTCGTACTGGACGGGACGGCTCGGATCGGATGATTTCAAATAGGCATAAGTTGCTTCGAAGTTTACACCATTTCCGGATTCGTTCCCCAACGACCAGATGATAACCGATGGTTGGTTTTTATCCCGTTCGAACATGTTACGGGTGCGGAAAAGGTGTGCATCTTTCCATACCGGATCTTTGGCCAGTGATTTTGCGCCGTAACCCATTCCGTGCGATTCAACATTGGCTTCATCAACCAGAAAAATTCCGTATTGGTTGCAGAGTTCGTACCAACGTTCGGGTTGAGGATAATGCGAATTACGCACGGCATTGATGTTGTGCAATTTCATTTGAAGGATATCCTTGAGCATAGTGGCTTCATCCTGATAATGGCCTGTAGTTTCGTTATGCTCGTGAATGTTCACCCCTTTCAAATAAATGGCAACTCCATTGACCAGCAATTGGGCATTTTTAATTTCAATGGTACGGAAACCAACATCCTGACGTAGAACTTCAATTGTTTTTCCGGCCTGGTCTTTTAAAGTAATCAGGAGTTGATACAAATTCGGATTTTCGGCGCTCCAGGGTTTTGCTGCCGGAACCATAATACCATTTGAAACTGAAACTGGTTGCGATCCGGTTTTTACCGTTTGTTTTAGTTCGGCCACTTTAGTTTCCCCATCCATTAATACGGCTTCCAAAGTAACCGAAGGAGTTGTTTGAGCTGCGTTGACAATTTCAACCACCAGTTTGAAATCCCCATCCTGATAGTTATTGACGAGTGGCGATGAAACCCGGTAATCGCGAATATGCTGCGGATTACGGGCCATCAGGAAAATGTCGCGGGTAATTCCGCTCATTCGCCAGAAATCCTGATCTTCGAGGTAGCTTCCATCGCTCCAGCGGTAAACTTCAACAGCCAGCGTGTTATCTTTCTTCTTCAGGTACTTGGTAATATTAAATTCAGCCGGGGTTTTACTGTCTTCGCTGTACCCCACCATTTGTTCGTTTACCCACACATACATGGCCGAACTTACCGCTCCAAAATGAAGGATAATATCCTGTCCTTTCCAGTTTTCAGGAATGGCGAAAGTGCGTTTATAGGAACCTACCGGGTTGTAATGTTTCTGTATGGTTGGCGGGGTAGCTTCGTGCGGATACCTTATATTGGTGTAGATAGGAACATCAAAACCCTGCATTTCCCAGTTTCCGGGAACTTTTATGGTGGTCCAGTCCTTAGTATCATAATCGTCTTTGAAAAAATAGAATGGGCGGACCGAAGGGTTATGCGATAAAATGAATTCCCAGGTACCGTTCAGCGATTGAATGAAAGGCGATTTCCAGATATCGTTCTGACGGGCTTGTTCAGCGGTGGCAAAAGGAATAAAATAAGAGCGCGGTGTTTCGCGGTTAATTTCGGAAACTGCAGGATTTTCCCAGTCGTGGGGTGTTTTTTCCTGAAACAATACATTTTTGTACTTGCTTTTGCACGAACTGGTTGTCACAGTAGCAATAAAAGCCAGGATTAACAGATACTTCATGTGTATGGATTTAAGTTAGTAAATTGGCAATAATACCCAGCACACTGGTAGGAGCTGGCAGGCATACAAAAATGAGGATTTTCTTTCTATTGACAAACATTCCTGATCAAATTAATTGCACGAAAGTTTGCTATTTTTGCCACCCTAAAATCGGATAATATGAAACTTGAAATACATCCCAACGCGAAAGCGTTGATTTTTGATCTGGACGGAACTTTATCGGATTCGCTGCCTGTGCATATCGCCAGTTGGCGCTCGGTGTGCGAAAAACTGAACTGTACTTTTGACGAGCGAATTCTGGTGGAACTGACCGGCGCGCCAACCATTAGTTTTGCCGAACGAATCAAGCGTGAACAAAATCTGGAAATTGGTGCGGAAGAATTAGTTGATTTGAAACAGAAGGAATTCTGGCAGAACATCAACCATATCAAACCACACGGTGCAGTAATTGAACTGATGAAAAATGCTCATGGGAAAATTCCGATGGCGGTAGGTACCGGAGCCAGCCGTACAAGCGCCATGATGCAGATGCGGGAATTGGAAATTGACCAACTTTTTGATTTCATTGTAACTGCCGATGATGTTGACCGACACAAACCAGAGCCCGAAACATTTCTGAAATGTGCTGAAATGATGAATGTTGAACCGGAATTTTGCCAGGTTTTTGAAGATGGTGAACTCGGAATGCAGGCTGCCCAAACTGCCGGGATGTTGCTGACCGATGTCCGCCCGTTTGTGACTGATCCTTTTACTGCTTAGTTTTCCTGAAGTAAGAATTGCCTGAATTCTTTTTCGATCTCAAATTTGCTGATTTCCTTCCCAATAAATACCAACACATTTTCAATGGGTTCATAAGGATTTACCACTGAACCCTCAGATATGGAAGTATTTCCGCCAACCGACTGAACGATACCCAATAGCGGATTATTATCCCAATTAACTATCCCTTTAATCCGGTATATGTTTTTCTTATGCAAAGAAGCAAAATACCTGAACCAGTTGCTAAACCTGTTTTCGTTGATAAATCCTCCAAACCGGATTGTGAAACTATAAAACTCAGATTCGTCTGGTTCGCTGTAAAACGGCTTCCTGATTTTTCGCAGGAATTCATCCTGAAGGTTGGGTTGAAGCAGGTAGAACTGCGAATCATCAATCCGTGAATGATTGGTTTCAATAAGAGGCGCTGTCTGATTCAAAGCCGAAAGTTTTTTACGGATGACAGGCAGAAGATTTGGATCAGTATTGTTGATTTTATTTAAAACGATCATGTCGCTCAGAATGATTTGCTTTTTTTGTTCAAATTGCAAGGGTTGTTCCAGAAAGTTCATTCCATCAACCAGGCAAATGGTTCCACTTAATTCAAACAGCCGGATCAGGTCGGCATCCTGAAAAAATGGCGCAATAACCGGACCTGGATCAGCCACTCCCGTAGTTTCAATGATCAACTGCTCCAAATGATCATGCTTTTTAACTAATTCCTGGAGGGCCAACGAGAATTCGTTGAAAATGGAACAGCAAATGCAGCCATTGTTCAGCTCCAAAATGCTTTCAGGCTGATAATTGGCAATAAGCCAGGAATCAATCGACCGTTCCCCGAATTTATTTTCGATAATGCCGATTTTAACACCCCGGTTCTTCGTTAACAGGTGATTGATGAAAGTGGTTTTCCCTGCTCCAAGGAAGCCGGTAACAATCATTACTGGTATTTTAGGTTTTACTGGCAAAATAAATACTTGTTAAAATTAAACTTATTGAACCCGAATTGGGTTTATTCAATAAAGTTAAGTCTTTTATTACACATTATCACCTCAAATTTTCAAGTTTTCGATTTTTCTGATGTTTTTTATAACAGCTAAAAAAAGCGGATTCGATCAAAAATTGTGGTGTAATTATGAACTGAAATACTTATCTTATAAGACCATGAAAATACAATGTCAAACACGGGTTATCAAAGACAACTTTTTGGATTTTATAACCAGGAAAACCAGTTCGACTTTTACCGTTCGATGCTGGCTTTTCTCGATAAGCAACTGAACCCTCAGGAGACAAAATAAACCGGGATAATTTGTTCCAATGCAACTGAAAAAGTCAGGGTTTCACTTGAAGTGAAACCCTGACTTGTTATTATCAATAGAAAACAAATAAACAATTCAAATTCAGATACAATGCGTAAACTAAAAGTAATTATCACGGGCGCGACCGGAATGATCGGGGAAGGTGTTTTGTATGAATGCCTGCATCACCCTGAAGTGGAAAAAGTATTGGTTATAACACGCAATTCTTGTGGCTATGTTCATCCCAAATTAACCGAGATAATCCACAACGATTTCTTCAATTTTTCTTCCTTGAACGACAGATTGGCCGGCTATAATGCCTGTTATTTCTGCCTTGGAGTTACTTCTCTGGGTAAAAATGAAACTGAATATACCAAACTGACTTATACATTGACCTTGAACTTCGCAACTGCACTTGCATCGCTCAACCCCGATATGATATTCTGTTACATTTCGGGAGCTGGCACCGATAGCAGCGAAAAAGGAAGAACAATGTGGGCGCGTGTAAAAGGCAAAACCGAAAACGATCTAATGAAATTGCCCTTCAGGAAGGTGTATAATTTTCGTCCTGGAGGCATCGAACCCTTTCTGCCATTGAAACCAACACAAACCTATTACAAAACCTATAAATACCTGAAGTGGCTGATTGCAATCATCAAAGTAATAGCGCCCAATGCGGTTATAACCTTAAAGGATTTGGCGGCAGCCATGATTAATGTCTCTTTAACCGGGTATCCGAAAAATATTCTGGAGATGAAAGACATGAAGGTATTAATGGTGGAAAGGAATAAATTGATAGATTTGGAAATAAAATTCCAAAATAAAATTCATGCTGAGTCTATCTGAAATTTCCATTCGTCCGATTCAAGCTTCCGATAATCCTGATCTGGCATTGATTGTCAGGAGCACTTTGTCTGAGTTTGGCGCTGCCAATCCCGGAACGGTTTATTTTGATCCAACAACCGATGCGTTATTCGAGTTATTTCAGACACCAAAATCAATCTATTTTGTTGCCGAAACTGATGGGAAAATTTTAGGTGGCGGTGGCATTTTCCCAACCGAAGGATTACCTGAAAATACCTGCGAACTGGTTAAGATGTATTTGCTGCCCGAAGCCCGTGGAATCGGACTTGGCCGGACATTAATTGAGCAATGCCTGAAAACCGCCATTGCTAAAGGATTTCAGCAGGTTTACCTTGAAACCTTGACTGAATTGCATCTTGCCCTGAAAGCTTATGAGAAATTTGGGTTCGAATATTTATCGGTGCCGATGGGAAGCTCCAAACACTTCGGTTGCAGTCTTTGGATGTTAAAAAAACTTTAATTACCCTTCTCATGGTGTGCTTCTATTTTCAATTTTGTTTTTGATGGTTTTTTGATTAACTTAGTTCGTGAATCGTAATAACCTGATTTGAAGTATTGTGCTAAGTGAATTTCCAGTTCATTTTACCCCGATTCCAACTGGAAGCAGAATCTCAACCTTCCGGAATAGAATCTGAAAATAACTTTTAAAAACAATGTTACAACATGAAAAAATCAAATTTAGTGATCAGCTTGATAGCAGGCATGTTGATTTTTGCATTGACAAGCTCTGCTTATGCCCAGGATTGGCCGCAGTGGATGGGAATCAACAGGGACGGAAATGTTACAGGATTTAAAGCTCCTCAAAACTGGCCTAAAGAGCTTAAACAAGAATGGAAAATTACGGTTGGTTTGGGCGATGCTTCGCCGGTTCTTGTTGGTACAAAGCTTTATAGTTTTTCGCGCCAGGGTACCGATGAAGTGGTTCTTTGCATGGATGCTTCGTCTGGACAGGAATTGTGGCAGAACAAGTATGCCGCTATTGTTGTGACCGGACCTTCAGCCAGTGCACATCAGGGTCCCCGGAGCACGCCAACTGTGGCGGATGGGAAAATAGTTACGCTGGGTGTCGGTGGCGTGCTTTCCTGTCTCGATGCCTCCAAAGGTACGGTTGTCTGGCGGAAGGAAAATACCTCAAATTTATTTCCTGTATTCTACACCGCTATGTCTCCGATCATTTTGGAAGGAATGTGCATTGCCCATCTTGGCGGAAAAGATAACGGGACGATTGTCGCTTTCGATTTATTAAACGGTAATGAAAAGTGGAAATGGACCGGAGATGGTCCGACCTATTCTTCGCCGGCTATAATGACGGTAGAAGGTAAAAAGCAAGTTGTTGTGTTTACAGAGAAAAATCTCGTTGGACTGAGCCTGACTGATGGCATAGAATTATGGAAAGTTGAAACCTTACCTCAGAACCGGTTTTACAACTCTGCGACTCCCGTCATTAATGGACAAACAGTTATTGTTACAGGCCAGGGAGCGGGTACCAAAGCCATCAGGGTTGAAAAACAGGGAGATGGATTTGTTCCCAAAGAACTTTGGAATAACGCGGAACTTGGCACGAAATATAATACACCGGTCGTCAAGGATGGTTTTCTTTACGGACTTTCCAACGGACGGAAATTTTATTGTATGGATGTTGCAAAAGGTCTGACCATGTGGACCGATACAACCATGAACAGTGACTTCGGAGCGCTAATAAATTGCGGTTCAGTAATCATGTCGTTGCCAGGCAATTCAAATTTAATCGTTTTTAAGCCGAATGAAAAGGCATATACCGAATTGATGAAGATAAAAGTTTCTGATAAACCAGTTTTCAGTACTCCGGTGGTATCAGGGAAACGGGTTTTTATTAAAGATTCCGAAAATTTAACGCTTTATAAGCTTGATTAACTCATAACTCAAAACTTTCTCACACCCTGATGTCCATCCGTGCAAACGGCACGGCATCCATGCCCGTAAATTCATCTTTCAGGTATTTGAAATGTCCGGTAATGGCTATCATGGCGGCATTGTCGGTAGTAAAAGCGAATTTTGGAATGTGCATTTTCCAATGATGTTTGGCTGCCGTTTGCAGGAGAGTATGGCGCAATCCTGAATTGGCAGAAACGCCTCCGGCGACTGTAATTTCTTTGATGCCGGTTTCTTTGGCTGCTTTTATCAGTTTGTCGAGCAAAATATCAATGATTGTTTTTTGAAGTGAAGCACATAGGTCAGCTTTCCGCTCTTCAATAAAATTTTCATTCTCTTTTAGCCGGTCGCGAAGAAAATACAGGAAGCCGGTTTTCAGTCCGCTGAAACTATAATCGAAATTGGGTATCCGTGGTTTTGAGAATTGAAAGGCATCCGGATTTCCTTCTTTGGCCAGTTTATCTACAAACGGACCTCCCGGGTATGGAAGTCCCATCACTTTGGCGCATTTATCGAAAGCTTCTCCTGCCGCATCATCAATGGTTTGGCCAATAACTTCCATTTCGAGATAGTCTTTAACAAGGATGATCTGCGAATTTCCGCCTGAAACCAACAGACAAAGAAATGGAAATTTAGGCGGATCGTACGGAATATCGTATTCCTGAATAAAATGGGCAAGTACATGAGCCTGAAGATGGTTCACCTCGATTATTGGCACACCGGTAGCCAGCGAAAAACCTTTGGCAAAAGAAGTCCCGACAAGCAAAGAACCGAGCAATCCGGGACCACGGGTAAATGCAATAGCTGTGATATCTTCAGTTTTTACCCCGGCCTGTTTAATGGCCTGATCAACCACCGGAACAATATTTTGCTGATGAGCGCGGCTGGCCAGTTCAGGAACCACGCCCCCATAAGCTTCATGAATTTTTTGACCGGCAATGATATTAGATAGCAGAAAGCCGTTTTTAATAACCGAAGCCGAAGTATCGTCGCAAGATGATTCGATGCCTAAAATCAGGATGTCTTTTTCTTTATCCATTCGTTGTCAATAAAAAGCCTGTTCGTTCGTTAATTCTGATAACAGGCTGGTGTATATCCGGGTATTTGTATTATTTTGTATCAAATTTGGAGCGACAAAATTATCAAAAAAACACTTAAAATAGGATTGTCAATTCCGGGCACGGTATTTATCCTGCTCTTTTCTTCATGGCTGATACTCCAAAGTACAGTAGTGCAAACCTCTTTGACTCAAAAAGTGGCCGGATACCTTTCCCAAAAATTCCATACAACCATTACTGTAAAAGGTGTTTCAATTTCTTTCTTCAATAAGTTAGTGCTCGAAGAAGTGCTGGTTATGGACCAAAAGAATGACTCCCTCCTTTTTGTTAAGGAATTGGTAGCCAGTATTGATTCGTTCAGCATGAAAAAACACTATGTTGCCATTGACAAGCTCGTACTAAATCAGATTTTTCTTCACGTTGGTACAGATTCATCAGGCACGCCAAATTACAAGTTTCTGACTGACAAATTTTCTTTGAAGGATACTTTAAAATCCAGTGGCCGGAATTTCGGATTAATCCTGAACAAGTTTGAGTTTAACGATTCAGAAATCACCTATGATTATCGCGATAGTGCAGGACTTAACCAGGTTGTATTAAGCAATATATCTTTAGGCATTTCGGCTGTCAGCTTCAAGGATAAAAAATTAGCGCTGCAGATTACCCGCTTTGAATTGAATAACCAAAAGGACTTCAGGTTGGAAGATTTTTCGGCTGACTTAATTGCCACAACTGATTCGGTTTGCCTGAATCAACTTCATATTCGGACTTCAAATTCAGAAATAACCGGTGCGAGAGTCCAGATTGATAAAAGTATGATGGGACAGGGACTTGATTTGAAGAAATTGAAAGTTAATATTGACCTGAAAAAATCACTGGTGAGTTTAAAAGATATCGCCCAATTAGTGCCTTCGCTTAAAGGAATGGAAGAAAACCTTTTGGTAAGTGGTCAGGTTTCGGGCAAATTAGCTGATTTAAAAGGCAAAAATATTGAACTAAGCATGGGACAAAATACCACCCTGTCGTTTGATTTTTACCTGAATGGCCTTCCCGAAATCACTAATACTTACATGCATATTGACTTGAAGAAATCATTCACTGATTTAAATGATATCCAAAGAGTTAAATTTCCTGATCATTTTCCCCTTCAGATGCTGGATATTCCGGCTTCCTTGTTTCAGGCCGGTATCATCGAATACAAAGGTAATTTTACCGGATTCCTGAGTGACTTTGTATCTTATGGCACTTTCCGTTCGAAATGGGGAGTTTTAACAACCGACTTATCGTTTGTGCCTTCGGAGGGTGAAAAACTAAAAATTAACGGACGGGTGAAAACAGTGAATTTTCAATTGGGACAATTGCTGCAGTCTGATTTGCTTGACCGGATTACCTTTAATGGCGATATTAATGGAGTTCTAAACCCTCAAACCCGCGATTTTAAGGCCTCTGTATCCGGCCAGATTGATAGTATAATGGTCAATCATTATCAATACGAAAATATTGAGTTAAGCGGGGACATTCTCAATAAGCGGTTTGACGGCAGTTTAATTGTTGATGATCCAAACCTGAGATTCAGGTTCGATGGCGAGTTCGACCTGAATGTTCCGGTTCCGGTTTTTAACTTCAATATGCAGGTCGAAAAGGCCGATCTTAAAGCATTAAAACTGGTTGACAATTTTAAGGAATCAGAAATTTCGTTTGCCCTGAATGCCAATTTTACGGGAAGCAATATTGATAATCTGGATGGAATGATCCACTTTGCAAAAGGTAGTTACCAAAACGAAAACGGTCTTTTATCGCTTGAAAATTTCGATTTGAAAACCTTCAACGAAAATGAACCTGTTTTGCAGATCCGTTCCGATTTTTTGGATGCCGATATTCGCGGGCAATACAAATTGCATAACATGCATCATTCGGTAAAAAAAATCATTGCCAGTTATTTGCCTTCAACCGGCCTTAAAATTCCGGTTCAGAAGAACAGCAATAATTTCGATTTCAGTTTCATATTAAAAGATATTAACCGTTTTACACAGGTATTAATTCCTGATTTAACAATGAACCCTGCAAAAATTGAAGGGCGCATCAATTCAGAAAAAAATACATTGGTTATCAATGGAATTTTCCCTCTGATACAATATAAATCAACTGTTTTTAAAAAATTAACGATAAATGTTGATGGAAACTCAAAACTGGATGTCAGGAACAAAGTGGATGAAATCTCGGTAGGAGAGAAACTCAAAGTCTATAATTTGTCGTTGATTTCGGAAGCTTCCGGCGACGTACTGGATTCGAAACTTTCATGGAATAACTATGGCGATGTTTCATACAGCGGATCAGTTAATACCAGCGCCCGGTTTTTCAGGCAAGAAGAAAGTCCACATATTGAAATATCGGTTAAACCTACCCGGTTATTTTTGGCCGATAGCTTATGGCAGATTAATTCTACGCTGATCACCCTCGATTCAACCCGGATCAAATTCAATAAACTTGCTTTGACAAGCAGAAGCCAGTCGGTAATAGTTGATGGATTGGTTGATAAAGATCAGGATAATAAGTTGAACATTGTTTTCAATCAGATTGATCTGAATTCACTCAATACATTTATGGCCGGAGATTTAAAACTGAAGGGTGAATTAAACGGTAGTCTTTCATTGTTTGATGTTTACAGGCGAACTTTATTTCTTTCCGATTTGAAAATTGCCAGCTTAAACCTGTTAGGTCAATCGTTAGGCGATGCAACCATACAAAGCCGGTGGGACAGTGAAGCGAATGAATTAAATGCTGAACTGGTTGTTGAATCCAATCAGAAAAGAGCCCTTCATGCATTTGGTATTTTTAATCCGGGTCGTGACAGCCTTTCCATTTATGCAAATTTTGATCACTTTTCATTATTGATCCTGCAGCCATTGATGGGAAGTAGTTTTGCTAATTTTCATGGCGATGCAACCGGGAAAGTTCATATATTCGGATCGCCCGGATACATTCAGCACGATGGGGCATTATTTGTTGCCAATGCCGGGCTGATGCTTTCCGAATTGCGTGTCAATTATAACATAAACGATTCAGTCCGATTTGCAGGCGATAAAATTATCTTCCCGGATATTGGAATTCAGGATGATTTTGGAAATTCAGGAGTATTTTCCGGTTCAATCAAGCATCGGTCTTTTTCGAAGATGGTTTATGACATGACTATTAAATCTGACCGGATAATGGCGATCAATACCACCCCTTCAGACAACGAACAATTCTACGGAAAAACATTTGGCAGCGGTGTGGTGCGTATTACCGGCAAAGGCGCTACCGTTCTGATTGATGGTATTGCCCGTACTGAAAAAGGTACTGAAATGAATATTTCGCTCGGATATGAAGAGGAAGCCCGGGAGTATGATTTTTTGAGTTTCATTTCCAGAAGTTATCAGCCCAAATTTGAAATTGTAAAAGCCCCGGTTTATGAGTCGAATGTTCAAATGAAATTTGACATTGAAATAACTCCGGAAGCGAAAGCACAATTGATTTACAATTCAAAAATTGGCGACATTATCCGCTCTCAGGGATCAGGAAACCTTCAGTTTGCTATTGATAAGGATTACAATATTTCGATTTTTGGTGAATACACTGTTTCGCAGGGAGATTATTTGTTTACCCTGCAGAATGTGATCAATAAAAAGTTTGAAATCCAACAGGGCGGTACAATCGAATGGAATGGTAATCCGTATGATGCAACCCTTAACTTTAATGCAATTTACCGTCTGAAAGCCTCACTGACCGAACTGTTTGTCAATACCACCGAAAATGCAGACTACAATCAGCGGGTACCTGTTTTATGCAAAATAAACCTGACCAATAGTTTGAATAATCCGGATATCAGGTTCGATATTGAACTGCCAACTACCGAAGACCACATTAGAGATGTAGTCAGGCAATATATCAGTACGGAAGAAGATATGAACAAACAGATGTTGTCGCTTTTAGTGTTAGGCAAATTTTATACTCCTGAATACCTCCGCGGAACTTATTCAGGAGCCAACAACAGTTTAGTTGGTTCAACCGCCTCAACAGCCAGCGAATTATTTTCGAACCAATTCAGTAACTGGTTATCTCAAATCAGTAACGATTTCGACATCGGCTTTAATTACCGTCCTGGCAATGAAATAACCAACAATGAAATAGAGTTTGCCCTCAGTACTCAAATGTTTAACGATCGGGTGAGCATTAACGGAAATATCGCCAACAATTCAGCCCAGCGGACTACTACCAATAATAACAGCCTGGTGGGCGATGCTGATGTCAAAGTGAAACTGACCAATAATGGGAAACTACAATTAAAAGCATACAACCATTCGAATAATAACCTTATTTACGAAACTTCTCCATACACACAAGGAGTCGGGATTTCCTACCGCGAAGATTTCAATGATTTTAATGAACTTTGGCAAAAAATGATTAAAATCTTCAAACCACAAAAAACCAGGGATAAACGAAAGAATTAAAATCCGGCGATTGTTGTGTAACTAGTTTGTTATCCTAAAGATATGGTGGTTATTGAGAATTTAAATTTTTCTTAAATTAATTGTATTTTTGCAAGGCATACTATTTGTGCCGGAACACCCGTTTTTAATGAGGCCGGCTTAAAACAACCTGCTTATGCTGAATTTATTATTATTACAGGCAAGTCAGAATATAACGGAGGGTGCAATTCCCGTGGGTGATGCCATCAAACCTGAGGGGTTAACTAATGTTCTATATCATTTGTTTCTCAATGGTGGTACTGGAATGATCCCGGTTGTTTTTTTATCGGTGGTTGCACTTTTCATCTTTCTGGAACGCATAATCGTTATCAGTCATGCAAGAAGGCTTGATCCTTTGCTTTTAACCCGTTTGCGGGAATATATTTTGGATGGGCATATTGAATCAGCGTTTAACTTATGCCACAGTGAAAATACTCCATGTTCCCGAATGATAGAGAAAGGGATTTCAAGGTTGGGGTGTTCGATAGAAGAGGTGAGCGCGATTATCAAAAAAGCCGGCAATATGGAGATTTCAAAGTTGGAAAAAGGACTACCGGTTTTGGCAAGTGTCGTTGGGGGAGCGCCCATGCTTGGAATCCTCGCAACAGTTTTAGCTTTGATACAGGCATTTTATGAAATGGCAAATTCCGAAAAAATTATAGATATGCCATTACTGGCCACTTTTATTTATCAGGCATTAGTTACAACAGTTGTTGGTTTAATCGTTGGCATTGTCGCCTATTTTGCCTATAATATCCTGGTTGCCAGTGTTGAAAGAGTCATATTTCATTTAGAAGCAGCAACTTGTGATTTTTTGGAAATATTAAATGAACCGGCACACTGATTTTTGAAACTGTACTTAAAGAATGAAATACATAACAGAACATAAAACAGGTTTTATTGGAACGCTCGTTACGCATGGGCTGATTTTGATATTGTTGCTATATTTTGGAATAATAGCTTCTCCTCCTGTACCTGTTGACGAAGGGATTCTGGTAAATTTTGGGGATTCTGAGACTGGGTTTGGAATGGAAGAACCTGCACCTGGCGACCGGCAGCCAACTTTAAAACCTGTCGAATCAACTTCTGCTAAGCAGGTGGTACAACCCCCTTCAAAAAAAGTTATCGCCCCTGTAGATGATGACGATGTGCTGACACAGGATGATGAGGAAACAGTTGTCGTTAAGACCCCGGTAAAAAAGAAGGATATCAAAAAGGTTATTGATCCTGAAAAACAAAGGCTGGATGAAGCCGAAAGACAAAAACAGGCTGAAATTATCAGGCAAAAAAGGGAACAGGACCAACTACTGGCTCAGGCTGCTGCTGAACAACGTAAAATCGGCGAAATAAACAATCGGGCAAAAAATGTTTTTGGAGGCGGAGGAAAAGGAAGCCCTGATTCGAAAAGCACCAGTCAGGGAATCACTTATGGCCCCGGAAATCAGGGAACTCCGGAGGGAGTTGCCAATGCTGAAAAATATGGCCCGGGTGGAGGAACTGGCGATAGCGGCGTTTCATTCAGTCTCGATGGCCGGACGGCACAGTCGCTTCCCAAACCCGAATTTATTGGCAATGAAGATGGAAAGGTTGTCGTTATGGTAACTGTAGATAAATCGGGTAGGGTGACAAAAGCTGATCCTGGTGTAAAAGGTTCAAATACTGCCAATCCTGAATTATTGGCCGCCTCCAAAAAAGCGGCCCTTGAGGCCAGGTTCAATGTAGATGGAACAGCGCCCTCCTTCCAAAAAGGAACAATTACTTACCGTTTTGTGCTGAATTAAGCTCCAGAAGTTCCAGGTTTCAAATTCCAAATTTCAGGAAAAATTGCCCGTCATTAACAGCGAATGTCTGTTTGGGAAAAGCTCCAGAGCGACCTATTTGTATTTTGCAACACCGTTAAGAAAGGAATCGGTACAAAAAAAACGCAGCTAATCCGTTTTTAGCCGGAATAGCTGCGTTGTATTTTCAATGTAGCTTATTTTCAATTACAATAAACTCCAGCCTGAGCGGTATTCGTAATGCATTAGTTTGGTTGCAGCGCCATCGGTATCGTCAATAAAAGTTTCGGTAGCCGGATCCCATTTGATTGTCCGTTTCAGTTCGCAGGCAATGTTTCCAAGCGTACAAACCGTACAACTGCTGTGACCGATTTCAACCGGAACAACCGGGTCTTTGCGATCGCGGACAGCTTCAATGAAATTTAGCTGATGAGGAATTTTGGTTTCGTATGGGCCCGTGTCGTTTGAAGCTTGTGCCGGTGGCAGGAATTTGTCGTCAGAAGCTTTATAATGACCGCGTGAAACTTCAATCCAACCATCTTTTCCAATGAACTTAACTCCTTTGGTTTTGACTTCATCAAACGGTTCAGAAGTCATAACTGTTCCGCTTGCATATTTATATTGAATGAATTCAGTGCCATCACCGATTGGGGAAATTTCAACCGGACCGTTTTTGTCCATTCCAAGGCCCCACTGCGCAACATCGAACATGTGGGCGCCCCAGTCGGTAGTGAATCCACCACCCATTTCCTTGTACCAGCGCCATCCGCCCCAGAATTGTTCGTTTTGTTCAGGTTCGATGGTAATGGGTGGGTTTAACTGACTGTTGTAATGGATCGGCATCGGCAAACTTCCTAACCAAAGGTCCCAGTTCAAATCGGCTGGTAAAGCTTCTTCCGGAAGATCATAAGGTTTTGGAGGTGCGCCAACGTAAGCATGAACTTTTTCGATTTGCCCAAGAGCGCCGGTTTGAACTAAGTTAACTGCATGCTGGAAATTTGGATCCGAACGCTGCTGGCTTCCAACAGCCAAAATCCGGTTAGTCTCACGCACAGTTTTGCGTAATTCCTGACCTTCTTTAATTGTGAAAGTCATCGGTTTTTCCAAATAAACATCCTTGCCTGCTTTACATGCTGCAATGGCAATCATGGCATGTGAATGGTCAGGAACGGCAATAACTACCGCATTTATATCAGTACGTGCCAGTAAATCCTGATATTTTTCGTAGGTCTGAATTTCAACCTGCAATCCGGCTTTTTCATAGAAAGCTTTGGCCTTTTTCTCGAACCGCTGACGTTTAATACCGTAAACATCGCAACCTGCAATTACTTTTACTCCAGGTATCTGTAAAAATCCGTTCATTAAGAACATCGCCTGCTGACCCAATCCGATAATTCCAATTTTCAGATCAGTATCAACTACTTTTTGTTTACAGGCCGCTAATGATGAGAACATTGCTACACCAGCTACTCCAATAGCTGCAGTTCCAAGAAACTGACGTCTCGAAACTCCTTTTTTAAATTGATTTTCCATGTGATTAATTTGTGTGTTAGTTTCAATTTTTCGGGTTTTATGCGGGTAAAAATACCTTTTTGTAAGTTGTACACAAAATAAAAAGTTGCAATGCAATTAATATTTCATGTTTTTCCAGATTTTTCTATCATATACGAACATTTTTTTTAATTTTTGTCAGATATTGAAATGAGTTCAATTATGGAAAAACAGATCAATCTGCTGAAATCGCTCATCGCGATACCTTCATTGAGCCGGGATGAACAAGCGGCCGCTCAACTAATCCGTCAGTTTTTTGCTGATTCAAAGGTAACTTTCAATACAAAAATGAACAATACATGGGTTAAGAACCAGTATTGGAAAGATGGTCTTCCGGTAATTTTACTGAATTCGCATATTGATACCGTTCGAGCTGCGAGTGGGTATTCACGCGATCCGTATTCTCCGGATATTGAAAATGGAGTTTTGTATGGACTGGGAAGTAACGATGCTGGCGGTTCGCTGGTTACCTTGCTGGCTGTTTTTATGTATTTTAATGAGCTAAATGATCTTCCTTTTAATTTGATTTATGCTGCTACTGCTGAAGAAGAAATTTCAGGAATTAATGGATTGGCCAGTATTCTGGAAGAAATTGGGCCACTCGATCTGGCAATAGTGGGTGAACCTACGCGAATGCAAATGGCCATTGCCGAAAAAGGTTTAATGGTACTGGATTGCACGGCCCACGGAAAGTCGGGACATGCTGCCCGCGAGGAGGGTGAAAATGCGATTTACAAAGCTATTGCCGATATTGAAAAAATAAGGAATTACCGGTTTGAGAAAACTTCGCGGATTTTAGGCGAAGTGAAAATGTCGGTAACTGAGATCAATGCCGGTACCCAGCACAACGTAATTCCGGATTCCTGCACTTTTACAATTGACGTGCGTACCAATGAACATTATTCCAATCAGCAGGCATACAAGATAATCAATGAGCTGATAGGTTCGGATGTGGTGGCTCGTTCTTTCAGGTTAAACTCTTCGAAAATTCCGCTCAATCACCCGATAGTACAACGAGGAATCAGCCTGGGTCTGAGCTATTATGGTTCTCCAACCACTTCCGATCAGGCCGTTATTCCTTATCCCTCCATCAAAATCGGGCCTGGCGACAGCGCCCGCTCACATACTGCTGACGAATACATTTTGATTTCGGAATTGGAGCAAGGATTCAGAATTTATGTTGATTTATTGACAAACCTGATCCTTTGATAAAAATGGTTTTACTGTTATTTTAAAGGAAATTCGTGTTTATTGGAACTTCATAGGACTCCGTTTCACTTTGTCCTGTGCTTTTACATGTCGGGGCTTTGCCCCTTACTTATGCTATGATTTAGGTATTGAAAGAAAGGTCTGAAAGACCGTCATGTATTAGCACAGGGTGAATTAAACCCTGTGGCAATTTTGAAAATTAATCGTTTTCAGCATAAGCCATTTCATTATGCTGAGAAATGTCCAATCCGGCAATTTCTTCTTTCTGATTGGCACGAATTCCAAAGAATTTGTCAACAATTTTGAAAAGGACAAAAGTCATTACACCTGAAAATACGATTGTTGTCATTGTTGCAATAAGCTGTATCCATAATTGTTTTGGGTTTCCGTAGAATAAACCGCTGTATGACGACTGAATGACGGGTGTTGCAAGCAAACCGGTTGCGAGTGCACCGATAATACCGCCAATTCCATGTACCCCGAAGGCATCAAGAGAGTCGTCGTAACCGAATTTATGTTTGACTACCGAAACCATGAAGAAACATGCTACGGCGACCAGAACTCCAATGACTACAGCGCCCAACACCCCAACAAATCCGGCAGCAGGGGTAATGGCAACCAGACCTGCAACTGCTCCTGTACAAATCCCAATTACGGTAGGTTTCCTGTTGATGGACCAGTCGAGCAATGCCCAGGTAAATGCTGCTGTTGCTGTTGCCAGATGAGTTGAAAGGAATGCGCTGATAGCCAGTCCGTCGGCAGCCAAACCACTTCCGGCATTGAAACCGAACCAGCCAAACCAGAGTAATGCCGCACCAATTACAACCAAAGGGATATTGTGGGGAGCGGTAGGATGGTTATTATAGTTTCTTCTCGTTCCTATCATGAGTGTCATTACAAGGGCTGCAATACCTGCATTGATGTGAACTACAGTTCCACCTGCAAAATCGAGCGCTCCCATTTTATACAGCCAACCGTCGGCCGACCATACCCAATGGGCAACCGGATTGTAAACGAATATCGCCCAAAGAACCGAGAAAATCAGGAATCCACGGAATTTAATTCGTTCGGCATAAGCTCCAATGATTAACGCTGGCGTAATTACAGCAAACATACACTGGAACAATACAAACAAAAGATGTGGAATACGGGCAGTTGCCTGCGAAATGTAATAAGGACTCACGTCGTTGATGCCAATTCCATTCAGGAATGCCCAGTCGAAACCGCCAATGTATGGCGCAAGTGCACCGGTTGACGAACCAAACGACAAGCTATATCCAAAGAAAACCCATTCCAGAGTGATAACAGCGGTCAAAATGAAACATTGCATCAGGATATTCAGAATGTTTTTCTGACGGACCAAACCGCCGTAAAATAAGGCCAGTCCGGGAATTGTCATTAACATGACCAAAGCAGTTGACACAATCATCCATGCAGTATTTCCGGAATCAATAAAAGGAACAGGTTCGGGAACAGCTACCGCCGCTGTTTCCTGCGCAAAAAGTATAGTGGGGGCGATTAATCCAAGTAACGCCAGCCCTGTATATTTAAATTTCGGTTTCATATAATTATCTTATAATTGTGAATGTCTTCAGAGCTTATTTGTTGTAGAGTGATTCGTCGCCCCTGTCTTTGGTGCGGATACGAATGGATTGTTCTATTTCACTGATGAAAATTCGTCCGTCACCACTTTCGCCGGTATAGGCTGATTCGAGGATTGCATTGATTGATTTTTCAACATTAATGTCGCGAACAACAAACGAGATATACATGCGTGCAACTGAATTTACGTCGTAGGCGATACCTCTGAAAATAAGTCCCTGACGGGCCGTGCCCTGTCCTTTTACTTCCCACCATGAGAGAAAGTCGATATCAGCTTCGTGTAATGCTGCGCGTACTTCTTCAAACTTGGTTTTTCTAACGATGGCTTCAATTTTTTTCATGATAATTAGATTTTATGTAAGGGTTTTATTTCTAATAATTTTATAAAGTGATTTCAACAACAAAGTGGAACTATTCATTTGGAGTTCATCCTGACAAAAGAACCACTTGTCAGAATTGATAAACTGTTAGAAATTAATATCTAACTGAGTAGTGAAGGTGTTTTTATTTGTATTGGTTGAATTGTACAATGTTTTGCTGTCATTGTAAATGTCGTATCCAAAGATGACCGATACATTTGAAGAGAAGTTCCAGGAGAAACCAAGGTTTAGTGCTCCAAGATAATTTTTCCCTCCCTGGTAATCAACGGCTAACCACAATTTATCAGATATTTCCTTCATTGGCCGATCCCATGAAGCTAATACTCCTGAATTTGCTTTAGCTCCTTTGCTATCTAAGAGAAGTTTTTCATTTCCTATATAATAACCAACTGAAAGTCTTCCAATTATTGGTAATGTTTTGCCAATTACGCCGTAAGCAATATTGTAATTAGTCAAATTGTTCTTTGTCCCAAAGTTGTAACCTCCGATGGCTATTGCCGGAGAATTTTTAAAAAGTGATCCTTCTGCGAATCCACCTTTAGTATTAAAATAAATTGGCTGGTCGTCATAAACATTGTCGCCCATTGTCAAATAATCAACACCAACTTCGATCTGAAATTTTTTGAGATGCAAAGCGCCAAATGTCAATCCAAAGTCATAGATTCCTGCGCCACGAACGCCATTATCTTTCGACGTGCGAATATAATTATCTATGCCGAGATGCATAGTTTTAAAGGCCTGGAAGTCAACTGAAGGAATCCAGATAATAGTAGAGCCCGTTGCTTTAGCGGTGTTGATAGTCATAACTAAAGCAATTAGAGCTAATAGTACTGGTTTTGAAAAATTTTTCAATTCAGCAATGCGGGTTTTCGCTACGAGGGTAAATTTCTTTTTCATGCTTCTCAATTTTTAGGGTTAAACTCTTAATGATCTATTTTCGGTGAATTCATTTTTCGATTTGGTAGTATTCTGAAAAAAATGTGCTTTTTCTGAATGAACTCCTTTTTTTTAATACACTTGGTCAAAAGTATCCAATATTCCGAAATATGAATGATTGTAAAATGGGGGTATGTGTGAATTAAAGATAAATTAACAAATAAAATACAAAATATATAGGGGTATAATGTGAAAAAAGTATTAATAAATAGATTTTAGCACAAAATATATGGGGGTAATAACTAAAAAATGTAAAAAATAAGATTTCTATTTGTGATTTTAAATGCATGATTTTCAAATAGTCAGTATAATTTTTAGAAATAAAATAAAAAGATAGAATAAATAGTATAAAAAAGATAAAAGATATTAAAAGGCTTCATTATTAAATAAATAGTAAAAATCATGTTTCATGTTGAAACTTGAGGTTATATCGAAATCTGCGTTCCCGATTCAGGATTTTCAATAATAATTTTTCTCCTTTACGTTGGTTTTTTAAATTGCATCAATAATTCATGTCAAATGCAAGAATGACAAAGTCCGAAAGGAGCAGTTTTTATATATTTGCAATCCTTTTATAATTCAATTGTAATTATCATGGCCTTTGCAGCAAATCAGGTTTTCCGGTTCTTTAAGTATTTCATCTTTTGGATGATTTTCTTCTGGCTTGCCAAAGTTCTCTTTCTGATATTCAATTGGAGGTCAACCAGTCAATTATCGGTTGATGAAGTTCTACTGATTTTTGCTTATGGCTTAAAAATGGATGTCTCCACGGCTTGTTATTTGTTGGTTCTTCCGGGATTGATGCTTTCCCTGCGGTTTTTTTTATCCCTGCGGTTTGTGAATAGTTTCTTTTGGATTTTCACACTTGTTTTTTTAATCGTGGCATCTTTTTTAGTGGTTCTCGACCTGGGCCTCTATCCTCATTGGGGAACCCGTGTAAATGTTACCGCTTTTAATTACATCAACGATCCGGTGGCGATGAGTGCATCGGTCTCGATTGCTGATGTCATGTCAGGCGTACTTATTGCGGGTAGTTTATTGGTTGGATTTGGATTTCTTTACCGGCTATTTTTTCCTGAAGGTGTTGCTATCAACGGAAAAGTCAAATGGAATACTTCCCTTTTACGGCTATTTTTAGTTGCCTGCTTAATTATTCCAATCAGGAGTGGTTTAGATACTTCACCGCTAAATCTGAGTTCGGTAGCTTTTAGTCCGAAACTCTATGTCAACCAAGCTGCCAGTAATTACTTGTGGAATTTTGCCAAATCGCTCGAAAAGCGAAATCGGCTCAACAATCCTTGCACCACAATGCCAAAAGAAGATAGTGAGCAGATTTTTAACCAATTTATGGAGGTGGATACATTGATTCAGAGGCCACAGCTCTTTAAACTGAATACGGAGAAACAATCCAATGTAATCCTGATTATTCTGGAAGGTTTCTCGAATAAGGTAATAGCCCCGCTGGGTGGAATGCGTGGAATTGCACCCAATCTGGATTCGCTTTGTACAAAAAGTACGGTATTTACGAATTTTTACTCCACAGGAAATCGTTCCGATCGGGGCATTTCGGCTCTTCTGGGTGGATATCCTTCGCTGCTGAGGACATCCATTATGGTATATCCTGAAAAAGCAAGTAGTTTAACTTTACTTCCGGAGTACTTTAACAGGCATAATTATAATACTTCATTTTATTATGGTGGCGATATTAATTTTTATAACCTGAAAACTTTTGTGTTGCAGGGCAATTATGGAAAAATAACTACAAAAAATGATTTTCCATCAGAATTGGGGCGGATGTCGAAATGGGGCGTTCCCGACGGCTACGTTTTTGAAAGGGCTTTGGAAGACCTGAAATCGGAAAAGGAACCTTTCATGAAAACCATATACATGGTAAGCAGCCATCCGCCCTATGATGTACCATTTTTGAAGATCAAAGGAAGTTCGAACGATGAGAGGTACCTGAATTCAGTGGCCTACACCGATAGTTGTTTGGGCGTATTTATTGATGGATTCAGGAAATCGCCGCTTTGGGACAATACTTTATTGATTGTAACTTCCGATCATGGAACTTTGCCGCCTGGTCCAACTGATATAACCGAACCTGCCAGTTATCGTATTCCGTTGATTTGGTCGGGTGGGGTGATTGATTCTTTGCAACGGATTGAAACCATTACCCAACAGGTTGATTTTGGTACATCCCTCGTTCATCAGTTGGGTTGGGAGTCTGATCCGGCTCCATTTGCAAAAGACTTTTTTACTGTGCATCCTTATGCATTTTATATGCTTGATTCGGGCTGGGGCTATGTTGTTCCTGAAGGTTGCTTTTATTTCGATCAGAATACCAATGATTTTGTTTCGAACCCTGGTACGGAAAAGCTGGTTGATTTGAAGTTCCCCAAAGCCTATATGCAGGTTTTGCACAATGATTTTATTGGTCGTTAAAAGAATATAGACGAAATTCATTACGTCTGAAAAAGTAGATATCCAAATAATGAAACAAGCAAAGCCTAAGAAAATTTTTCTGATTATTAATAAATATGCCGGAAATGGAAATGGAGCCATCTCCGTTGACATTGTCATCCCATTCCTGAAAAAGAACGGCTGCGAAGTAGAATTTGTATTTACTCAACGTCGCGGACATGCAATTGAGCTTGCTGCGAATGCTTCCTCACATGGGTTCGATCTGGTGGTGGCTGTTGGTGGGGACGGGACTGTGAATGAAGTGGCACAGGGTTTAATCGGCACCCTTACACCGATGGGAATTATCCCGATAGGTTCGGGAAACGGCCTTGCGCGTGAATTAGGGATTTCGATGAATATGCGCAAAAGTGCCCGCACCTTGATTGAAGGAAAAACACTTCATCTGGATGTATGCAAACTCAACGATCAGCGTTTTTTATGTACCAGCGGGATTGGCTTCGATGCCCTGATTGCCTATAAGATGAGTAAGTCTGTCTCGCGTGGTTTTCTCAGATATGTGAAACTGGTTGTTCAGGAAATTATATTTTTGAAACCGGTTGAAGTTCGGATGAAAATAGATGGAGTACAGATCGCGGAATCCGTTTTCCTGATCACTTTTGCCAATGTTTCCCAGTTCGGGAACAACGCGTATATCGCTCCTTCAGCCAGCATGACCGATGGATTGATTGATGTGGTGGTAGTGAAGAAATTTTCAAAAATCTGGATGCCGGTTTTTATAATCGCACTTTTTACCAGGCAGATACCCAAACTTCCATTTGTTGAATGTTACAAAGCCAAACAAATTGATCTGGAACTGGCCGACACATTATATTATCATTTTGATGGCGAGCCTGGACAGTTGAAAATTCCTGCTCAGATCAATCTTGACATGGGAAAAATTTGGGTGCGGTGCGGACGTTTACGTTAGACCAATACAGAATTATTTTTAATGCTATGATTTGGCATTGGAATATTTAAACAGTGGAATAACAGTTGCTGCTTTTATTTTAATTGTTTCTATCTCCTTGCTGCTTAACGGACTTAGTGTCTCTCTCATGTTAATGGCAATTTTAAACAGCCCGGCTTCGCCCGGGGTGATTGCATTTGTTACCGGATGCGACAAGGTAAAACGTAATCCCATCCTAATATCTTCTTCACCCAAAAGAGGTTCGTACCAGCATTTTGGATATTTCGACCGGTCAGCGTTTTGTGGCCAGGGACCTTTGGCCATCGCTTTCAGGGCTATTATCCCCATCTGTTTTTGATGGGCAAGTTCGAGCACCTGTGGACCGAAATTGCCGACATTCCAGGTGGCGAAATTAAAGGGGAACATGATGGAATCGAATTCAAAGCCATTCATTAAAGCCATCGCGGCTTCAACCGAGTGGGCCGAAAATCCGAGGTATCTGATTTTTCCTTCTTCCCTGGCTTCCCTGAATGTTTCGAGCGCTCCGCCTGGGGCAAAAATCGTTTTAACATCGTCAAGCGAAGTTACAGCATGCAACTGATACAGATCAAAATGGTCAGTCCGAAGGTTTTTAAGCGATTGTTCCAATTCTTTTCGGGCATCATCTTTGGTACGCTTTGTGGTTTTACATGATAGAAAGACATCTTTCCTGTAGGGTTCCAGCGCTGGACCTAATTTAATTTCGGCATCGCCATACGATGGCGCCACATCGAAATGGTTCACGCCTGCATCAATTGCAAATTTCACAATCGAAGCTGCATCTTCGGGAGAGGCATCCTTGACAATTATTCCACCGAATCCGATCATCGAAAGCATTTCGCCGGTCTTGCCCAGCGATCTCTTTTCGAGCTTACCTGCTGGCGGCGTTTCCCTTGTAATAAAAGAAAGATCGGCCGGGAAAAGGCTAAAAACCGGAGCAGCCATTGCTGTTTTACTGATAAAATCGCGACGTTTCATATTGATTATTATTAAGATATAGAACTTGTTCCGTTTGCACCAATATCCCTGCAAGTTACAATAAATCACAAAGAATCTAATCAAAAGTTTGTTGATGTATGAATTATTGATGACAATGGAATTCTCCTGTAAATTCCTTAATTTTAACCAAATAAAATCTGACATTATGAGCAAATCTATATCCAATCCTTTATCGCGCCGGAATTTCATCAGAGCCTCTGTTGCAAGTACCGCGGGAATTTCTATTTTGCCGCTCTATCTCTACAATACAAAATCATCGTTAAACAGCGTTATGGCAGTAGGGCAATTGCCTTCAATAGCAAAACGTAAATTTGGGAACATCAATTTCGAGGTAACCACCATGGGGTTAGGTGGACAAGCTGCAATTCAGCATATTCTGTCGGATCTTGATCCGGTTTCGATAATTGTTAAGGCTGTTAAGCTTGGTATTAATTATTTTGACACATCAAATATTTATGGCGGAAGTCAAATAAATTACAACAGGGCTTTTAAGGTATTAAATCTAATACCCGGAGTAGCAAATTATGACGAAAAACTGAGGAAATCAATTTGGCTAACCAGCAAAACACATATGAGGTGGGGAAAGTCCGGATATCCGGAACGTGCAAATATCAGAAATTCATCTATTGGAATACCTTCGGTGAAATGTGCAGTTGACGATTTAAAACATTCACTTACGCAGATTTTTGGTGATAACAAAGGTTTTTATCCTGATGGTGCATACTTGGATATAATTTTGATTCATTCGGTCAGTAACATGGAAACTGTTGATGTGTTATATGAAGGATTGGAAACTCCACTTGATGTAAATGGAAATTTCGGAGCCTTAGTTGTGCTGCGCGATTTTCGTGATGGTACTAATCTAACGGGAATGAATCCCAAAAATGAAAAGTTAATACGTCACATTGGATTTTCTGGTCATGGTAGTCCGCCAGTAATGGTAGATATGATTCAACGCGATGAATTTGGACTTCTTGAAGCAGTATTAGTTGCTATGAATGCAAACGACAAAACCAAATACAGCATGCAAAACAATTTGATACCCGTAGCATCAGCCAAAGGTATGGCAATTATTGCCATGAAGGTCTTTGCAGATGCTGCTTTGTACAGTAAAGATAATCGTTATACGGTCTCTTCTGCCGATTTGTATCGCAAAGTTGGAACAGATGAGTTGCCGAGTCGGTTACTCATCGAATATACCCTGACAACTCCCGGAGTTCATACAGCCATTATGGGTATTGGACATATTGATGAAGATCCTCTTAAATGCCAATTAATTCAGAATTTAAATGCCGCACAAATAGATAAGAATGGCATTTCAGAAACAGAACGGAAAAGGATTGAAGAACTCACAAAAACTCTTAAACCAAACTCGAACTATTTTCAATTGCCAAAAGTTGGGCTCACTAAACCCCGAAACCTCCGGAATGAGGGAAATATAATAATCTGGGATAACGCTTTTGCCGGAGATGCACCATTGAAAGCTTATGAGATTTTGGTGAATGGCGTAAAAGCCGGAGAAGTTGAACATCAGCCTCAAACTCTGAAAAGTATGCCCTTTACTTTTGAAATTTTAGCAAAATCAGGCGATAAAATTGAGATTGCCGCGGTTGACCAAAATGGCAACAGGGCTGTTGGTTTTCTGGTTCTGGCAGTTTCTGCGCCTGTAATTTCAAAAGATAAGAAAAAAGTTCAGCTTTACCCGAACCCGGTTCAAACTGAATTGGCAGTGAGATACATTGCAACAGCTAATTCAAGAGTCTCAATTTACAATACCGTTGGTGAGAAACTGATCGAAAAAACAGCAAACGGAACTCAAGCTAAATTTGATGTTTCAAACTTGCGTAAAGGCATATACTTCGTAAGATTTACTGATGGAAGCAGTGAAAAATTCATCAAACAATAACTTTTTATAAATTCCTTAATTGTAACCAACTAAATACTTTTATTATGAACCCATCAAAAAAATATCCGTTATCGCGTCGTAATTTTATCAAAGTTTCGGCAGCAACCACAGCCGGAATTTCCATGTTGTCGTTTGGAGGCTGTTCTACCGGTAAAATGCCAGCTCCGATGAAGCGCAAATTTGGCAACTTCGATTTTGAGGTAACTACACTTGCACTGGGTGGACAGGCTTCGCTGCAATGGACTCCTGCCGACGTGGACCCAGTGCCAATCATCCTGAAAGCGTTCAAACTGGGGATCAATTATTTTGATACATCGAACCTATATGCAGGCAGCCAGTTAAATTTTAACAAAGCTTTTAAAATACTGAACCTGATTCCCGGAGAAGAGAATTACGATGAAAAACTCCGAAAATCCATCTGGCTGACCAGTAAAACCTGTATGCGCTGGGGAAAACCCGGATGGACAGAAAGAGAGAATGTGAACAACTGGTCGAACGGGATGCCCAATGTAAAGTGCGCGGTTGACGATCTGAAACGTTCGCTCACACAGATTTTTGGCGATAACAAGGGCGGTTATCCTGAAGGCGCTTACCTCGATATGATTTTGATACATACTTTACACAATACGGACGAAGTTGATGTGCTTTATGAGGGGCTGGAAACGCCACTCGACCCCAATGGAAATTTTGGGGCATTGGTGGCGCTTCGTGATTTCCGGGATGGTACTAACCTGACAGGCATGAACCCAAAAAATGAAAAACTGGTCCGGCACATCGGTTTCTCGGGACATGCCAACCCTCCGGCAATGGTCGAACTGATCCAACGCGACGAATACGGAATTCTGGAAGGAATGCTCGTTTCCATTAATGCAAACGATAAAACCAAATACAACATGCAGCACAATGTTATCCCTGTGGCTTCAGCCAAAGGAATGGGCATTATTGCCATGAAAGTATTTGCTGATGCTGCTATTTATCACAAGGAACCACGTTGGTCGCGGGTGCCTGAAGATGTGTTCAGGAAAATTGGCACACCCGAACTGCCCAGCCGTCCGCTTATCGAATATTCACTGACTACTCCGGGAATTCACACTTTAATAATTGGTATCGGTCAGATTGATGAGGATCCGATGAAATGCCAGTTGATCCAGAATTTTTATGCGGCACAAGTCAGGCCCAACGGAATGCCGGAAAATGAACGCAATCGTATTGAAGTACAGGCAACGCAGATTAAACCCAATTCCAATTATTTCCAGATCGAAAAAGTTGGCTTAACCGCCCCCGGAAACCTTCGGAAAGATGGGAACAAATTGATTTGGGATACTGCTTTTGCCGGTGATGCACCATTGATGACCTATGAAGTTTTGGTGAATGGTGTTAAAGCCGGCGAAGTAGAGCATCAGCCTCAAACGCTTAAAAGTAAACCCTTTGTTTTTGAAACCTCAATAAAGGAAGGCGATAAAGTAGAGGTGGCCACAGTTGATCAGAGTGGCGGGAGAGCAGTGGCGCTATTGGCATAAACTATTCCTGAAAACCAAAAGAACCGTTCTTTCTGAAAAGGGACGGTTCTTTTTATAGTTTTTTTAAATACATATCTGAAAATGAATTTTTTTATGCGATGTTGAAAATCATTCGATTTCTGTTAGTTCTTTATCTTGATGTTATAATTCTACTTGACAAAAAAACCTTAAATTGGCATCAAATCCATCGCCACAAACTTTGACATGAGCCTTTTCCAGAAAACAGTAGAACGGAAGTATTTGAAACAGCTCGATTCTAAGCTAATTGCTGCAAAATACGACGAGTTTAAATCCTACTTTGGCAATCCGGAAATTCAGGAAAACATTCGAAACAGTAAGGAAGAGCAGTTTCAGGAAGGCTTTTTAAGAGAGCTGTTTGTAAAGATTTTAGGATATACACTTAATCCGGACCCAAACTTCAACCTAACCACTGAATACAAGAACATTAAAGACAGCAAAAAGGCCGACGGAGCGATACTGACAAGGGAGCATGCTCCCTTGTCGAATACTCCCGTAGTAGCGGGCATTATCGAGCTAAAAGGAACAAACACCACTGATTTAGGTAAGATAGAAGCACAGGCATTTAGCTACAAGAACAATCAACCCAACTGCGTATATGTTGTTACTTCGAACTTCGAAAAGCTTCGTTTCTATATCGACAATGCCATTGAATTAATCGAGTTCAATTTGTTTACCCTTACCAAACCCGATTTTGATACACTCTTTTTATGTTTGGCCTACGATCAGATTGCCAAAGGAATTCCGAAAAAAATAAAAGAGGAATCGGTAAGTCAGGAAGATGTAATTACCAAAAAGCTGTACTCCGATTATTCTTTATTTAAACGGGAATTACACCAAAATCTGGTTTCACAAAACCCACAATTTGATGCACTATCTTTATTCCGGAAATCTCAAAAGTTACTCGACCGTTTTTTGTTTCTGTTCTTTGCCGAAGACCGTCAACTATTGCCACCCAATTCAGTAAGGATGATATTAGACGACTGGAAAGATTTACAGGAACGTGATGTTGAAGTTCCCCTTTACGACCGCTTTAAAAAATATTTCGGCTATCTCAACACTGGTTTTAAAGGCAAACGATACGATGTATTTGCATACAATGGAGGTCTGTTTGAGCCTGATGAAGTTCTGGACTCCGTTGTAATTGACGATAACTTGTTGTATAAAAATGCTATAAAACTCTCGGAATATGATTTTATAAGTGAGGTAGATGTAAATATCCTGGGACATATTTTTGAGAATTCGCTGAATGAATTGGATGAAATACAAGCGCAGCTAGACGGCAAGGAAATTGACAAAGCTAAAACCAAACGAAAAAAGGATGGTGTTTTCTATACACCCAAATATATTACCAAATACATAGTTGAAAATACTCTTGGCAAACTTTGCTCGGAAAAGAAAGCCGAACTCCAGTTCAACGAAGAAGATTACAACAACAGGGAGCATGCTCCCTTGCATAGAAAAAAAACCAAACAGACATTATATGAGAAGCTGAAAACCTATCAAAATTGGTTATTGCAACTCACTATTTGCGACCCAGCTTGTGGTTCGGGAGCGTTTCTCAATCAAGCCCTTGATTTTTTAATAGCTGAGCACCGTTACATCGACGAATTACAGGCCAAGCTGTTGGGTGTGCCCATGATATTGAGCGATGTTGAAAAAAGCATTCTGGAAAACAACCTGTTTGGCGTTGACCTGAACGAAGAAAGTGTAGAGATTGCCAAACTCTCGTTATGGCTGCGAACTGCACAGCCCAACCGGAAGCTGAACGATTTAAACAATAATATTAAATGTGGAAATTCTTTAATAAGCGACCCAGCCATAGCCGGAGACAAGGCATTTGATTGGGATCGGGAATTTCCACAGGTATTTGGTCGAGAACATGGAATAATCCCGACGATTGAAGCCAGAAAAGATGCAACACCCGATTACCTGAAACTGATTAAAGAAAAATCACTCGAAGCACAGGCTAAAGCAGAACAAGCCATTAACCTATCGAAAGAAGCTGCCGAAATCTCAAAGAAGGTTTACGAATATGCCGAAAAATTAGAAGAAGTATCCGAATTGGACTCCATGTATGGCAATAATAAAAATGGATTTGATGTGGTGATTGGGAATCCGCCGTATGTTCAATTATCTGAATTTTCAAGCACTTCCGAACAAATGAAAAAGTTTCTGATTGATAGATATAAATCATCAATGGGAAGATTAAACACATTTGGGTTTTTCGTAAAACTAGCTTTGAAGTTGTCAAAAGCAAATGGGCTAAATAGCTTTATAATACCGAATACAATTCTCACTCAAGAGTATTACAAGAAAATAAGGTTTGATTTACTAAATGAAAGTGAGATAATTGAAATCATTCAATTTCTTGAACTTCCATTCTCTGGCGCAGTTGTTGAAAATATCATCTTAAGTTTTAAAAATAAAGTACCTAACAAAAACTCTAATGTAAAAATCGTTAATTCTACGATTGGTAAGTTTATTACTATCAAAGAGATACCTCAATTCGATTTTCTCAATAATATTGATTTCAATTTCAATATTTACGAAAAGGAAGAGAACCAGTCGATAATGCAAAAATTTGAAGAGAATACAATGAAGCTTGGCGAAATTTCGGAAGTTAATCAAGCTATTGCATTGAAGGGAAGCCGAGATTTATGGGTGCATAAAAATAAAGCTGGATCAAACTATGTTAAAATACTTGAAGGAGGAAAGAATATAAATAGATATTCTCTTGAATGGGGTGGAGATTATTTAGATTATAAAAGAGAAGCAATTCATAGCTGTAACCGTACCGATATTTTTGAGTCCTCCGAAAAGATTTTCTTCAGAAGAGTTGCTAATTGTTTAATTGGAACTCTCGACTCGTCGCAACTATATGCACTACACACTATTGTTGTCATCAATATTAAAGAAAACTTCAAGAATAATTTCAAAATTAAATACATTCTCTCCTTATTCAATTCAAAAGCATTTTCTTTTTATTACAAAGAAAATTTCAGTTCCACAAAAACTGTATTTACAGAAATTGGTGCACAAAAAGTTAGGGAACTGCCTATAAAGCAAGTTGAAATAGAAAATCAAAAGCCCTTCGTTGAAAAAGCCGACCTTATGCTTTCTCTCAACAAAGAACTTCGGGAAGCCTCCCATAAATTCCAACGGAGCATGCAGCGAAAATTTGATATGGAAGATTTACCGGGCAAATTGCAGAACTGGTATTTGCTTTCGTACAAAGAATTTATCGCTGAGTTGGGTAAAAAGAAGGTAAAATTGTCGCTGAAAGAGGAAGCAGAATGGGAAGATTACTTTTTGCAGGAAGCTGAAAAAGCGTTGGAATTCAAAACTGCAATAGACACCACCGATCGGGAGATAGACCAAATGGTTTATCAGCTTTACGGGCTTACCGACGCGGAAATCAAGATAGTTGAAAGGGCATAAGGCCAACTTACACCACAAACCCACATTAAAAATAAGGGGTATCTGGAATAATAATCCACTTGAAATGCATAAACCTCTAATTTGAATTATCTTTGGATTTCCATAAATTGACGCAATATGAAACTCTGGGATAAAGGAACCGCGGTAAACGAGCTTATCGAAAACTTTACGGTTGGAAAAGATCGTGAAATGGATTTGTATCTGGCGAAATTTGATGTGCTTGGTTCAATTGCCCATGCTAAAATGTTGCAATCAATTGGTCTGCTCACAACAGTTGAGCTTGCCGAACTTCAAGTAGAGCTGGTTAATATCTATCACATCATCACAAACGGCGAATTCAGGATTGAAGAAAATGTTGAGGATGTACATTCGCAGGTTGAACTGATGTTAACCCGTAAACTCGGCGATACAGGCAAAAAAATTCACAGCGGGCGTTCGCGTAACGATCAGGTTTTACTCGATTTAAAGCTTTTTACCCGTTCTGAAATTCAGAATTTGGTTGAGGCTGTTTGTGGATTGTTTGATAAGTTATTGACCAAAGCCATCGCGAACCAGGACCATCTGATGCCTGGCTACACGCATTTACAGGTTGCCATGCCTTCTTCGTTTGGCTTGTGGTTCAGCGCTTATGCCGAAAGTTTGGTTGACGACCTTGTTTTATTACAGGCAGCATTTAAAATTACCAATCAAAATCCGCTGGGTTCGGCGGCAGGTTACGGTTCTTCTTTTCCGCTCGACCGGCAGATGACTACCGATTTACTGGGTTTCGATTCGATGAATTACAACGTAATTTATGCGCAAATGGGTCGCGGCAAGATGGAAAAAACGGTTGCCTTTGGGCTTTCGTCAATTGCAGCAACTATCTCGAAATTTGCTTTCGACGTTTGTTTGTTCATGAGCCAGAACTTTGATTTTGTTTCGCTGCCAGATGAGTTGACCACTGGTTCGAGCATTATGCCACACAAAAAGAATCCTGATGTTTTTGAACTGGTCCGTTCGCACTGTAATAAAATTCAGGCCATTCCTTACCAGATCAGCCTGATGACGAATAACCTTCCGAGTGGCTATTTCCGCGACCTGCAGATTCTGAAAGAAGTTTTCCTGCCTGCCTTTCAGGAATTGTCAGACTGCATTAACATTACCGGTTTTGCCATCGATAATATGAAAGTAAATACCAATCTGTTGGCCGACGACCGCTACAGATACATGTTCAGTGTCGAAGATGTAAATAAGCTGGTACAACAAGGCGTTCCTTTCCGCGATGCCTATAAACAGGTTGGCAATGAAATTAATTCAGGAACCTATAATCCTACACGTGAAGTGAACCATACCCACTCCGGAAGTATTGGTAATTTATGTCTGGATGAAATTGCTGAAAAAATGATTACGGTAATTGAAGGCTTTGAATTTGAGAAAATAGAAAAGGCTTATGGGAAATTACTCGCCAGGTCATAGTTCTTGTTGAGTTTCAGTTTTTTTTTTATTGCTTATCAATTCATAGGTTTCCACTTTGTTACACCCTTTGTCTGTTAATTAATCGTTATTTTTTGAAATCAGAACAATCAGGATTGATTGGTTGTTTGTGGTGTTTAAGTTGTTGAAACATAGGATTTTATTTCGGATATTTGGTCTGGGTTTTTATAAAATTGATAGTTTCAGTTGCCGTCAGTTCGATTCTGCAATTGGAATTTTCTATTAAAATCGCTACTTTCGCTTTCAGTTCGTAAGAAAAAAGTTTGATTTACTTATAATTTTTATGTTTTTGAGGTTCGATTTATGCAGAATGATTAAAAACAGATCAATCTGAAAGCTTTTTGCGAAATCAACATATTTAAAAAGAGATAGGATGAGTTTAGGATTGCCAAAAGCACAGGGGTTGTACGATCCAGCCAATGAACACGATAATTGTGGAATCGGTTTTGTAGCTAATATCAAAGGCCAGAAGTCGCACGATATTATCGAGAGGGGATTAGAGGTTCTTGAAAATATGGAACACCGGGGCGCAACCAGCGCTGACAATAAAACTGGCGACGGTGCAGGGATCTTAATTCAAATACCCGATCAATATATCAAGGAAGTTTTGAAGGTCAATATTCCTGTATCCGGCAAGTTCGGAACAGGATTGATTTTTCTTCCGCAGGATAAGGTAGAGGCAGTATTGTGCGTGGATATACTCTCCAAATACATCAAACAGGAAGGACTCGAACTGATCGAGTACCGCGATGTGGCTGTTGACAGTTCTGCCCCCGGCGAAATCGCCAAATTGACCGAACCTTTTATTAAGCAGGTTTTTGTGAAAGCTGACCTTGAACAGGAAGTACTTGAACAAAAGCTATACCTGGTGAGGAAACAAGCAGAGAAAGAAATCCGTGAATCGAAACTGAAATTCAGCAAGTCGTTTTATGTGCCAAGTTTATCTTCCCGCGTAATGATATACAAGGGAATGCTAACCTCAGGCCAGTTGCGCGAATATTTTAAAGACCTTACCCATCCGAAATTTACCAGCGCCATTGCCCTGGTACATTCGCGTTTCAGTACCAATACTTTTCCAACCTGGGATTTGGCCCAGCCATTCCGTATGATTGCCCACAACGGCGAAATCAACACCATAAAAGGTAACCGCATGTGGATGTCGGCCCGCGAATCGCTCCTGAAATCGGAAATATTTGGCGAAGACCTCAAAAAGCTTTTCCCCGTTATCGAACCTAATAAATCCGACTCGGCATCATTCGATAATACACTCGAATTCCTGCACATGACCGGCCGTTCGGTACCACATGTCTTGTGCATGATGATTCCTGAATCGTTTAACTCGAAAAACCCGATTCCTGAAAGCCTGAAGGCGTTCTACGAATATCATTCCACCATTATGGAACCCTGGGATGGCCCGGCTTCGATGGTATTTTCGGATGGCCGTTATATTGGCGGTACACTCGACCGGAACGGATTGCGCCCTTCCAGGTATATCATCACCAAAAATGATATGATCGTGATGGGATCCGAAGTGGGAGTCCAGATTTTTGCTCCTGAAGATGTGAAAGAAAAAGGCCGGTTGCGCCCTGGCAAAATCCTTTTGGTTGACACCAAACTCGGAATTATTATTCCTGATAAAGAAGTAAAAGCCCAGTTGGGCTCACGGAACCCTTATGGTAACTGGCTGAAAGAAAACCGGCTGTTGATGGAAGATATTGAAGTAAAACAACGTGTTACTTCATCTTTAGGCGATCAATTCCAGACTTATTCAAAAGTTTTTGGCTATTCGAAAGAAGATATGGAAATGATCATAAAGCCAATGGCTACAACGGGCGATGAACCTACAAGCTCGATGGGGAACGATACACCTCTGGCGTGTTTCTCTGAGAAACCACAGCGTTTTTTCAACTATTTCCGTCAGGTTTTTGCACAGGTGACCAACCCGCCAATCGATTCCATACGCGAAGGGCTGGTCATGTCGCTGACCAACTACATCGGGTCGCTGCATACCAATATTCTTGACGAATCGCCAGTGCATGCGAAACTGATCAAATTCGATGATCCGATTATTACCAATACCGACCTTGGCAAAATCAAAGATATGAAACACGAACAATTCTCGCACAGCACCATTCCGATGGTTTTCCCTGTGAAAGAAGGCGTTGAAGGTTTCAAACGGGCATTCGATAATTTACTGATGCTGGCAGAAAAAGCGGTGGATGAGAAAAAGCATTTCATCATCCTGTCCGATCGTCAGATTTCTGAAGAATATGCACCGATTCCATCCTTGCTGGCAGTGGCTGCAGTGCACCATCACCTCATTCTGACTCAAAAGAGGATGCAGGTTGGTATCATAGTAGAAACGGGTGAGGCACGCGAAGTATCACATTTTGCCATGCTGTTTGGTTACGGTGCCAGTTCAGTAAATCCCTATCTGGCATTTGCGGCCATCGACGATTTGGTAAAAGGTGGCGAAGTAAAACTCGATTATTCAAAAGCGCGATACAACTATATCAAGTCTGTTGATAAAGGGTTGCTGAAAATCCTTTCGAAGATGGGAATATCAACGCTACGCAGCTATCACGGTTGCCAGTTGTTCGAATCGCTGGGTGTATCTGACGAAATTATCTCCAAATATTTTACCGGAACTGCTTCGAAATTTGGTGGGATCGGTTTCGAAGAAATCTGTCAGGAGTCTCTTTTGTTCCACAAGGAAGCTTACAGTAAAAAGAAACACCAGATCAATACTAATTTTGAAAGCGCCGGGACTTACCATTACCGGAAGTATGGCGAACATCACGCCTGGAATCCTGAAACAATTGGATTATTACAGTGGGCTACCCGTACCAACGATTACAGTGTGTTTAAAGAATTCAGTAGTAAGGTGGATTCCGAGAATGCTATGCCAACTTTCATCCGTGGCTGCCTGAAATATAAACGAAACCCGATTAATATATCGTTGGTCGAACCTGTTGAAAACATCATGAAACGATTTGTGACTGGAGCCATGTCGTATGGTTCTATCAGCAAGGAAGCACACGAAGCGTTGGCAATAGCAATGAATACTATTGGCGGCAGGAGCAATACCGGTGAAGGTGGCGAAGATGCCGAACGTTTCAAAACCAACAAACGAAGCGCTATTAAACAGGTGGCTTCGGGCCGTTTTGGAGTAACCAACAATTACCTGATCAATGCCGACGAGTTGCAGATTAAAATTGCGCAAGGTGCAAAGCCGGGAGAAGGCGGACAGTTACCTGGTTTCAAAATCAATAATATTATTGCCAAGCTGCGTAATTCAACTCCTGGAATTACCTTGATTTCGCCTCCTCCGCACCACGATATATATTCGATCGAGGATTTGGCGCAATTGATTTACGATTTGAAAGTGACCAATCCACGTGCAAAAGTATCAGTGAAACTGGTTGCCGAAAATGGGGTAGGTACCATTGCTGCCGGTGTGGCCAAAGCTTTTTCCGACCTGATTACCATAGCAGGTTGCGAAGGAGGTACGGGTGCAAGTCCGGCCAGTTCGATCAAATTTGCTGGTTTGCCTGTTGAATTAGGTATTGCCGAAACTCAGCAGACCCTGGTCATGAACAACCTTCGTGGCCGTGTTAAACTTCAGGTTGACGGGCAGTTGAAAACAGGACGTGATGTAGTAATCCTTGGGATGCTGGGCGCTGAAGAATTCGGTTTCTCAACTTCAGCGCTGGTTACTTTGGGTTGTATCATGATGAGGAAATGCCACCTCAATACCTGTCCGGCAGGAATTGCCACTCAGGACGAGACCCTTCGTAAACGTTTCATTGGCCGTTCAGAATTTGCCATTAATTTCTTTCGGTTTATTGCTACTGAAGTTCGCGAGCACCTGGCAGAAATCGGGGTCACCACCTTCGATGAGATCGTAGGCCGTGCCGACCTGCTCGAGCAAAACCGCGAGGTTGGCAACTGGAAAATGAAAAAAATGGACTTCTCACGGGTGATTCATATGCCTGAAGAAGCCAAACATCACGATATCAGGAACACGTTCCCGAATATTAAATCGGTTGAGGAGCACATGGATCATACCCTCATTCGCGATGCTAATAAAGCCATCAAGAGTAAGGAAAAAGTATGGCTTGCTCATACTATTACCAATGTGGACCGAACAGTTGGAGCAATGTTATCCGGCGAAATCTCGCGTCGTTACGGCGAAGAAGGCTTGCCAAACAACACTATCATGGCTAATTTTACAGGAACTGCCGGGCAAAGTTTTGGCGCATTCCTGGTAAAAGGAGTTAGCTTCAGGCTCGAAGGCGATTCGAACGATTACCTCGGAAAAGGACTTTCCGGGGGTCGAATCATTGTTGTGCCACCTGTTGGTTCAACCTTTAATCCGGAAGAAAATATTATCATTGGGAATACTTCGTTTTACGGGGCAACTTCAGGAGAAGCATACATCCGCGGCGTGGCCGGTGAGCGTTTCTGTGTGAGGAATTCAGGAGCTAGAACGGTTATTGAAGGTAGCGGCGACCACTGTTGCGAATATATGACCGGAGGCCGTGTGGTAGTTCTGGGCATAACCGGGCGTAATTTTGCTGCAGGTATGAGCGGCGGTATCGCTTATGTACTCGATCAGGAAGGTAATTTTGAATACTTCTGCAACAAGGGCCTGGTTGAACTGGCACCGGTTGAAGATAAAGCCGATATCGTTGAATTGCAGGATATGATCAACAAGCATCTGTTATACACACAAAGTACGATGGCCGCTAAAATCCTGACCAACTGGGATGAGTACCTTCCCAAATTTGTAAAGGTAATTCCGTTCGAGTATAAAAAAGTACTGGAAGAATTGAAACTACGCGAACTGGAGAAAAAACTTCAGTTAAGCGAAGACAATCCGACAAGGCACGAATAACAGGAAGCCCCCTTCTAATTCCCCCGAGGGGGGAAGGTTTGGACTATGATTCGCGAAAGTTTTTACCCTGAAAGGGTGATATATCAATAGCCCGGGGCGAAACCCCGGGTTTAAAAATGGGTCTTTAAAGCCGTCCGCGAGGAAATGTTGATCAAAGAAATAAACAGCTTTCGGACGGAATAGCGAAAAACAAATTTTATTGAATTTTTGAACTTTTTTCTGATGGCAATTCAATCCGAATTCTCATCAGAAAATAAAAATACAAATACCATGGGAAATCCAAAAGGTTTCATGCAAATAGGACGAAAAGAGGCAGGTTACCGTCCAATTAATGATCGGATTTACGATTACGGAGAAGTCGAACAAACCCTTGATGAAAAGGACCGGATTGATCAGGCTGCGCGCTGCATGGATTGTGGTATTCCGTTCTGCCATTGGGGTTGCCCCGTAGGAAGTAAAATTCCGGAATGGCAGGAAATGGTTTATAAAGCCGACTGGAAAGGCGCTTACGATATTTTGCATTCATCCAACAGTTTTCCTGAGTTTACTGGTCGTGTTTGCCCTGCACCCTGCGAAAAAGCATGTGTTCTGGCTATTCACAACGAAGCAGTAACTATTCGTGAAAACGAAGCTTCGACCGTAGAACATGCCTTTAACCTGGGGTTTGTACAGCCGCGTATTCCTGAAGTTCGGACCGGTAAAAAAGTTGCCATTGTTGGTTCTGGTCCTGCCGGGCTTTCGGCTGCCGACATACTGAATCAGGCCGGGCATGAAGTCACCGTATTCGAAAAAAATAATGCCATTGGTGGTTTGCTCCGTTTCGGTATTCCTGATTTTAAACTGAGCAAAACAATCATAGATCGTCGTTTGGAAATTTTCCTTGACGAAGGAATCAATTTCAAACCTAATGTTACTGTTGGAGTGGATATTGGCCGGGAAGAACTGCTGGCCCGATTCGATGCGGTTATTCTGGCCAATGGCGCTGAACAGGCGCGTGATTTACCAGTCGAAGGCCGTGGACTGAAAGGTGTTTATTTAGCTATGAAATTCCTGATGCAATCAAATAAACGCATTGCCGGTGAAGATATTCCTGAAGAATTGAACATCCTTGCAAAGGATAAACGGGTACTGGTTATTGGTGGAGGAGACACTGGTTCCGACTGCGTGGGTACTTCTATTCGCCAGAAAGCCAAAAGCGTTACACAGATTGAAATTCTCCCAAAGCCTACTGAAAACCGTGCCGGTAACAATCCATGGCCATACTGGCCAAACACGCTCCGTACTTCAAGTTCGCACCTCGAAGGCTGTGATCGTCGCTGGAGCCTTTCGACCAGGCGGTTTATCGGCGAAAACGGTGAAATTAAACAGGTTGAACTGGTTAAGGTTGAATGGGGAAAAGACGATGCCGGTCGCTGTGTAATGACCGAAAAACACGGTTCAGAAGAAATCGTTGAGGTTGATCTGGTGTTGTTGTCGCTGGGTTTCACTCAGCCGGTTCATAATGGACTGCTCGATGAATTGGGAATTGAATACGATACCCGTGGAAACGTAAAGGTGAATGCCAGAAAGCAAACTTCGGTAGATAAAGTGTTTGCATGTGGCGACATTGAAGCAGGCGCCAGTTTAGTGGTCCGTGCCATCGAAGCCGGAAAAATTGCTGCTTTGTATGTGGATGAATATCTTTCTCCTGAATAAAACACGGACATTCCAGATAATGAAAGGCCGTCCCCAATCGTTTGGGGACGGCCTTTTTACATGTTCTTCTTTATGATGGCTATTTCCTTATATTTTGTCTTAACAATTTTTAACGATTCGAAATTTGCTTTTGGTTTTTTATTGTTGTAACTTTCTGTATGTCAGTTGTTAGTCATTGTTTCCAAAGATGATCTTTAATCAGATTCTATTGAGATATAACTTTTTATAAACCTTCAAACTATTTACACCTATGTGGCAACGAATTAAATTAACCTTGAAAAGAGTTTCGACTTTTGAATATAAGCCACGTTACTCGCGCCTTGCCGGAGATATTTCCAGCTTTGAGCCTCGACTTCAGAAACGAATAATTGATACTGGTAGCGCCCAAAAACAGTGGGCGCTGAAATCAATTGAATTGCTTTCGAAGACAAAAATATTCCTTGAAGAATACAAAATTGACGAAGGATGGAAATGTCTTCATGCGGCAAAGCGATTCGAAATTTATGGCATGGACAAACATGAACGGCTTGCCTTGGCAAAATCGGTTTTTAAGGAAGCCGGAAAATTAAATGAATGGAGAAAGGAGTCCATCCAAAGTATGTTGGGAAATGAGACAGGTATAGTAACCGAAGCCCCGGAACCCGATGTACTTATTTTGGCAGTTGAGCTTAAAGACGAAGACTATAATAACATGTATTATATGAATCGTCTTTCTCACAATATTTTCTGGCTGCTTTCCGGCTTACTTTTTCTCATATTGTGTTTAATCGTCTTATATTTTGTAATTTATACAAGTTGGTATGATGTCAGGTTCACTAATAACGATTTAAGCCTTACTGGTTATGTCATCGGGGTCTTATTGTTTGGATTTCTTGGAGCAGTCACCAGTGCAATACTTTTTACTCGTAATCTGTCGAAATCGTCAAGGATCAAGGAAATTACCAGTAGTCAGGTGGTGGTATTGAGCAAGATTTTTATCGGTGTTGGATTTTCAATTTTCATCTTTCTTATTCTTCGTTCTTCGGTAGCTGAGAGTATTAAACTTTTTAGTTTTTCGATTTCACAGCCCCTCGATTATTTTGCCATTGCCTTTGCATCAGGCTTTACCGAGAAATTTGCGCAGAAATCAATGGGTCTGCTTTTCGGGAAAGATAAAACCGATAAAAGTCAAACTTCAGAACCTGGGACATTGTAAGTTTTTCTGACTGGAATAATTTAGTTCTTCATAGAAATCAATTATGTTATAGGAAGAAGTTTAATCATCAAAAATTTAATCTACACCGTCATGAAAATTACAGATTTCACTAATCATCCGGAGGTTAAACAAATGATTGAAGGGATGAAAAATGACAAAGTTGACCGGAAGCAGTTTTCCGATATTTTGGATTCATCAGGAAACCAGTATGTTGAACTTGTTCAGGAAGGTGGGGGCGTACTGGGGGTAGCGTTAATTGGTTATACTTTTGTGCTTGAGCAGTTAGGTATCCGGTTTTTTAGTCTTGCCGGAACTTCCGCCGGGTCAATCAATACCATGTTGCTGGCTGGCTTAGGAGATATCTCAAAACCAAAGTCTCAAAAGGTAATTGAAGTGTTGGTCAATAAAAATCTATATGATTTTGTTGATGGAAATGATGATTCGAAAGATTTTATTAAGGCTTTGGTGGAAAAAGCAAAGCGGGTGAAGTTAATCTGGAAAGGATGGCAGATTGTGGATGAAATATTTGATGATCTGGGACTTAATCCGGGCGACGATTTTTTGAATTGGCTTTCTAAGTTCCTAAAAGATAATGGAATAAAGACAATGGCCGATTTGAATGCAGAATTCCAGAAACTGCCTCCTGATATAGTTATCCGTGAAGGAGTTTCAAGAACACTTGCCGGTCTTGAAACTCGACTTGCTATCATAGCTGCTGATCTGACAACTGAAACTAAGGTCGAATTTCCCAGAATGTGCAGCCTCTATTGGGTCAATCCCCAAAAGGAAAATCCCGCTGTTTTTGTAAGGGCATCAATGTCAATACCATATTTTTTTAGTCCGTTGAGAATCAGTAATATTCCACAGGGAACCGAAGCTAAAAAGAATTGGGAAGAACTCGTAAGTTTTAAAGGTAATCCTCCCAAAGAGTCGTTCCTGGTTGATGGCGGTATTTTATCAAATTTTCCTATCGACGTTTTTCATAAACGTAACACAATTCCACGCATGCCAACATTTGGTATCCGACTGGGCGATAACCGAAACATTGCGAACAAAATCACAAGCCCGACCAGTCTTTTCGGTGCAATGTTTAATTCGTTGCGCCATCTTCATGATTACGATTTTATTCTTAAAAATCCTGATTACCATTTACTGATCGAAAAGATTGATATTGGTGATCACGACTGGCTCAATTTCGCGATTACTGATGCTGCAAAGCTCGACCTCTTTATACGGGGAGCACAGGCAGCAGAAAGGTTCCTGCGAAAATTTGACTGGCTTGAATACAAGGAAGTAAGGAAAAAATTAATCACCGAAGGAAAATAAAGTCTTTTATGATCTGATGTTTCTTAATGAATTCCGGATCAATAACAACACCTAACCCCGGACCTGTTGGTACTTTTACCATTCCATTTACACTTTTCAGGGGCGATGTTTTGCATTCAAAAATTACATCTGTTTTGAATCCTTTGAATTCGTGAAAGGGCAAGGCGTTGGGAAGCGCTGATACAAAATGCATCATATACAAAAATCCCAAATCGCCGCCGGTCATGTGCGGAGTGCATTTCTTACCGAAAGCTTGTGCCATTTTTGCCACTTTCATCGCGCGGATCATCCCACCAAAATAAAAGGTGTCGGGTTGAACGATTTGCAGGCCATCGTTGGCAATCAGCCAACGAAACCCGTGAAGGCTGTATTCCTGTTCGCCACCAGCAACCGGGATGGTTAGCGCATCGGCCACCTGTTTGGTTTCCTCATACCAGTCGAACGGAACCGGTTCTTCAAAAAACTGAAAATGGTATTCTTCCAGTAATTTCCCGACACGGATCGCTTCCTCAACCGAATAGAAACCGTTTGAATCGGCATACAGAATCATGTCGTCGCCAAATGTTTTCCTGAAAAGCGGGATGATGGTTTCAGTCCTTCCTACCGGACCAACGGCATTCATATCTGTGGTTCCAAACATCAATCCACCGACTTTAATTTTTAATGCTTTGGCATTGTATTCTGCCACGTCCCGTTTAATCAGTTCCATTGATTCCGCCACCGGTTTTTCACGGTATTCGGTTGCCTGATAAACAGCAACTTCAGGATGGTGGATGTCGCCGATAAGCTGGCCAATCGGTTTTACTGCAATACGACCCATCATATCGAGAATGGCAAACTCAATAGTTGCTAGCGGCACACCAAGAGCCATTCCCGATAACCTGAAATTGAGACTGAAGACATAAACCTTTTCAAGGATAAGGTCGAGGTCGCGGGCATCTTTGTTCAGGAAAAATGGTTGCAAAAGGTTGGTGAAAATCGGATAGAGTGATCTTAACTGGCCGCTATGTCCAACCGAGATTCCTTCTGCACCATCCTTCGATCTGACCCGGCACAGAAAACTATTTCTGTAACGCAGTAATTCAAGCGTTTCAATAATTACCGGCGAACTAAACAGTTCTTTTTTGAATACAGGCTGTTTCAGTATTTCATCGAGCTTTGCATATTTTTCCTTTAAAGCGTCCGGATTTTGAACTGATGAAGTTTTACCATAGGAAGACAAAGGCAACGAGGCTGCCAGCCCACTGGCAATGGCAGTTGCAATGAATTTACGTCGGTTGGTTTTCATTCGTTAAAAATTTGACAGAACATGAACAAATATAAGAAAACAGGGGACTGAAAGAGGATTTGGAAAAGGGGAGCTGATCGATTAGTTTGGGATTTTGGTTTATTTCAGTAAAAAACAGGTACTCTCGATTCTATAAGGTTAGATAAGGAAATTGGTAATTGTGCATCAATAATAAACTTCATGATGCAAGTCTGTAAATGCTTTTTATTTGAGTCAATTTAGCAGCATAATTAATACATGCAAGAAAATCCTCTTTCTCAAGATCAGGATAATCTGCCAATAACTCTTCCATGGTCATTCCAGATGCCATTAATTCGAGCATATTGTCCACTGGATAACGAAGTCCGCGAATAGTCGGTTTTCCGTGACATATATCCGGATCAATGGTAATTCTTTTTAATAATTCCTGAGTCATGGCTATAAAATTGATATATGGACAAATATATACAGAAAAATTTATAAACCTTCAAGTTCCTTTGTGAATACACCTATAATGCTTGTAATCAGTTTGTTTTAGATTTTATATTTGCATTTTTAATTAGGGCTTGCTGAAAAACTCCAATAAGGTTGAAACGACCTCAGAGAGGTCATATATTTATAGAAAATGATGATTAGAAAGTTGTTCAACCCCGGCTGGGGTTGAATATTCACTCGTGTTATCCGTTTTCTATAAATATTTTATCCCTCTGGGATATTTCTTGAATTGACTGAAAATTTCAAGTGCAAGCTTTTTTCGGTATTCCTTTTCAAATGCTTGCACTTCGTTCTTGTAAATTGTCTGTTTATTCTCTTTTTGGTTTAATACCCCGACCCTTGGGTCGGTTCTGCTTTCGCCATGTGCGTTAGCTTTTTTTGATACCTCGCGGGCTTGCCCCGAGGTAGTTCATTTTAATGCATTTTTCAGCAGACCCTAATTATGCCTTGACACGACGATTTTGCCAATGTATTGCCGATTTTCATTGCTGATTTTTAGTAAATATACCCCGCTCGTTGGTTTGAAAGGTCAATCCGGAAATTGATTGCATCAGTTAAATAAAAGAGTTGCAAACTCAAAACAGCTTACCACTTGTTGCAAACGAGTAGTATTCCGGGACATAACGTTTTGTCCTGTTTTTATAGAAAAAAAGTTGATTGGATGGATTATGGAGGCGGCTAAACTGCCGTACTGATAACTTTCAAATTGTACTAAACAAACAAAGTTCATATACCTTATTTTCAAATATTCACTGAAACTAAGCAAGCCAAGCAAAATGCAATCACGCTCATTCGCTCAAACTAACTGGATGAGGGTGATTGCATTTATAAATATTTATTTTGCATCAATCTCTTGTAAAATATATTCATCTATAGTTTCTGAGTTTGGATTGTTCATACGAAGCAAATATTTTACTGAATAAAAAAATTGATTCCCCTTTTTAATATCATTTATGGAGTAATATGTCATTCGCAATGTAATATTAAATCCAAGATTATTTTTAATAATTGGCATTAGTATAAGCGGAACAGGTAAATCAATGTGCATATTTTCTTGACTTGGAAATATTACGGTAGGGTTAGAAAAATCTTTCGAATCAATGTCATATGTTTTATCACCAATAATTATTTTATATTCAATTGTAGAGAATTTTGCAGGTAGCTTTCCAACATTTTTTAAAGTGAACCGAATAGTTTCTATATTCTTAAATTTCTGGAATTCCCCCCAACCAGAGATAAAAACACTTGGTCTGTTATCAAATTGATACTGAGAAAGTTGAAGTTGAAGTTGTTTTTGTGCTGTTTCAACTAAACCTTTTGTATAAAGTACATAAATAAAAGTTATTACAACTAATACAAAAGTTGTAATAAACATAAGTTGTCCTTGGTTTTCTTTTAACCAATTCCAAGTAAGGATTATTTCATTTTTCATAAAAAAACATATTTCTTATATGGAATCGTTGGGCTTTTATTGAAACAAATTAATTATTAAATAGTTACAGTATGGTAGCTCTATATAAATACTACAACACAAAATTCTGATTTTGCTATAAAGATAAAATAAAAGGATGACAAAACCCAAAAAATTATTGGAACAGGTCAAACGCAGAATCAAGTTATAACCACAACCTCATGATCCAAAATTGAACTAACCGTGAACTGAACCCATCCTTTCTCAACTTTACTTGAAATTTTCTGATCGGATACCAACAAATGTAAATTTTTGCCACGCATATCTCCCGGCAATTTGACACGAACCTTTACCGGACTTATTGGAATATATTCATCAGTGGGTTGGCGCCAGGTTCCGGCACTGGTCAGGTTGACCAAATGTAAAATCAGTCGGCCAGATTGCCGGTACAGATTGCAGTCAATCAATCCGGCACACTCGACAGCAAGCGGAATTTCATCTTTTGCTGCCCAGCGAATGAGGTTTGCCAGCAGGTTACCGTGATCCGGCAGATTGTAGCGGCCATACTGCCTGTCGAGATCGGCGGGTAGAAAGGCGATGGGGCCACCACCGGAACTTGTGTTCAGGATTAAACCTGGAATATCAGTTTTCGGTTCGCGCATCCATGCCGTTTCGGGCGGGTAGATCGGAAATTGGGGAATAAAAGTCATCAGCACTTCTACTCCGGAATCAATTTTGAGTGAATCAAGCGAACCACCAAATGAGAGAATGTCTGTTTCGTCAAATCCTTTCAGTACTGGGTGACGGTCACCGCTAACCTGCGGTTCCAGACCGGTTTGCGGACCATCCAGATTTTTTCGCAGTTCAGGAGTGAGACGGAGGTAGGTGTGATAGGTTTCTCCGGATCTTTTCCGGAGTGTTGTTCCTGAATTGCCGGATTGCTGATTTTCCAGATGGGCGCCAAAAGTATCACCCAAAGCATAGTCAGAGCGGCGGTCGCCCCATTGATTGTATAAGCTGCTTTCGCCTGTAGCCAGCAAACCTCCACCACCTTCAACAAACCGCTTGACAGAGGCAATCTGGTTATCCGTCATGAGACCCAGATTTGGGAGTATCAACGCGGCTAGGTTCTTTGCTTCACGGTCGATGTGGTCGGCATGTACCGGCAGATAAGGTATCCTTGCCCGGATAAGAGCCTGTATGATTCCGCGCCAGGGAAGTTCCACCATCAGATCGGTTTCGTCGCGCCCGTAAAAATCCATGTTTTGCTGCGACCACACCACACCAACCGTTGCAACCGGTTTGCGGTTAATCAGGAATTCTTCATTGGCTTTATGCCACCTGAAAATCGGGCCTGCGGTATGGTAAATGCGGCGATCTTCATGGGAAGCGCCAACATAATGCCACCAGGGTTGTATGCCACCTGCTATTCCTTCTATCATCCACATCCGGGCTTCGGCAACAGGTTTACTTGCCAGCCGGAAAGTCGGCCTTCCCATCTGGTATTGGGCCATGCTTTCAGGAATGAGTTTGTCCCATCCCAGCATCCCATGAATGAGTTTGCCGCTATCCGCATTTTGCTGAAACCCATCCGCATCGCTTCGTGCCTGTGAGTCGAGCATGATGATGTCTGCACGTTTGCAAATCTCTTTGTAATCACGAAAACTCCTCGATTGTCCACTGATGGAGCTACCATTCATGCCCGACCAGATGCAATCCGGGCCTCCGGCTGCTTTTGTGGTACGGTTATTCAAATCCCATATTTCCAACCTCCGGTCGTAATTCCACCTGATCCATTCGCGGTAAACCTGATCGTCCCAGTTTTTGACGAGTGGGATTTCATGATCGGTTTTCTCCCGGAAACTCTTTTTGCAATTCTCGCAGTAGCAGATCGAATCGCGGCCCAATCCGCTCCAGCTATTGTCTGTAAACCCTTCAGGATGATAAAGGTTTGAAACTTCAGTCAGGATTGACGGAATGTGTTCGTTATAGTACGGGCTATTGACACAGGTAATAAAAAGCTCGCCCGCTTTGTACGGATTACCATTTTTGTCGATGGCGAACCAATCGGGATGAGCTTTGTAGAACTCTTCGTGCGCACGGTTTGAATCCATGCGGGCAAACACCACCAGGCCATCTTCGTGGGCAGCGCGGCATAAATCGCCGAAAAGGTCGCGGCCTTCCAAAAACTGCGCCTGCCTGTGAAGCGGAACATTGCTCGGATAATACGCCACGATACCGCCTGCATTGATGATGACGCCTTGTGTTTGCGTCTCTTTCCAATAGTTACGCCACCAGGCAATATCGTAATGGGCAGGATCTTTTTCGGTAATGTTTGTCTGACCCCAGCGGGTTACCCGACGGTACCAAGGCGTTTCATCTGTAGTTTCTCTTTTGCTGAAGGGGGTAATTGTACCAAAGGTCAGAAGATCACCGCCGGCAAGCAGTACCGAGGCGGCAGCAGTTTTCTTCAGGAATGACCGGCGGCTATGGCCTCCGTATGGATTGGCTAAATGTTTTAATTCTGATTTGCTCATTTTTTAAGATGTTTGTTTTTCAGTTTAGAAGTTGTGCAAATTTTAAAAACCCGAAGGGTTGGTATTATTATAGAATATGGTGAAAAAAGCATTTTTTAACCACGAAGTGGTGATATGATTCTGCCATGCCTTCGGCATTCATACCTTTCTTATCCGACGATTTGCTATAATACTATCATGCCTTCGGCATTAAGATTCTGCTTATTTCAGCTCTGATTTCCGCCGTTATTTAGAGGCTTCTAAATCTATTCCGATGATCTCATGATCCTGAATCTGTGGCACATTGACGAATATCTTACCATCATTGATCTTAAAATCAGATTTTTGTCCGCTTGCCAGAAAGTGAACCTTCTGAACTGTTGTTCCTTCAGGAATATTAATGCTGACCTGTTGATCAATCGGGATAAATTCCCTGAACGGACCTTTCATCATCATCGGATTGGTCAGGTTTACAAGATGGACTGTCATGGAATTCGCCTGTCGCCATACCGTTACATCAACCACGCCGGGACCATTCACTTCCACAATTGGTTCTTCCTGAAGCGCCCAACGGATGGTGTTTCGCAAAAGTTTCCCATGATCGGCGCTCATGATTTGCCAGAATGTCCGGTCAATATCTCCGGGGAAATAGGCAACCCGTCCATTGCCAACATCTCGCAGGTAAAGTTCCCGTATGTCAGTTTCTGGAATCCGGGGATAAACATCTTCCATCGGAAGGTCGGGATAAGTGGGTATCAGGGTCACCGGACCGGGGAAGGATGACTTTGGAATAACATTCACCTGATGAATGGTATTGATAATCCGGTAGGCATCTTCCAGGCCTTTTAAAACCGGATGAAACTGATTGGTTTCCGAATCTTCCTTCAGGCGCAGATAACTGTTTTGCATCAGACCTTCCACATGCTGATCAAAGGAAACCCCAAACAAATCGGCCAAACCGAAATCTGATCTTCTCTGGCCGTTTTCATTATAAAGCGAAGTCTCGAAAGTGGACAGAAGACTTCCTCCACGTTCAACAAATTTCCGGAGATGATCGCACTGTTCCGCAGAAAGAGCAGCAATATTAGGTAATATCAGCAGTTTAAAGGGTTTCAGGAGTTCTGCATCGAGCAGGCGGTCGTTCACCATTTCAAATGGCATACGGTCTTCGATCAGTACGTGGTACATACCGAGCGCATGATCACCGTTTTTCTGCTGCCAGGTCTCTTTACCGTAATTCCGGTTCTGTTCAGAAAACACCATTCCGACACGGGCCATGGGCGCCGTGTTTCTCAGGTATCGCTCGTTTCGGTAATGAACCTGGTATATTTTATCCACGACATCGAGCCATCGCTTGTCGTACAACACTCCTGAAAACTTGGTAAACCAGGGGCGCATCCCGTTGGCAGTACCTTCGGCAACCCAAATCCGGATTTCAGCTTCAGTCTGAACAGAATCTTTCCAGCGGTATTGTTCTTCAACGCCAACGCTGAAAATTCCTCCCAGCGGTTTCATTCCGATGGAAGCCCGTAATTCTTTGGCGCCCTTTCCGTTCGACCAGGGCGGAATTACGCCGCTCCTTGCCTGATGGTCGGTAAAGACGATATCTGACAACTGACCAGTCACCACTTTATCAGGAAATCCATTCGGGATAAACCTCGAAGTGGATTTTTGCTTTCTGATGATTCCATCCCACAATACCCAAAGCTCTTTCAACCTGAAGGTATTCCATTCTGAATATTTCTGGTAGGTTTTGTTGAATGGATCGCTGGTTTGAGGAAGGTTGAGTCCTGAAAATGCTTTGAAATTTTCCGTGCAATGTTCGCAGTAACAGATTCCATGCCCGGCCCAGCGGTTCGAGAAAATACCATCGGGCTGGTAGCGCTGCATGATTTCCTGGTGCACCTTGGTCATAAATTCAAAATTATACGGGCCTAGGGCGCAGGTTACCCACAAATCCTTATTAGCCCAATGACGGCGCTTCTCCCCGTTGGCCGTCACTGCAATCCAGTCGGGGTGGGCGTCAACCACATTTTGCCGGGCTGCATGGGGGTCGGTTCGGGCAATGATGGACATCTTCATTTTGCGGCATCCTTCAACCATATAACCAAATGGATCGGAGTTACCAAGCCAGTCGCTTCGGTGGTGCAACGGCACATCCGTTGGATAATAGGCCACCACGCCACCGGCGCTCAGTGTTGTGCCATCGGCATGGATTCGCTTGAAATAACTGAGCCAGAAATCAGGATCAAAACTTCCGGGATCATTTTCAACCAATGTGAGTTGGGCCCATCTCATTGGCCGGTCGAACCAGGTTTGTTCAGCCGGACTTCTTAAACCGGCAAGAACTGAGGGCTCCACGACGACAACTGCGCCCGCAACAACAGAGGTCGTCCTGATGAAATTTCTTCTATCCATGATCTGAATTTTAAGGTCAAAAGGTACCAAAATTATTAGGCAATAATTACAGATATCGAAATCATTATTCTTTCTTAAAATCCTCCGAAATAGTTACCTTTGGTAGTGTTCTAAGTTAAATCAATAACCTAAATTAAGAAAAAATGAAAAGAAATGCTGAAAATTTTCAAATTAAAAGATCAATCAGGCAGTTAATTCCAATGATGTTCATGTTGGCTTTTATGGTGCCGGTCGTGTCAATTGCGCAATCAGGGAAGGTTGACTTCTCAGGTAACTGGACATTAAATGCAGAGAAAAGTATTGTAGGCGAGGGTTTTGGGCAGAGAATGGGAGGTGGTAATGTTGTTGCCACCCAGGAAGCTAATCTTTTGACAGTTGTTCGGACAAGAACCAACCAGAATGGTGAGAACGTGACCACAACCTCGAAGTATTCCCTCGATGGAAAAGAGAGTATAAATACTTCAACCAGAGGCGAAAGTAAGTCAGTTGCAACATGGTCGGCTGATGGCAAAGCCCTTACGATTGAAACTTCACGGACTTTTGACATGAATGGCGAATCCAGGACAATGAAATCGTCTGAAGTGTGGACTCTTACCGATGCCAAAACACTTTCGGTTCAAACTTCATTTACAACACCTGACGGTGAGCAAAAATCAACCAGAGTTTACGATAAGCAATAAACAAAAAAACATGAAAAATTTCAGATTGCTTATGTGGATTCTTTTTGCCATTATGGGTGCTGCTTCATTTGCCCAGGGGCCAGAAAAAGCCTTACTGGCAAAAGGAATGAATTTCATTGAAACCAAAACGTATTCTGCCGAAGAAGATGCCCAAATTCTGGAATTGTACAAAAGCCTTCGCGTGGCCGATGTATCGGATGGTTTGGATATGGTCGGCTTGCCAGGCACAGGACTGGTCAATCCGGATATTCATGCCGACTGGGTTGATCTCAAAGATTTTGCCCATGTTTTCAGGGGAATAGCGGTAACTGCCCGGTATGTTCCCACGCAAAAGCCTGCCCTGCCTGCCCCTGGCGAAGATTTTGCCAAATGGGAAGGTAATTTTTACAATGCATATTCGAATGAAGCATTTACCGCGCTTATCAAACCTGGAACAGCAGTTGTGATTGACGATGTGGAAGACCGTGACATTGGCTCAATTGGTTCGAATAACATCCTGTTCTGGCATAAGCTGGGCGCCGTTGGTGTGGTTACCGACGCTGGCTCGCGCGATACCGACGAAGTTGGGCTCGAAAGGATTCCGCTTTACCTGCGTAATAAAGGCCGGGGAATTCGTCCCGGAAGAAATGAGATTGAATCGGTCAACCGTCCGGTCACAATTGGTGGCGTACTGGTTTGTCCGGGCGATGTGGTAGTGGGCGATGGCGATGGCGTTGTTGTTGTGCCCCGTGCAGTTGCTGTCCAGGTGGCCAAATATGCCAGCGGAATTTTAACTAAAGACAAAGCCGGTAGAAAGAGCCTGTATGAAAGTTTAGGCCGTCCGTTGGATAAAACGGTGAAATAACTGTCGGCTGAAAACTATTTCGAAGCTACTACATATCCCCGGCCTTCAATGGCTTTCGAAATTTCTGCCAGATTGGTTTTGTTTGAATCGAACCGGACAAAGGCTGTAGAATCTTCGTGATTGGCGCTGATGCTATCAATACCGGCCAGCAGATTAACACCTTTGGCGATGGTCAATTCACATCCGTCGCATGACATGCCTTCCACTTTCAGGTTGGCTTCGACCATTACCGGTGCAGCTTTTTCCTTTGGGGCTTGTTTGGGTGCACAGGCTGCCAGGCTTATTACAAGAGCAGCAATCAGGATAAAAGGTTTCATTTGGGTTTGATTTAGGATTTAATTTTCAGGAAAAAGGTCATTCGTAGTTTGCACTGCAATTTCGAGTAGCGCTTACAAGGAATGACGTATAACTAATGACCATGAATGACCACAAATTTACAATTTAACCACCGCTTTCAGAATTTCTTCGCTGCCCTGGCCAGCTTCAACCATGACCGATGCAGCTTTTCCTCCCAAAAGTCTGGCAATCAGACTTGCATTCATTCTCGAAATATAGGTTTTGCCGTTCGCTTTTTCATAGATTGAGATCCGGCATGGCATAATGGCCGAAAGATGTTGTATGGAGCTCTCGCCCAGAACACGGAAAGCAATATTCGGTTTGCAAACTGAATAAACTTTTACGGGTTTGACTTCAAAACCTTTTCCGGCCAAAATTTGCTGAAGGTCGTACTGATGCGGTAAACTCCAGTTGTGTTCATTTACTGATTCCGTAATTAACTCGGCGGTTTTGTCCATATCGTATTTGCTTTCACTTACAATGAACATTAATTTGGGAAAGACAAAAAGGATGAGCAAACCGAAGATCACAATTCCTGAAAATAGTCCTGCTAAAAACATGGTGTAGAATTTTTTAAGTATGAAATTGAAACAGATAGATGGGAGATTTGTTTAAAGGATTCCTGACTTCAGGGATGACCCAATTAATTCTTCAAAATTTATTCCGATTGATTGTACAAAGAATTGCCACTTCCATCAAGAATATCAGATATAATTTGATTTATAAGGTCTTTAATCCATTCGCCTGAAGGCGATTGATTAGTCCAGACTATTTCTTGTAGCTTTTCGATTGGGAACTGTTCCAAAACCTCAGATGCATTTATTGGGTTAACCCAAAGGTCTTTCTCCGTTGCATCGTTGAATATGCTTTCCCAATTAAACCGATGGTTTTTACAAATAAAAACAATGTCAACTACATCTTTTGCAGAATAACGGCCCAATGCAGTTATCTTATTCGATAGTATATTGTTCAGGTTGTCTGTCTTGTCAAAAAGAGAAGTTTTGATGGGTTGGCCACTGCGAAAAGGAATGTCGTTTACAAAATCGATTTTCAATGAGTTGCTTGCTTCAAAAACAAAAATACGCGCAAATCCTTCATCAGCGACAGTTGTTTCAAAACCAATACCCGATTTGCCAAACTCTTTAATTATTGTGTTTACCTGTGATTTAAAATCAATTATGCTATTGACAAAAAAATCCAGGTCATCGGAATAACGATGATGCAGATAGGCTCTGCTTAAAGCTGTTCCACCCGTAAGATAAAAATCTACAGGGAGTTTTTCGACAATTCTAAGCACTTTGTCCTGAAGTGGATACAGAGTATTTTGATAATAATCGGCGTGCATTGGTATAGTATGTTCTTCGTTGAACAGGGTAAAGTTTTCGAATGGTAGTATCTGTAAGCAGAACGAGCAAATTCTGTTTGCCCAGAAGTTTCGTTAATTCGTACCATTTCAAGCTGTTAAGTGCTTTAATAAAGAGTTCGTCGCTCTCACGAAAAGTTTCAACAGGATTTGAAAGGATATTGTTTGCAATTTCCAGTCTCTGGCTATCAGGTATATCCCAGAGCATAGCTTTCAATTTCATTTGTAACCCGACCTGCATGGATGTATTTTTTTGTAAATATATGTATTTCATTCCTTAAAACAGACTATCGGCAATCAAAACGATCATCATCATCAGGTACAGGAAATTCAGTTTAAAAAAGGCCGGGCGTGCTTTTATGTCGTGTTGTACCAGCATACTGGCTGAAAGGGAAAACAGGGCATAGAAAATATACAGGAGCAGAAAAAACATCAAAACGCTGCCCTGAAGTACTTCCAGCGAAACAACAATGGCTGTGGCGATAGTTGCCAGGATCCAGGTAAAACTTAGCCGTTTGATCTGGTTATCGCTGAATACCGAGTGCAGGCTTGGGAATCCGGCCAGTTCATATTCTTTGCCAAACATGAGCAACAACAGCCAGAAATGCGGAATCTGACCAATAAAAAAGAACAGCGCAACCCAGAAAATATCTCCGTTCAACCAATCCCCGCCACCTGCAAACCAGCCAATGTATGGCGGCAATGCCCCAACCAACGACCCCGGAACTACGGCAAATGCGGTTATTTTTTTAAGCGGGGTATAAATCGCGTTGTACGAAAGCAAAGTCAGTAAACTGGTAAGAAAAACTAGGATTGGAAAATTTGTGATTAAAATGAATGCGCCATAAGCAAAAAATGAAAGCGCAACCCAAAACGCGCCTTTCGGTGAAATTTTTCCTGAAGGAATTGGCCGGTTTTTGGTTCGGGGCATCAACGCGTCAGTTTGATATTCCTGAAGGTGGTTAATAGCTCCTGAACTGCACGACATCAGGAAAACCCCAGCCATTAGCATCATCGCCTGCCCGTCAAATGTCCCTGTCTTCAGCGCGTATCCGGTATAGGCAGACAAAGCAATGGGCAAAGAAATACGTACTTTGCCCAGCTCCGAAATTATTTTTATCCAGGATGAAATACTGGTTTTGATCATTTAAGTGTTTTCAAATATTCCGTAATTTGTTTGACATCGTTTTCCGACAATTGTCCGGTATAGGATAACATCAATCCTTTACTGAATCCTTTCACCACATCGGCATTCGGGTCAAAAATGGAGCGTTTAATATATTCGTCGTCAACAGTAAATTCACGTTCGTTCCCGCCTGAGATAACTGTTGCCTGATGTCCATAGAGGCCCTTGAATGATGGACCGACCAATTTTGATCCGTCAACCGAATGGCAGGCAAAGCAGCCAATGTTTTTCATGATACGTTTTCCGTTTTCAGTGGGCGAGTCAACTGCTGCAACATCTAACCGTTTGGTTGTGTCAACATACCATTTGTTGAAATCTGCTTCAGGCATCACTTTTACCCAGTTGTACATGTAGGAGTGGTTCATTCCACAGTATTCGGTACAGAATAATTCGTAAATACCTTCCCGTTGAGGTATAAACCATACAAATTTATCACGCTCCGGAACAACATCTTCTTTTACCCTGAACGAAGGAATGTAAAGGCTGTGTATCACATCGAGCGAAACCAGGTTCAGCTTTATTGCTTTGTTCATCGGAACAAAAAGGGTATCGGTCTTTTTACCGTTTTCGTACTGAAAAGTAAAATTCCACATCCGGCCTGTAACCTGAATGTTAAAACTGTCATCCGGAGCTTTTCGCATCGGAGCCCATCCTGCCCAGCCATAGTAGAACATGACCAGAACCAGAATGGTAGGAATTACAGTCCAGATAATTTCGAGCTTAGTGCTACCCTTTATTTGAGTGGCCTGAGGGTTCTTTTTGTTGTTGTACTTGTATATGAAATACAACATGGTAAAGGTCAACCCGATCAGAAAAGCAAAAGAAATGCCCAGGATAATCAGGAAAGCCTTATCAACGCCGGTAACGAAATTAGATGCATTAGTTGTAGATAATAGGATATACATAGCTTTATCTGAAATAGTAATCTAAAAATGTAATGAATATAACCGCAAGGAACACCAGAAATACAAATCCAACCATGAAGCGCAGAAAGGGCTGATCGAATTTGAGGTGCATGAACCAGGTTAAAACCAGAATGGATTTAATGGTCGCAAAAATCATGGCTCCCAATACCGAATATTCACCCAGATTGATTTTGGTTATCCCGATTGACATGAAAGTAAAGGTAATCAATGCAATGAGGATATAGAAATATATTTTATAGGGTACAATATGATGTTTTTCGTTTTCCATAGTAATGAGAATTTCTTAATGAATCAGATAGAATAAAGGAAACAGGAAAATCCAGATCAGGTCAACGAGGTGCCAGTATAGACCTGCATTTTCGAGCAACGAAGGCCGGTCAGCATGTACGGTGCCTTTCTGAACTCTCCTCAAAGCAACAATAATGATGATCATACCGATGACGATGTGCAGGGCATGCAATCCGGTCATCACAAAATATAACCCGAAGAACAGGATTTCACCCTGCCCCATATCGTTGATCAAATGCTGAGATCCCGGCCAAATGCCGTGTTCAAATTTGACTCCCCATTCAAAATATTTATTAATGAGGAAAATAAGCGCCAGCATGATGGTAATTTCAAGCAACAGCACTGTTAATCCTTTGTTCTTCTGCTGAAGCGCTGAGGTTGACATGGCAATGGTCATACTGCTCACCAGAAGAATAATAGTATTGATTGCTCCAATGGTAATATTTAATTCATGGGCTGCCATCTGAAAGGCTTCCGGGTTAAGAAAACGGTAGATGGAATAAACGATGAACAATCCGCCAAAAAGGAGAAGTTCGGTAAATATAAAAAGCCACATTCCCAGTTTGGATGCTTCCGGATCGTAGTGCGGATCTGAATGTTGTGCTACATGTTCCATAAAAGTGTTAATTTTTATTTAGTATTCGTAAGGTCCGTCTTTTTCACCATAAACAGGTATTTCTTCAAAATTCTCAACCGGAGGCGGTGAGGGAACTGTCCATTCCAGTGTTTTACCTTTCCAGGGATTAATTTCTGCAATCGCACCGATTTTAACCGACCGGAACAGGTTGATGACCACAATCAATAAACCAAAGGTCATGACCCACGAACCCAGCGATGAAAGGATATTTGCTGCGTGAAATTCGGGAAGGTAATCATAGTAACGACGCGGCATTCCGAGCATTCCGAGATAAAACATGGGCGAATAAAGTGTCAGGAAACCAATGGTAAAAAAAGCCCATCCCACTTTTGCCCAAACCTTATCGTACATGCGTCCGAACATTTTTGGGAACCAATAATGGATAGCGCCGAAGAATGAAAAACCAACTCCGCCAAATACAATAAAATGGAAGTGTGCCACCACAAAAGCGGTATCGTGTACATAAACGTCGGTAGCCAATGCCCCGAGTACCAATCCGGAAAGGCCTCCAATCATGAAAATAAAAATAAAGGTGACCGCCCACAAAAAGGGTATTTCAGGATTAATGGATGCTTTATGCATGGTCGAAATCCAGTTGAACACTTTAATAGCGCTTGGAATGGCAACTAAAAAGGTCAGGATGGAAAATGTATATTGTGCCGTTCCGCTCATTCCTGAAGTAAACATGTGATGCCCCCATACAAAGTAACCAACAAAGGCAATGGCCAATGTTGAAGCGATAATGGCCCTGTAACCGAAAATATGTTTTTGTGAGAAGGTCGGTATAATTTCAGAAACGGCGCCCATGGCCGGAAGGATCATTACATAAACCGCCGGATGGGAATATATCCAAAAGAGGTGCTGATATAAAATCGGATCGCCACCTAAAGTCGGGTCAAAAACCCCGATGCCGAAAATACGTTCGAGAGCCACCAAAACAAGGGTAATTCCTATTACCGGCGTGGCCAGCAATTGAATCCAGGCAGTGCCATACAATGACCATGGAAATAGCGGCATTTTCAGCCAGGTCATGCCCGGGGCGCGCATACGGTGAATAGTCACAATAAAATTCAAGCCGGTTAAAATTGACGAAAATCCTAAAATGAAGGCCCCGAATATAGCCGGAAGGAGGTTGGTCCCTGTTTTAAAACTGTATGGCGCATAAAAAGTCCATCCGGTATCAGGCGTCCCATTTCCGAACAATACTGATGAAATGACCAGAATGGCTCCAAGAACATAGAAGTACCACGACAACAGGTTCACTTTCGGAAAGGCCACATCCTTGGCCCCAATCATGATTGGGAGCATAAAGTTGCCAAATACCGCCGGAAGACCTGGTATTACAATCATGAAAATCATGATTACGCCATGAACCGTAAATACCGCATTGTATGTTTGCGGATCCATGATTGTTTTTCCCGGTGCAATTAATTCAAGTTTCATGGCTAGTCCGAGAAGAACCCCAATGGTGAACATGGTCAACATGGAGTACAGGTACAACAACGAAATACGCTTATGATCGGTCGAGAAAATCCAACTGAATATTCCTTTGTATTTCCCCTTGTAGTCGAGGTAGCTTACGTCGTGTGGAATTTGAGCTGCTGTTTGCATAAATTATAACTGTTTACTTATTTTTCTTTTGGGTTTAAAAATCAGCACCATGAAAAACAGAACGGCAATAAATAGTATCAAGGTGCCCGAAATTTTAGTAACATTCAAAACGTATGCCTGTCCTACCGGATCGTATGAAAAGCAATACTGAAGTATTTTATTAATGGTTGGGGCCGACATGCCTTTTGATGATTCGATAATGGCCATTTTGAAATCGAAAGGCAGAAAATTGATTCCGTTCAGGTAACGGGTGATTTTTCCTTTCGGACTTACAACAGTCACCGAAGCTGCATGGGTAAAATCTTTGCCTGCCCTTTTGTATTTAAAACCTGTGGCGTTGGTCCCTTTGGCAATACTCGCGCTGTCAGCAACAAAAAATTTCCAGCCTTTGCTGATGGTTTCTTTTTTGGTCACCAGGTTCAGGTAGTTTGCCTTTTTCCTGACACCCAAATCTATGGTTTCCAACGGATCGAAACTGATAGTCAGAACCTGATAATCAATCCCGGAAATAAGATCAGACTCTTCCATAACCCTGGCAATCCCTTCCATAAGCGGACTGCAAATCCCGGGGCAGCGGTAATACACCCAATTAATGATGGTAGGCTTATCAATTAAATCGGTAAGCGCCACACGCTGGTTATTCTCATCAATCAAATAAATATCTGTCGGAAGAAAATCATCTAAATGTTCAACTATTCCAATTTCAGGATCTTTGGTAAGGTCGTCAAATGCTTTTTGACCATAAAGATTAATTCCGGAGTATAGAACAAGGAATGAAATCAAAAGAAATGTTTTTCCTGAAAATAATGGAAAAACAAACTCAATCAACCTCGAAGATTTATTTTGTGACCTGTAATTTTGATGCATACCGAAATTTCGACTTTGGTTCATCCTGATTTTTGGTTTCCAGCTATTCATTTTTGTCTGACGGCTTTTTGTCCTAAGAAACCACAAACAGTAATGAATGTTTATAAAAATACACTAATTATTTGCAGCAGCTTCCTTTTTCAACCATTTCTTTTGGTGTAAGTTTTTCGGAGGCCGGGCTGATGAACGGAATTCCCAGTGACATTCCTCTCAGGATAAAAAGCACACCAAGCATAAATACAAAATAAGGAACAACTTTCTGCATTTTTGATCTTAATCGTTGCCCAATGGCATCACTTGCAAGCGTAGCAACCAATAGTAATGGAATGGTTCCGATTCCGAAAAGCATCATGAAAAGCGCTCCGGAAAATACTGCTCCTGAACTGATCGCCCCGGCAATGGCGACATATACCAGTCCGCAAGGGAGCAATCCGTTCAGCAATCCAATCATTAACAGCGAAAAATACGAACGGTCAGTGAAAAGCTTTTTCAACCTGATAATTAATCTCGATGCCATGCCGCTGAATAGGCTGCCGATTGTGATTTTTTCACGGAAAAGAAATGGAAACAAAACACTGATAATCATTGCCAGACCGAGTAAAATGGATGTCCATTGCTGAAACCCTGCCAGGTGTATTCCCCGACCAAGAAAGCCAAATAAAATTCCAAGCGTGCTGTAAGTGAGAACCCTGCCTGAATTGTACAAAATCGCTCCGGCAATTTTTGCGCTCAGATTGTGCTTTTTCAGCGGAAGCGCGACCACAATTGGCCCGCACATCCCGATGCAATGAAAACTGCCGATGAGGCCAATGGTTAAAGGTGTGATGAAGTCCATATATTGCGAGTTATTCTTAGTTAATCATAGTCATTCAATTGTCATTCATAGTCATTCAATTGTCATTTATAGTCATTCAATTGTCGCCAAACCGCATTCTACCAATAATGACGCGTAGCTATTGACAATTAAATGACGTGAAACTAATGACAACGATTTACTGCGACTGAACACTGACCACTTTTAATTCCCCACCGATATCTCTTCTTCCTGATAATACGAAACTTGGTTGGCCGTCCAGTCAATTTTCACCTGGTATCGTCCTTTTTCAAGGTTTTTCAAATCAATAAACTGGATGTAATTTTTATCCAGTTTGATTTTCAGCGTCATGTCCCTTTTTTCCGCAACCGGACTGTAAAAATGAATGTCACCGGAATACTCCTGAAAAGTTGCCAGATTGGGGAAGGTAAGTCTCAAGGATGCCTCCGAAAGTTCGAATTTTATTTTTTCAGCCAGGGCATCTGTCTTCTGCACTTTCTCTATATGTTCCTGATACTTGATTGATTTCTGGTAGTAGTCCTTGTCCACCAAATCATAATCCTGCCTGACCGCGATCGATACCAGAAAGATAAATCCTCCAATCATTACAATCATGGCAAGCACAATACCGGTTCCCCAATTAAATTTTATCTTCATAGTCAAAATAGTTCCAAGTTCCAAATTCCAAGTTAGGTTACGTGTTCGAGTTTCGTGTAACTCGTAACCCGCTTCAATATTTCTCTGCCAACTGAGACTGATCACTGCTTTGCGTCCAGCAAATTGGGCCCGACGAAAGTGGTCGAAATCTTCTCAATTTGCTTGCCGTTTTCAAAAACACCAATTTCCAAATGGCTGTTAGACAATTTGACATTTTCTTTCTTCAGGACAATGAGCAGGTTGCGGTTGGCAACTTCGCCTTTAGCAACCTTCAACGAATCTCCCATCAAAAGGATTTCGCCTCCAGGAGTAAGAAGTTTTAATTCGATGACGATTTCAAAGTTAGTTTTGTTTACCATTTGCAGGTTATACAGATTGCTGTATTTATCAGCACCGTATTCCTGAAACATAGTTCCGGGCGACCGGTTGATAGAGGTTTCAACGTCTCCACGAACAGTAAAAAGAAAAGTAATCACTGTTAATAAAGACAGTAATACCAGTGAATAAGCTATAACACGAGCATTAAACCTGATCTTTTGTCCTTCGGAAATTGATTTTTCGGATGCAAACCGGATCAGTCCGGCTGGTTTTTTAACTTTTTTCATCACCGCATTGCAGGCATCAATACATGCGGTACAATTGATACATTCGAGTTGAGTTCCATTCCGGATATCAATTCCAGTAGGACAAACAGCTACGCAGTTGTAACAATTGATGCAGTCGCCTTTTAATCCGCGTTCGCCCTTGCCTCGAGGTTCGCCACGTTTATAATCGTAAGCCACCAAGATGGCGTTTACATCGAGCATTACACCCTGCAAACGTCCGTATGGGCAAACGATGATGCAAACCTGCTCGCGAAACCATGAGAATACGAAATAATGGACCCCGGTAAATGCCAGAACACCCATCAGGATTCCAAACCCTTGCACAGGCCATCCGTCCATAATTTCTCCCAGTTTAGCTGTTCCGGTTACATAAGCGATGAAAGTCAGGATGGTGGCAAATGAAATAATTAGGTAAATGCCGTGTTTTAGAATCCGCTTCAGTACTTTGATCGCATCCATCTCCTGTTGAGCCAGTTTTTGCTGTTGCTCCGGATTCCCGTCAATCAGGTGTTCGATAGGACGGTACAGAAATTCAAGGAATACGGTTTGCGGACATACCCAGCCACAAAATATTCTTCCGTAGATAACTGTAAAAAGAACAATGAAAACAACAAGGGTAATTATAGCCAGTACCAGCAAGTAAAAATCCTGTGGATAAAACGTATTGCCAAACAACACGAACTTACGTTCCAGAAAATTCAGAAAGATCAGTGGCTCCCCGCTAATTTTCAGGAACGGCGCCAGGTAAAAGAAAATCAGTAAAGTCCATGAAATTATCCGCCGGATGCTATACAGTTTTCCTTTTGGCAATTTTGGGAACAGCCATACCCGGTTTCCGTCTTTCCCAAAAGTTGCCGGGCGGTCCCGAAAAGTTGATTCCTGATAGTTTTCAGGGGTTTGCATTGGATTTATTTTCATTCGTTTCCAAAAATATTTTTTGAGCAATTCCGCTTGCGAATCTTGATTCAAGGCTTTCCCCAGCAAGGGCATAGCCGTCAAGCTAAGGACTTTTCAGCGCTAAAGCCCTGTTTTTTTTATTCCTACGTCCGTTCGCTAAAGCGAAACGGCAAAGGATAGTGCAATGATCATTATTTGATCGATATCCTTTGCCGTCACATTCATGTGACGGGCATGAAGGTTCCCGCTAAATTAGGGCTTTAGCCCAATTGCTCCCCTGGCTTGACGGCTAGGCCAAAATGTGGGAATCTGCCCAACGGCATGCGGGCGGGAAGGGGGCTTTTAGTTTTTTACTCCCTGCGGCGCTTTTTGATTGGGTGGATTGCTTCCCTGTAAACTCAGAATATACCCGATTACATGATCAATTTGAGTGTTGTTCATCTGACTTTTGTACGAAATCATTCCTTTATCAAGAACCCCTTCTATTATTACTTTTTTCAATTCTTCAGGTCGTCCGCCATGTATCCAATATTCGTCGGTAAAATTAGGCCCGACCAAACCCTCACCGAATTTTCCGTGGCAAACCAGGCATGTTTTATCATAAATGGCTTTGCCGGCAGCCAGGATTTGCTCTTCAGTCATGGGTGCAGCAGCAGTTTTTACCGCTTCTTCTTTCACTGCAACTTCAGTTTTAGCGCGCGCAGCCATAACTTCTTTCCGATATTCCTTAACTTGAATAATGCTGTCGTCTTTAAATACAAAAAGAAGGATCAGATATGAAATGGAGAAGATAATAGTTACGTAGAACAAATATTTTAACCACGGTGGCAGCGGATTATCCAGTTCTTTGATCCCATCGTATTCGTGTCCACCGAAAAATTTGATTTTGGTCACATCATCAACTTCCTCGTTGACTTTGTTTGGTTCCTTCAATTGAATATCTTCATTGGTACTCATAGTTCAGTATTTATTGATTTTTTTTTCAAATGACGAATGACTCTTTCACCTTTCCTTTTCATTCGTGGGTTCCTGGTCATCCAGGGGCATATTGCTCAGTTCGGCCACTTCCTTTTTATCCATTCTGAATGCCCGAATGGACACAATTACGAAAAAGCTGAAAAAGATGACAAACCCAATCAGGGCATAAGTTTCAACGTGAAAAATGTTTCGGAACGAATCTGTAAGCATGGCCTATTTTTTTGTTGATTTAGTTGAAATGTCAACGCCAAGTCGCTGCATGTAGGCAATTAATGCGATGATTTCTCGGTTACTGTCGGTTTGGATACCATTGGCAGCCAGATCTTTTGCTATGCTGTCAGCCTGAGCTTTCAGGTCTTCAATGGCTTTCTGCTCGTAATTTTCCGGATATGGGACTCCCAATATTTTCATCGCCCTGATTTTTCCAGGTGTCGATTGGATATCAATTTCCTTTTTGGCCAGCCACGGATATTTGGGCATAATCGAAGCCTCGTTCATTTTTTGAGGATCGATAAAATGGTTGTAATGCCAGGAGTTTGGTTTATAAATTTTACCGGTTTTTACCCCTTCACGCGCCAAATCAGGACCGGTCCTTTTCGATCCAAACTGGAACGGGTGATCGTAAACTGATTCGCCTGCTTTGGAGTATTCCCCGTATCGTTCTGTTTCCGACCTGAATGGCCTGATCATTTGCGAATGACAGTTGTAGCATCCTTCCTTCACGTAAATATCACGTCCCTGCAATTCGAGCGGGGTATAAGGTTTTACACTGGTAATGGTCGGGATATTTGATTTAATCAGATAAGTCGGGATTACTTCAATAATTCCGCCAATCAAAATGGCAATCGTTGCAAAAATCAGGAAACGGATTGGTTTGCGTTCCAGAAAACGGTGCCCGGATTCGGATTGGGTTTTTCCTTCCGGAAGTGATTCCAATGCCGGGGCCTCAGCATGTTCTTCGGCCACAAACGAACCTGACTGGATTGTTTTGACAATATTGAAAACCAGGATCAGGAATCCAAGCACATATAAAAACCCACCGAATGCCCTGATGGTGTACATCGGAATGAGCTGAGCGACTGTTTCCAGAAAATTCGGGTACATCAGGAAACCATCAGGAGTAAATTGTTTCCACATCAAGGCCTGGGTAATCCCGCCGATATAAAGTGGGATGGCATAAAATACAATGGCCAGCGTGGCTATCCAGAAATGGACATTAGCCAGTTTCGTGGAGTAAAGTTTGGTGTTGTAAAGTCGTGGTATTAGCCAGTATATCATCCCAAAGATTAACATGCCGTTCCAGCCCAGAGCCCCAATGTGAACGTGTCCGATGGTCCAGTCGGTAAAATGGCTGATGGCATTCACTGTTTTGAAGGACAGCAAAGGCCCTTCAAAAGTTGACATTCCGTATGCGGTAATTCCAACCACAAACATTTTCAGGATTGGATCTCTCCGTACCTTATCCCAGGCTCCACGCAGGGTAAGCAATCCATTGATCATACCGCCCCAGCTTGGGGCAAGCAACATTACCGAGAAAGTGGTTCCCAATGCCTGAAGCCAGTCGGGCAACGAACTATATAACAAATGGTGAGGGCCGGCCCAGATGTATAGGAAAATGAGCGACCAGAAGTGAACGATAGATAGTTTGTAGGAATAAACCGGACGTCCGGAAATTTTTGGGACGAAGTAATACATCAGGCCAAGGAATGGCGTTGTCAGGAAGAACGCGACCGCATTGTGGCCGTACCACCATTGAACCAAAGCGTCCTGAACTCCGGCGTAGAGGGTATAACTTTTCAGGAAACTTACCGGAATAGCCATTGAATTTACAATGTGTAAAACAGCTACAGTAACCCAGGTGGCAATATAAAACCAGATGGAAACATAGATATGGCTGGTTCGCCTCTGTAATATTGTGCCGAACATGTTCCAACCGAAAATAACCCATACAACAGTAATGGCAATGTCAATTGGCCATTCCAGTTCGGCGTATTCCTTGCCAACGGTAAACCCCATAACCAGGGTGACTGCTGCGGCCACAATGATCGCCTGCCAGCCCCAAAAGTGGATTTTACCAAGCAGTTCAGAGTACATCCTGGTCTTTAACAACCGTTGTAAAGAATAATAAATCGCTGTAAAAATGGCATTCCCGACAAAGGCAAAAATCACCGCATTGGTGTGAACTGGCCTTGTCCGCCCGAATGTGGTAAACTCGAGCCCGAAATTCATGGAAGGAATATAAATCTGAAGGGCAATTAATAGGCCATTTAACAGGCCAACAACGCCCCAAACCATGGTTGCTATCGCAAAGTTCCGGGTCATGCGGTTGTCGTAGGAGAACTTTTGTAATTCCATAGAGTAGTATTTAGTTATATTTTTTGTTTCGAGTTTCGAGTTACGGGTTACGGGCTGTCCATGCCTAATGCGACTGAACACTGCGACTTTCACCTTCTCCTGTTTCGGGTTTCCTCTTTTCTGGTTCTGCCAACTGCGACTGATCACTGCGACTTTCTGCCTCTTTCACCGGCGGATCTTCAAACAAAATCCTGACCGATGGCGTGTAAGTATCTTCGTACTGTCCATTTTTAACTGCCCAGATAAAAGCCATCAAAAATGCGAATGCCATGACGATAGCTACCAAAACCAAAACGAAAACGACTGACATAGCTTGTTTTAAAATCTGAAACCTTTCGCCGCTAAATTTACTGAAAAACTGGCAAACACTACTACCGACACCGAACTAATCGGCATTAAAATGGCGGCTATAATCGGAGTCAGGTTTCCCTGGACTGCAAATGATAAACCAATAAGGTTGTAAAGGAATGAAATCAGAAAACCTGCCTTCACGATTTTCATGCTCTGGTGGGTAAAATCAATAAACCTGTGCAATTTGCCAAACTGTTTCGACTGTAAAATGGCATCGCATGCCGGCGAAAAATTGAATACATTATCAGCAATCACTATGCCTACATTGCTTTCGTTCAATGCCCCGGCATCGTTCAGCCCATCGCCGATCATCAGAACTTTCCTCCCATCCTTCTGCAATTTCCGGATGTAATTTAGCTTGTCGGTAGGCGACTGGTTGAAGTGAAGGTATTTTTCATTTCCAAAATACCTGATCAAATTCGATTTTTCAGCTTCGTTATCGCCGGTTAAAAGATGCAATTGGTATTTTTTTCCGAACCTGCCGATCAGTTCGTGCAAACCCGGCCGGTATTCATTTTCAAGCTGAAAATGGCCAATCACCGAATCCTGAAAGAAAACCCAAACTTCCGATTTCAGGTTTTCTTCGGTACCGGTTTCGCCTGTTACAAAATATCTCGAGCCCATGTTTATCCTGATTCCTTTTACCATCCCGGAAATGCCCAGTGATGGAATCTCCTGAAATCCGATGACTTCATTCAGTACATTCCCTTCGATTGATTCACAAATAGCTTTGCTCAGAGGGTGCGAGGATTGAAAAGCCAGCGATTTAATCATCAGAAGTTGTTCGCCGGAAAGTTGCGGCCCAACAAACCGGATAGCTGAAGAATTTGTGTTGGTTATTGTTCCGGTCTTGTCGAAAACCACCGTATCAACTTTATACAGATGTTCGATCACAGCGGTGTTTTTCAGGTAAAATCCTTTTCGCCCGAATTGCCGGATGGCGCTTCCGAAGGTAAATGGCACGGTCAAAGCCAAGGCACAGGGGCAGGCGATAATCAGTACTGAAGTAAATGCAAAAAGCGCTACTTCGGGCTTATTCAACAGCCAGAAAATTCCTGAACCGATTGCGATCAGCACCACTATAACGGTGAAATACTGGCTCACACGATTGACCACCGTATTCAGTTTGTTGCTGGCTGTGTACGGGTTTTCAGACTGATTCCACAATTGCGTGAGGTAGCTTTGCTGTACTTCCTTTTCGATGGTCAGTTCAATGGCTGCGCCAATCTGTCGGCCACCTGCAAACACGAAATCTCCCGGATGTTTTAAAACCGGCTTCGACTCGCCTGTTACAAAACTGTAGTCAATGCTGGCCACACCGATAATAAGGATCGAATCGGCAGGCACAATTTCCTGGTTCCGCACCAGAATCCGGTCGCCGGATTGCAAATCTTCAAGCGGGATGGTTTCATTTCCTGAAGCCGAAATTTTAGTGACAGCCAGAGGGAAATAGGTTTTGTAATCGCGCTCAAACGAAAGCGCCTGATAGGTTTTTCCCTGGTACCAGCGGCCTATAAGCATGAAAAAGACCAGCCCGGTGAGTGAATCAATGTAGCCAATTCCTTTTCCTGAAAGGATTTCGGCCAGGCTTTGCGTGAAAAGCGTAATCAATCCAAGTGCAATAGGCAGGTCAATGCTGATGATGCCTTTTTTTAGGCTTTTCCAGGCAGTCAGGAAATAGTCGCTGGCGCTGAAAGTTAAAACGGGAATGGCCAGAAGCACGCTCAGCCAGCCAAACATACGGCGGATATCGTCTTCCAGTAATTCGTGACCGGGCAGGTATTGCGGGAAATGGTAAATCATGGCATTCATGAAACTGAAAGCGGCCACACCGATTTTGAGGAACAGCTTTTTATCGAGGTGCCCGGTTTGTGGTTTTTCGATGCTGTGCTGGCTGATTTCGGGAATGTAATGAATGCTTACCAGCAATTCAACCAGTTGGCGCAACTGGATTTCATTTTCCCTGAAGGTGATGTTAATTTCTTTTTTCGGAAAATTGACGAACGACTGGATAACGCCGGCATTCAGGCTGTGCAGGTTCTCGAGCAGCCAGATGCACGATGCGCAATGTATTTCGGGAATGAAAAAACTGACTTTCGAAATGCCCCCTTCAGAAAAAGAAAGGATTTTGGTTTTGAATTTTTCGAGTTCGAGAAATGCGTAAGTTTCGTTGGCAGGTCGCTTATCGTCTTCGATACGGATGCCTGCCATCGGCTCAATCTGGTAATATTGTTTGAGCTGATTAACATTGAGTATCTGAAAAACGGATGAGCAGCCTGTACAGCAGAACGGATTGCCTTCGAAAAGGATTGGGGTCTTTCCACACGAATTGCCACAATGAATACATTTCAGGTCTTCATTCATAAGATCAGGGCTGCTAATTGATTTTCGGGTTAAATAAGGATTAAAGTCCGGAATTGTTCAATGGTAAAGTTAAAAATTACGAGGAAAAATATGGGGAGTTCAGTTTACAGTCTCCGGCAAACTGCATAAAATTAGCTGCCCGTTGTGATTTGCTTTCAAATTGTATCTTTAGTGCGTTCTATCACAGCCCAGTTGCCCCAGATATTGCACCCCAATTTAGTTGTGATTTGCTTTCAAATTGTATCTTTAGTGCGTTCTATCACAGCATAGGTTGAAAATGATATAGTTCCGGTTGAGTTGTGATTTGCTTTCAAATTGTATCTTTAGTGCGTTCTATCACAGCCGTGACAATATTGAATGGTATCGGGTTTACGTTGTGATTTGCTTTCAAATTGTATCTTTAGTGCGTTCTATCACAGCTTACGATCTCTTAAAGCATCACCCACTCCTGTTGTGATTTGCTTTCAAATTGTATCTTTAGTGCGTTCTATCACAGCAAAAACTTAAATTTGATTCCATGATATTAGGTTGTGATTTGCTTTCAAATTGTATCTTTAGTGCGTTCTATCACAGCTTTTGATATATGTGCTCGTATAGCCAAGATGTTGTGATTTGCTTTCAAATTGTATCTTTAGTGCGTTCTATCACAGCGATATGCTTTTTGGCTATTGGGCGGCCTATGTTGTGATTTGCTTTCAAATTGTATCTTTAGTGCGTTCTATCACAGCATGAAAATATGAGGCTGATAACCTTCATTAGTTGTGATTTGCTTTCAAATTGTATCTTTAGTGCGTTCTATCACAGCTTTGCCACCGGAACAACAGGACAGGTAAATGTTGTGATTTGCTTTCAAATTGTATCTTTAGTGCGTTCTATCACAGCACTAACTTATGTAGATACAATCAAAATGAGTTGTGATTTGCTTTCAAATTGTATCTTTAGTGCGTTCTATCACAGCGTGTAACTGAACCTCTTGCATTATCTTATCGTTGTGATTTGCTTTCAAATTGTATCTTTAGTGCGTTCTATCACAGCGTATGCCGGGCTTGTAGCTCAAATTCAGCAACTTGCCAAACGTGACAGAAAACAAAAAAGCGGATTTTTCTCCGCTTTTTTGTTTTCTGTCACGTTGATTTTGTTATCCTAAAACAGTTCCAACTGTTGTGCTATTCCGGGTTTTTCGATCGTCCGTTTGCTGAAAAACAATTCCATCATGCCAAATTGTTTGTCGGTAATTTTCAGGATACCGATGTGCCCGTATTCGGGGAGCATATTTTTTACGCGCTGGGTGTGAACATCGGCGTTTTCACGGCTTGGAGAGTTACGCATGTATATCGAGAACTGAAACATGGTAAACCCATCTTTGAGCAGATCTTTCCGAAACCGGGCTGCAGCTTTTTGCTGTTTTTTGGTTTCGACCGGAATATCAAAGAAAACCAGGACCCACATACAGCGATATTGGTTTAACGCATCGAACGACATCTGATTTATTTTTAATTGCAGAATTCCGGATAAACAATTTTACGCCGGGTTCCTTCAAAACATTCAAACAACGAGTTGGTTGTCCGGCTAAGGGCAACCATTAACGGGCTTTTCTTACCATCAATCAGCACATCGCAGGTGGCAATGCTCAACAGTTTGGCTTTTTGGTCACGGGTAATGGCCTCCGATTCTATATTTCCTGATTTGAATATTTCATAAACCAATTCATCGCAAAAAGGCCGGTATGGTTCCATCACATCGTCGGCCAGGCAATAGGCATTGTATTTATTCCGGTGATGGATTCCCAACGTGGGCAACATGCCGCTGCTAACTAAAGCCCGTGCTACAATTGCACGTAACACCGCGTAACAATAGTTTAAATGCGCATTGGGCTCCATGCCATATCGGTCGCGGGTAAACCCATGTTCGCCATACACCAGTTTCCAGTAAACCGCTGCCGCACGCCCTTCGGTATTGTCGGGATCGCCCGATTTGATTTGCGGAACTAAAGCAAGCAGTTGTTTGCTTTCGATACCTGCACGGCTTAGCATCTCGGCCTGATTCTCAATTTTGGCTTTGATGGTTTGCGCCCAAAGGTTTTTTAATAAAGGTTCTGAAGCTGCAATCTGGATGCGAAAACGTTCGGTTTGAACATGGTTTCCATCCAACGGAAGCATTAGTCCAGATGGTAAATGTTTGGAGTCGCAACTGATGAGCGCCACATTCCGGTCGGTAAGATCAGCCATTAGAGCATGGGTGATTGTAATTTGCGGATGATCGAGTATCATGAAGGCAATATCTTCGAGCGGAATCGATGCCTTTTCGGCCTGAGTTTCGGTGTCGGTAATTTTTAGTTGCTGATCTTTTTTATGCAGATAAGCCGGATTTCCAAAATAAAGGGTTCGTTTAATCATGGGTTAGGTATGTCAGGATAATTATCAGGATCGAGCGACACAAGCGAACGAAGGTGAATTTTAATGAAGCCTTCGACATCTCCGGCCATCTTGATCAGTTTATCGGTTTCAATGCCATCATTTGACCTATTCATAATCTCATTGTACGAACTATATGCCCATTCGGCGTATTGCTTGCAAAAACCGTGATGGATGGGATTTCGGTGGGTGTAAACAACAGTATTCAGGAAGTGGGTTTTATCGGAAATTGGTTCTCGCCTGAAATTTTTGATGAACAACGACCCCATCCGGCCATAAACCTTGTTGAACGATTGGGTATAACAGCTAAACAGGTTTGCGAATTGTTTCGATAAATATTTTTCGATTTCGCTGTCGCTGATATTTACGTCGATACCTTTTCCAAAGTTTATATCATTTGTTCGATGGTGTTTGTTTCTAATATTATTCACGCCTTTTACAGTACCGGAAACTTTGGAAAAGATATTAACTAAAATCGGCCGTTTCCGTATTCGTACAACCAGATGAAAATGGTTGGGTATCAGGCACCAGGCGTAAGTTTCGGCAATGGGGCCAATGTATTTGCGGTATTTCTCCAGAAAGAAATAGTAATTGGCCTCGTGCCTGAATATATTCTCGAACCCGTTGGCGTGGTTGAAAATATGGTAGCTGGTATCGGGTTGAAGGGGTTGCATTTTTTTGACTTACAAATTAAAGATATTCTATTTTGCCAACTGGAGTAATTATAAAATCTCGGTGTTCGATTAGACAATTGAACTTATTTGCCGTTAGCATTACTCTAGGTTGATAATTTAAATTGTCAAAACTCGTATCACCTGCATCTAATTCGTTGTCCGGCCTAGATTCAATATGATTTTGCATGTAAATATATTCTATACCAACGCTATTATATTTATAAACGACAAATAGTCTCTTTAATAAATCTGAACTACTTAAATCAGCTAATTCAGATGGGTCATTAGACCACAACAAAACTCGTGTTCCAACCTTAATTATTGCTGAAAGAGAAAAGGTCTTTTTCTTATCCTCAATTTCCTTATAGAATGGTTCATTCCAAAGTTGATTTGTATTATAAATCTGCAGATGAGCTATTTCAAAGTAATTAATGAGCTTAAATTTTCGCTCTACCTTTCCTTTATTTATTCCTTCATATAATAAGCATAGATAGTTTCCATCATTTTGGGCATAGTAGCTTTGTTTATAATCCCGGTTATCTAAATGGAACGATTTTTTAGCCGAGATGTATGTTTGCTTTTTTATTTCAAGTGCTTTATCCTTTGTAAAAAAGCCTTTCCCTGCTGCAACTCTGCATCTCACATGACGAATAGGACTTAAGTGTTTCCCATTTCTATCTATTCTTTTTTCTTTTCCTTTATTATCAAGCATCCATATTGGTTCAGCAATAGCGGTAGCAAAGGATTTTCCTTCTTCTTTCCTTTTTTGTATTGTATTATCAATAGATAGCTTTACATTCGGATCAATAATCTTTTCTAAATCTTTTTCAGCTTTAAAACTTGTAATTAATTCTCGTTTAACCATTGAAATAACTTCACACCCTTCTTTATCTATTGGATATTGAAATTGTCCCATTTCGTTTTTTTGAAATATGCCACTTGAATCTTTTAATGGATATTTAATACCCCCAAACAATGAATCTTTGTGTAATTGTCCTCGGATACAATCTCCGGTAATCCATTTAGTTACCTCATTCCCATTTTTATCTTTGACAAAAATTTCTTTTCCTCGCTTTCGTGCTTTGCGATTTGCTGGAGTCAGCGTTTGATCTTTTGCAATGTGGTTAATCAAAATATTCTCTTCAATGAATTGAGAAATGCCTGATACATTGCCTAATTGACAATTTTTACGTTCTTTTTCTAATTCATATTTTAACTGATCGACATTTTCAAAGAGTTCTTTTTCATCAATTTCATAAAAGAGCTTTAACATTTTGTCACGTTTGGCTGCTGGTGGAATTAAAGTCAAAACGGCCGCATCAATTGCATGATGGGAATGTTTGTCCCTACTTTTCTTTTCGTCAATACTTTGCACACCTAGCATTTTTCTAAAATTAGCAGTAACGCTACCTTTCTGAACTTCAACATTGTTGAAAACTGATTTCAAATAATGAGTCGCATATTTAGTAATGATGCGGGTATCGACCAATTGACTATTTTTGAAACCACTTGTAACTTCTTCCATTTTAAACCGATCTACCTTATTCTGCCAATAATCTAATTCCATTTGCCATAAATGGCGCTGACGGATAGCATTATCCTTTATCGTTTTTTCTTGAGCTTTTTTTGCTTTAGCTCGCCAGAAATCTACATTGTCTTTAAGCTTCTCTACTTTCTCCTTCCATGGCTGTATGCGTAACAAAATATCATCATAGTTGGAAAGTTGAGATGGAATTTGATTCTTTTTTACACTACGATTAAAATGCGCATCACAAACAGTCAGGTTTGCCAAAGAATTGTCAAAAGAGATACTACGAGGAATGGTATGTTCAAAGTCAACTCTGCCATCGGAAAAGAGATCCGTAATGTTGATTATTTTTCCTGTATAAATACATCGACATCCTTGCTCTAGCCATAAGCGATATTTAGTAACATCTTTGCTATATTTTTCTGCCTTTTCAATCAGTTTCTTTTTCGATTTTTGCTGATCTTCTACAATTTTAATCTCACCTTTTTCCGAAATTTCATATTGATCTATCAAAATGCGGGCTTTGTCAATTTCATCATTGGTAATTGTCCTGTCAGTATTATTATATAAATCTCTAATTACTGCCTCAAATTCTTTGTTCTCTTTTTCTCGTTCTCGTTGATATGCTTCGATTGCCCAACGCATATTCGCATCATTCAAATCTCTTGCTGTTTCAACAACAATGCGGGTATCTTCAGTAATAATCCCTTCTTTTAGTAGATGGTTGATTGCCTTTCTCATTTCATGAAGTGTACGAATTGCCATTGGGTTTTTAAATGCCCCGATCTTTGGTGATTCCAATAGTTTCAATGACAAATTTGTGCCATTCCACTCAATTGTTTGCTCTTTGGCTGGTTTATAGAACTCAATCTGGGAAGGATGATATAATAAGTTCAATTTTTTACATGCACAACATTGACATGGTAATTTGGTTTCCTTGTCAATAAAACTGCTTGGACAGCTTAAAACTGAATAGTTGTCTGATAGGTATTTTTTTATTGTATCACCTAGTTTAGGTAATCGGTAGAAGTCTCGTTTAGAGGAGGAAAAGTACTGTTGATATATTGCTGCAACCAAAGATAATTGATTGTCTTTTTCTGGTTGCGGTAGTTTTTCCCAGGATTTTTCACCATAACTTTCAATAGTAAATTTTTCTATCTCTTTAAAATCAGAACCATCTAATCGATAGTCGTTATTTTTATATGCAAACTGTTCGTCAAGTTCCAGCGATTTGTAATTGGCAATTAAGTTATTGACAACGTTTATGATTCTTTTGTCATCCCGATTCTGTGCTGTAAGTTTCCCAATCTCATCTAAAAATAATTCCTCTTTTTCTTTCCAGATTTGATTACCTAGTATTTCCGGTAATTTTGCAAGAAGAACTGCATCGGTATAAATCAATCCCTTTTTTAAAAATTTATTGATATTACGGATTGCCTTCAAACTTAACATGGAATATCCCTGAGGGATTGCAACCCACAGATTCACCAGAGATTTAGTTTCCTTTTCATTAAACAGTAATGCGTTTTTTGCAAACTCAACAATTCGTTCTTCATCTTCAAATGAAAAACACACATGCCATATATCATCCATTGAATAAGATATTGGATGAAACTCTCCGGTCTTTTTGTTTAATCTCGATTTAGATGTATGCTTAGTGAAATTTCTCCAATCATCACCTAACAGATTTCTTAATCTGCCTGATATGGGACATCCGGCAACATTGGTTTTATCTTTATAATTGATTGTTTTTGTATCGTATAAAAGATAGAATCCCATCTTTTTCTCAAGCCAGTTTCGTATTTCTTCAAATTTGAAATTGCTCGTGGTTCTCAAAAACTTATCATTGAACAATTGCTGTTTTTGATCTTTAGTCAATTCACTCCAATCATCAGATGGATTTTTTTTGTATTTGATGTTGTTAATAAATGACCATCCTCTGAATTCTTCAAAATCGGGATGACTGATAGGACATCGTTCTTTTGTTGGTTCTAATGTACATTTACCGACCAATCCTTTTTGTGACCGCAAAGGTCTTTTATAGAAGATCGCTTTATGAATTGCTCGGTAGAAATCACTATCAATTTGCAATTCGTTTTGAAAAGTAAAAATGTATTCTATTTCCTTCTCGTATTGTGAACGCACTGCCTGATATTTACTTGCACGTATGCGAACCCCTTCCTTTTCCAATTGGTAAAAGCAACAACCGACTGTAGATAATTTGTTTTCTTCCTGGTAAGCAATTAAATCTTTTGATTTCTTTTCCTCAGACTTTTTCAGATCAATTTGAATTTCAATATCTGGAGCTAAATTTTTTTCTTCTGCTTCTTTTTCCTGCTCTTTCAGCGTTTCGCCTTTACTGCTTTTGAAGCCTCGTCGCTGGGCGATATGATATAGTGCCCTTCCAAATTTGAATTTATCGGTTTCCTTAGAGAAATCAAATTGCTTGGTTGCCAGTTCTGCTCTTAATTGGTAAGGGCTCGAATAATCAACAACTCCATTACCATTGAAATCTAGTCGCACCCATAGTTCAAATTTTATTGCTCCAATAGGATATTGACGTTTTAATCCTTTGGCTTTGTCATACTTTCGCCATTGATTTAATTCACCTTCAGTAATTGGACAGAATCCATACTTCATTAAAACATCCAATGTTTCCCAAATACGGTATTTACGCGCTTGGTATAATCTTCGGGTTGACCGATTTTTTGTACGTTCTGCTGCATAAGAGAATTCCCCTGATTTTCCTATGCCAACCCCTTTATTGAAAATTATTGAACTAAAATACTCCAGTTGATCAACAATATTATTTCCTAATTCACTATTGCGCTTTGTTAATCCAATAGAATTTGTTCCTAAATCGATCCCTAATGTTTCTGACATGGTTTTTTATTTTAAGTTTTATTGTATATTTGTACTACAATTTGAAAGACTTATCACAATAAGGCTATAAGCCGAAGAGATTTCTTGACCTCGCGTACTCCGTGGGGTTTTTATTTGATTTTGTAATTACAACAACATTTAAAGCAACCTTTTACTCGTCGCTTTTCCTTTTCTAAATTTACAATAATTATTTTTTATTTCCCAAAATATTATTGCTGTCAAGTTCAAGCAAATGAGAAATTTAATTATTCAAGGTCGCTGCTAAAGGCACAAAAAAAGTGCCTTGTTTCTAAGGCGCTTTCTATTCATCGTTTAAACTGGCTTATTTACTTCCTGCCAGATAACTTATTCCGGAGAGCAAAACATACCAGATAATAATGAGTGGCAGAGCATAGACCTGAAGTAAAATTAACATCAGAATGGTGATTGCTATAAAGAGATAGCGAAGACCGTTTTCTTTCAGTTTCAGGTTTTTGAATTTCAGGTTGAACATGGGCAACTCGGAAACCATCAGGAATGAGCAACTGAATATGGATGCAAGAAGTGTATATTTATTCAGAATTATCGGTTCAATTATAGTTCGGTCGCCTAAGACAAGAACTAAAGCAAGTGATGCGAAGAAAATCGCGTTGGCCGGTATCGGCATTCCCAGGAATTGATCGCTTTGCCGGTCGTCGGTATTAAATTTCGCCAACCTGAAAGCCCCGGCAATTGGTATAACAAGACTTGATAAAAGAAATATCCATTGGCTTAAATTTGCTTCAATATCCTGAATATGCTGGTTTTTTCCAAAAAGGGTCAGTTCGAGCATGGTGAAAACGATTGCGGCGGGAGCAAGTCCGAATGAAACAGTATCGGCCAGCGAATCGAGTTCTTTGCCTATTGATGAATATGCTTTCAGTAAACGGGCAGAAAAACCATCAAGAAAATCGAAAATGGCTGCTGCAAAAATGAAAACCGCAGCAAGGCCAAGCTGGCCATCAATGGCAAAAAAAACCGACAGACTGCCACACACAAGGTTCAGGGCGGTAATCGTATTCGGTACCCAGAAAAACAGTTGAATGATACGGTTCATGATTAAATTTCGCCAATAATGGTTTGTGTTCCTTTAACTTTGTCGTTTAATTTTACCAGAAGTTTGGTGTCGAGCGGCAAATAGAGGTCAACCCGCGAGCCGAAACGGATAAAACCTAATTCAGTGGTTTGGTCAACTTTATCGCCCACTTCAACATAGTTGATGATGCGGCGGGCCATTGCCCCTGCTACCTGACACATCACTATTTCGCGCCCGTCTTCTAATTTGACAGCAGTGGTGGTGCGTTCATTTTCTTCAGCCGATTTATCTTTAAAAGCGGCATAAAACTCACCATCCTTGTGTTTCATGTAGGTAATCACTCCAGGAATTGGTATCCAGTTGATGTGTACATTGGTGGGCGACATAAATATGGAAACCTGCAGGCAATCGGTCTTCAAATACTCGTTTTCAAATGTTTCTTTAATCACACAAATTTTTCCGTCGGCAGGAGATAATACTGAAGTTTCGTTAAGGCTGACAGTACGTTGCGGGCACCTGAAAAATTGAATAATCAGGTAATATATCAATGTATAAGCGCCCAAAATTCCAAATTTGATGTAATGATCGGTAATGAAAAACCACGAAATTAAAATGAGGCCCGCAAATATTGCAGTTGCATAATAGATAGTTGTAGTGCCGGCTTTATGAAATTTTATCATGAAGTCTAAGATTTTGGTCTCAAAAATAGCAAATAAATAAGCTTTTTGCCAGAAACCTGCAATTTAAGTGAATAAATATGTACAAGCGAGTGAGTTTAGACAAGTCAGAAAAGTGCGTACAGCGTACCTATTCAACAAACAGTTTCAGGTACATCACTGCCAAGGGTGCGGCAAAAAATAATGAATCGAAACGGTCAAGTATGCCGCCATGTCCGGGCAAGATATTTCCGCTGTCTTTAATGCCAAAATATCGTTTGAACATTGATTCGGTTAAATCGCCAAAGGTTGAAGAAATAACAGTTAAAATACTGATGGCAATCCAATGAACCGTTTTTATTTCAGGAATAAAGCCGGAAATGAACCAGGCAGCTACAATAGCAGTTAATGTGCCGCCAATTACGCCCTCCCACGATTTTTTTGGCGATATGCGTTCAAAAAGGCGATGTTTTCCGATTGAAACGCCAAATAGATAGGCTCCTGAGTCGTAAATCCAGATTAGTGAGAAAAGGGCGATTAAAAGTTTTGGAGAATAACTATTTTCGGATATAATTTCAGGAAAAACCAAAAAGTTTAAGAGTGATAATGGAATGGCAATATAAACGGCGCTAAAAATGGTTACAGCGATGTTTTCAACAGGTTTTTCTTTCTTCCGGTAAAGCTCTGCTGCTATAATCAGAAGCAATAGGGGAAATAGTCCAAACAGGAAGGTGAATTCTAAAATTCCATGAGCAATCAGGAAAGACAAAATAAATAAAATTACAGCGATGAAGTAGCTTAAAACCTGATTAGGCTTAACTTCTGATAGCTTAAATAGTTTGTTAAACTCTGCAATTCCACCAATTAAAATGATCAGGAACAGAAGGGCATAACTGTAGGGGCTGGCTATGATCGCAGTCAGCATGACTAATACCATAACGATTCCGGTAACCGTTCGTGTAATTAATTTTTTCAAAGGATTAAATCTTTTAGCAGTTCGGTGGCTTTTGCTTCAAAGTCCTGATGAACCCAGACTTCCAAATCTCCAAAAGAAGGAAATGTTGAGTCGCGTTCGGCTATTACGACACAATTAACTTCTTCGTTTTCGAGAATCTCTTTTGCAATTTCAGCCTGAAATCCTTGCCCGGTGCGAAATACACAAACCCAATCTTTTTCCATAGCACAAGTATTAAATTGGTTCTTCAGAAATCAGTACAATCAGCGATTTCGGGCCATGCATGCCCATAACCAATGTCTTCTCGATATCGGCAGTTCGGCTGGGCCCGGTGATGTTGCTAATGAGCGAAGGTAATTCATTTTTATATTTATACTGAAGTTTTTCCAATGCCTGGTCCAGATAATTGGTCAGTTGCGACTGGTGGGCGACAACAATATGCGTTTCGGGAAAAACATTCAGGCGGCGGCCTGAAATTTGCGCTGAACTAATGAGCACCGAACCTAAATGGGCAACCAGAAATTCGCAGCAGGTTACGCCAATGTTTAATTCAGTAAAAGAATTTTCATCTGAGTCAAATTCAATATTACCGGTAAGTAATTTCTGAAGAACAGGGTCTGTACAAAAAACTCTGTTTTGGCTTTTCTCCTGGCAGATTGATGCAATCTGATCAACAATTTCAGATTTGGTTTTGCACAACATCACTTGTCCACCAACGATTTCCAGATTGGATTTGAATTCCAGTTCGTTGGATTGGCTTAGGGGATGGTAAATAGGAGAGGTGAAATCGGGATAGGTCACCTCAATTTCACCTCTTTTATCCTGGGCGGCCTTCAATCGGGCCAGAATATTGTTTTTGGCTGAATCCATTACGCAGTAATTGATACAGCGTTTTCTTCCGTAGATTCGGGTAGTTCGGCTACTGCTTCTTTTTTCGGTTCAACAACCATCAAAGGTTTTTCCCATTTGCGTTTTCCAAATACTTTTTCGAGATCTTCGCTGAAAATGACTTCTTTTTCCAGAAGCAATTCAGAAAGCAACTGATGTCCTGCTTTGTGTTCGTTAAGTATGTCGAGCGCCCTGAGATATTGGGTTTCGATCAGCAGTTTTGATTCTGAGTCAATCAGTTCAGCCGTTTTTTCGCTGTATGGTTTGGTGAAACCAAATTCGTTTTGACCTGATGAATCGTAGAAACTTAAATTTCCAACTTTGTCGCTCATCCCGAAAATACTGACCATGGCATACGATTGTTTGGTCACTTTTTCCAGATCGTTCTGGGCGCCTGACGAAATACTGTTGAACGATATTTGTTCAGCAGCACGTCCTCCGAGCGCCGAACACATTTCATCGAGCAACTGGTCTTTAGTAGTGATCGAGCGTTCTTCGGGAAGGTACCAGGCAGCTCCGAGCGCTTTTCCGCGCGGAACAATAGTTACTTTTACCAGTGGGTGCGCATGTTCGAGCAGCCAGCTTATTGTGGCATGACCGGCTTCGTGGTATGCAATCCGGCGTTTTTCGTCAACCGAAATGATTTTATTTTTCTTTTCCAGTCCACCTACGATACGGTCAACAGCATCCAGAAAATCTTGTTTCTCAACAATATCTTTGTTTTTTCGTGCTGCAATCAATGCCGATTCGTTGCAAACATTGGCAATGTCGGCTCCCGAAAAACCAGGTGTTTGTTTGGCAAGAAAAGCAGGTTCAACTTCAGGAGAGAGTTTAATTGGTTTCAGGTGTACCATGAATATTTCCTCGCGCTCGTTCAGATCGGGCAATTCTACGTGAATCTGGCGGTCGAAACGTCCGGCGCGCATCAAAGCACGGTCGAGAATATCGGCACGGTTGGTTGCAGCCAGAATAATTACTCCTGAATTGGTATCAAAACCGTCCATTTCAGTCAATAGTTGGTTCAGTGTATTTTCGCGTTCATCATTCGATCCCATGTTCGGATTTTTTCCACGGGCACGGCCAATGGCATCAATTTCATCAATGAAAACAATACAAGGCGCTTTTTCTTTGGCTTGTTTAAACAAATCACGAACACGCGAAGCTCCCACACCAACAAACATTTCAACAAAATCGGAGCCCGACATCGAGAAAAACGGAACATTGGCTTCACCGGCTACTGCTTTGGCCAACAAGGTTTTTCCAGTTCCCGGAGGGCCAACCAAAAGGGCGCCTTTCGGAATTTTTCCTCCCAACTTGGTGAATTTGATCGGGTTTTTCAGGAAATCAACAATTTCTTCCACTTCCTGCTTGGCTTCGGCCAAACCGGCAACATCTTTAAAGTTTGTCGAAACCCTTGAATCTTTATCAAAGATTTTGGCCTGCGATTTTCCGACATTGAAAATATTGCCGGGACCGCCGCCACCTGAACCTTTGCTCATCCGTTTGAATATCCACCACCAGATTAAAATGATGATGGCAAATGGAAGAATCCAATTCAGCAGTTCGCCCAGGTAGTTGTGAACTTCTTCACTTTCAATCCCAAATTCAGCAGTTCCGTAGGTTGTCTGTGCTTCTTTGATGTCAGCGTTAAATGAATCGAAAGATCCAATAGCGAAATGAAAATGTGGTCCGGTTTTGCTTGGAACATTAAATCCGGATTCCATTTTACTTTTGTATTTTTCAATACTTTCATCTTTAAGGTATATTTGAGCATCCTTACCATTTACAACCACTACCTTCTTGATGTCCTGATCTTTAAACATCGTATTTTTCACTTCAAACCAGGTCGTTTTAGTTGGCCCGGTGCCCATCGTAAACATTTGGATTGCAAGAAATATAACGATAATCACACCGTAAATCCAGTAAGGATTAATTTTAGGCGCCTTGTTCATATTCGGCCTAATGTCGCCGAAATTGGGTTTTTCTTTATTATTTTTATTTTCTGCCATTTTATTACTGGTTTTCATCTTTAATTAATTCAATTTGTGCATCGGCCCAAAGGTTTTCGAGGTCGTAAAACCTACGGGCATCCCGTTGAAAAATATGTACCATAATGTCGGCATAATCAAGTAAAACCCAGATCGAATTCTGGTATCCGTCAGTATGCCAGGCTTTTTCATTATGAAATTCAATTACGGTATCTTCTACCGAATGGGAAATCGCATCAACCTGAGTGTTCGAATTTCCGTGACAAATGATAAAATATTTACATTCGGTATGATTAATTTTAGTTAGGTCAATTTTAACAATATCAATCCCCTTTTTCCTTTGAATTCCTTCAACAATGGCATCAATCAATTGTTCAGTTTCAATTTCTTTAACGCTTTTATCCATAAATATTTATTAGAACTACAAAGATAAATTTTTTAATTTATAAGATGTGATTAAACTTGTGAGATGAATTTCCTGAATGGATATGGAAATGCAAATTTAACCTGCAAAATGGAGAAAAGCACTGGTAATACAATTGTCCGCCTGCAAGTCACCGATTCTACCAACAACTATGCCAACAGTCGGATAAGGGCAAATGAGGTCACTGAAGGTACTGTCTTTTTGGCATACGAACAAACAGGTGGCCGCGGTCAGTCAGGCAATTTTTGGGAAAGCGAACCAGGTCAAAATCTTACTTTTTCATTGGTCCTTTATCCTGAATTTCTTGAAATACGCCGGCAATTCATGCTTTCGAAAGTCATCACTCTTGGTATTTATGCTGCTATGAATAAGTATGTTGACCAACTTAGTATTAAGTGGCCAAACGATATTTATGCCGGCAATCGGAAGTTAGGTGGAATACTGATCGAAAATTCCGTCGTGTACGGATTACTGAAAAGTTCGGTCGTAGGAATCGGGCTCAACGTGAATCAAATCATCTTCCGAAGTTCTGCGCCTAACCCGGTTTCCTTGAAGTTACTGACAAATCAGCACTTCGATTGTGAATTATTACTGACGGAAGTGTTAACGGGAATAAACAGTTATTATAAGCAGCTTCGCGAAGGAGAAGATGAAAAGATAGATCAGGAGTTTTTATCTGTTCTTTACCTGTTGAATGAAAAACATTTGTTCAGTGCGGAAGATGAGGTTTTCACAGGCGAAATAATCGGGGTAAATGAAATTGGACAATTGCTGATCCGGAAAGAGGATGGTAGAATCATGGAATTTCATTTCAAAGAAGTTGAGTTTCTGCATGCAGTGAAGTGAATACAGATACCAAGCATGGAGGTTATTGATTGTCATTCAGGTCATTAGTAGTCATTCATTGTCATTCAATTGTCATTAATTGCCATATTGAAGCATGGAGTTACCATAAATGACCACCAATGACGCGAAGCTAATGACCATCAAATGACTTGAACTAACTGCGACTGATCACTGATTACTGACCACTACTTATATGGCAGCGCTGCCAGCATATCGGCCAAACGGTTGATCCCTTCTTCCAGCTTATTATTGACCAACATTTTTATCATCATGCTCATATCAGCGTCGAGAGTTAGCCTGAGTTTGGTTTCATAAGCTGCAACTGGCAGAAGCTGAATCCAGAATACTATTCCAACTGGCAAACCGCCGCTGCTTTTTATTTTTATCGTTTTGAATGGTTCGCGGTCAATGACCCTGATTTCGGCCAAACCCATTCCGGCAATCTGGAACCGGCAAGAATCTGTGTCTGATTCGAAATTCGAAATCTGAATCTGAGGTATATGTTCAGTCAGCTTTGATAAAAGACTTTCGTTCACGTATTTCGACAGGTTTTCGAAGTTCGACAGGAAGTTGAAAATAATTTCCTGTTTGTTGTTGACAATTTTTACGTTGCTTACATATTTACTTACAGACATGTTCCGTGGTTTTTGAAATAAAAATCCCCTTCTCAGGTTAGAAAAGGGGAAGTTATCTGGATTAATGAATAAACTTATTTACCCCAACTTTCAGGCTGTTCGCGCCATTTGTTGAGTTTTTCAACTTCTTCGGGTTTCACATCGCCCGATTGCAAAGCCAGATCAATCAGTACCTGATAGCGGCTTAATGCAGTTAGCTCCAATCCTGCATCTTCGAAATTTTTACGGGCATGTGGAAAATTATAGGTAAAAATAGCCAGCATTCCCAGTACGTCGCCGCCAAAATTGGTAATTGCTTCGGCTGCTTTCAGACTGCTAACTCCGGTTGAAACCAGATCTTCAATAATCACGACTTTCTGGCCGGCTTTCATGTCACCTTCAATCAGGTTTTCGAGCCCGTGATCTTTTGGTTTAGCGCGTACATAAATAAATGGCAGTCCCAATTCCTGGGCAACCAGCATTCCGTGGGCAATGGCCCCGGTAGCCACTCCGGCGATTACTTCAACCTGCGGATATTTTTCGCGTATGATTTTACAGAACTGTTCGCAGATGAAAGTACGCTCTTCAGGATAAGACATAATTTTGCGGTTGTCGCAATAAATCGGGGCTTTCCATCCAGATGCCCAGGTAAACGGATTATTGGGCTGAACTTTTATGGTGTTGATGTGAAGTAGTTTCTTTGTAACTTCGATTTGAATTTGTTCAATCATGATATTTTCTTTTTTACTTATAATGCTGACAAATGTACAAAGTTTTTTTCAATGACTCTAGTATTGTGATAGCTTCAGAAATGAAAAAATCATCAAATAATAACATTTCATATAGGATAGATTTTGGAAGTTATTCTGCTGTAAATCAAATTATTTATGACATTGAACATGCTAGTGAAAGTTCAGAATATTTGATTTATAATCCTGAAATTTTGCAGCTCTGGAATTTTTTCAGGAGCCGTTTTGTAGAGATTTCTGCTGCCGGAGGTTTGGTGCGAAACGATGCAGGAAATTTTTTGTTTATCAAACGGTTAGGTTTTTGGGATCTTCCGAAAGGTAAAATCGAAAAAAACGAAACGCCGGCGAGTGCAGCAGTCCGTGAAGTAGAAGAGGAGTGTGGTTTATCCGGGCTCCAAATCGTTCGCCAACTTGAATCTACTTTTCATATTTACCGGTCGTCCTTTTTAAACTTTCCGGATAATTTAGTTTTAAAAGAAACGAAATGGTTTTTGATGAGTTACTCTGGTAATGAAACCCCGGTTCCGCAAAAGGACGAAGATATTGAAGAAGTGCGTTGGTTTGCCCTATCAGAATTTGAAATTCCATTGTCAAATACTTATCGAAGTTTGCACGAATTTTTGGAAAAAACCTTGATCTCTTGATAATATTTCTCATAACTTGCTTTTCTTAAAGCAACTTCAATTTCGTCCGAAAGAAAAATTCGTTTTGTTTATCCTTCATGCGCGGACGATTATGATCGGTACTTATCTTTGGCTACAAATATTGGGCATCTCCGGTGCAGACAACAACCGCTTTCGATTGTCTTACAAATATTTTTGTTATCATATCGCAAACAATTAAGGACTTTTTACCCAGGTACTCTGTCTCTTTGCTACTCGTCTGAATACGACAACTCCCAAAATCGAACTGACCTTATTGTATTTTCTGGTTTTTCTTCTGAATCTCCTTCATATAATCACTTTTAAATAGTTGCCCTAATTGGCGGTCGAGTCCGTCAATGGGGTTGGGTGCGGGCGAAAGTAAAAGCTTACCGTCTTTGCCAATGAGAAACGAATTAGGAAAAGTTTTCACCAGAAAAATTTCTTCCAGATTATTAACGGTTGTAGTAAATATTCCGGCCCAATTACTGCTATTGGTGAATGTGCTGCCATTTGGGATCACATTAATAATTACCAGATTTTCCTTGTGATGTGAGGCAATTGTTTTTAATGCATCCAGGTGTTGCTGGCAAATGGTGTTTTTCGGATCGGTGAAATGCAGATAGATATATTTATCCCTGAAATCTGAAAAAATTACATCCTGGCCGTTTAAGTCCTTTAAAACCAGCGCTGGAGGATTACTTCCAACTGATAAATAGACAAGCTTAGAACGGATTAATTGTGCTGTTTTCTGTTCGTAGGCATTCCATTCACTATTTTTTACCAGATCAAGCATTTTCAGGATAGAAGCTTTTGAGAATTGTTTGCTGTAAAAGGCATCTTTCATTGATTTTAAAAGTACCCAATGCGAAAGTTCCCTGTTGAAATGTAAATGTTTCTGGAAATATTCGTCCAGCTTCTGTAATGCAGATGTTTGTACCAGGTTTTTGATTTCGGTGTGGTTTGCCGAATTGGCCAATACGCTGAAGTAATTCAGGAAGACCTGATTAAACAGGCTTGAATAGGCCGCCAGGTTGTATAATGGTTTTTGGGTGCTGAAACAGGCTTCCATAAAACCTGCTGATTTTCCCTGATGGAGGGCATATTCAAGGTTGGCTTTCCGGTAAAGTTTGTGCGATTCAAAAAGGGATTGATTGGTCTTTGTAAATTCTTTATCCAGAATATTCTTCACGGTATCAACCAGCGATTTGGAGCGGTTGACAAAAATCTGGTCAAAATATTTGTTTTCGTAGCTGGCATAAGCTTGCTCAAATTGCTGTACCTGAAAATTCAATTCATTGTGATCAGGCTTTGAAATACCGAACCAAACCGGTTCAGGTTTATTAAATGGGTTCCTTTTCTGCGATTCGGTTAAGGTTCTTTTCGGCGGAAATATTATTTCGTATGACTTTCCGGGTTCGAGATAAATCATTCCGTGATAGCCATCAAAATCGGCAAAACAAAGGCTGGTTCCGGCCAGTTCGATTTCGAGGCTAAATGCACCTTCGGCATCAAACCTGAAGTTTCCCAGTTTAATTTTTTCTTCTGAAATGAAATCATGCAGCCGGTTCAACTGAATGGAATTTTGAGCATATTCGGGCGCTTTTCCGGTAATTTTAACTGCTGCCGCGTGTGCCGTATATCCCTGAAACAGAAATAAACAAAGGCAAAATAAGGTCATATACTGAATTTTTACAACAGGAAACGCATTTTGATTTAGAAATTGTGGTCACTGAATTAATGAACGAACCAAAAGCATTTTTATTCCTCCGTATTGAAATCCTTCATATTTAATGCTGCGGGTAAAAATTCGCTGGCATCTCCGCCATGAAGAATAATATCGCGGACGATGGTCGAATTAATTGGTGTATGTTCGGGTATGGTTAACAGAAAAACAGATTCTATTTGGGGGTACATCATTTTATTTACCTGTGCAATAGCTCGCTCAAATTCAAAATCGGCCGAAGTACGGAGACCTCGGAGGATATATTGTGCATTCACTTTTTTACAAAAGTCAACCGTCAGCCCTTCATAACATTCAACGGATACTTTGGGTTCAGTTTTGAAAACTTCCTTAATCCATTTTTCTCTTTTTTCGATGGGGAAAAAAGAAAGTTTATTCGCGTTATATCCAATCATGACTACTATTTTATCGAACAGAGGAATTGCACGTTTTACAATGCTTTCATGTCCGACTGTAAACGGATCGAACGACCCGGGAAATATAGCAACTCGTTCCATATTCTTTAATTTTAGGAAGATTTGAACTGTAAATATAGTGCCAATTGTGGTTTTTATGAATTTTGATTCGTCAAAATGAAACAAACGGGTAGGATTAATCGCTTTTTTCTTTTTGCTTTCGGCTAAAAAGAAAGATCAGCGCCAGTGCAGATACAGAAATCAATGCACTAATAATCAACTGGTTCGGCTTGCTACTTTGAAAAAAAGATGTTTTTTGAATAGTGTCAAAATATTGAATACTGATTAAAACCAAGCCATTATTAATGGCATGACCCAAAATACATAAATAAATATTGCGTGTTCGAAGCATCAGGATACCCAATAGAAGGCCAAGAACAAACGTGGCCGGGAATTGCCAGGGATTCAGGTGAAACAGCGCAAATAGAAGAGCTGAAACAAAAACTGTGGTGAATTTCGAATTGTTCCGCATCAGGCCATGCATGATCACACCCCTGAAAATCAGCTCTTCAATAACCGGGGCCATAATAACAACCTTCAGGATTGCGCCGTAAATTCCATAATCGCTTTCGAAAAATTTGTTGAATAATTCCCAAAACCAAGCCGGAGGAGGAAGAACTTTGTCAAGGGCAACATTTACTTCACCAATCAGATTATGTGCTGCCCAAAGGAAAAGCAGAACTGGAATCAGAATCAGAAAATTAAACGATTTTGAAGGGAAAAGTTCTTTCAGTGGAACTCCTGCCCGCCGGAACGAATAGTAAAATATGAAAAAAGTTGATCCAACGCCAAGTACAATTTTTTTGATCGGGTTGTATAAATAATCTGTGCCGTTATAGTAATCGAGAAGAGCTAAAGGAAAATCAACGATGGTTTGAATGAAAGTATAAAGTACTATCAAATGAATTGCGCCAAGGATGGTAGGATAATGTTTTGTCTTTTCTTCGTTCACTATTTTCTGAATTTAGAAAGCCTAAATTAAGCTACTTTTTTGGAATATAAAAGAAACCCTGAATTGTTTACCTGAATGTCATTGAATCAGTGCACAGCTCACTTTTTATTCGTTCGGCTAGCCACGCTGAAAGTACGCCAGATCCTTTGTCGTTTAAGTGACTGGCGTCCATCCAGTTTGATTTGTCGTTAAAAATACCTTGCGGTGGAATTATCAATGGAGCAATATCCTGATAAAAAGAGGCAAACTTAGGTTTATGAAGCTTTGAACCCGAATCTGGCAGATAAACAAATCGAATTGGTATATTTTTTTCCTGTATGATGTTTGCCATCTTTTTAAGATAGGCTAAGGGGAATTCTGACTGAAATTTTTCAATTATTTCAGGATTAGTCTGGCTCAACCTGAATTGCCACGACTTGAGGTTTTCGTCTAATTCAAATTCACTTACAATCCTATCGGTGGCCGCATATCCGTAAAGTTCAGAGGTTGGTTCAGGATATTTTTTTCTGAAGATATATTTTGCCTTAAAATATTCCAGACGGGCTGATCCGCCATGAAACAAATCTGAAAAATAATCCCGGTTGAATAGGGTGGGAGTTAAAAGTAAATCTTCCGTCTCGGCAAGATATGGAAATATGTCATGGCTGTTCTTCTCTTCATCTTCATGTACTTCAATTACAATAAGTTTTGGCGATTTGTGTTTCAAAAGCATTTTCAGAATAGTGTATTCAATATTTCTTCCATACCTGCAGTATCCCAGATTGACGACACGGAAGTTTTGTCCAAGCAATTCTTCCATTTTTTTCTCCTGAATGGCATGAAGGGTATGTGAAGAACCGATAAAAGCCACGTCAATAGGCGCCGGATTGTGGTTGATCCGGTCATAAATCCAGGCGCCGTGATTGTAACAGTCCTGTTCAATGTAGTGGTAAGCAAATTCTTCGGAATAGGGCAACATGAAAAAGGAAACGATCGGAATCATCAGTAAGCTAAAAAACAACACAAGTTTAAGAATGATTCGTTTCATGGCTTAAAATTGAAAATAGATAAATTGAGGAGCAGAATGTAAAACTCCAAAAAACAGGATCATAAAAGCCAGTATCAGATAAATGCCCCAGCGCAAAAAGGTTCTACTTTTTTTAACTACGCTATCGAAATCGTCTTGACCGATCAATATTTCAAAAAGTATAAATAGCGGAAAACTTGTTAGAAGCGAAAGGGTAAACTCCCTGAATTCGTTATTGGCAATAAAACAGGTCCATACATTTGGAATAAAATCAAAATTCAGTTGATTAAAGCTTGATAATATAGATATACTCTGTTCAAGCGAATCGGCCCGAAAGAAAACCCAGGCTAGATTGACAATTATAAATGTAATGACAAGTCCAATCCACGAAAGTTTTTTCGGGAGTAATATGATTTTCGAAAGGAAAAACTCAGATACCAAAAATAATCCGTGCAGAAATCCCCAGATAATAAACGTCAATGATGCTCCATGCCATAAACCTGAAATCGTGAAGGTTAGCATGACGTTGAAAACCCACCGGTTTTGCGAAACACGATTACCTCCCAAAGGAATATAAACGTAATCGCGAAACCAGCTTGAAAGCGAAATATGCCACCTGCGCCAGAATTCTTTAAAACTTCGGGCCAGATAGGGAGTTCTGAAGTTTTGCGTCAGGTCGAATCCCAGCAAACGGGCTGAACCAATGGCAATGTCGGAATAACCTGAAAAGTCGCAATAAATCTGTACCCCGAACATGAAGGTTGCCACCAAAAGCACTGTTCCATCATACTTTTCAGGAGAATTATAAATGTGGTCAACAAAATAGGCGAGCCTGTCGGCAATCACCATTTTTTTAAATAGACCATAGAGGATAAAACGAAAGCCTGAGCTCAAATGATCGGAATTAAAGCTTCTTGGCTTCAAAAATTGTGGTAGCAAATGTGATGCTCTTTCTATTGGACCAGCCACCAACTGAGGAAAGAACGAAACAAAGGTCATGAACGGGACAAAATCATTCGTTGGCTGTATTTTCCCCCGGTAAATATCAATCGAATAACTTAATGACTGAAAGGTGTAAAAGCTTATTCCGACAGGTAGAATGATTTGAAGAGTTTTCAGGTTAGGTTGAAACCCGAATTGAACGATCAAATCGGCAAATGTATCGGTAAAAAAATTGAAATATTTGAAAAAACCGAGCATCCCCAGGTTGATGAAAATGCATATCCAGAGTAAATAGAGCTTTTTTTTCTTGTCATTATGCCGGAAAATAGCCCTTCCCAGAAAAAAATCAACGGATGAACTGATAAAAATGAGCGCCAGGAACCTCACATCCCACCACCCGTAAAAGCAATAACTGGCAATAAATAAAAGTAGGTTTTGCCATCGGAAGTTCTTTCTTAAAATCCACCAGTACAGCACAAAGACCAATGAAAGGAAAAAAAAGTAGGTAAGTGTGTTAAACAGCATTGAACAGATGCATGGGTTTAAACGAAGATATTTTTTTCTTCCAATGAATAATAAAAAGTTTCTGAATATTTTTGAACAATAACGTGTTGAAATTTAAATAAAAAACTTCTCAAACAATTTGATTTTGTAAATAAAATGTACTTATTTTGCGGACTGTTTGAAAAATGTGAGATTCTGATTAAAAAATAAGACAATGTCAAGAGTTTGTCAAGTAACCGGGAAAAAAGTAATGGTGGGAAATAACGTTTCTCACTCGAAGCGCAGGACAAAACGGAAGTTCCTTCCTAATTTGTTCAAAAAGAAGTTCTATCTACCTGAAGAAGATCGTTGGATATCGTTAACTGTTTCAGCCAGCGGAATCCGTACGATCAACAAAAATGGATTGAACGCTGCATTGAAAAGTGCAAAGGAAAAAGGTTTTATAACAACTATTTAAGCTTTAAGAAATGGCCAAGAAAGGTAATAGGATTCAGGTAATTATGGAATGTACCGAACAAAAGACAAGCGGAGTTCCCGGAACTTCAAGGTACATCACCACCAAAAACAGGAAGAATACTCCTGAGCGTTTGGAAAAAAAGAAATACAATGCTAACTTAAAGCGAGTTACTGTACACCGCGAAATTAAATAACAAAATAGTATGGCAAAGAAAGTAGTTGCATCATTGCAGAAAGGTGCCGGTAAAGGTCACGCAAAAGTGATTAGAATGGTAAAATCCGAAAAGACCGGTGCATACATTTTTCAGGAAGAAATTATTCCGAATGATGATGTAAAGGAATATTTTAGGAAATAGATACTCATTTCTCTATAGAAAAAAGCTTTCATCAATGATGAAGGCTTTTTTTATTAATTTTTGAGATTTGTAATATCACTACATTGCAGCACTTTAAACTGAGTGATTATGGGTGTTTTCGGAATTTTTAACAGCAAGAAAAAAGAAAGCCTCGACCAGGGGCTTGCAAAAACCAAGGAAAGTGTTTTCTCAAAGATTGGCCGTGCCATCATTGGAAAATCAAAGGTTGACGATGAGGTACTGGATAATCTGGAAGAAATTCTTATTTCGTCGGATGTGGGTGTGGAAACTACCCTGAAAATTATTGAACGCATTGAAAAACGTGTTTCTGCCGATAAATACATTGGCACATCCGAATTGAATACAATTCTTAAAGAGGAAATAACCGGCTTGCTTGAAGAAAATAACAACAATGATATTGCTGATTTCGATCTTCCGGAAAGCGATGACCCCTATGTAATAATGGTCGTTGGGGTGAATGGCGTAGGAAAAACTACCACAATAGGCAAGCTGGCCTATCATTTTAAAGCTGCAGGAAAAAAAGTGGTATTAGGTGCAGCCGATACTTTCAGGGCTGCAGCTATTGATCAGCTCCAGATTTGGGCCGACAGGGTTCAGGTTCCACTCGTCAAACAGGGAATGGGCGCCGATCCGGCTTCTGTCGCATACGATACACTTTCATCGGCCAAGGCTCAGGGCGCCGATGTGGTGATTATTGATACCGCCGGACGCCTGCACAACAAGGTAAACCTGATGAACGAGCTAAGCAAAATAAAAGCGGTCATGAAAAAGGTGGTGAATGATGCACCTCACGAAGTGCTGCTCATACTTGATGGTTCAACTGGTCAAAATGCCTTTGAACAAGCCAAACAATTTACTAAAGCAACTGAAGTTACGGCATTAGCGCTTACCAAACTCGATGGTACAGCCAAAGGTGGCGTGGTAATCGGGATTTCAGATCAGTTTAAAATTCCGGTGAAATATATAGGAATTGGAGAGAAAATGGACGATTTGCAGATATTCCGAAGAAAAGAATTTGTAGAGTCGCTCTTCAGCTAATACAGCCCCCTCTAAATCTCCCCCAAGGGGGAGACTTTAAGAAAGCCAGACCAAGCCATTTCTCAAAATGAAAGGTAGTTTTTTGAAATGCAATTTTAGAAATCTTTAATACGGAATACCATTGTCAGATAGTAAACTTTCGCAAATCGATTCTTTACCCCCTCTTTTGGAGGGGGCTGGGGGAGGCTCTAAGAAGCAAAAAATAAATGTAGTGACTTTGGGTTGCTCGAAAAATCTTGTTGATTCGGAGGTTCTGCTGAACCAGCTTTCGATGGATGGCTTTGAAGTTGTACACGACTCGAATGATACCGATTCGGATATTGTCGTGATTAATACCTGTGGGTTCATTCACGATGCCAAAGAGGAATCGGTCAATACTATTATGGAATTTGTAGGTGCCAAAGGTCGCGGCGAGATCGAGAAATTGTATGTGATGGGTTGTTTATCTGAACGCTACAAGTTGGATTTGGAAAAAGAAGTTCCGGAAGTGGATAAGTTTTTTGGTAAATTCGACATGAAAGCTGTGGTAAGCGAATTGAAAGCAACTTACCGTCCTGAATTCATCTATGAACGAAAAATTACTACACCTTCGCATTTTGCTTACCTGAAAATTTCGGAAGGATGTAATCGCGTTTGTGCTTTTTGTGCTATCCCGGGAATGACAGGAAAACACAAATCCAAGTCGCTGGAAGACTTGGTAAAAGAAGCCAAATACCTTGCTAAAAAAGGCGTTCGAGAGATTTTGCTGATTGCCCAGGATTTATCGTATTATGGAATTGATCTCTATGGAAAGGGGATGTTAGCCGGGTTGATCCAAAAAATTGCAGAAATTGATGGAATCGAATGGATTCGCCTGCATTATTTGTATCCGACCAAATTTCCGATGGATATTCTGCCTCTGTTTAATTCAATTCCCAAGCTTTGCAAATACATTGATATTCCGCTGCAACACAGCTCCAATAATGTATTGAAACACATGTTGCGTCATGTGACCACCGAAGAAACCGATGCCCTGCTCCTGAAAATAAAGGAGGAAGTTCCCGGAATCGCCATTCGGACAACCATGCTGGTCGGCCATCCGGGCGAAACCGAAGATGATTTTGAGCAGCTTAAAAGATTTATCCTGAAGCATAAATTCGATCGTTTGGGCACATTTACCTATTCGCACGAAGAAGGAACTTACGGATACCAAAAGTATAAAGATGATGTTCCGGAGGAGTTCAAACAAGCCCGTCAGGAAGAGTTGATGGGTATTCAGCAAATCATTTCATCACAGATGAATGCTGCAAAAGTTGGACAAATTCTGAAGGTAATTATTGATCGGGAAGATGATGAATTTTTCGTCGGAAGAACTGAATACGATTCACCTGAAGTGGATGGCGAAGTGTTGATCAGCAAAGAAGTTCCGCTGAAAAAGGGACAATTCTATCAGATCGAAATTACCGGTTCCGAAGAGTTTGATTTGTACGGAAGAATCATTTTAGGCATAAAAGATTAATAAACTTCTTTTCTTCCTGAAGACGTCAATTTACCAAAGTCTTTCCGGATAAACTCCCTGATTGGTCAGTTTCTGAATCTGTTCTATTACGTATGGTTTATCTTCCTGGTAAGTTACTCCAAACCAAGGCGAATCAGCAGATAAAACTTCAACACTTGCCTGTCCTTTTAAAATCATTTCAAAAACTACGAACGGAATGTAGAATTCCGATTTTGGCAGATGGATGTTGTTCTTTAAAAATTCGATGAATTGATTTTCGATGTTCTGAAAAAGTGAAGGATGAAATCCCCAAAAATTCATCGAAACAGTTTCATTTCCTGTCAGTTCAACCGTTTCATGAGAATCTGATTCGCATAAAATCCGATTATTTTCTTGTCTTATTTTATGAGTCTCCGTAATTTTTGTCAATTGTTGGTCCAAGTTGGTCACACAAATGCCTCTTGAAACAGAACCAAATTCTGAAAGCGTATTATTCAGTTGATAACCAACCATCACGTATTTTTTCGGATCAGTTAATTTTCTTAGATATTCGGCAATAACCTTGTAGGCTTCAGCTCCATAAAAGTCATCGGCATTTATAGCCGCGAATGGCTCATTAATGGCATCTTTAGCCATTAGAACAGCATGACCAGTTCCCCACGGTTTTTCACGAACTTCTGGAATAATAAAACCAATTGGAAGTTTATCTGTTTCCTGAAAAACATATTCTATTTCAATTTTTCCTGAAAGTTTTGGTTCGAAGCGTGCCTTAAAATCGTCTGCAAAACTTTCCCGGATTACAAACACTACTTTCCCAAAACCAGCCCGAATAGCATCAAAGATGGAATATTCCAGAATTGTTTCACCATTTGGGCCAACAGGTTCAACTTGTTTAAGTCCGCCAAATCTGCTACCCATTCCGGCAGCTAAAATCAGAAGAGTTGGTTTCATAAGTTATAACAGATGTTAGAAAGAAAGCTTGCCGAACCGACAAGCTTCTCCTCTAAGTTTTGATGTGATTGTTTTATTTAAAATCTTAAAAATATTCAATTTCCGGATTTGGTATTTTTCTGTTTAACCAGAAAATATAACCCAATAAAGGCAACAATCAGAATAACCGGAAGGATTGACATATTTCGGAGTGTAATTTGGGGGCCTGCAGTTTCAATCGATTTTCCCATAATGGGTAATACCATTGAAGTGGCCACAAATCCGGCTCCACCCAGAATCGACATTCCAAGAGCACCACTTTTGGGAATATATTCCGAAGCTACACCAATCATGGTTGGCCAGAAATAACAAACTCCTACGGCAAATACTGCTGCTGAAGCTACTGTCATAACCGGACCGTTTGAAATACTTAACAGCAATAAACCAGCAACTGAAAAAGTAGCTGAACCGATTAAAACGCCAGTTGGATTTAAGCGATGAATTAAACCACCGGCAAAGTAGCGACCTACCGCCATGATACCAGTTACAACAGCCAAAATAATCATCGGGCCAATACCGTTTTTCGCTAATAATGCATTTATCCATTGCGTTGTTCCAAGCTCGGTTGAAGCGGTTAATAACATGCAGCAAAAGACGAACGGGAAAAGTAACGTAATTTTATTCATTAACCTACCTTCCAAAACTATAAACAAAGCAACCAACCCGATAATAATAAACGGAGTGGCACTATCAAAATTAACAGTAAATGAAGGTACTGTAGCGACAAGAATCATTAAAATAACGGCAATTGTTATGGTAATAGGTGCTCCAATGTTTCTCATCATTTCTTTGTAGGTAACCCCTGCAGAAACTCGTTCTGTTTCCGGAATTTTTTGCCCGAAGAATAAGAACCCATAAATTGCCAACGGAATAAACAACATACTGACCAATACCTGCCAAGGTAGATTTAGCTCGTCCATAATTATGGAGGCCAGAATACTTCCAATCACAATTCCGCCCGGAAACCACACATGAAAACGATTGAGCATTTTTGTCTTCTTGTCGGGGAAAAGAGTTGTTACAAGTGGGTTACAAGCGGCTTCAACACTACCATTACCAAGTCCAATAAAGACATTGGCAAGAAAAAGAGAAGTATAATCCTTGGCAAGAAGCAAAAGAACGATACCGATTAAATGCATTCCGAATGCCATCCATATCACAGTTTTGGTTTTAATAATGTCAATGAAATAACCACCTGTGAACATTGCTATGGCAAATCCCCAAAATGCCGGTCCAAACGCACGGCCAACCTGTTCTTTGGATAATCCGTAATCTGTGCTGAAAACACCTTCGATTTTTGCCCTGATTGCAAAGGTAATTGCTGTAACCAATAGCGCCAGACAACTTGCAATAAAAAGTCTTTTTTGATTTACATTTTCCATAAGTTTATTTTTTTTGTTAGGTTGACGTAAATATAAAAATAATCAGAACAAAATTTACAAGATTTTGGGCAAATGAAAATTTTGGTCTTTTCTGATCACAAAATTATTTCCGGGACTTTATATTTTTAGAAATTCTATAAACAACCAATGCCCGACAGAATCGGGCTTAGTTTATAGATGGTATGTTTGTAATTAACTTTTAAACCGGATCGA